>JAHDBN010000029.1:0-4570 GCA_020630335.1 Bacteriovoracaceae bacterium
ATTTCTCTGCTATACTAAGCTTTTGACTAAATAAGAAAATTTTATGCAACAACTACCACAGATCTTTCATGATCATCTTTTGAAGTTTTTCTCTAAAGTAGAGTTACAAAAAGGTATTAGAAACTTAGATCGCTCTCAATTTCAATGCTCTTTTCATAAAGGGCAATTTCCGAAAAGTTTTCTAGCGACTGGCCTTCAGTTGGGTCATCCTATTTTAAATTTAAAGGTTCAAAAAAGAGTAGATTCAGATGAACTCATTACAAATTGTTCATGTATAAAGGGAAAAAAAGA
The DNA here is from genome assembly GCA_020630335.1 of Bacteriovoracaceae bacterium. Classification (GTDB taxonomy): domain Bacteria; phylum Bdellovibrionota; class Bacteriovoracia; order Bacteriovoracales; family Bacteriovoracaceae; genus JAHDHG01. The sequence goes on from JAHDBN010000029.1 coordinate 292, forward strand.
TATTTTATGTGAGCACGTTGTTTCTTTTTTATTATTTTATCTTATTAATCATACTGATCTAACTCAAATACATGAAGAAGAAGCCAATCTTGATCCTAATATTGCCAAGCCTAAATACTTTGGAAAGATTGTTAAGTCTGGAAACAAACTTGTTAATTCTAATTATAAACATTTCAATCAAATAAAGTATGAATTAACAGATGGCAAAGTTATTGATTATCCAAAGGCTCAAGAGCTTACAAAGGGTCGCTTCCAATTTCATTTTTCAAAACCTGTTGAAATAAAAAATCAAGCTCAACCAGTAAGTGCGATACAGATTGTTTATAAAGATGAAAAAGTTTATGACAAAGTTTCTGTCTTTGAATCAAAATCTTTATTTAACTGGGAAACTGGTGAGCTTAAAAGTATTGATCCTTCTCTAGCTAAAATTTTTAAATTTATTGAGGAATCTAATCATTTTGTTCCTATTTGGTCTATATTAACTCAACTTAAAAACCATCCAGAGTTAGAAAACATTGATTTTTTCATAGAAGATGAACTGATTGATTTATCTCAGCATCATTCACCAAAACATCATATTTCAATTGAAGATTTTGCTCAATATACTCTTAAGATTTATTCGTATTTCACTCTTGAAAATAATTTGATCTTGCCTATATTTTTAAGATATTTATCTTACCAACAAGGTATCTTATCTTCTTTTAAATCCAAGATTGAGTTAAAACAATTTTTAAATTATTTTTTCGCTCATGATCAAGAGTATAAAAAACATCTTTTAACTTTAAAATTTAATGAAAAGCATGAAGCTTTTTTTGAAATTCTAGAAAGCTCTAAAGATCTTTATGATTATGATTTCAACGAAAATAAACTTCTAAAGTTTGATTTAGAGCATCTTTTTTCTGTTCTTGAGCTTGTCTTGCAAAACCTAGATGAGCAAACATATTTCAGTGCTCAATATAGTGAATCAACATCACAGATGAGTTTTAATTATATCAAAGGAAAATCTCAAGATGTTTTAGTAAAGTTTTTAAAATCTCTAAAAGACAAAGACATTATTCTTACCTATCAAAATAAAAAAGTTAAAAAATGGGCCTCTGGTATTAATTTTAAAAGAAACAAGGCCTCTACTAATTGGTTTGATATAGATATTAATCTCTCGGAAGATGATTACTTTCTTTTAAAAAATTATGATCCAAATTCAAATACACTAGAAAAAGATGATCAAATTATTCTTCTTGATGAGGCTGAGTCTAAGTATTTAAAATTTGTAAAAAAATATCTTGATGAATCTGAAAAAGATAAGAATGACCCATTAAAATTTAATATTAAATTTAATAAATGTAGGTTGTTTGATATTTACCATCTCTATAATTACTCAGGAGATGATCTTCTAACTGAAGAAGAAGTTGAGATTTGCCAGAAACTTTTAAATATTGAAAATCTCCCTAAATTTCCATACCCAACAAATATCAATGGAACGCCAAGAGAATATCAAGAGACTGGCTTTCAATGGATTAGCCTTTTATATGATTTAAAGCTAGGTGCTTGTCTTGCTGATGATATGGGTCTTGGGAAAACGTTTCAAACAATTAGCTTTCTTCAAAGTATTATTCATAAGTGCAAAAGAGTTCTTATCGTTTGTCCGGTATCAATTCTAGCTAACTGGGTAAGTGAGTTTGAGAAATTCTCAGACATTAAACCTACTCTTTTTTATGGAAAAGATAGAAGCTTTACCAAAGATGATAAAGTCATCATTACAAGTTATGGGCTTTTAAGAAAAGAAGCTGATGAAATGTTATCTAAGTATGAATGGGACGTATTCATCATGGATGAAGTTCAAAAGCTTAAGAATTATAAATCTCTAGGTTCTCAAGCTTCTAGAAGGATCAATGCGAATTTTAGATTATGCCTTACTGGTACTCCTGTAGAAAACGATTTGTCTGAATTTTATAATATTTTGGACTTATCTGTTCCTGGTGTATGGGGAGAGGCTTCAGCTTTTCAAAGTTTTAAGAGAAGTAAAGATGCAAGGTTTATTGCAAAAGAAATTGCTAAGCCTTTTATTTTGAGAAGAACAAAGTCTCAAGTTTTACATGATCTTCCAGATAAAATTGAACAGACAATTTATTTAAATTTCTCTCAAGATGAAAAAGAGCAATACGATAAGAAACTAAAAGAAATCAGACAAGAACTTATAGATAATAAAGAAGAAAAGAAATATATCAAAGTTCTTCAAAATATTTTAAATCTTAGACAACTTTGCTTATGGCAAGCTGGTGATAAAATTTTAAGTTCTAAGGTTGATTTTTTAATGACGAATTTAGAGCAAATTTTACCAGATGCTCAAGTCTTAGTTTATTCTCAATTCACTAGATACCTAGATGTGATTGAGAAAAGATTAGATGAGAAAAAATGGAATTATTCTAGATTAGATGGATCTTACACTTTAAAGAAAAGAGAAGTTGAAATTCAAAAATTTAAAGAGGGAAAAAATGAAATCTTTCTTATCTCTTTAAAGGCCGGTGGTTTAGGACTTAACTTAACAGAAGCTAGCTATATCTTTTTAATGGATCCTTGGTGGAACCCTGCAGTAGAAAGCCAAGCAGTAGATAGGGCGCATAGAATCGGTCAAGAAGCCGTGTTAACTGTTTATAGGCCTATTATTAAGAATTCAGTAGAAGAGAAAGTTCTCGCTCTTCAGGCGAAGAAAAAAGAACTTTTTGATGATCTCTTAGATAATAAGAGCACAGGTGAATTTAGTGGTAAAATTACACTGGATGACTTCCAGATGCTTTTGTCTGAATAAGTTTATTCTCTTATACTCATCTTATGAGCTTACAACATTCTGATCTTATTTCTCGCTACCCTATTCTTAAATCTTTAGAATCTGATATTGTTAAAACAGTAGATACTTTAGAAGTGTGCTTTAAAAATGATCATAAATTAATGACTGTAGGAAATGGTGGGTCTTCAGCTGATGCGGAACATTTTTGTGGAGAGCTGCAAAAAGGTTTTCTTTTAAAAAGGCCTTTAAGTGAAAATGATAAGGCCTTGTTTGAAAATCAAGAAATAGCTAATAAATTGCAAGGTGGGTTTCCTGCTATATCTCTTACAACTATGCATGCTTCAATTAGTGCTTTTTCAAATGATGTCGATCCCGTTCTTGCTCATGCTCAACAAGTTTGGGCCCTTGGAAAAAAAGGTGATGTTCTTATAGGTTTTTCAACTTCAGGAAATTCTAAAAATGTTGTTCATGCTTTAGAAGTCGCTAAAGTAAAAGGCATTACAACTATTTCTTTAACAGGAGAAGCTCAGAGTTTATGTTCTGAGATTTCAGATATTTGTATAAAGGCACCTTCAAAAATCACTCATGAAGTTCAAGAATATCACTTACCTATTTATCATGCGATTTGTATTGAAATAGAAAGAAGGTTTTTCTCTAGTTAGGACTTTTCTCTTGGAAGCTATAAAGCTTTTTATAAAAAGAGTTCTTAGCAATTAAATCTTCATGACTCCCATGCTCCATAATTTTACCATCCTGAAGATAATAAATTTCATCATAGTTTTTCACTGAGTTTAATCGATGAGAAACATTAATAATTGTTTTATCTAATAAAAGTAATTCTTCTTGGATTTTATAATCTAGTACATTATCAAGAGCTGAAGTTCCTTCGTCTAAAATTAAAATATCTCTGTCTTGATAAAGTGCTCTAGCTAAAACAATTCTTTGTGCCTGTCCCCCTGAAATCTGAGAACCTTTGGCTCCTACTATGCTTAAATCTTTTTGCTCTAAACTTTCAATAAACTCATCAAGACAACTTATCTTTTTAACTAAATTATATTTTTCTAAATCAAATTTTTCATGAAGACAGATATTTTCTTTAATTGTTTCATTGAATAAAAAAGGAGACTGAGGCACATAAGAAAAGAGATGACTTCTTTGCTCCAAGCTTAAATCTTTAATACTCTGATTCCCTATTAAAATCTCACCTTCCTGAATGTTCACTAGTCCTAATAGAAGTTTAAGAAAACTTGATTTTCCTGAGCCTGAAAGGCCTACAAGGGCCACTTTTTTGTTTTTTGAAATATCTAGATTAAAGTTTTTTAGAACTTTTTTGGAGTCATTATTAGAGCTTAAACTAGAGGAATATGCGAAAGATATGTTCTTCGTTTTTACGTCTCCATACTTTAGCGAAACTTCAGCTTCTTTTTTAATTTTAGAAGATTTTAGTAAATCAAAAACTCTATCTCCTGAGACGGACCAAGTTCTATAATTTAC
>JAHDBN010000029.1:4670-10165 GCA_020630335.1 Bacteriovoracaceae bacterium
TTGGGTGAACTCTGAAGCTATTTGAGAACTTATAGTTCTAGAACTTTTTCCAAGCTTCTTTGATCTCGAACTTAGAACTTTTAAAAGAAACGCATAAATTGGTAACATAACCAAGCAAACAAGAGTGAGTTTTGCATTGTGATAAAAAAGAACTCCCAACAGACAAGCAATTGTCATGAAGTCTCTCATTAAAGAAAAAAGTAAAGTAATTATTTTGGTATAAATGGTTACATCATTTGAAACAATATTTAAGATATCTCCACTTCTTTTACCTGAAAATTCTGAAGGAGACATCTCTAGTAAATGCGTGGTTAATTTTTCTCTTAAGATCGCAGCCGTAGAAGCGATTGTTTTCTTTAACCCCCAGCCATTTAAATATCTCAACAAATAATTCAAACAACTCAAGCCAAATAAAAGAGCACAGAAAGAAATAATATCATCAAAAGAAGAATTCTTTTTAAGTCCCTCATCGATTAAGGGTTTGATTAAATACGCTTGATAAGACTTTAAAGCTCCTAAAGGTATACCGATTAAAAAGAAAAAAAGAAAAGAAGCCTGATTACCTTCTAGGGTTTTCCATACACGCTTAAATTCTTTAATCATTGGAGATTCAACGCTGAAAAGCCTATATGGGCCATAAGGATGCAGAAAAAGAATAAAAATATATATATATAGTTGTCTTGGATCATTATATGTAGATTATTTAGGTTTTATTGAAAGATCAATGGTTTTATGATGCTCTGCACATGGTATTAGAGAGCTTTTTACATCAAAAATAAAACTATGAGTATTGAAATTAGACTATTGGCCACTCTTATAACGAGTTTTATACTTTGCTATATTTCAATTCCAAGCATTATTAAAATTTCTCAAGTTAATGGGCTGGGTGATTCTCCTAATAAAAGAAAACATCATGAAAAAATAGTTCCCAATCTAGGTGGAATCGCAATCTTTGGAAGCTTTCTTTTTTCGTTACTTTTTTGGTCTAATGACTTTCAGATAATAGAACTGAAATATATTATCGCTGCTATTATCATTATTTTTTTTACAGGCTTTAAGGATGATATTGTAAACCTTGTTTCTTATAAAAAACTAGCGGCACAAGTAATGGCTGCATTCATTGTTATTTATTTCGCTGATATTCGCCTGACAAGTATGTATGGTTTATTTGGCATTCATGAAATCCCCCACTTCTTTAGTATTGCTCTAAGTCTTTTTACTGTTGTCGTCATTACAAATGCTTTTAATCTTATAGATGGAATTGATATGCTTGCAGCGAGTACCGCGATCATATCAACATCTACTTTTACACTCTGGTTCTTTCTTATAGGAAAAGATCATTACGCTCTTTTAGGGCTCGCTCTTATTGGATCCTTAATTGCTTTTGCTATTTATAATAAAACTCCTGCTAAAATATTTATGGGCGATACAGGCTCAATGTTAATAGGCTTAATTAGTGCTATATTAGTTATAAAGTTTATTGAAATGAATCGTTTCTACGTTGGCCCTCAAGAATTTAAAATTAGAGGTGTGCCCGCAGTTGGGATAAGTATATTAATCCTTCCTTTATTTGATACTTTAAGAGTTTTCTCTCTTAGAGCTTTAGAAAAAAAATCTCCTTTATCTCCAGATCGAAAACACCTTCATCATTTATTAGTTGATTCTGGAATAACTCATATGAAAGCAACTGCGATTCTAAGTATCTTAAGCATCTTTATAATTATGTTCTCTTTTATTTCTTCTAAAATTTTATCAGGAGAAATGACTCTTCTTATTTCGATAGTACTAATGAGCCTATTTTCTTTTTTCTTATCTTCAAGAATTAAAAAAGTTGTTCCGCAATCTTAATCGCAATATTTTTTCTTTGAAATAAAGCTTCAAAGTCTTTAAATTTTTTTTCTGGTATTTCTTTTTCGAAAATCTCATCTAAACATCTCTTGAAACTCTCAAGGGTTAACTCGAAACAAGAACCTATCTTGTAATGATTAATCATTTCCCTGGCTTCTCCTTGAACTCCACACATGATTGGAACTCTGAGAGAAGCTAACTCAAAAATTTTTGATGGAAGGGCCCCTCTAAAAGTTTTATTATTTTTAAGATGTACTAACCCTATATCAACAAACTTAATTAAAAATGGGATTAAATCTCTCGAGACTCCATTGTGAATAGAAACATTCTGGATATTTTCTTTTTTAATAATTGATTCTAATTTCTTTTTTTTAGCTCCCTCACCTACTATAAGCAGATGATACTTTGGAATTTCTTTTATTAAATGAATGATGGATTCTAAATCGTGAGCATCACCAATTGTTCCTAAATATCCTAGTACTTTTTTATCTGTATATTGCTCAAATTCACTTAAAGAGTCATTTAAAACTTTATTCTCTTCAAAAGAGGATATTCCATTATAAAAGATATGAATCTTATCTTTTTCTATTCCTTCATTAACAAGAGTTTCTTTTTGTTGTTTCGTCACCACAATAATTTCATCGGCGTAACGATAGAAGAAATGTTCTAGTTTTTTTAAAATATTATAAACTACTCCTTCATTCATTTTACCTACGGCCACGATTGATTCAGGCCATAAATCTCTAATCTCAAGAATCCATTTTTTTCTTTTAAACAATTTATAAAAAAGGCCTATAAAGTTCACAAAAAATTGAGGAGATGATGTGTAAATAATGTCACTTTTAATAAAAAGTGATCTAAGAGCTCCAAAGAAAGCAAAAGATAAAAAATCTAAAATCCTTAAAAAAAAGCCGGAGTTCGAAACAATAAAAGTTAATACTCTATGAATAGGAATATCTTTGATCTCATGCGTTGTTTGAAACCAATTCTTATAGCCTTCAAAGACCTTACCTTTGGGAAAATTAGGAGCTGTCGTCACGACCTCTATTTTGTGTCCTATATCTCTCCATGCCTTAATATTAGCGTATGATCTATTCGTAGAAGCGCATACTTCAGGGTAGAAGTTGTCAGCAACAAATAAGATCTTCTTAAAGTTCATAAGCTTATTATATTAGCTCTATGTGAAGAGAATCTAAACTGATTTCAAGACTCTTCACCTTCCCATTTATGCCTTAATAGGATATTAATTGAAGAAAAATATAGGATAATACATGAATTCAATATCTTTTGTTGACCTTGGTAAACAACTAGAAACTATCAGACCTCAAATCGATAAACGTCTTAATGATGTTCTCAATCATGGTTTTTTTATTAAAGGCCCTGAAGTAAAAGAACTTGAAGCTGATCTCTCGAAATTTTGTGGAGCAAAATATTCTATTGCATGTGCTAATGGAACAGATGCTCTCATGATTGCCATGATGGCCATTGATATACAGCCAGGTGATGAGATTATCACAACACCTTTCACTTTTTTTGCAACTGGAGAGACAATAAGTTTATTAGGAGCAAAAGCCGTGTTCGTTGATATAGATCCTGATACATATAATATTGATGAAAAATTAATAGAAGAAAAAATTACTAAAAAAACAAAAGCAATTATCCCAGTGAGTCTTTATGGACTTTGCTCAAACCTTCATGCTATTCAAAAAATAGCTGATCAGAAAAACATTACAGTAATAGAAGATGCTGCTCAAAGTTTTGGGGCAAAAATTGATAATGACTTTTCTTGTAATATTTCAAATATTTCTACTACAAGTTTTTTTCCTGCAAAGCCTCTAGGTTGTTATGGTGATGGTGGAGCAATCTTTACAAATGATGATGCTCTTGCTGAAAAAATTATATCACTTTCAAATCATGGGCAAACAGAAAGATATACCCATCATTACATTGGAGTAAATAGCAGGCTTGATACGATGCAAGCTGCAATTTTAATTGAGAAATTAAAAATCTTTCCAAAGGAAATAGAGCTAAGAAATTTAGTTGCTCAAAAATATGATGCTAAACTTAAAGATCATTTTAAAACTCAAAAAAATCCAGATAACTATAGAAATGTTTATGCTCAGTACACATTAGAGATTTCTAATAGAGAAGAATTTATTCCTAAGATGAAAGCTGAAGGTATTCCTATATCTGTGCATTATCCAAAATGCCTTCACCATCAACCAATTTATCAAAAGTTAGGTTATAATGATTCTTGTCCTATCGCTGAAAGTGCTGCGAAAAGAGTTATTAGTCTTCCAATGCATCCTTATGTAAGTGATGAGCATATTGAGTATATTTCTAAAAAGGTTTTAGAGCATGCCAAAGCATAATGATTTAATAAAAAAAATTGAAAACAAAGAAGCTATCATAGGAATTGTGGGTCTTGGATATGTTGGGCTGCCACTTATGCTTAGATACTCAGAAGAGAACTTTAAAGTTATTGGCTTTGATATAGATCAAACTAAAGTTGATAACCTTAATAAAGGTATTTCTCCTATTAAGCATTTATCTGGAGACGATATTTCAAAAGCTATTAAGACTGGCTTTGAAGCAACAACTGATTTTTCTAAAATCTCAAACGTAGATGCTGTCATTCTTTGTATCCCAACACCTTTAACTAAATATAGAGAGCCTGATTTAAGCTATATTGTGAAGACAATGGAGAATATCTCTAAATATTTTAAAGAAGGACAAGTTCTTTCTTTGGAAAGTACTACTTATCCAGGTACAACAAGAGAAGAGCTTGCTCCTAGAGTTGAAGAACATGGGTTTAAAGTAGGTGAAAATTTCTATCTTATTTATTCTCCAGAACGAGAAGATCCGGGTCGAAAAGATTTTAATACGAAAACTATTCCTAAAGTTTGCGGAGGCTTTTCATCTAATTGTTTAGCTGTAGGTAAAAAGCTTTATGAAGTGATTATTGATACAGTTGTAGAGGTCAGCTCTTTAGAAACTGCTGAGATGACTAAACTTTTAGAAAATATTCATAGAGCAGTAAATATCGGATTAGTAAATGAAATGAAAGTTGTTACCGATAAGATGGGTATTGATATTCATGAAGTTATTGATGCTGCTGCAACTAAACCTTTTGGCTTCGTCCCTTACAGACCAGGCCCTGGTCTTGGTGGCCACTGTATTCCTATAGATCCTTTTTATCTAACTTGGAAAGCAAGGGGGTATGGAGTTCATACGAGATTTATTGAACTAGCCGGGGAAGTTAATAGTGCAATGCCTGACTTTGTGATTAGCAAAGTAAACGATGCTTTAAATGATCATGGACTTTCAATGAAAGGATCTAAGGTTTTATTACTTGGAATTGCTTATAAGAAAAATGTTGATGACATGAGAGAATCTCCATCTTTAGAAATTATTGAAAAACTTCAAGAGAAAGGAGCTATAGTTTCTTATTCTGATCCTTATATCCCTCACATGCCTAAAACTAGAAAATATAATTTTTCATTATCTAGTGAAGAATTAAACAGTGATAATCTTTCAAAGTATGATTGTGTTATTTTAGCAACTGATCATGATGATTTCGATTATGCATTAATTGCAAAGTCATCTAAAATTTTAATTGATACTAGAGGGAAGATAAAAGAGAACTC
>JAHDBN010000018.1 GCA_020630335.1 Bacteriovoracaceae bacterium
TTACAGCTTTCTTTTTCTTCTTAGTAGTTTTTTTCTTTTTCTTTACAGCTTTCTTTTTCTTCTTAGCAACTTTTTTCTTTTTCTTTGCTACTTTCTTTTTAGTCTTCTTTTTAGCGACTTTTCTTTTAGTCTTCTTTTTTCTTACTGCCACGGTATCCTCCTAGCAAATTAGTAGTTATTTAATAATTATTAATATGGTAATAAATATTTATCATTAAGCAACATTTTTCATTCAGAAAATGATTAAAAATAAAAATAATTAATAATGAAAATTAGCTTGAAAAAAGTAGGTTTTTTAGAAAAATAATCTTAATTCTGCGTCAATCTGGTTAAGCTTTGTAGTGTTGAGTCCTGCAAAAGTTTTTTGATAACCAATCACGAATTTACCTGGTAGAGGGAATTTTTTTGCCTTAAAAAGTTCAATAGAAGAAAGCTCTAATTGAAGTCTGTAATTGAATTTATTCGAGTTAGAAGCTTCAGCAAGAGCAATATTCGCTTCTGTATATTGAGATTCATAGGAATCACTGCCTTTCATTTCAAATTGAAAGCCAGGAGTAATTGTAACAATTTTAGATAATAAGAATTCAGAATTAATTGAGAATAATGCCTTGTTTCCAAGTTTCTGATTAAATAATCCTATTTGACTTGAGAGACCTATTCCTGAACCTCCACCAAGTCTTAACTTTTTCTCGCTTGCAAACTGATGAGTATATCGAATAAAGCTATTCACTGTAATAAATTTATCTAAAAAATGAACAGCTCCTCCAACTTCTGCAAATAAGTCCCATTGACCATCTCCAAAAGAAATATCTTGAAGTAAGTTCGGATCATCTATTCTTCCTGTTGGTGCTGTTACACCTAAAGATATGGCCGAACCCCAGTTAGTTTTTTTGTGAACTCTATAGATGAATCCTAGCTCAGCATCACCAAATCCTTTACCATGCCAGCTACCTAAAGGTTTATAACCAAGATCTTGGGTAATTACTCCTTGAAATTCAGAAGCTCCTAGATCTGGTAGGTTGTTCTCTACTGCATTCGCAGCAGATTGGCAGTCTGTACAAAGATTATTGCTTCTTAGGGTAGTGCCTACGGCTTGGTAATTATTTTCTCCAGTTCTCTCAAATTCCATGTTCACCTGAGCATTGAAATAAGGGATAAATCCATAAGCTGTTAATCTTTCACTTAATCCCCAACCCAGTGCTAGAGCATTAACTTTGATATTTGCCTCAGCTCCAAGTCTATACTTACCTATTGAAAGTTGTTCCCAAGCTTCAGGAGCAACACTTTGAATATCTTGAGCAGTAGAAGCGAATCCATCAACACCACTTAAAGTTTGAGAATCAATACTAAAATTTTGATCCATTGATTGAAAGTTTCCTGATTGATCAAAGCTTCCATTTACAGTTCCAGTTTGAACTCTTTTATAAACTAGAGTTCTGACACCTTTTGGGAGAGTGTCGTAGTAAGCTCCTAGGGTAATGAGAGGAAGAGTGATAAGAAGTAGAATGTATTTTCGATTCATGTAAAATCCCGTTGCAAAAGATAAGCATCAATAACACATAATGTTAAAAAAGGTGACACACCATGTAAAAAAGATAGATTTCAGGTACTTAATTCTAATTTGAGTTAGAATTATCCTATGAAAATTTATATTTTTGCTATTATTTTATTGGTTTTGTCTTGTGGAGAAAAAAGTGAGGTCGAATCACTAGCAGCTCCAAGCTCGATAGTTGAAAAAATACAATCTAAAAAAATTATTCTTAAATACCCTTTGGTAGAAGATGATCTTGGATATTACGCAGATGAAGATGTTCTAGGAGCAAAAACAAAAAGTCCGATTGGCGGACTTTTTAGGTCTTTTAAGGGAGCTTTCTTTAATTTTGCTGCAAGAGATTTAAGAAGAGGAAAAATGAGAGTCGATTCAAGTCTTTTACTTCCTAGAGAGGTTTATCCATTAGTGAAGTCTTTAAAATTAAAAAGGGTCTTTTTCTTATTAGATTCATGTACGCTGAAAAAAGGATGTGAAAGAGAGATAGGCACGAAAGCATCTATTGGTTGGATGAAAAGTGTTCATGCATCTTTATCTCATAGAGAAGATCTAGATCCAGAAAAAGATGGAATTGTCGTTCCAATGCTATTTGGAAGAAAGTTTGGAAATAGAGTAAGAGAAATAGACTTTTTATTTGATAATGCTCCAACTAAAAAGTCACGAGCAAAAGAAAAAGACTTTGTTCATTTGGGACGAATGATAAAGCCACCTAAGAGGGTTTTATATCAAAAAAATCGATATTTATTTAAAGCTCCTTCAGATGAAATGATTAGAATTCTAAATTATATTAAACCTCATAAAGATGAGTTGGGAATTATTGACTTATCATCCTTTGGAGATGTTTTATTAGTAGAAACGAATGATGAGGGAAAGAAGCTCTTAGATGGAGCGAATTTTAATAAGGATTTTAGAGAAGTATTGATGAGTGATGGCCAAATCCATCTACCTAAGATGTGTAACTCTGCAATTTGTTCCAAGATAGATGTCAATACAGACACGAATTTCATGAACTTTCTTAAAGATGAAAGGCCTTTAAATGTTCATGCTTACATACAAGCTGGGAAAATACCTGGATTTGATTTTAAATACACTGGTTTTGTGGAGTTAGAGATAGAATTAGCTATTGATGCTCTCTAAATAGCACTATAACCTATATTCATGAATAATGAAGAAAACTTATTCTTAGGTGTATTTGAGATCCAAGACGCCAAAAGAATTCAAGCTCAATTAAAAGAAAATACTGTCGAAATATTTTTAAAGCATAATGGAGAAACCTGCGGAACTGGAAGTTGTTCTGTAAGAGTTGAAATGTGGGGGCTTTCTCAAGATCAAAAACAAATAATTCAATTTTTCAAAGATGAAAATGAACGAAATTATGCTGGGCTTGATGTGAATCCAGAGTTATTTAACTCGGTATTTGATCCAACTCAAGAAAAAGTGAAGTGCCAAGCTTGTGGCTTTGACTTTAAGCCGACTGAAGCTGAATGTCCTGATTGTGGATTAAGTTATCGATGAAATTTTTTTTATTCACTTTATTTTTTTTCGAGCTAGGATTTTCATCAATTCTTGATTGCTCTCACGAGGGCTTTTCTTATAAAGATAAGATTTCAGAACTTATGATTGTAACTTATAAAAAATCTCCAGATTTTATTAAATATATGAAACATAATAAGTTTGGTGGGATCATTGGTTTTTCTCATGACCTTTCCAAATTTAAAAAAATAACCGACTTAGCAAAAGAACTTAAGTCCTTAAGAGAGATTTCAGAACTTCCTCTTTTCATGACTATAGATCAAGAAGGAGGATTAGTTCAAAGGCTTAAAAAATATAAAGAGATGACTTATATCCCATCGGCAAAATTGCTGGGTAAGTATTTTTCTATTCTTCCGAAGGCCGAAGGCTTAATAGAAGCAAGAAAAATAGGAGAATTGATAGGATCTGAATTAAAAAGTGTTGGTTTTAATTGGAATTTTGGCCCCTCTCTCGATTTAGATCATGGAATCTCTGAAAATGTGATTACAAAATATAACCGTGCTTTTTCTAAAAATCACGAATTCGTAGCAAAGTACGGAAGTGAGATAATTAAGGGCATGGAAAAATATGTTCTTTCTAGTGCAAAACATTTTCCAGGTCAGGGGATTAGTATTGTAGATACGCATAATGGACTTTGCTATGATGAAAAAAAGTGTCCTAAGTTTCAAAGAAATGATTTTAAACCTTTTGAAGAAGCGATTGCGAATGGTACTTCCAGTGTCATGATAGGCCATGTATATTACGCAAATCTCGATAAAAATATAGCAACCTTTTCTCATAAAATAGTGTCAGGATATTTAAGGCAGAAGTTTAAGTTTCAGGGGCTCGTTGTTTCAGATGATTTTACCATGGGTGCCTTAGGGGAAGTACTTGGAATTAAATCATTTACTTATAGGTTGGGCGCTGTCCCTCATATTATAGGTTTAGCTGCTGAGAAAGCTCTCAAGGCTGGAGTTAATGTTTTAGTGATGTCTGAGTTTGGCAAAGGAAGAAGAGAAGTTGAAGTAAGAGATTATCTTTGTAAGAGAATAAGTTCAGATAAGGAATTGAGAGAAAAAATAGATTCATCTTTTAATTTAGTTCAATTATTTAAGAAAAAAATAAAATTAAAAAGCTCTAAAAAAATTCTTTATGGTAAAGCTTATATAAGAGGTATTATAAAAAAAATGCTTTTAAAGTTTAGTAAAAAAGATTTGAAAAGTTTTGATAAGAATATTTTTAAATATTATTACTTTTAATAACTTTCACTTTTTTAGTATTATTTGCACCCAAAAGTGACAAAAATGCTCGCGTATCTCCAATAATATTTCGCAAACTCTTGATCTTTGTTAGACTTTTTTTAGATTTTTATAACAAAGAGTATAAAGGAGAAAATGATGCCATCTATTTTAAAGTGGATTATCGGAATTTTTATCTTTTTAATTTTTGGTTTTTACTACGTGCACAAAGTAAAAGCACCCGAGTTAAGACCAATTGTTCAAAAGAAAATTCAAGATAATCTGGCAAAAGAAAATTTATCTCACTTGCAAGTCAATGTTGATGAAGGATTAAATGTTGCCTTATCGGGAGTTGCAGGCAGTGAGGAAGAGCAAGCGAGAGCTGAAGAAGCTTGTATGGTTTGTGGTAACGGAGAAGTTGATACTAGTGGGATGACAGCAGGAAGTATTGATAAGTACAATATTTTTGCTGAGAGATATGTTGATCCTAACCAGAGAATCTTGCTTAAAGGTGTAGTACCGAATCAGGCAGTAAAAGATGCTATCTTAAGTAAGGTTGAATCTATTTATGGAGCAGGAAATTTCATTGATCAATTAGTAGTCGAAAACTTTTCAGGAGAAGGAGTATCTCTTTTTCAAAACTTAGCTGTGAATGCCATTCCTTATCTGTCGAACTTTGATGGGATATCTTCTTTAAAAATGAACAGTAAAGAAAGTATTTATAATGGAAGTTATTCTGAGACAGGACTCTCAGGTTTGGTGAAGAGTAAATTAAAAGGACTTGGAGGTGCAAGCTATGCAATTACTTTTCCTAGTAAAACTATAGTAGTTTCTACAACGGTGACTACTTTACCTAAATTTAACTGCCAAAAAGAAATTAACTCTCTACTCGCAGGAGAGAAGATTTTGTTTAATACTTCTGATTATAATGTTAGTAGCTCTAGTTATCCTTTGCTTCAATCACTTGCCAATACTTTAAGCAAGTGTCCTAAGTGGGGTGTTCGAATTGAAGGGCACACAGATACAAGAGGAGCTGCAAGCTTTAATCAAACCTTATCTGAGAATAGAGCAGGAGCTGTTAAGTCAAAATTAATAGAATTTGGAACTTCATCATCTAGAGTTGAGTCGATAGGTTATGGGGAAACTAAGCCACTAACATCTGAAGCAAATGCTTCAGAATTGGCAAAAAACAGAAGAATAGAAATTAAACTTCAAGGAGAATAGAAATGTCATGTATATTAACATCAATATGGCTTGGATTATTATTAGCGTTTTTACTAGGTTTACTACTTGGTTGGTGGATCTGGGGATGTTGTAGAAAAAGAAAAGAAGTTGATCATAGAAATGTAGCAACTTCTAGTATTGCACCAGTTGCAAGCACGGCGAGCACCATGGTTTTACCTAAAGGGATAAAGCTTAATGATTTAAAAATAGTCGAAGGTATTGGCCCTAAAATAGCTGAAATCCTGCAAAACAATGGAATCAAAACATGGGTTGATTTAGCTGATACTCATCCTGACAAAATCAAAGAGTATTTAGCAGCGGCAGGTTCTAGGTTTCAAATGGCAAATCCTGGATCTTGGCCTAAGCAAGCTAGAATGGCAGCAGAAGGTAAATGGGATGAGCTTCAAAAGTGGCAAGATGAACATGATCACGGAATAGAATAAAAAAGAAGATAAAGCTAGCGCATGGTTTTAGCCGTGCGCTAGTTTTATAAATTAATACTGAGTCCTGCTGAAAGTTTAGTGTTACTATACTTTCCTGCAAAAAAGTTATCTTTTGCTTCTTCTTTTTCAAGGCCTAAATTCCCAGTTAATAGAGGAGAAAACAAGTTATAAGCAGTTAGTTGAACTCCGAACTTCGTTGTTGATTCAAGCCAAGATGACCCATCTAGATTTTTTGCGTTACTATAGTCAAATTTTGAAAATGAATAATAAGGATTTAAACTAAATCTTTCAAATTTAATATTAGAACTAAGATTTGTGACATGTCCTGAGTAATCTCTTGCTCCATAAGAAAGATCTCGTTGACGAGCAAGGCCTAATCCTATTGAAAAATCGATATATTTAGAACTTAATTTTAAATTCGGAACTACTTGAAACTTTTCTAATGTCTCTCTCTTTTTTAATCCTATTGTTTGAAAGTTACCATCTTTTTTTAGAGCAAATCGAGTTTTATAATATGTTTTTTCATAACTTAGAGGGATTTTCAGAAAAGCATTCTTTGAAATCTTAAAATTATTATCAATTAATCCTCTCGTTAATAAATTATCGTTTTGTTCTCCTTGAGTTTCTTTAAAAACAGAATAATCGCTATCATATTCTGCAAGCTTTGCTCCGATTGTTAATCGCGAAGAGTACACTTTGTTAAATCGATGTTGATAGAAAAAGCTTTGTCCTATCTTAAAATGATCCTCATTTATTGTTAAAAGTTTATAATCTTGAGGGACACTTGGATTGATTTGGAAAGAATCTCCTGATGAATAAACGAAATGGTTATATAGTCCTATTTGATTTTTCTTATTGATGAGATAAATAGCTAAAAGGTCATTGTCTAGCATGAAAGTGTTTCTTGGATTAATCCGAGAAGGATTTATTGCTCCATCAAAAGCATCAATTGGTTGATGAGAGAAAGAGATCTTATTTTTATTGATAAGAAATCCCTTCTTTAAAGGTTTGAATTTCATGACTGAAGAGAGTGAATAATTAATGGTTTGGTTTTCTAAACCTTTGGTATCAATAGATGAGTTAGAATCTATTAGATCTTTATCAACTCGAGCAAAATTATCAGAGCTTTCAATATTAGTTTGAAAAACTAATGATTTAAGAAACTTAGGTTTTTTTAATAATGCAGTAGAGGTATTTGCTTCTGCCACTGAAAAAAGAAATATAAGTGTAAAGTACTTCATGATGACCTTTTATTTAATGTTTAATCTCCAGTCATAGTCAATGGTGCTACCATTTCCTGAAACTTGAGTGTTAGAATAGATCTCTATAAATTTTTGAAAAGATCCAAGTTTATTGCCTTTGTAAATATGATTTGAAAAGTCTTTTCCATACCAATCAAACAGCGCTGTTTTCTGATAGCTGCTTCCAGAACCCTGAAGGTTTCTTGGTAGTAAAAGTCCCTTGCTGGTAATATCGTCTAGCTGAGAATCGAGTTGAGCCGCTTTATAACTTTCTGTATTTAAAATAGGACACCCTAAAGCCCCACAAATAACGGCAAAATGAAACCTGGCATCTATGCCTTTTGGGCTTTGAACTTCTTTGTATAGAAGTGTTTTTTCTAATCTGTTGAGTGAAATCTTAGATCCATTGAAATTAAAATTTGAAACATCAAAGATAGCAAATCCTAAAGGTTTTCCTTGGGATTTAATTTCTGTAATACTTTTTATGCCACTGCTGATGTGGTCACTAATTAAGTCTATTGTGAAAAAGTTATAAGCATTGATCATTAATGCAATCTTTTCATTTTTGCTTAAATCATTAAGCAAGTTTTTTTGAGCAAGGTATTGAGAAATTAAACTATAAGTTTTTACAAATTTTTGATCTTGAGATTTTTTTAGCTTTGAGATTTTTTTATAATCAACAAGAGTATCAAATGATTTAGATCTTGGATTTAGCAGGACAAACTCATTTAAGAAATTATCCATAGATTCAGTAAAGTTTTTTAGAGTTAACTGCTCTTCATCAATTTCAACTTGAGCATTAGATGATTGTTTCAGCTCTAGCTTTGTCATTTGATTATCTTCTTGGTAACCACATGCTAATAAAGTAAAGAGTAAAAATATTTTTTTCATTTTAATCCTTTTTGAAATACTCATTTCAAAACTGTATTCGTACAAAGACTGGAGCATGTTACAATAAGAAAGAAAAAAGGCGAAGTAAGGAAAGAAAAGTGAAAAAAATATAGAATGCGCGCCTAGTCAGAGATTCTTAACTAGATCTAAATCTCTAAATACCTCAGTCCCCGGATAGATTCCATGAATATCCCATGAACCAGCATTCCAGATATGCGCGGACTTTACTGGAGAGTTCGGCTTATTTAGAAAATTTTTTAATTTTAGAAAATATCTGCGTCGAAATAGCTTAAGCCTTAAATTACTCCAAGGGTTATTGCTACCATTAAACCGATGAATTCCAGCATAAGGAGCTCCAGCGACTTCGGAAATAGTTTTCCCAGGAGTTTTTCCATCATTTAACCAATTTCCTCCACCCAATCCGATTTCGCTAAAAATTAGATCCAAAGATCTTGATAACTCAAGGCCTTTTCTACTTATTTCTTTTCTAAAATTTTTTATGTAGCGATTGAAATGCTTTACTCCTACCCACCTAGAGATTGGAGCATAAGCAGAGAAACCTAGAAAGTTAATAGAGTCTAATAACAGTTGTAATTCCTTTGTGTTATAATTTTTAATTCCACCTGAAATTTTATTGTAATTGAGCGAAATACCTAATTTAATTGCAGGGTCTTTAGTTTGGATTTCTTCTATAAGCTTGCGGTACTCTTGAGGGAAGCTAAAAATAGTTGCTCCCATCTCTCCTTGTAAGGAAAGGGAGACATGCTTTAATTGATTTTCTTTAATTGCTTTAAGAAATGGAGTGATTAAAAAATCTTTATAACTAAAACCTTGGTTCTTATGATTTGGATTAAAAATTATTTCATTTCTCCAAATTGATCCACTGCCTTTTGAATCATTGAGATGAATAGTTATATATGTATTTATCTTTTTAGGTATAACGGAGAAGCAGTCAGTTAACTTCTTTGTTATCTTTGTTATCAGGCCTTGATCAATATTTTTGCATTGTTGTAAGTTTGTAGTGTTATAACAAAAAGATGTTATTTTTTTATTTTGAGCGATAAACTGCCCCGCTAGTAAAAAGTGAATAGATCCTTGATTAAAAGTTAAGGACTTTTTAGCTCTTTGCGGACATGCATCTAAATCCCATTCATGAAACATAAGAACGGAAGGAGTAATTCCTTTAGCTAAAGCTAGATTAGTAATAATAAAGAAAATTGAGAGTTTAAAGACTCTCGTTAAGATTCCATCCATAATTATTCCAAATTACTTTAAATTGCTCTAAATCAGAAAGTTCTGGTCTTAAAGTTTTGATAAACTTTTTATAAGATCCAAATTTTTTATTGAAATCACTACCATACCATTTAAAAATTTTTGAAGCATAAAATGTTTTAGATTTAAGATCAAACTTATTTTTTTGAAGGTTGTTGATAAAAGCGTTTGAAACATCTTCCAAATGTTTATCGAGGTCTTTGGCACTAAATGCTTTATTGGAAAGAGAAGGACATCCCATAGAAGCACAGTTTACAGCAAAATGGATTCTTGGTTCATCAAAATCTTTTCTAATAATATCATGTTCTACGTTATCTAAAGAAAGCATCTTCCCTAAAAGCTTTATGAATTTAATTTTCCATGGGCTTGCACCCACTCCAAGGAAGCCACCTTCGCCTTTTATATCTTTAATTGATTTTAAAGGGTAATGATTAATAATTAATTTCACTGTATAAGCATTATAAGCATTGATCCAAAAACTAAGTTTTTGTTTTTTGTTAAATTTTTGAAAATCAGAATCTGATACACTTTCTAAATGTTTTAAGTAAGAGTTAAGCAAAGAAACATTAGCTTTTAAGGCCTTGTACTTAAATAACGTGCTAATCTTCCCTGGGACTACGTAGTTTTTTAGAATTTCATTCCAAGCTTGATGATTGTGATCAAAGGCAATCTTTGTTTGGGTAGAGCTTAGATTGTATTGTTTGTTGCTATTCCCACTAGGGAAAAGATTTAAAGATAAAAGTAAAATTAATATTTTCATGATCGTCTCCATTTATGAAATCTTTCTAATATATCCATTTGCCATTTCTTTATCTGAGAGCGCTTCCATTCTCCAGCTGCATATTTATTACCCTCACCAAAGCTGGGGTAGGCGTGAATTGTTCCAAGTATTTTATTTAAACCAATATTATATTTAATAGCTGTGACAAATTCGATAATCATCGTACTTGCTTGAACTCCCACTATGCTTGCCCCAATAATCTTGTCTTTACCTTTTAAAGTCAAAACTTTTACGAAGCCATAATCAGCATCTTCAGCTATGGCCCTATCTAAATCATCTAATTCATATTTTGTGACGTCATAAGCAATACCTGCTTCTTTAGCGCTCATTTCATTTAATCCAACCGTCGCTACTTCTGGGTCTGTATATGTTGCCCATGATGTTGCATGATAATGAATTTTAAATTTCTTTAATATTCCAAAGAGTCCATTTACCGCACAAAACCATGCTTGATGAGCAGCCATGTGGGTAAGTTGATAAGGACCAGCAACATCTCCACATGCAAAAATATTTTTATACTTAGTTGTTCTTAAGTATTTATCAACTTTGATAGTTCCATTTTGATTTAACTCTATTCCTAACTCTTCTAGACCAAAGCCTGTAGTGTTTGGTCTTCTTCCAATGGCGAGAAGAACTTGATCAAAAATGAGTTTTGATCCGTCTGCAAGGTGAGCAATGTTTTGATTATTCTCTTTTGAGAACTTTTCTAGCTTAGTAGAAGTTAAAATTTTGATTCCATCTTTTTCTAAATGCTTAGTAACTTCTATGGCAACATCTTCATCTTCTTTAGCCATTATCCGAGAAGCCATTTCGACGATTGTCACTTCGCTGCCTAAATTTTGAAAAGATTGAGCCATCTCTAAGCCAATTGGCCCTCCTCCAATAACTAAAAATCTTTTTGGTAGTTCTTTTAACTCCCATAAAGTATCGGATATCAAGTAAGGGATTTCATTTAAACCTGGAATGGGAGGCACAAAAGGTCTCGCTCCTGTAGCAATAGTAATATTTTTAGTAGTTAAAACTTTTCCATTAACTTCTACTTCCCAGGGAGAAAGAATTTTGGCTTCACCTGTAATACAATCAACTCCGAGATTTGTATAACGTTCTATAGAATCATGTGGTTCAATTTTTTTTATAACCTTATGAACCCGAGACATGACTTGATTAAAGTTTAAATTAAGATCATGATTTTCTAATCCATATTTAGAAGCATTTTTGATCATCTTTGCAACTTTGGCACTTTTTAGAATTGCTTTTGAAGGTACACAGCCTGTATTAAGACAATCTCCACCCATCTTATGTTTTTCAATTAAGGCAACTTTTGCTTTTACAGCAGCACCAATATATGAAGTGACAAGGCCACCTGCTCCGGCACCAATAGATATCATATTATAATCAAAACTTTTGGGCTTTTTATAGTTTTTCATGCAACTTCCTTCTTCTTTAAAAATTTAAAAGCAAACTTAACGATAAGAGGAAAGCATCCCAGCAAAGCAAAAGAAGCGATGAGGGAGGGTGACATAATACCTTTTAAGCTATCAAGTTTAGATAATTGAGAACCTGCATTTACATAGACAGCTGTTCCAGGCAGCATTCCAAGCTGGCTAATAAAATAATAAGTTAAAGTTTTTATGGGAGTCAGGCCCATAACCAGATTGATTAGAAAGAAAGGAAAAACTGGAAGCATACGTAGAGTAAATAAGTAGCTTGCACCATCTTTTTTGATTCCTTCGTTGAATACTTTTAGTTTTTCGCCATATTTTTTTTGAATAGTATCTTTCATTAAAAAACGAGAGACCAAAAAGGCTAAGGTTGCACCTATGCTACTAGCAAAGGATACAATAATGACACCTTTTATAAATCCAAACAAAGCGCCTGCAGTTAGGGTTAGTAGTGTAGCGCCAGGTAAAGATGCCGCTGTACAAAGAATATAGAGGAGAGCAAAAGCTGTGATTGTTAGAAATGGATTCTGCTCATTATAATCTTTAAAAGATTCAAGGTTGTTTTTAATATAATCTAGATTGAGATATTCAAGTAAGCCTGACATGTATATCCCAACACCTAGCAATAGTATCATTATGAAAAAAAAGATTTTTTTGAAATTCAAAGTTTTTCTCCTTCACATCGAATTTGTATTTTAAAGAAAATAGAACTCAGTAGCGTAAGAATTAAAGAAATAATAAGAAATGATATGAAATGATGTTTAAGAATATGATTGTAATCAAACATACACGTAAAGTTCATTAACATTAAGCTTAACAAAGAAACACTTAGAGAGCTTAGAAGAGATGTTTTATATGAAAACATCGCTACTCCTTTATTCAAGAAATAAAGAAGAGTGCATTGAGCGATGGCTGAAAACAAATATAAATGTGTAGCACATTGATGATTATGAGCATGAATAAAAGAGTGTTCATAAGGATTTATATAGAAAAAGAGTAGGACTAGAAAGTATGAGAATAAAAAGAAGAATCCTGAAAAAATATAAACTTTTAGATCTTCTCCTGGAATGACACTTTTAAAACTAGCAAGGAGCAAAAAAGAGAAACTTGTTATAATTAAAAAAATTTCTAACAAAACCTTAGGATGAAGAAGTTCTTGAGACAAACTTTCTCGATATCCGCTTATAAATCCTATAAGCGGTGCAAAGAAAAGAATTAAGAATATACCAAAACTAAATGATCTTCTTAAAGGAGAATATAGAGGCTGGGTTGGAGTAAGATCTTGGGTTAATATGTCTATTAATTTTTTATTCATGATTGATCTCCTTGATGAGACGCTTTAATTCTTTAATACCTCTTGATAATCTTGTTCTTAGAGCATTTTCTTTAAGTTTCATTTTTAGCGCGGCTTCTTTTGTGCTAAAGCCTTGTACTTTGGTAAGTAGAATAGGCTCGGAATACTTTTTAGGTAAAGAATTAATCAAATCAATCATTTCATAATCAGTATTCGAAATAGCGGGAAGATTTGTTACTTCATCATCAGTAGCTTGCAGCTCTCTAGTCCTAATTGAGGTCTTCTTTCTAATATAATCTATTGATTTGAATTCAATAATAGCATTGATCCAAGGAGTTAGTTTCTTACTTGGATGAAAAGTTAGAAGTGAGCGATGAATGCCAATAAGTATATTTTGAATGACATCTTCATGGTCATTTTTATCAAATATTTTCTTCTGAACCCTAAGCCTAATATATTGTTGAATTTGGTTTAGAAAGTCATTATAAGCAGTCTTATTACCTTTTTGAGCATCCAAGAGCTTTGATTTTAAGGTTTCAATATTCATTATAAAGAATTTATACTCTATTTCATAAAATTGAGATAGATAAAAAGACGTATTGTATTGATTAAAGCATAATAAACAATATGATAACTTCGCTTTATGCTGCTTTGCTAGCCTGTCTATTCTTTCGTTTTACGATGATGATAATTCGGAAAAGAAAAAAACTTCAAATTTCTTTAGGCCTTGGAGAAAATAATGAATTATTAGGAGTTGTTAGCGCTTATAATAACTTTACTCAATATGTTCCAATATTTTTAATTCTTTTTTTCTTAGCTGATCTATCAAATATATATCATTGGCTAATACTGCATCTTCTAGGCCTTGCTTTTTGCTTAGGCCGTGGACTTCATTTTTATGCAATTAAAGATAAGATGAATTTTAAAAATAGAGTCTTAGGAATGAAGTTAACAATTTGGCCTATACTTATTTTAATGGCTTTAAACATATTTTCGTATCTTAATAACATCATTGGATTTATCGAATGAAGAATTTTATTGTAGGAATGGTTTTGCATTTAGTTTTAATTCTAGGCCTTGAGAAGATTTGGTTTTCTTTTGCTGGTAGCTTTTTGAAAAGAGAGTTATCAAGTATTGCTTTAATTGAGAATAATCAATTTCAAGTAAGATTAAATGCAGCGATATTAGTATATCTAATAATGGCTTTTTCCTTACAGTACTTTGTTTTTGCGCTGAAGACTCCAGAAGGTTTATTTGATGTACTTACTCGATCAGCAACACTTGGTTTCGTTGTTTATGGAGTTTTTGATTTAACTAATCGAGCGATTTTAAGAGATTACTCTTGGAGTATGGCAATAGTCGATATGTTCTGGGGGGTCTTTCTTTATAGTGCGGTTGGATTGATTTCCTTTTATATTTTAGGAAAGTTAAAAGTTATAAATTAATGACTTTCAGAATATCGAAATTAGCTAGGTCATCTTGTTTTGGATGAAACTCACCTGTAAACACGAGAATTTGAGAAGGGTTGTCTGGATTTCTATAATAATTCAAGATGACCTTGCCTAATTCATCGATACTTTGAATAATTTCTACAGAATCAGGGTCAGCTGCACCAACTCCCATAACTTCTTGTTGTCTTCCATATTTATAAGAAAACTCTGGGCGTAATTGTTTTAGTCGTGTGAGATCAATGTCTTTGTTTGCTCTTTTCATCCCGACTAATATTCGTGATTTTAATTTGTTTTGTAATTCAATGTTATGATGCTTGCCATAGGGTGCGATAACCATTGCTCCCATTGCGTATGCTTTACCAACAGTTCTTTTTTTAGAAGTTGAGTATCCATAGCTTACTCTATAATTTGGACCAACTTCTGAATGATCTTTTGCCATTTTTACAAAAGAGTTATCAAAAAGTCCTTGGTTGTATTGTCTGAATTCTTTTGCAATATTTTCAAGTATCTTCTTTTCAGGTAGATCATTTCTGAAAAATTTCCCTAAATCATTCGAGATCAAATGGTTATGAATTTTTTTAAACATTGAAACTACTTCCTCTTCTTGCACATAATGGACTTGATTAGAAAGGCCTCTCCATATTATTTCATCACTATACCAGAGTTTCATTTTAGCTTCATATTGTTTTTTAGAATGATAAGTGTTTTTACCAAACCATTGAATGAAATCTTCATCTGCAAAGTTTAGTTTTAAAAGACCAACTCCATGTTTTTTATGATCATAATAAAGGTGAGAGTTTTTTTGAAAATTCAAGAAAGCGTCTAGGATTTCATCATAAGCAATAGATGGATTATTAATGGTTCGAGATTCGAACAAAGGATTGTTTTCTAAATATTTAAGATAAAAAGAAAGAAACTGTTTACTGTCGATAAGTTCCTTTGCATATCCTTGATAAATTTTCTTAGATCCTTGTTTCTTAAAAGAAACTTCTATCTGACGCAATGACCGAGGTGAAATAAGTTCTGGAGAATTATTAATACTTAAATTTAAAGATGATCGGTTGATGAAATCTATAATTAGTTCTTTTGAATTGATTAAGCCTTCTTTGATTTCGTATGCCCATTTATCATTACTAAGAAACATGTCACTGTTAAAATCTACTAGACGAGAAGGAGGTAAGCCTTCTTTCATTAATGGATATTGTAGAGCTAACTCTTTTGAACTGCGGCCATTACCATTAATAAATGGATGAATTGAAACTAGTTTTTTTTGAAACTCTGCTACTAAAGATATTAATCGATCAATTTTAATTGAAGAAGAAATGACTCCAAGATCTTCTCTTGCTTTGTTATACCAGTTAAATAGATCCTCTGTTAAACGACTGATAAGCTCTCGATTTAACTCTCTTGGGACATCGAGGCTTTTTGTTTGAATATCTTTGATCTGTCTAACAAGTTCGGGGTACTTATCTTTCAATGAATTTAATATTACCAAAGAGACATTTGAAACACTTGGATATAAAATATTTCCAGTAAGCATGTTATCGTTTGTGACAGATGTGATTTTAAAATCTAAGTAGGGATTTTCTTTAATTATTTTTAATTGTTGCCTTGTGATTGGAGAGGAAGCCGGAACTCTTCCCCATACTGGAGTATCTCTAAATCTTCCTAATTGATTTTCTTGTATTCCTTCGATACCGTTTTTCATCATAAGTCGATGAATGGTCTTTAGGGTTTTGAGCGTTATTTCAGGCCTGTTTGTTAATAGATACTTTCTAGCATCTTTAAAATTTGAGAAAGCATCTTGTTGCCATTTCTTACTTTTCTTTTTACCAAAAATCCTTCTAATGTCATCGATGATGCTACTGTAAGCTTTAACATTATATTTTTCTGAAATATTAAGGTCGTGAAGTGTTTTTTCTTCAAAAAATAATGAGTTAAGTTCATTGACTTGATGTGGATAGTTAATGAAGCTGAACGCTTCAATATTACTTAGAAGCTTTATCTTATCGTCTTCATTAAAGTCATTTAAATAATCTGAGAACTCATCCCACGATTTATTATATGCAGTATCCAAAAAGCTTTCTAAGTATTTATCACAAAAATCAAGATGCCCCTTGGATGAATTTGCGATACTTATAAAAGGAAAATTAACTAAGACAAAAACAATTAAAAGAAGTGCTTTCATAAGAACTATTGTATCTTTTTATTCATTTTTTATTTTTTTAGGGATAAAAAACAGCATAACCGATAGAATTGATCTGTATTTCTTACATTTTTTGATAATATTGTACTTAAATGTGTTAAATACAAGAATGAAAGTAACTTTGATGTTTTCACTCTTTTATTTATCTATTGTTTTTCCTGGAACACTTATTAAAAATGGTAGATTAGCTAATTCTAGTGAATATTTAGATACTGTTGCCTTAGTTAGAAAAAACAAGATATTTTGTACAGGAACTTTACTAAGTGAAAATATAGTTATTAGCGCTAAACATTGTGCAAGGAAGAAAAACAAAGAAAAAATTTATGTTTTTCAAGGAGATACTGCAAATCTAGAAGGAAAAAGTGGGAGAGAGTTATCAAGGAGAAATCGTAAGCATAAATACATGAAAGTGATTGATCTCGTCTCTGTTAGAAATAATGATGTGGTATTGCTTTTATTAGAAAAACCTCTTCAGAAAAATTATAAAATTTCATTTATAAATGAAAAAGAAAAAATACTTCCATTGAATGAAAATTCATTTTCTGTGGCTGGTTTTGGAAGAAAAAAGAATAATTGTAGAGGGATTGAATGTGAGAACGCAAAGAAAACAGTGATTGATAATTTTTTAGTTCAAAAGTCTTGTCTTGAAAATCCATATTATATAAATCTAGAGATCGATCCTTATTATCAAAGAGATAAGTCTGGAAAAAAATGTCGTATGTCTGGCTATCCCAATATGATAATTTTTACCAGTGGCATTAATGATTCAGGAGAGGAACAGCACCTTCTTGAAGGAGATTCAGGAGCAGGAGTGTATTTTAATAAACAAGGTTATCACCAAAAAATATTATGGGGAGTTTATCGAGGACGCTTACTTAATTTACACTATAAAGAAAATGATATGGCAGTAAATTTGTTAAAGCCTGAGTTGACTTGCGCTCTTGAAAAGAGATTATATTTAAAATATAAAAAGTCACAAAGAGCAGAGATGGACTTCCTTTCTAATATATATCGTCAGTATAAGAAACTTACGCCTTTTTGTTTGAAAAAATAGCATTCAATTTCCTTTTAGCTTACAATGTTTTGGAAATGAAAGGTGTTATTGAAAATTGCCCTTGGTATGATCAGTTTATATATTGGGGAGCTCCAACAGTTGATTGGTGTGAGGCAGCGACCTGTTCACCTCTTGTTAATCCATCTCTGGCCCTTTCTAATATTTCATATCTTATTGTCGCTATTTTAATTTTCAAAAATTCAAGAGGAGCTTTAGGTAAAACGATGGGAATTACTGTGCTATTAATCGCCGGTTGTTCCTTTATTTATCATTCTATTGAAAATGCATTTGGTCAGTATTTAGACTTTATTGGAATATTTTTATTGTGTTCATTTATTTTCTTGATGACTATAAAAAAAATATATCCAAAATCTGGTAAGAGGAAAACATTAGGTTTTTTCATAGGATTAAATATAATTTTCTTTTGTATTAAGTTATCAGGATTTCCCATTCAGCTGTCTTTACTACCTCCCTTTCTATTAGCTGCGTATTTTGAAATTCCAATTATTCGAAAGCATAATTTGAAGTTGAAAAATCTTTATTGGAGCATTCTCTATATGGCCCTCGGTGGCCTTGCAAGTGCGATGGATGTGGGAAGAGTTTTTTGCGATCCTCATGATCATATTTTTCAATTACATTCCTTGTGGCATTTTTTAAGTGCTTTAAGTATTTATTATTATTATCTCTATCTAAGAGGGAATAAAAGATTAAAATACAAAATAAATGAAATCTAACTTAGCATTTGCATAAGAAAGTATAAATAATATCAAAGTTATACAAATGCCTAGTTGCTTCTTAAGACTCCAAGAAAGAAATCTTTTATCTGTTAGAGATTTTCCTAATGTAAGAATGAAAACGATGAAAAGACTTATTTGGAAAAGTAAAGTATCAGAGACTTTTATGCTAGATGAGAAAGATCCAATTAAGGATTTAAAGTAATTGGAAGCACTTTGGAAACTTTGCGCTCTGAAAAATACCCATAATAAGCATACTCCATGAAATACAATTATTTGATTTAAAATATTTGTGAAAAGATTCTTGGGTAGTTTATACGATATAAATCTTTCTAAAACTAACCAAGTTCCATGGCCAAGTCCCCAGAAAATAAAGTTCCAGCTTGAACCATGCCATAGACCACCTAGAATCATAGTTAGCAGTAAGTTTCTTAAGTGCTTAGACTTATTTCCTCCAAGAGAGATGTATAAATAGTCTCTTAACCAGAATGATAGAGTGATATGCCATTTTCTCCAAAACTCTCTTAGAGATTTTGAGCTATAAGGATTATTAAAATTTAGAGGAAGTTGAATGCCATACATATATCCAACTCCAATTGCAATCGTTGAGTATCCCCAAAAGTCAGCTAGAATTTGAAAAGCAAAACCATAAAGAGTTACCCAAGAATTTAAAAAATTTAATTTCTCAGGAGTTAAAAATCCAAAATCGACAAACTGAGAAATCGTATCAGCGATAACAATTTTAATGCTAAGGCCTGCTATTACATAATAGCAGCCAAGATGAAAATCTTCAGGCTTAAAGTTAGCCACTCTTTTTAATTGAGGTAAAAAATCCTTGGCCCTAACTATAGGGCCAGCAATAAGTTGAGCAAAGAAGCATTTAAAGACTCCAAAGCATAAAAAAGATTTCTCTGCTTTTACATCTTTTCTGTAGACATCTACTAGATAACCGATTACCTGGAAGGTATAAAATGAAATTCCAAGAGGGAGCCAATAGTTTAGCTCAGGAATGAATAGATTAAATCCAAAATAAGAAAAGATAGAATTAATATTTTCAAAAATAAAACTAGAGTACTTAAACCAGGAAAGACTTAATAGATTTAAGGCAACCCCAAAAATGAGAATTTTTTTTGATTGATGTTTTTCAATTTGTATTGCAATGAAATAATTAAAAAGTATAGAGAAAAGTAAAATGAATAATGCTTGCCAAAAATACCATCCATAAAAAAACAAAGATCCAATAAGTAAGACTAGTTGTCTCACTCTGAGGTTTTTACTACTCCAAAAAAAAAGAAGTAAAATAAAGTTGAAAACAATAAAAGTCAGAGAGTTAAAAAGCATGAGCACCTAAACTTTTCAATGCTTCAGCTAAAGATTTTGAAAAGACGAGTCTTCCGCTTGGAGATAGATGTGTTTTATCTCTCATTAAGTCCTTAGGGAAACCTGTGCAAGAGTAATTTAAAAGAACGTAAGGAAGTGATTGATTATTTTTTTGAGTTTGAGTATTACAGTTTTTATGTACAACTGAAGCCTGGACTGGTGGAGTAAGAAAGAAAATCTTCTTATTTGTTTTCTCAAGTATCTTCAGTAATTCTTGGACAGAGAGATTTTCTGCTCTTTGTGGGTTAGGATTTTTTAAAATTTGTGGATCAAAGTCATAATCTAAATGATTCTTCGTTGAAATAAATAGTTGAGCTAGCGTGTTTGATCTAAACCAAATGTCATGATTGAAAACACGACTTGTCATTAACATTAAAAGTCTCAAGAAGGTTTTGGGTTTAAAGACTTTTCTTACCTTAACCATTGAAGATTTTTTATATACAAAGTTACGAATTTTTTCTTCAAAGTTATTAGCTTCTTGTTCATTTTTCTTATTAAATGTCAAGAATCCAAGCTCTCCTTTGATAAAGTTCACATGAGAAAATTCTATTATTAAGGTTTTGACTTGCTTTTGTTCCAAGACTTTTCTTAATGTGTAAAAAAATCTTTTCTTGTTTTGTCCTGTACTAGATATGTTGTAGGTAGGCACTCCCAGTTCTCGTGATAAAAGAGGCGCATCTACAGCATCTAATGATCTCGAACTCCCAATGAATACTACTTGATCTTTATTTCGATATTCTAGCATAGCTAGACGGAGTAGTAGCTTATCACTTAGTGAGTTAAACGCTTTAAAGTTAAATAACACAACTAACTCTAATGACAAAAAAAAGATACATAAACATGTTATAAAGAAGAGTAGTTTTTTCATGAATATTATTAATATTATAGATTTAACTTAGATCTTACCAATTAAGTAACAAAAATGTATTTTTTCTCGAATATACTATAAGAAGGGATTTATGAAATATTTACTCTACATTTTTCTTTTGAGCTTTAATGCATTGAGCTTGGAAATAGCAACCTTTGCTGGAGGCTGTTTTTGGTGTGTTGAAGCTGATTTAGAGAAAATACCTGGAGTAAGAGAAGTTATTTCTGGATATTCAGGAGGGAAGAAGATTAGCCCCTCATATCAAGAAGTATCATCTGGGAAGACTGAACATCTAGAAGCAGTTCAAGTTCGATTTGATAGTGGTGTTATTAGTTTTAGGGACTTATTGATTGAGTTTTTTAGTATTATCGATCCTACTGACTCAAGTGGACAGTTTGTTGATAGGGGAGTTCATTATAGTACTGCTATTTTTTTTCATAATGCGAATCAAAAAAAAACAGCAGGAGATGTTAAAAAACTAATTGAATCAAAAAAGATCTTCAAGAAAACAATAATTACTCCAATTATTAAATATAAAAATTTTTATAGAGCAGAAACATATCACCAAGATTTTTATAAAAAAAACAAGAAGTCTATTAAGCGATATAAAGCTTATAGAAAACATTCTGGAAGAGATGAATTTATTAAAAAGTATTGGAAAAAACATAAAGCAAACTTGTTAGGAAGTCATGGTATCAAACTAAGCAAAAAAGAGTTGAAAAATAAACTAACAAGAATGCAGTTTTACGTGACTCAAGAAAATGGAACAGAGCCTCCTTTTAAAAATAAATATTATAAGAATACAAGAGAAGGTATTTACGTAGATATAGTTTCGGGAGAAGCACTTTTTAGTTCTAAAGACAAATTTAAATCAGGCACAGGGTGGCCTTCATTTACTAAGCCTATTGATAAAGATCATATTGTAGAAAAAGATGACTCTTCTTTATTTATGAAGAGAGTAGAGGTTAGATCTAGGTACTCAGACTCTCATCTCGGTCATGTTTTTACAGATGGCCCGAAACCTACAGGTTTAAGATATTGTATTAATTCAGCATCTTTAAGGTTTATCCCTAAAGATGAGTTGAAAGGTTCAAGGTATGAAATTTATCTGAGAGATTTTTAATTTCTTTTAAATCTTTTATTTTTCTTCCCCCCAAAAAATAATTCATCACATATAATTATTGGCTAAACCTTAAAAGTTAAATTTTTATTCACTAGATAGCCTTTAAAGCCCTATTTAAAAGGGAGGCAAAATATCATAGGCAAATATCGTTTGCTTGACGTTGGATTTATATTTGAGATGATTTAATGATGAAAACTAGTTTTCTTTATTTATGTTTTATCCTTTTTTCTTTTAATGGATATACTTCATTCTCTAAAATTAGGGTACTTGAAGCGGATGAGAATCTTTTAAAAGCTGACTTGAAAGAAATACTCTTAAAAGCCGATCTTAAGAATTTTAATATTTCTGTAAACTTTAAAAAAAGTCATACTGATATAGCAAAATTTTCATGTTCTGAAAAAGAAATGAGGCTTACTGTTTATTCTGATATTAAAGAAAAAACAAGTACAATGTATTATGGACTTCAAAAACTAGGCTTCTTATTTCCTCATCCTCGTATCCAGATTTCACCAAAACTAAAAGATATAAAAAAGTTTTGTGGTAAGGCATATCAATGGAGACCAACATATCAATATAGAGGTTTTCACTTCCATACAATGCATCCTAATGAATGGGTTCATGGATTTTTGTTAGGAAAAACACCTTTGGCTAACGATTCTGTGAAGTGGCTTGCTAGAAATATGCAAAATGTTTTTGATGTTAGTCTTTTAAGATCAGTAAAAAGAAAAAAAGTTTATAGAAATTTAAAAGAACCTTTTGCTCTTGCAAAACGATTTGGTATTCATGCTGGAGTGAATATTAGTTTTGCCTTACAACAGCAAAGAGCATTTAGACTGATTTCTCCACTAAGACTTCTACTTGGTTTTAAATCAGAAAGAAAAATAAAAAAAGAATTACAAAAGCTAATAGATAGAGTTGATGTGAGTTTTATTACTTTTAATGCAGGTACAAGTGAGTTTACTAAAACAAATTATAAACGAAGTATTAAGTGGATGAATTTCTCTTCTGAGATTTGTGAAAAAAACAATGTGCAAATGTTTATGAACGTACATGTTTCAAGTAATCAAATAGATGAAGAGTATGGAAATTTTAATTTCTTACCTCAGTTTGCTAATGAGAATGTAGGAGTTTGGGCGCATACTGTAATGTTTTATGGCCTATATGATAAAGAAGCTCCAATGTATGGAAATAAAAACTTCTCTCATATTAAAGATTTTTTAGTTGAGCAAAAAAAGCATAGGCCGGCATGGTATTACCCAGAAACAAGTTACTTTATTGCTCTTGATGTAGATGTTCCTTTGCTCTTAACAGATTATCTTACAACAAGAGCTGAGGATATGCGTAGACTTTCTAGAGAAGAAAGAGTCGAAGGACACGTCAACTTCACAACAGGACATGAGGTTGGTTATTGGCTATTTGATTGGTCAGTAGCATTACATGCAAATGGTGATTATAACTTTGATCCTTTAATTTCTTTAAAACTTTTAGGTGAAAATACTCAGAAGTGGAAAAAAATCTTAGAATTTCAAAATAAATATTTTAAAAAGTTACAAGGGATTTCTATTCTTACAGGTTCTACAATCCCAGATGAACTATCCAAGAAGCATCGTATCTTGGAAAGAAACACTTTAATTGAGTTAGTAAAAGATAAAGAAAAACTTTTAAAAGAATTAAGTCTTTTAAGAGAGATGAATAATAATTTGCCAGAGTACAAGTTTATTAAAAATAAGGAATTACGTTCTTTAATGGAAATTACCTTGCTTAGAATTAAACATGCTCTCAGAGTTCGATTGGCTATTTTTCATAGAAAAGATCAGGCCGTTTCATTAAAGCTAGTTCAATCTGCATCTCATGTAAGATCCAGAGCAAGTTATCTTATGAAGGAAGTACGAGGCTTAGAAAGATACCCTGAAGCTATGATTTATGAAAGACATAAAAACCCAACATCTTACAGTTGGGGATATGCTTGGCCTGCTTATAATTTGCATTTTTGGCATAGAGAAGAAGAAATGGTTGCAGGAAATAATTACAACCCTTTCTTCATGAATATTTATAATCTTTGGAAAACAATATTTTAATTTAGATGTTTGGAAACAAGAAACAAAAAAGGGAGTCATTCGACTCCCTTTAAAACTTATCTACTTATTTATTTCTAAGTTAGACTCTTTTTACTGATACAGCGCAAGGCCCTTTAGGACTATCGCCTAACTCAAATTCAACTTTATCGTCTTCATTAAGTGTTCCACCTTCAACTGCTGAAGTGTGAACGAATAGATCTTTTCCACCATCGTCTGGCTTAATAAATCCAAAACCTTTCGCATCATTAAAAAATTTTACTGTACCTGTACCCATTTTTTCTCTCTTTTCTTAAATTATACATGCGACCTATTGCATGCTTCTAGAATCATTTTTACGGTGAATTTACTCTTAAGTAAAGCTTTCTAGTTGAATCTAATAAAAATTATAGGAAAAACACTATATTTCTGTGATTTTGGGCCTTTTATACGTACTTAGAGCAGTTTTTGGATAAAAAAGACTCACTAATACTTACTAGTTAATAGGGACAAAATAGAAAGAAATAGAAGCCTTTCTGAGTCTTTCACTCAAGCTTGAAGTTCGTGCATCTTTAGTACTGATCATGAATAATATTTGTAACTCATGGAGGGAGTAATGATGAAATACTTATTTTTATTAACAATTTTAGTTTCTAACCTTTGGGCAGGTAACAACTTGCATTTGATTGAATCAAAAGAAAATGGATTTGCTATATATAGAACTGGTAAACCAGATGCTGATGACATGAAAGAGTTTTGTAAATTAGGTATTGAAGAAATGGTAGTGTTGAGTGGAACTGCAGATGAGCATGAATATAAATATCAGGATTCTTGTCCAGGATTAAGAGTTGTTTTTAACGAGAAGATGAGTGCCAGAGTTCCTGTTAAAGTTTCTTTTCTTGATTTCTTTGATTCTTGGGTTGAAGATGCAAGAAGAACTGGAAAAAAGATAGCTTTTAGATGTGAATGTGGATGTCACAGAACAGGAAGACTTGCAGCTTATTATCAAATAAAATTTCAAAATGTAACGACAGAAGACGCACTTATACTAATGAAGAAACATGGAAAGTTTATGTTTTTATATCCAGAGCTAAAGCCACAGGTAAGATCGATGGCAGATTATTTAGCAGGAAGAGAGTGTAGCCAAGATCCTGAAGATTGCATTATAGATGATTCAGGAAGTGCTCCAATACATTAGTTCTCCAATTTTGATTATAGTGAGAAGGATTGTCTTCTTTCTCGCTATAATCTCACTTTAAATTAAATCAATCATTGCTAAAGAGCTCATAAAGTTCTAGAAGATTTTTAGTTAAAAAATCTAAAAGAGGAACATAGAGATGCTTGAATTTAATTCACTTGCTTTATTGCCATCAATTCAGCAAGCAATTGCTGATAAAGGATATAAAAATCCAACTGCTATTCAAGCTCAAGCAATACCTCACGTTTTACAAGGAAAGGATTTACTTGGTATTGCTCAAACGGGAACAGGGAAAACAGCTGCATTCTCTTTACCATTAATAAATAGACTTGGAATGAATAAAGTTAAAGTGAAGTCTAATCAAGTTCGTTCTTTAATTCTCACTCCCACTAGAGAATTAGCATCTCAGATTGAATTAAATATTAAAACATATTCAAAAGGTCTAAGTTTATCATCAGCTGTAATTTTTGGAGGAGTCGGGCATAGTGCTCAAAGAAAAGCTCTCTCTAAAGGAATTGATATACTTATTGCTACACCTGGAAGACTGCTAGATTTGATGTCTAATGGATATATTAAATATGATCAACTAGAAGTTTTTGTTCTAGATGAAGCTGATCGAATGTTAGATATGGGTTTTATTAATGATGTAAAAAAGATTATAAAGAACCTACCTCCCAAAAAACAAACCTTGTTGTTTTCAGCTACTATTCCTAAAAGTATTTTAGGCCTTGCGAATTCTTTATTGCAAGATCCAGTAAAAGTAGAAGTAACTCCAGAAAATTTAACGGTTGAAAAAATTAATCAACAATTAAATATTGTTGCTAGAAAAAATAAGCCAAACCTTTTGAAACATATTCTAATGAAAAGAAAAATTAGAAGTGTATTAGTTTTTACAAAAACAAAAAGAGGAGCGAACAAGGTTGTAGAGTTCTTAGAGAAAAATAAAATTCATTCTGCAGCCATTCATGGAAATAAGTCTCAGAATGCAAGAGAAAGGGCCTTGAATAGTTTTAGAAGTGGAAAGATGAAAGTGTTAGTAGCCACCGATATAGCTTCTAGAGGAATTGACGTTGATCATGTCAGCCATGTTATAAATTACGATCAACCGATGGAGCCAGAGGCTTATGTTCATCGAATTGGAAGAACGGCGAGGGCAGGAAGAGAAGGTGTAGCGATTTCTTTTTGTGATGAAACAGAGGTCAAGTTATTAAAAGCCGTTGAAAGATATATAAAACTTCCTATACCTGTAGATACTGGACAACCATATCATATTGATTTGAACAAACTACCAGCAGCTATCAAGAAAAAGAAAAGACCAAGTCAAAATCATAAAAGAGCAACAAGTAGAAGGCGAAATGAGAATAGAGCTGGAAATAAATCTACTCGCAGACCAGCAAAGAGACCCTCGCGTAGATCAGGAAAATCTTAATACGAATATTTTTATAGATAAGTAGTTCTAAAACATTTATCCTTCTAAGGTGATAAAGTTTAATGATGTTTCAAAAGAATTTGGCGGAAGAATTCTTTTTGATGAAGTAGATTTTGCGGTCAACCCAGGAGAACGAGTCGGCCTGATAGGAAGAAACGGTTCAGGTAAATCCACTCTTTTTAAATTGATTACAGGTGAACTAGAAGTTGATTCTGGAGAGATCCAGGTACCTAATCATTTTAGAGTTGCTATGTTAGATCAATACATCAAATTTTCAGAAAAAAGTGTTTTAAAAGAGTGTTGCCTTGCTTTATCTGATGAGGAAAAATTTGATGACTATAAAGCTGAAAAAATTCTAAGTGGCCTCGGATTTTCTGATGAGGATATGAAAAAAGATCCTCAAAGCTTTTCAGGAGGATTTCAAATAAGAATAAATTTAGTGAAATGTTTGTTAAAAAAACCTGATCTTTTGTTACTAGATGAGCCAACGAACTATTTAGATATAGTTTCAATGAGATGGCTTAAAAGCTTTTTAATATCTTATCCAGCTCAATTAATACTCATTACACATGATAGAGAATTTATGAATGATGTTTGTACTCATACAGTAGGGATTCATAGGAAAAAATTAAAAAAAATAAAAGGATCAACTTATACATATAAAGAGAAAATAGCAGAAGAAGAATTAGTTCATGAGAATTCAAGGCTTAATCAAGAAAAAAAGAAAAAAGAGATAGAAGCTTTTATCACTCGGTTTAGGGCAAAAGCTAGTAAAGCAACTCTCGTGAGTTCTCGAGTAAAAATGTTAGAGCGGATGCAGGAGTATGATGAGTTAGAAAATATTTCTAATATGAATTTTAAGTTTAACTTGAAACCTTTTAATACGAAGAGATTTTTTAAAGTTGAGGATTTAAGCTTTGGGTATGAAGAAAATAAAATTTTATTTAAAAAGCTTAACTTTGAACTACTAAAAGGTGAGCGAGTTGGAATAATAGGTAAAAATGGTAAAGGGAAATCTACACTGCTAAACCTTTTATCAAAAGATTTAATTCCAGTCAGCGGAGAACTTAATTTTCATGATGCTGTAGAAACAGGTTTTTTTGGACAGACGAATATCTCAAGGTTGAATAATGAGAATACAATAGCCGAAGAGATAGCAAGTATGGATACAAGCTTGACGACGACTCAAATTAGAAATATTTGTGCGACTATGATGTTCACTGGAGATGATGCTGCGAAGAAAATAAAAGTATTATCGGGTGGAGAGAAAAGTAGAGTGTTACTGGGAAAGATACTCACTAAGCCTTGTAATTTGTTACTTTTAGATGAACCTACAAATCACTTAGATCAAGAGTCGGTAGAGGCCATGAGTGAGCAGTTGTTAAAGTTTGAGGGAGGGCTCGTCTTTGTTACTCACAGTGAATGGCTATTAAAGCAGCTTGCTACAAAGCTGGTTGTTTTTCATGAAGATAATGCTGAAGTCTTTCATGGAACCTATGATGAGTTTTTAGAAAAAATAGGTTGGGGAGACGAAACTCTTAAAGAAAAAAAAGAGGAAAAAGTTAAATTAAGTCATAGAGAAATAAAAAGATTAAAAGCTGAACTGATAACGAAGAAATCTCATGATTTAAGGCCATTAAAATCTAGAAAAGAAATATTAGAAAAAGAAATTGATGCTAATGAGAAAAAATTAAAAAAATCACAAGAGGACATTGTTTCATTCGTTAATGAGGGTAAGTCTAAGGAAATTCAAGATTGTTCCATTCTAATAAAAGCACTGGAAGACAAAATAGAAAATGACTTTGAAGAGTTAGTAGAGTTAGAAGAAAAAATAGCATTAATCGAAGAAGAATATAGACACAATCTAGAAGAATTACTTTAGAAAAAAGATTTAAACTTAACCTGGTCTAGAATCTCTTTTGTTGATTTTAAGATAAAATCTTGATTCAAAGAATCACCATGAAATTTATACTCTTTTGGAGTGAGAGTAGTAGAGAATTCTTTCTTCTCAGATTTTAAAGAATTTGTACTTTCGGTGAAGTCAATCTTCTTTAGATTGAATAGGTAATTCACTTCAAGGTTTTCTTCTTGAACCCTCAATAACATTTTAAACTTTTGAACATTAGTGTAATCTTTAGAGCTTGGGATAACCATGACTGCTTCTACGAAGTTTTTTTTTGTTTTTAGTGATTTTACTTTGAACTTATGAAAGGTTGAAAAGATTTCCAAGAAAGTATGAATTGTTTTAAGAGGAGTGATTTTAAGTGGGAGATAACCAATGTTTAAGAAATTATCCTTGTGGCCACAAGATACGTATATACTTTTAGTTGTTTCGGATAAATGAGCGTCATGAGTTAAAGAATACTTTATTGGTAGAGTAAGATCTTTTTTTGATTCGAGTTTTTTTTCTTTGAAATTTTCTTGGTAAATAATTTCAATTCCAGAGTCATCTTGTGCTTTTATTTTCTTCACGACACCCAGAAATAGAAAAAAACCGATATTTTCCAAGGGAAATGCAGAGCTAGAATGATTTATGATTTTCAATGAACCATTTAGAGACTCACCTTGGGCCCAGCTTTCACCTGCTATGCTTAGTTGATATTCAATTTGTTGATTTAAAAAAGTTCCTTTCATTAGATTTAAATACTACAATTCGACTTAATTGTTAATCCTTTAAGAAAAACTTTCTATAAGCTCTAAATCATCCAATGTAGGTTTGTAGCTTTTATAAGAACTCAATAACGCTCTTATCTCTTCTTTGGATAAATTGGTATTATATCCATGCTCAATTAGTCTAAGAATAGGAGAATCAGATTCCAAGTTAAGATGTCTCTCCTCTAAGTTTTTATAAAAACT
This sequence comes from Bacteriovoracaceae bacterium, assembly GCA_020630335.1. Classification (GTDB taxonomy): domain Bacteria; phylum Bdellovibrionota; class Bacteriovoracia; order Bacteriovoracales; family Bacteriovoracaceae; genus JAHDHG01. The sequence continues at coordinate 29,241 of JAHDBN010000018.1, forward strand.
TTGATAGTCTTCAAACCAATCTCTTTTTTGATAAGTATGAAGAAGTGTTTGGTGAAAGACTTCAATGAAGACTTCACTAAAAGGAAGAGCTTGAGTCATAAGTTGTTCGTAAAAATTCATATTTTCTGAAGAGCTATTCTCTTGGATGAGTTGATTAAGAAAAACTTGAGCATTTTCATGATTTCTTAAGAATAAGTATTCAGAATAATAAAATTTCTTTAATGTACTTTCGTTGATTTCTTTTTTCTCTATGCTTAGACCATTTGAAAAATGATGCCACTGTTTATGTTTAATATCGTTAATACTTCTAATACAAAGAGTAATGGTTGGAGCTTCTAAATGAATAAGTCTGTGAGTAAATGACTGGCCTCTTGTAATTTTTTTGATGTGACCTTGATAAAGATATTCTGAAGATTTTTTAGAAATTTTTGTTTTTGCAATGTCTTTTTCATAATTTTTCTCAAAAGAAATATTAAATGTTTCATGTAGAGAACTTCCAAATAAAACCTTGAAAGATCCTTCAAAGGAGTGATCATGAATAGATGTATCATGGTGAAGCCAGAAATAAATATCTATGACGAAATGGTTATTATTAAAAAGAGTTATGGGAGGTTGGCCGAAATTATTGTAGAGATTTACTTGTTTTTCTAAGTCTTGATTAATTAATAATGAGGAGAGTTCTGTTTCAAATTCAGATAAGTTTACTTTTAAAGTAAAAACCTCTAATTCTTCGAAAGATATTTGTGCTAGATCTAGATTCTCTTTGTCTAATCTCTGTTCTATTTTTTTCCCAAGATCTTGAAATATTTCTCTCATAAGCCTCTTCTTGATAAATATATTGAAAATAACTCTTAAGTTTAAATAAAGAATATTTCTCAATATTAAAACAAGTTTTTTTATATCTATAAAGTTTAGTATCGACCTGTTAGGCTAGATGAGTGAATCTTGAGATTAAACAGATATTAAAAGAAACTTTTGGCTATGAAGAGTTTCGCTTCGAGCAAGAAAATATCATAAGTTCTGTAGTGAATGGAAATGATGTTTTAGCCGTTATGCCAACAGGAGCAGGAAAGTCTATTTGCTATCAAATTCCAGCTTTATATTTAGATGGAATAGCGATTGTCATTTCTCCGCTAATTTCCTTGATGAATGATCAAGTAACAGGACTCTTGGAATATGGAGTGAAAGCTACTTTTCTTAACTCAGAGCTTAGCTTTGAGCAGCGCCTTGAAAGAGAAAACTTGATTAGATCAGGAGAGATCAAGATCGTTTATGTTTCTCCTGAAGGACTTTTAACTCATAGAATGCTTGAGTTTTTTGGAGAGCTCGATGTTTCTTTAATCGCAATAGATGAAGCACATTGTGTTTCTCAATGGGGACACGAATTTAGAAAAGATTATATGCGTTTGGGAGAGTTAAGAAGAGAGTTTCCAGGAGTTGTTTTTTTGGCCTTAACTGCAACAGCTGATTCAAGAACGAGAGCTGATATTATTAAACAATTAAATTTCAAAGATCACGATGTTTATCTTTCATCTTTTGATAGACCTAATATTCACTATCAAATAACTGAACGAGTAAGTGAGATAAGACAACTAAATGATTTCATCAAAGAAAATCATGAAGGTGAGACAGGAATAGTTTATTGCTTGTCTCGGAAAAAAGTAGAACGAGTAGCTCTTGAATTACAAAAACTCGGGTTTAATGCTTATATGTATCACGCTGGTAGAACAAAGCTTCAGAAACAAAAAGCTCAAGATGCCTTTAACAAACAAGAAGATGTAATCATTGTAGCGACTATTGCTTTTGGGATGGGGATTGATAGACCAGATGTCAGATTTGTTGCTCATCTTGATCTGCCCAAAAGTGTTGAGAATTATTACCAAGAAACGGGGCGAGCTGGTAGAGATGGGGAAAAAGCTAGTGCTTGGATGATTTATGGGCTTCAAGATATTATTAAATTATCACAGATGATTGAAACAAGTGATGCTAGTGATCAGTATAAGCAGCAAGCCAAAGCAAAGCTTAATTCAATGCTAGGGATTTGTGAGACGAGTAATTGCAGAAGAACTGAAATCTTAAATTACTTTGGAGAAAGTAAAGAGAAGTGTGATTTTTGTGATACTTGTGAAGAAGACATTGAAACTTTTGATGCTACTATTGATGCTCAAAAAGTTCTTTCTACAATTTATCGAACAGGACAAATTTTTGGAGCTGGTTATATTATTGATGTTTTGCGTGGTAGTAAAAATAACAAAGTTCTTGAACGAGGACATGATCGTTTGTCTGTGTATTCTATTGGGAAAGATAAGCCCAAGGAGTATTGGAGTTTTATCATCAGACAGCTTTTAACTTCTAATTACATATCAATAAGAGACTGGCAGTATAGAAATTTGAAGATTGAGAAGAAAAGTTCTGAGATTTTATCAAAAGAGATTACTTATAATCTAAGAAAGATTCAGCTAAAATCAGAAAGAAAAAAATCATCGAAAAAATCAGTTAATATTAATCATGAAAGAGATGACTTGTTTGAATCACTAAGAAGCCTTAGAAGAGAAATTGCAAGTGAAAGTTCACTTCCGCCTTATATGATCTTCTCGGACAAAAGCTTACATGATATGTGTTTAATTTTACCAAGAAATAAATCAGAATTTTTAATGGTCCACGGAGTAGGGCAGAGTAAGAACGAAAAATACGGGAATGACTTCTTAAAAGTTATTGGTAATTATAAAAATTAAGATTTGTTTAAAATACTTTTGACAACTCTCGCAGCTGTAGAAAAACAGCCTTGTAGTAAGTAACCACCAGTCCTCGCTTCAAAATCTAACATCTCGCCACAAAAATATAAATCTTTATACTCAAGAGATTCAAGTTTTTTATTTAAGCTTTTAAAATCTACACCACCTCCTGTCGATATCGCTTTATTTATATCACAAGGAGAGAAGAATCTGACTTTTAACCCCTTTATATTCTGAGCTAAATAAAGAGGCTCAGTGTATTGAGTAGAATCGCTTAATTCTAAAAGTAATTGATAACTTGCTTCATCAAGTTTGATTTTTTTTCTTAAGAAATTTTTAAATGTTTCTTTATTGTTTTTAAGATGAATTTTTTTAATGATATCTTCTTTGGTTAGATCAGGCTTTAAGTCAATGGAAACAAGAGCAATTGAATTCTTATTTATTTCATTTCGTAGATAGTTTGATATTGCATAAATAGCACCTCCTTCAATGCCTTCCGAGGTCGTCATTAGCTCACCTTTGACTGTCATATCCTTAAAACTTAAAGAGATATTCTTAATAGGGAGACGTAATTCTTTTTTTAAAAAATGTTCAGACCATTTACATTTGAAACCACAATTCATGGGGGTAAACTCTTTGATTTCAATTTTTAGAGAAGAGAGTATATCTTTCCACTTTCCATTTGAACCTGTTTTTTGCCAGCTTGCTCCACCTAAGCAGAGAATGAGTATTTCAGGATTGATAGCTATTTCTTGATTATTATCTATTAAAAATTGAACCTCTTGATCTGGTGAGAGATTTACTAATTCATGGTTTGGATAAAAGCTAAAATTATTAAAGCTTTTTAGTTTTTTTAACCATTCTATGAGAAATTCGGCAGCATTAAATTTTGTTGGAAAAATTCTGCCAGTACTTCCTATAAATGTTTTTACTCCCAGTTCACCGCACCAATTTTGCAAATCAGTGTTCGAGAAGTCCTTTAAAAGTGATTGGAAAGTCTCTTCATGCTCTCCGTATTTTTGAGCCAATTCTTCTAAGTTTTCGGAGTGAGTGATATTTAAACCACCTTTACCAGCGATTAAAAACTTCCTGCCAGCTGCTGGATTTTTATCATAGAGGTCGACTTTATAACCAGCTTTCAATAACTCATAAGCACAGAAAAGCCCTGAAGGGCCTGCTCCGATTATTGTTATATTTTTCATTTTTTTCACAGTGTAGACTTTACTCGAGATCAAGGTCTTTTTGTAGGCTTAAGAAATATGATGAGCGTGTGTATGTATTTTTTTCTTATTAAATAGATTCTAAATATTTCTCTTCTGAAACGATATTTTTTTTGCTAATTTGGATACTTAACTCATAAGTGTATAAAAAGCATTCTTAAGTCCTTGTTTTTGAAGATTTTTTTCCACTTCTAAATATAGGGAATTGTATGTTGTTTTTATCAAAAAAATCTGATTGGCTGGGAAATATAAGAGGAGATTTACTTGCTGGTATTGTTGTCGCCTTGGCACTAGTCCCAGAAGCAATCGCATTCTCTATTATAGCAGGAGTTGATCCCAAGGTTGGGTTATATGCTTCTTTTACTATTGCTGTAACTATTGCATTTGTAGGTGGAAGGCCTGGTATGATTTCCGCAGCTACAGGTGCAATGGCCTTACTAATGGTCACTCTAGTGAAAGACTATGGATTAGAATATCTCTTTGCTACAACTATCCTGACAGGTGTCCTGCAAATCCTTGCAGGATACTTGAAGCTTGGATCTTTAATGAGTTTTGTTTCACAGTCTGTAATTACTGGCTTCGTAAATGCTCTTGCTATACTTATTTTCATGGCTCAACTGCCAGAGTTAACGAATGTGACTTGGTATGTATATGCTATGACTGGATTAGGTTTGGGAATTATTTATCTTTTTCCTTATGTACCTAAAATTGGTAAAATTATTCCATCTCCTCTTGTTTGTATTCTAACTTTAACCGCAATATCTTCAGGGATGGGATTAGATATTAGAACTGTTGGAGATATGGGAAATCTTCCAGATTCTCTACCAGTTTTTTTAATTCCTAGTATTCCATTCAACTTAGAGACACTATTTATTATTTTTCCATATGCAGCAGGCTTAACGGTAGTAGGATTACTTGAATCTTTAATGACAGCGACCATAGTAGATGATCATACAGATACAGAGTCAGATAAGAACCGAGTCTGTAAAGGACAAGGAGTTGCAAATATCATGACAGGTTTTTTTGGTGGAATGGCGGGTTGTGCAATGATCGGACAGTCTATTATTAATGTTACATCAGGTGGTAGGGGGCGCTTGTCTGCATTAGTAGCAGGAACATTTCTTATTACAATGGTCGTTTTTCTAAGTGATTGGCTTTCGATTATTCCAATGGCTGCTCTTGTTGCGGTTATGATTATGGTTTCTATTGGAACTTTTAGTTGGAAATCAATTACTAATCTCAAAAAGCATCCTCTTTCTACTAATCTAGTTATGCTGACAACGGTGGGAGTAGTAGTAGGAACTCATAATTTAGCTTATGGAGTGTTTGTAGGTGTATTAATGGCAGCTATGTTTTTTGCAAATAAGATTAGTCACATTATGTATATTGATAAGAAAGAAAACACTGATCTTGGTGAGAAGGTTTATAATGTTAATGGGCAAGTCTTTTTTAATTCTGCTGATAGATTTATTAGGATGATTGATTTTAAAGATGAGTCTAAGAAAGTTATTATTAATCTTGAGAAAGCACATTTTTGGGATATTTCAGCAGTGGCAGCATTAGATAAAATCGTTATAAAGCTTCGAAGGCAAGGAAAAAAAGTTGAAGTTATTGGCTTAAATGAAGCAACTCAAACTATCGTAGACAGATTTGGTCTTTATGATAATCCTCAGGAAGCTGATCGTATTTTAGAATCTCATTAAGCTTCTATTAGCTCTGAACTTACCCATGGCAAAAATAATCAAGTATATTAAAATACCATATTGGATTGATTTGAGTTAAATCTCTTTTAAACAAGCTTGAGTTCTGTTTAAGAATGTATTTAGATATAATAGATGTTTAGTGAGAACGAAGTATTCTTTTTCTGCCCTTATTGTTTTGAAAGTATTTCAATGGTTTTCGAATTACTACATGGAAGCCAAAACTATATAGAAGATTGCGAGGTATGTTGCAGGGCCATTGAAGTTAAATTTAAAATACAAGAAGATGAAGTTGTAATCGAAGACGTCAGAAAGGCCTATTAATGAAATTATTAATCATCAATAATATCAATCAAGGCGTTCAATTTGCTCTTGAGAACAAGATTGATGAAGTCTTTTATTTCCCAAAAGATTTTTCAGCTTTGCAAAAAGAACATCACAAAGAGTGTTTTGAAGAAATAAAAAATGCTTTGCCAACATCAATTTACTTAAAATCTCTAGATGAAAAAAACATTGATTATATAAGTGCATGGAAAGCTTTTGATGAGTTAGCATTATGTAAAAAATATAATGCCAGCTTGCTACCTCAAAATACTCTAATCGATAGTTATGACTTTAAATCTAAAGAATCATTCTCATCTTTTCGTAAAAAAGTAGAGCCTAATCTTCCCAAGCGATATGAAAATGAATTTCAATATGAAGATCAAGGAGTGTTCAAAAAATTAAATGAGTATTTTAAAGACTCTAAGGCAAGTACTTATTTTGAGACGAGAAATGGGTTAGTGGGCGATACTTTTTCAACAAAGTTTTCTAAGTATCTTGCTAGTGGTCGATTAAATGTTAGGATACTTTACAATAAAGTGTATAATTATGAACTTGAAAAAGGAGCTAATAAATCAACTTACTGGATTAAATTTGAGCTTTTATGGAGAGACTTTTTTTATCATAGTGGTTTTCATTATCATGAAAAGATTTTTTCTAATGATGGATTGTATCAGAAAAACAACTTCTCTAATACAGATGCAGTTAATAATGATCTTGTTATTAGTAAAATCAAAGAGCAAAAAATTATACACTCAGCTTTTAAAGAGCTGGTATTAACTGGATATCTTTCTAATAGAATAAGGCAGATTTTTGCAAGTTTCTGGATTAATGACTTGAGAATTGATTGGCGCTTAGGAGCAAGATTTTTTGAAATGCATCTAATCGATTATGATGTTTTTATTAATTGGGGAAATTGGCAATATCTTGCTGGTGTAGGGCATGACCCCCGAGGCAAACGTTACTTTAATATAAAAAAACAAATAAGAAATTATGATTCTCAAGGAAAATATCTTTCTTATTGGAAAGAATTCGATATAGACCTTGAGAATATTTTAAAAAACTTTTTTCTGAATACAACCTAGCCTAAAAAACTTACTGATCCATCATTCAAGCTATAGTAAGCCGGTAGAACTTTTAAGTTATTGTTTTTTACAGCTTCAGAAATAATACTTGATCGATTAATCAATTCTTGTGAAGCATGAGTGGCATTTCTCTTTACTACTTCATTAACATCATCAGTTGATCCTGAACATAAGGCAGGAGTTATTTGAGAAGTTAAATGATTTAAATTATAACCATTATCTCCACCAGCAATGGTAGCGGCTACTGCTCCACAACTTTCATGTCCTAGCACAACAATAACTTTAGTTTTTAAATGAGCAACAGCATATTCGATACTTGCGATTGAATCTGTATTCGCAATATTTCCTGCAACTCTAACTGTAAAAAGCTCCCCTAAGCCTGTATCAAAAGCAAGCTCTGGAACGACTCGACTATCAGCGCAGCTCAATACTATGGCAAATGGTTCTTGGCCTGAAGTTAATACTCCTCTTCTTGAATTGTCTCTTAATAAGTCATTTGTTTTGTCTTCTACAAAACGCTTATTACCTTCTTTTAGTCTGGTTAAAATTTGATCTATTGTCATTTCATAGCTCCTTTTTTTATTTTTTTACATTATATATAAAATTCATCTTTATATCCATTAAATTAGAAGTGAAAAGTGGTTGTCTTACTTATTTTTAATAAAGCTCAGATAGTTTTCCCTGCCAAAAAGGTTCGGGATTGTTAGATAGAAAACTCTCAATTTTATATAGTAATGCTTGCCATGATTTTGGATTCCCAGTCTTGATATAATTTATACCAAAAATAATATTTTGATCTTCTGTCTTAGGAAGAAATTGTAAATTGACATAGTCTTTAAAGTCCAGAACAAGAGGTTCATGTAAGTCAAAGTCAAAAGCATGATTATCAGCAATTAAAACAAAATGAAAATATCCTAAGTTTTTTCTCGTATTAGGGGAATTTCTAGTATAAAAACCACTAGTTTCTAAAAATCCTAACCCACTAACTTTTAAAATGTATGAGTTCTCGAGATTAATTTTTTGATCGAGTGCAAGCTTAACAAAGTTTTTAATATTTTGCCCACAGAACCTAGGTTTGTATATGGAGTTAAAATTATTGTGAAATAAAGTTTCTAAACTCTCTAAGTCAGCACCAATTGCAAAGTTCACTACTAAAAAAAAGGTGAATATAATTTTTTTCATGCGTTCCTTTTAGCATGAGTCATTTGCTTTGAATAACGAGGTAAAAACAGTTATGAAAGAATTAAAGGAATGCTGTGTCAAAAAAAGCTTCCTGACATGATAATTCCTGCCAGGAAGCTTTTTGTTTTATTAGGGAAATAAAACTAAGGCTTCTTTCTTGCGACGAGTAGTCACTTCTGAAACCCAATCGTTTATCTCATTTTTAATAGACTTATCAACATATTGAGCTTTGGATAAATCCAGAGTTACTTTTTTAGTAGAATCTAGTTGAATATCTTCTAGTTCTTTTGAAATTTTTGGTATGTGAAGAAAGGTTGCTTTCCCACTCATTAAAAGCTCGATTTCATCTTCACTTTCAATCTTTTTTATATCTAATTTCAATATCTCGCTCATTAAAGCAACCAAAGAAATAAAGAAACCTACAATGACTCCAGTTAATAAGTCAGTAGTAGTGATTAATCCCAGAGTTAGCATGAAAACCATGCCTTCTTTCTTATCTTCTCTAAATAGTTGAGGAATAGATTTGATATCTAAAAGTTTAATACCTGTATAAATTAAAATTCCAGCAAGAGCAGAGATAGGTATTAATTGTAAAACTTGAGGAAAGAAAAAGACTAGGCATAACAACCAGATTCCGTGCATAACTGCAGCTCCTCTCGTTTTTCCGCCAGACTCTATATTGGCACTTGATCTAACAATAACCCCTGTTAACGGTAAAGCCCCAACCATTCCTGCGACCATATTTCCAAGGCCTTGAGCAAAAATTTCTTGATTATAATCAGATTTTTCTTTAGTGAGTTTATCTACTGCATTTACACATAATAAGCTTTCAGCACTAGCAACAAATGCAATAGCAATTGCAGAAAAGACAAGGCCAAAACTAAACATCGAAAAAGATTCCATGCTGATAAAATTGATTTCTGAAATTAGATCATTAGGGATTTTTACAAAATCTATTCCTAGGCCCATGAAGTTTGCAATGCATGATGAAGCTATAATTGCGAACAAGGGAGCTGGAAATTTCTTATTTAACTTAGGTAAGGTTTTTTGCCATACAAGAATCATCACAACTACTGAAATGGCAAGCAAGAAAGAAATTACTGCCAAGCTATTTGTAGAAAGATTATTAAAAGCAACTTGAGGTAAACTTAATATATTAGTAAGTCCATTTCCTCCAGGCTTATTGATTAAAGCTATATGAAGCTGAGAAATTAAAATTAATAGGCCTATTCCTGCTAGCATTCCTTTGATCAGGGCAGGAGAAATTGCTCTGAAATATTGAGCCAGTTTGAATCGATACATAATTATTTGAAATGCCCCTGCTATTAATCCCAGAGGGACAAGAGCCTCTACTCCATATTTTTCAACGTATTGAAAAACCATGACAGCTAATCCCGCAGCAGGACCACTTACTTGAAGTGGAGATCCGGCAAAGGTTCCTACAATTAGTCCCCCGATAATACCAGATAAAAGCCCAACCATTGGCTCTACACCAGATGCAAGAGCGATCCCCATACATAGTGGCAAAGCCACTAAAAATACGACGAGGGATGATAAAAAATCATTGAAAAAACTTTCTTTAAAATAGCGTTGCACACCATACTCCTTTTATTGAGATGAATTCACTTTTTTATTTTTAAATTTTAATCATTATCATCTTAATTCATAATTTGATGAAATGTATAAAATCAATCCAGAATATTGATTTCTTCAATGTATAAGGTATGATGATTGACATGAAATGGATTAATTATCATCATTTAATTTACTTTAGGACTATAGCTAAGAATGGAACTATTTCAGCAGCTTCTAAACTGCTAAGTGTTGGGCAACCAGCTCTAAGTTCTCAGTTAAAAAACTTTGAAGAACGCTTGGGAATTAAGCTCTTTGATAGAAAGAATAAGAGACTAGTTTTAACAGAAGCAGGACATGTTGCCTTAGAGTATGCAGATAAAATTAACGATCTTGGACAAGAGTTAGTCAAAGTCTTAGAAGAGCAATCTTTTAGTGAGGAAGCTCCTTTAAACCTTTCAATAGGGGCTATAGATAGCATACCTAAGCATTTAATTTGCGATATCGTGGATTTTGCTCACAAGAAAACGGGTTGCTACTTGAGTATCTTTGAAGAATCAAAAGATTCACTTTTAAGACAATTAGAGTCTCATAATATAGAAGCAATTATTTCAGATCATGAAGCAACTTCTTTAGAGCGAAAAAAAGTTATCTCAAAAAGAATTCTTAATCGACCAATTAGTGTTTACGGAGCTCCAAAGTTTAAAGGTTTAAAGAAAAAATTTCCTAAATCTCTTGATGGAGTACCCTGCATTCTTCCTACTAAGCACTCTAAAATACGACACGATGTTGAGCACTATTTCGAGTTACATAATGTGAGGCCTGTCATTATTGCTCAAACTCAAGATACATCGCTGCAAAAGATATTAGCTGCTAAGGGAGATGGAATCATATTCTTGCCATTATTTACAACCAAAGAGCTTGTTCAGGAAGATAAATTAATAAATATTGGGAAATTAAGAAATGTCTATGCAGAGTATTACTTAATCTATTCTAAGCGAGTGATTCATAATCCTGCATTAGAACTTATTGTTAATCAAAACTTTCAAAAAATGAAATTAGGCTAATAGATTAGTTATACTCCACTTTTGAAGTGTCATGTGTAATAGGTTGCTCTTTTTCAAATAAGAAAGCCGGGAGCAGACTTGCTATAATCGTATAAATAATAAGTCCAAATAATATAGAATCTTTTATGATAAATTGTTCTTTTAGTATACTAACTATGACTAATCCAAAGATCAGATTTGGCATAAGAGCTTTTGCTACTGTTTTATTCTTGTCTTGAAAATCTTCAATAAAGTATTTTATTCCTAAATCAACACTGTAAAGCCGAATAGGAATAACGCTTATGATAAGTAATAAGCCTATGATTAATCCTTCTTGATTTATCATGTTCATTTTTAGAATCATACCTGCTTTGAAAAAGTAAAAGGGGACAAATATAATAAAAAAACTACCAATTGCTTCTAAGATACTTTCCGATTTATCACTTTTCATAAAATGAGTAAATTGTCCTGCTACTATACCAGTAATGAAAGCACCAACAAGATAATGAGTACCTATCTTTTTAGTGATGACTCCCGTGGCAAATGCAATCAAGACAAGAAAAGAGACTTCTGTTCCTGGAGCATAAGGTGCAATGACCTTTAGAAAGAAAGTAAAAATTCTTGGTAGTGAAAATATTAAAAACAATAAGATAAGTGTTGAGATCAGCAAAGATTGAGGGTCATTTATCTGAAGAGAGAAAAATAAAACAATAATTGCGGCAATCTCTTTAGATATTGCCTTTAATTTTATCCAAGACTTTTGCTCATCAGTCATTTTAAAGCTTTTTAAAGAACTTAAAATAAAACCTGCTGAAGGAGTTAAAACAGCAATGGAAACTATCAGTGATATCTGTAAAGATAAATCAAGAGCATAGCAAAGAGCTGTGGATAGTAAGAAGATTATGATTAGTGATTTTAGTAAATATTTTAAAATTGGTCGCTTTTTCGAGTTAATCTCATCGAGTTCTATCTCTAAGCCGGCAAATAAAAACAAAGATGTAATTCCTAGCATGGAAAGTATTGAAATAATTTGATTTTGTTGTTGATCTTCTCCAAAGAAGAAGACAAAAATTGTTCCTAAGAAGAAAGCTGTAATGCCCGAAGGAATTTTCAAACGCATAAAGAGTTTAGGGAGAAAAAGAATTGCTCCTACTAAAAGAATATTTAAATATTCAATACTAATGTTCATTTGATTATTATATCACTTTGGAGTTATTTACATATTCGGTATTATATAGATTTATCATTGATTAAATCAATGACAAGGGCTTGGATTTTTAACAATAATTTACTTTCTAGAAGTGATTTTGATCAAACTTTCCATACCAATCTTTAAAGATAATATAAGAAGTTTTGTTTTTTCTTTTTATCGAGAGCTACTATTTAGGTAACATTCCCTGAGACACTTAGGGTTTATTTGATTTCTAAATCAAATAAAGATAACTTTAAATTATCATGGTTGAAGAAAGTAATAAATATGATCAGCAAAAGATGCAAATTGAAAAACTTATCAAAGAATTGATACTAAAAGATGAAACTTTGTATTACACTCCTACGATAGATCTTTGTCATATGCTTTATGAGCGCATTCAAGCTGGTCAAATTAATAAAACCCAAAGAGAGCTATTAAGTGATTTATCTCTGAAGGATATTCAAATCTTTTTAAGTTATTCCAGTTGTTGCTAAAAGGATTGTTTTGAAAGCTCAAATCATTTTTAAAACGCTTTTCTTATACTTAGCCTGGTATCTTATTATTTCTTTGGGGCCTCAGTATCAATACATTATTTATATCTCTACAATTCTTTTAAGCTTTGTGAGTTTTTATTTTTACAGGCCACCTGTTTCATTTGCTCACTATGTATTTACTCTAGTGTTTTTTGCAATTTTTGGTGCAGTACAAGATTCTCTTTTTCAACAAATGGGTCTTGTTAGCTATGGTCAAGCTAGCTTTCCTTGGTGGTTAAATGCTCTTTATATTTTATTTATTTGTTACTATGGTGATCTTTTTAATTTTGTAGAAAAACTACCAACTTATATTAAATCTTTATTGGGAGCCTCAGGTGCAATCATTAGTTATTATGGTGGAGCTCAAATTTCTCCCGTGACTATAGAGAGTCCGGTGTTTTATATCTGCCTTGCATTTAGCTGGGCCGTATTCTTTCCTTTAAGTTTTGCTATTTTTGATCCTAAGTTTTTATGGAATAAGATTTTAGATGCATCAATCTTTTATAGTTTTGATAAATCAGGTTTCCAAAGACATCGCTTAGACTTTAAAGAGTCTTATGATTTTAGAGAGATAAAAACAGCACTTGTTACTGGTGGTACTTCAGGTATAGGTCTGGAAACTGCCCTTAATCTTGCTAAAGCAGGTGTGGAAGTGATTATTACTGGAAGAAACGAAGAGAAAGGAATGAAAGCTCAGGGTCAACATTCACTTTTGAAATTCAAACAACTTGACCTAAGTGATTGGGAGAAAGTGAGAAACTTTGTAGATGAACTTGAAAAAGTTGATTCTATTGTTTTTAATGCTGGCGGAATGCCTGAAAGTTTTAATGTTAATAAGCAAGGTATAGAGATTCAGTTTTCTTCTCAGCTTTATGGACATTATCATTTGTTAAAAGCACTTCACTTGAACGATAAAATTTCATCGAACTCACCAATTGTCTGGGTAACTTCTGGTGGAATGTATTTAAGATCTTTAGATTTAAATAAGATACGAAATAATCCTCAATACGATAAAGTTGCAACTTATGCCAACGTTAAAAGGGCCCAAGTTACAATTGCACCATTGCTTCGATCTGAATTTAAAAGTTTAAAGATCTACATGATGCATCCTGGGTGGGTCGATACTCCAGGTGTTGAAAGTGCTATTCCAAAGTTTTATGGAAAAATGAAAGGAAGACTTAGAAGTCCTATTGGTGGGGCCGATACAATCTTATGGTTATTGTCGCGACCATTTAAAGAGGCTGGTTTTTATTTTGATAGAAAGAAAGTGAAAGATCATTTTTTTAGATTTACTAAAAAAAGTGAAAAATTGGCAGAAGAACTTTATAATGATTTGCAGGAGAGTTATGAGTGATAATTTTTTTGCAGAAGTAGGTACGAGTAGCTGATGATCCTATTACCACGCTTGGTAATAAAGATTAATAACTAAAGAAAATCCGACAAACCAGACAAGAGATCTAAGTAGTGGTTTGTCATAAATATAAAAAATTCCATATAAAACTCTGGCTATAATGAAAGCGACTGCACTTATATCAATTGTCGATTGTTTTACTTCCAAGTAATGCGCTATGAGTACTGCAATAGCAAAGGGCGCGAAGGCCTCCCAAGAATTTTGATGTGCCCAATAAGCTCTTTTAGACTTTCCTTCAGAATTCCCCAAAACTTCTCTAGGGTTTCTATTGTACTTTGTCTTGAAACCACCTTTGATAGATATCTTAGCGTATGCTGTAAAGATAAGAGGAAGAAAACTTGCAATCAAAACACATATAAATCCAATAGTCATAAGTTAATATTCTGAGGATCTTAAAGTAAAAGATCAAGTGATAATCTTACTTATTTTTTATAAAGAACCCAAAACATGAAACTGTAAGTCGTCAGAACATTTCGGATGGATTAACAGCTACTAGTCATAATTGGGAAATAAAAAATCAAAGCTAATATTTAAGTCTTAAAATAATATACTTTTTTCTTTTTTGTAGGCTTCAAATTATCAAATTCTTCTGGATTTGATAATGTGAGTGTGAGGACCGTGAGCCTTGCGCCTGCGTAGCAAAATACAGCAGTGCTACCTAAAGCACGAGAGTCGACTAGATCCGGGGCCATCGTGATCATGTAATGATACGTATGTAAAAATACTAACGGGTACTCGAGTTTCAACGTGAAGGCCAGAAACCTCGAGCGGGACGCCTCCGACATCAGATTTTGTTAAATTAGTTATGAGATGATTCAATGCTTGGGACTGATACTCTTTGGACTATTATTGATTATCTTGAAATTACCAACTATTTTCTGTGATTCAACAATTTCAAAAAACTTGAAAATAAATAAGGCAGATGGGCTTTCATCGCTGTTTTTCTTAATAAATTTAAAAAAACTAAAAAAATTTTCAAAGACACTAATAATTAATCTCATTTGATTTTTCCAGTTAGCTAGTGGATTTGCGACTGAACTACTTTCTTCTTCAAGACTTGGTGTTTAGCCATCTGTTTAGCAAGTCTTGTTACCACTGGTACAACAACTGAATTTCCAAAACATTTATATGCTCTTGTATCCGATACGGTAATCTTGAACTTACTTGGGAAGCCCATTAACCTTGAGCACTCTTTAGGAGTTAACCTTCTTGGATTCTTCTTTGAGCCTTGGTATATTAAAATCTCTGATCCGTCTTTATAGTAACGAGCGGAAAGGGTCCTAGCTATCTCATTTCTTTTTTTTAGTCCAAACCCAAATCCATTCCCTTTAGCCTTATGTTTTTTTGCATGTCTTTGGAGTCCAGCCCAAAGTCTATCAGATAATGTATACTTAGGATCTACTGTTCCTTTGGGCTCAAGGATATCTTCCAGAGTTTTGTTTTTTGCTTTAATTATGGGGAACTTGAAAGGTTCATCATGATCCAATGTTCCTACAATATAAATTCGTTCTCTATGTTGAGGAACTAATAATCCGCCATCGATAATTTTCTCTTGGACGTCATATCCCAAGTGGGTAAGTGTTTTCATTACAACTTTAAAAGTATTCCCTTTGTCGTGAGATTTTAAATTTTTAACATTCTCAAGTAAAAACATTTTTGGCTTGTGGTACTTTATTATTCTGGCAACATCAAAGAACAATGTTCCCTGTGTTTCATCTTCGAAGCCATGCTTTTTTCCCATCGATCCTTTCTTAGAGACTCCCGCAATACTAAAAGGTTGGCATGGGAAACCGCCAACGAGGATATCATGGGATGGTATTTCTTTTTCATCTATTTTTGTAATATCACCCGCTGGTTTTTCACCAAAATTGTCTTCATATACTTTTGCAGGATATGGATCATATTCAGAAGAAAAAAGACAGGTTCCACCAGCTTTTTCAAAAGCTATTCTAATTCCACCAATGCCAGCAAATAAATCAATAAATGTGAAATCTCCTGAAGCACTTTCAGAAAGTTCTTTCCTCTTCTTAGACAGCTTAGATTCCATTCCATCCATTGCCAGTGAAAACCACTCTGGCATTTCAATTAAGCCTTGCTCTATTTTTTTTACTTGGCTTGCTTTTATATCCAAACTTTGGGCTATATCGACATGGGATAATCCATATAGATTTTTAAAGTTCAACATTTCTTCAATTGTATTCAATTTTCTCTCCCAGGCTAGATTTTAATGATAATCGAAAGAAAAAAGACCTGGCAATGATCTTTATAGCTTTTTTCACGAATAAAATATTAAATAAATTTACCTTTATAACCGATAAGTAATTGTGAATATTAAGACTGTATTAGAGGAACTGGTCACCAAGAACTGTACCAAGGTATTAATAAAGAAATTAAGCCCTAACGATAACTCTAAAAATCAGGTTTATTTAAGAGGAGAGGCCTCACTTAGGTATTTACCTTTTTTATCTAGTGAACTTGTAGAACAGAAATCTAAAAAAAAGAAAGCATCGGAATACATATTTAGGAACTTGCTTAATTTTTATTGGATAACTGAAAGTGGAACCCATCTTGCTCCTCACGCCAAAGTTATCTTTTATCCTCAATACCCAGAATCTCGTTTTTCAGGTTTTCTAAAAGGGTGCAAGGATTCCCCTCGTAACATCATAGGTAAAAGACTGGAGAACAGGTTTTTGGTTTTATCTTTCAATACAGCCGGAGAGTCTTTTGGTTATGTCGACTTCATAGATAAAGAATTTGATACTTTTTTAAAGAAAAATTTTGATAATTACAAAACAGAAGTTTTCTTTGAGTCTAACATCAATTTGTTACTTAAGGGAAGACAGAAGCAGTCTTTTGAGAACTCTAAAAAAGAGATTACGAAGGCAATGAAGTTAATTAGTTTAAAAGGTTGGATAAAATCTAAAAAGTTTAATAAGGAAGGAGAAGTTGTTCCATACAAGGCTCGGAATGGAGGAGGTGTAACTCTTGAAACAGAGCTAGGAATTAGAGCTAATAGCATTGCAGGACCAGATTACATGGGCTGGGAAGTTAAACAACATTCTCAAGGAAGACCTGTAACACTGTTTACTCCTGAACCTGATGGAGGATATTACAAAGAGAATGGAATAGCAGAGTTCATCAGAATTTTTGGATACCCTGATAGGAGTGGAAAAAAAAATCGTTTGAACTTTGGAGGAGTACACAGAGTCTCAGATAAGAAACCTCACCATTTAACCAAGTTAAGACTAGTAATACATGGCTATAAAAGTGGAAGTTTTACTAGCAAAGATGGACATGTTGGCCTTGTTGATGAGAAAGGAAAGACTGTAGCTTATTGGAGTTTTCCAAAAATCTTAAAACATTGGCAGAAGAAACATGCGATGACATGTTTTGTTCATAGTGAGAGAAAAGATATCAATGGAGAATATTATTACAAGTATTCTCCATTGATTGAATTAGGTATAGAGTCTTCATTTAGTCGGTTCTTATCAGCATTGGAACAGGGAATTGCTTATTATGACCCTGCTTCAAAGTTGTTCTTAGAGCAAGGTAATTGGAAAACGAAAGCTAGAAGTCAGTTTCGGATAAAAGGTAAAGATCTAGACTTGTTGTATAAAGAGTATTTAAGATTAAATGTTCTCGAATGTGAATAAATCATCATTGATTATTTCCTGAAAATTAGTTCATGAAATTGTTCATCATAGTGAGAAAATCTGTTGTCTCTTTCTACCCAAGTGAAGTTTTCATATTTAGGGGAGCTGATCTCACTCCCCAAGAAATACACGTTTTCAAATAAAGAGAAATCTAATTTACATCCCTTTTATGTATTGTTGATAATAATTAATTTTCTTAAAAAGATTGTTTTTTTGATAATTGCCGAGGCTTAGTTCCTCGGCTTTTTTATTTCTACTGAAAACATAGATCATCACTTGTAGTCCCACCTTTACAACCTTTAAATTTAAACTCCAAAAGATTACTAACTTCTGGTAATTTAGAGATTACGGTTACATTTCTAATACATCCATAATGGCTCTCATGCTTTAAAGCAAAAGATTCTCCAGTAATAAGCCCTGTAGAGTGTCCATCCCAAGTATTTTGATCTAGATAGACTGTCTTTTCATTATTTCCAAATCTGATTGTTGCTTGATTTTCTTTTCTGGAGGCTTTTATTGATAAATTGATTTCTCTTCTATCAAAGCCCCATTTGATCTTCTTTGAACACTCAAAAGCAAAGGTAATGCTAGATAATAGTAAAATTGATAATGTGATATATTTCATAAATTCTCCTTATCAGAAAAGTAATTTTTTTATTTAATACGTAAAATAGATAAGAAGAATAGTTATTATACTTAATTAGTATGACGTTTGTAGTAATCCAAAACCGCTTATTACACCCGACTGTTACAAATTGTTACCAGAGGTGTGATAACCCCTGATCTGACCTGATATTAAGAATTGAATTAAATGAAGTTCTCATGTCTCACTAGTTAAAATTATTAAGTTAAAGTAATTTTTTGAATTTGCCCTGAATGTGTTCATCATTTGGTGGAGGCGGCGAGATTTAACCCCGTCCAATACTTACAGTAACTTAGAACACGAATTCAAGAAGTTAAAAAATTTTCTTTCACCACTTTTCACAACTTTTCATCAAATTTTTCGGCCATTGTCACCATTTTGTCATCCAGATGGCCGAATTTTAGGTGATTTGAATCCACTTTATTGATCAATTGGTACTTTTTTTGAGCTTGGTGGAGGCGGGTTTGAATGGTTTACGATAGGTAGCAGTAGTGTCATTATCCTGTGACTAAATTACACTGATGTATTTGAGACTATCATTAACTGGGAGCAATAAAGATTAAAAATATTAAAAGAAAGAAACTAGATAGGAAACCTTCTCTTCCTAGAGAGATATTAAATGAGCTATTTCTACAGCCAAATAGTATTACACTACTAGAGTTTGCTAATAATCTTTTAGAGTTAACAAATGGAGAAGTTGAAGTAAGTACGATGAAAACAAAGCTAAGTGAGGTTATCAAAGGTAAACGAGTAATTAGTGCAGAGTTTTCATTGTTGATTTCAGAGCTGCTTGGTACCAATCTAAATATGTGGCTGAATTTACAATCGTCCTTAGATTTGTGGAAAGCAAGTAATAAGTTATGATAGCATAATATGTCCTAAAATATTGTATAGTCTAATAAATTCGTTTCTGAGCTATATATAATCCAATTCTTAATTATTGTTTAAGTTTTAAAATAGGTATATAATATAACTACCATGAGCGATCTAAACATACCTCTTAAAGATTTGAACACTTGGTTATCTGAAAGCAAGATCGAGATAGAACTTGTTGTTATTGGAGCTTTTGCTATTCATCTTCATGGATATACCAATAGGATGACAATGGATATTGATACTATTACTGCTCTTGAAAATGATCTTGTTTTAAGTAAGATTCAAGAGCTTGGTAAAAAGTACGGAATTCCACGTTGGTTAAATAATCAGGCATTAGGGTTGATTATGCCAGTTGATTATGAAAAAAGACTCTTAGTTAACTCTCAATTTTCACATATCACTCTAAAATATTTAGCGAGAACTGATCTAGTGAAATTGAAAGTGGCAGCTTATTTCTATAGGGGGGAGTATGAGAAAAAGGATTTTGAAGATCTTAATAGTATAAGTGTTACAGATAAAGAACTTAACGAAGCCTATGATTTTCTTTTAAATTTTCATAAACCTGAAATTAATAAATTCACATTGGACTTTGATGAGAGATTAAATCAGATCAAAAAGGATTTATCCTTATGAAAAATCTTTCTTTTTTAGATCGCCTAATTTATCTAGGGGGAAACCTTGGAATTAGACCTAAAATAAAACCTTATGTGGACCTCGAAGAGTTTATTGTTGATTCGACAATAAACTTGAATAATGATTCAAGGACAAGAGAAACAGTTCTTAATTGGATATATTTATTTACTCCTTATTTTTCTCCATCTAAATTAAGACGTATCCTAAAAGTAAAAGATTATAATAAGAAAATACTGGGCCAGATCGTAGATTTATTAGAGTCTCATCCTTTGAACTCTCAAAACTGGTTGATTGTTAGAAAGTTAGCAGATAAGTCTGGGGATCTGAAATTCAATCCTAATCCTGGAAAATATTTAAAGGACACTGATTTTATTCTCAAGAACTGTGTTGAATTAAGAAATAGAGTTTCAGGAATGTCTCAAGTTTCAGCAGATCTAAAATCTTATTTGAAAAAGAATAAAAAGTATAAAAGTTTATATCAGATTGCTAAAGAAACATTTAACCCAAAGAACAGAGTGAATTTTGAGTATAGATTGTTAAATTATCTAAGTGTGTAAAAGGTATGTGTATAAAGCAACGAAATTAAACTATTACAATACAGTTGTAAATATGTGAATATTCTTTGGCAGATCAATTTGTAATCATATTCTTATTATA
>JAHDBN010000003.1 GCA_020630335.1 Bacteriovoracaceae bacterium
CAATATGTGTCAGAGGGCTTTTAAGAGAAGTTTCCACCATTAAGCGAGAAGAGCGGATCATCTGGTAAGGCCCCTGATATTTTATCTCAAGAAGAAATATCTTCGTTTCTTAAGCAAGCAAAAGAACTAAGACATCCTTGGTTTCCTGTCTGGCTAACAGCTTGTCATACAGGTATGCGAAATGGTGAGTTGTTAGCACTAAAATGGGAAGATTTGTTTATTGATTGGGATTCTGAAGATTGCTCAAAGGACTTCATAAGAGTCTCTAGGTCTTACAATAAAAGGAATAGAGAATTTAAAGTGACGAAGTCTGGTTACTGGAGAAACGTACCAATCTCTCATGAATTAAAGTTGTTATTCATTTCCTTAAAAAAAGAAGATGAGTTAGCAGGAGAATACAAAGAGTTTGTACTTCCTAGATTTAGAGATTGGGAGCGAGGATACCAGTCTCAAATTCTTAAGAAATTCCTAGAAGAGATCGGTATTAAACTGATTAATTTTCATGCTTTAAGAGCTTGTTTCACATGTAGCTTGTTGTTAAGCGGGATTCCTTCAGCCGTAGTTATGAAGATTTGTGGTTGGAAGGATTTAAAGACAATGGAGTTTTATGTGCGACTTGCTGGTGTTAATGAAATGGGGGCTACTGCTAATCTGTCTTTTCTTGATTGACTTATGTATACTTTTGGTATACGATAGTATACATATGGTAAACAATATTCTTTTTGGATTATTCACTTCAGAGTCACGTGCTAAAATCTTTGAGCTCTTGTTTAACGGGGAAAATCCCGATTACTACCTAAGAGAGCTAGCTCGCTTGAGTGGTATCTCAATTAGGGCAATTCAAAATGAAATCCATCATCTTTGCTTACTTGATTTATTAGTGATGAGAAAAGATGGTAATAGAAATTATTATCAAGCGAATTCAAATCATCCAATTTATTCTGACTTAGTGTCGTTAGTAAAAAAGACCAGTGGAATTATTTTTGAATTAGAAGAAATCTTTAAAGATTCTAAGGTTGAAGTAGCCGGTGTTTTTGGATCATTTGGAACTAAAAAAGAAAAGGGAAGTAGCGATATTGATCTTTTAGTAATAGGGGATTTAAGTTTGAGACGTTTCTCTAAAATGATTCAAGGCCTTGAAGAGAGATTTGGAAGAGAAATAAATCCACATATTTATACCAAGCTTGAGTTTGGTTCTAAAATTAAAGACCAAAATCATTTTGTATCAAGTATACTTAAGGAGGATTTAAGATTCTTAAAAGGTGACTTAAGTGAGTTTAGATGATTGGTTAGACAAAGGGTTTCTCGAAAAGCGAGAGTCTTCAGACAAATAGATTTCTGATCTACTAGAAATAGTAGAGAGAGATATAAAGGACTCCAAAGAAGCTAAAGCACGAAGGAAGCAAACAGTGATTTTTAAGAATATCCATGATAAAGTAAAAAGGGGGAGAAATGCCAACAGTATTTAGAAAGAATGGTTATCGATTTTTCTTTTACTCTGAAGAGGGTAACGAACCCATCCATATTCATGTTTCATATGGCGGAGCTCTTGCTAAGTTTTGGATTAATCCCGAGGTAGTTTTATCTAGTAATATTGGATTAAAAGTACAAGAAATAAAAAAAGCAAAATTATTAATTTTAGAGAATCAAAGTTTAATAGAGGAGAAATGGAATGAGTATCATGAAAAAAGAAGAAAGCTTTAGTTTTGTCGCTACTTCAATTACATTCTCAGAAGATCAGTTTAGCTTGTTTCTTGTTGATGGAAGAACGCTAAGTATTCCATACGAGTTAGTCCCTAGTTTATCTAGAGCTAGTAAAGCTGCTAGAGAGAATTGTGAACTTTTAGGGATGGGAACTAGTTTACATTGGCCTGAGTTGGATGAAGATATTAGCGTGGAGGGCCTTGTTTTAGGTCGTAAAATTATAGATTGGGAAAAGTCTGCTTAGTGCGTTTTTCTTGATAATTTCTCAATATTTCTTGGGATTAGAATGTTGATCTTGCTTAATCTCGGGAATACTATAAGTATATAGGATTATAAGCAGCCTGATGGCTCCTCCAAAATTTTATTAATCTGAACTCTTCTACAAAAACACAAAACACTAACTTATTTAAATCATTACAGGATGGAATTAATCATAGTGTAGCTTAGATTTTGAGAAATCTGTCCGTGAATGTCTCCCACTGTCTCTTGTTGGCTTATATTTGGCTTTATGTTGGCTTAAGAAGTAAAAATGGATTTTTTTAGATTTTTAAGCCAATTTTTTATTCATTACTAAGAAAAATAGAGTGTCTAGATTAATACAGAATTATTGAGTTATAATTACTTTATTCTTGTTTTAAATATCTTAATTAACTCATCAGTTTTTTCTTTTTGTGATGGGCGGAGCAGTGGGAATAAACCTTATCTTTTTTCCGCTTATTTTAAAAAGAAAGCCATTTATGGCTAATAGATTTTCACTATCAGAAAAAACAAAAATTGATCAAAATTTAATTATTGGTTCAATGATGTTTGGAATTGGTTGGGGAATAAGTGGAATATGTCCAGGACCTGCAATTGTTAATTTAGTTAGTTTTAAGTTTGAAGTAGTGATTTTTGTAGTTTCGATGTTATTGGGAATGGTACTTTACAATAAGAAAGGAACTGATCTTCCATAATCAATTCCTTTCGCTCGTAGGATTTATGACCTTTTATTCCTCTGAGATTGATGAATAATCATCAGGTAATGTCTTAATATTTTCATATTCTTCATCTAGATCATTATCTTCTATGGTATTATGCCCTTCATAAATTTCACTTTCAGCGATGTTGCTTTCCGGCGTCATTTCATCTTCATAGAAATTATCTATTGATTCATGTGTTGATGAATAACTGATGATACTTCCTAGTATCCAGATCAAAAAAACTATCCATGGTATGAATTTGAAAAATTGTTTGTTATTCATTTCTTCTTCCTTTTTCTTCTTTCTTTTTTGCAAAATTTAGTAATTAAATCCTTACTTAGTTTATTTTTTTTAGAGCAAAATTTTTCTCTTTTCGCTCCCTCAATATGCTCACAAGAATAGAGCGTTCTATCTTCTTTGCATTTAAGCTCTTTTGGCCCTGGTAGGGTCGATTCATTTGCTCTTAAGCTCAATGCTCCGAAAAATATAATGACAATAATAAAGATGATTCTCATTTCAGTCTCCTTTTTCTAGATTTTAAGTGAAAAATGAGCCTAATAATAATCGTTTTTTTTTCTTGCTTGCATCGGAAAAACCGAATTATAATATTTGAATGGAAAGACTTAATTTTAGCCATTTATATTACTTTTACATAGTCGCCAAGGAAGGATCTATTAAAGCAGCGACTGAAAAACTCTTTGTTACTCAATCGACAATATCTGATCAGATAAAGCTATTAGAAGATTTTTTTAATACTAAGCTCTTTGATCGAAAAAACAGATCATTGATTCTGAATAGAGATGGCGAGCTAGTATTAGAGTATGCTGAACAGGTTTTTTCACTAGAAAAAGAACTGACTGATCGTCTGAAGCACAGGCTCGATATCCCAAAGAGGTCCTTAGATGTTGGAGTTACTCATAGAATGAATCATTCATTTCATTATGAAACTATTGTTGGATTATTTGGTCATGATGATATTGCAGTAAATTTTGTCGAAGGTGAAAGACATAGGCTTATTGCTGATCTCGAAAATGGCGAACTAGATATAGTCTTTACTATGGAAAAAGAGACAGGGAGCAAAATCCTTGATTCTTATAAATATGGTAAAAATAAAAATCTAATCTTGGGTCATAAAAAATTTAAAAAGAAATTAAAGAATTTCCCTGAAGATTTACATGAGCTTGAATTATTTCATTATCCTAAAGATTCAAATCTAAGATATGAGTTAGATATGTATTTTTCAAGGGTTGGTGTAGTTCCGATAATTATTGGAGAGGGAGATGATATTTTAATACATGAACTTGTTGCTTCGAAAGGGTTGGGAGTAGTTATTGTTCCAGAAGGTAGTGCTCATAGGATTTTAAATAATAAAGACCTGGTAGTTTTAGGTGAAATAGATGAATTAGATTTTCAGGTGTGGGGAATAATAAAAAATTCATATAAAGGTCTTGGTTATCAACTTTTAAAGGGGAAGATTTGATGAAAAAAAGTGTTGAAGTTTTTTATCCGGGAGA
The DNA here is from genome assembly GCA_020630335.1 of Bacteriovoracaceae bacterium. Taxonomy (GTDB): domain Bacteria; phylum Bdellovibrionota; class Bacteriovoracia; order Bacteriovoracales; family Bacteriovoracaceae; genus JAHDHG01. Next base: position 4,178 of record JAHDBN010000003.1, read on the forward strand.
ATTTGAAGATTCTAATCATTTTTACCCAAAAGCGCTCAATGCTCATATACATCCAATGGTTAATCATTTTTTCAATCTTGATATAGATAGAATTTGTGAGCGTTATCATTACTTAAATCCGCAGGTAGACAAAGATTTTTTAAAAAAAATTATGGCAAAGAAAACTAAGAATTTTTTCTGGGGAGGGGCAGATCTTTTTTATGTGACTACTGAAAAAGGTAATAGAAAGATGGTAGTCTTAGAGACTAATTCATGCCCTTCTGGGCAAAAGTCGATGCCAAGCCTTATAGATTCTGATGATTACAGAGGTTACAGAGCTTTGATCAAAGATTCCTTTTTACCTGCTTTAAAAGGGAAGAGGCTGCCTGTGGGAGAATTAGCTATTATTTATGATAAAAACTATATGGAAGTTTCGGGATATGCTTCGACACTTGCAGATGAAATCAATAAGAAAGTTTATCTTATTCCATTCTTTGATGATAATTGCCAAGGTAAGTTTGAAAATGGAGTTTTAACAACAATCGATCCAGAGACCAAAAAGACGGTTAAGATTAAAGCAGCTTTAAGATATGTTACTCAAAAACCTTGGTCTAGAATTCCTATAAGCACGAAAACATTTATTTATAATTCAACCTTAGTGTGCTTATCTGGAGGAAGAAATAAGCTTTTGGCAAATAAAGCTTATGAAATATACAACACCAAACTTAAAGAATCTGGTTTAGAGATTAATATCCCTGAAACCATTATGGACGTCAGCAAAATTGAAATTCCTTTGTGGATACAAAAATTTGGTGGGCATGCAGTAGTAAAAAACCCTTATTCTAATGCTGGACAAGGAGTTTTTACGATTACAAATAAAAAGGAACTTGAAGATTTTATGAGTATAGATCATGAATACGACCAGTTCATTATTCAAAGTTTAATTGGTCATTACAACTGGAGCTCAAGTAGCTCTAAAGGAAAATTTTATCATATTGGAACATTACCTAATAAAAGAAAAGATTCTTTTGTTGCTGATTTGAGAATCATGATCGTCTCAACAAGTTTAGGATTTAAACCCGTGGCCATATATGCAAGAAGAGCAGCTAAGTCTTTAAAGAATGATTTTTCTAAATCACAGGACTCTTGGAGTATGCTAGGGACCAATTTATCCATAAAACTAGACAAGAATAAGTGGTCTTCTGATACCTCTCGATTAGTACTGATGGATAGAAAAGATTTCAATACTCTTGGAATTGGAATTGATGATTTAATAGAAGGATATATTCAAACTATTTTATCTGTTAGCGCCATTGATGAAATGACTCTGCAGTTATTAAACACCAAGGGACAATTTAGAAAAAAATTATTTAAATCTCTTGATAATGATGAAGCATTATTTAAAGAAATAAAATTTTAGGAAAAATATGAAAGATGTATTTAATAAATTAGATTTGGATCAGTTTAAGACTTCTTCCATCAATAAGGTTTGGATAGAAATTATTAGAAGTGCACTAAGTGAACCCATTTCTGTTCCTGTAATAGTTATTAAAGGCTCTAAGCCTGGGCCAATATTTGGAATTACTGCTGCTTTACATGGGAACGAAGTAAATGGAGTAGGGGTGATTCATAAATTTATTGAGAAGATAAACCCTAAGAGCTTATCAGGAACTTTAGTGTGTGTATTAGTTTCTAATGTTCCAGGATATTTGAAAAAAGTTCGAAGTTTTAGTGATCGTATTGATCTAAATCATATCATGCCAGGGAAAAAACATGGAAATACTGCGGAGGTTTATGCTTATAACCTCTTTAACAAGGTAATAAAAAAGTTTGATTATCTCGTTGATCTACACACTGCTAGTAAAGGAAGATACAACACATTATATATTCGAGCAGATATGAATGATAAGCGGGTTTCTAGAATGGCAATTTTACTTAGACCTGAAATTATTCTTCATAATCCACCTAACGATAAAACAATGAGGGGAGCAGCTTCCAAAATAGGTATTCCTTCTGTAACGGTAGAAGTCGGTAACCCATTTAAATTTCAAGAGAAGTATATTAGAAAAACTGTTGTAGGTCTAAAAGCATTATTAGTTCATGCAAAAATTTTAAAAACAACATTGCCAATTCCAAGTCCTCAAAAGATGTATAAATGTAAAAGTTCAAAATGGATTTATACAGATAACGGAGGCGTTTTAGATGTTTCAGTTGAGCTGGGTCAGAAAATTAGAAGAGGTGAAAAAATTGCGTCTATAAAAAATATTTTTGGTGAAGTCGTATCTGAATACTTTTGTCAAAATGATGGAATAGTAATTGGTAAAAGTGTTGATCCTGTAGCTGAAACAGGATCAAGGATTTTACATTTAGGTTTTAGAGATGGAAAATAAAAAAGTTGGGTTTTTAGTTAATGACTATAATTTAAAAAATGACCAAGCGACCACGTATCTTCTAAAAAAGATATCTTCATTTTTTGATTCAGTTTATATCTTCTCAGTTAAGAGCTTTAATAATGATTTTACGATAGATGCTTTACATTTAGATGTGAGTCTAGAAGATTCTTTAGATGTAAAGGGAGACTTGCAAGGCCTTGATGAAGTGAGAATAAGTCTAAGAAAATTGTCACTAGTTTTAATAAGGACTAACCCTGCTAGAGATTTTATTAATCACAAATATCATCAAAGATCTTTAGATTATTTAGAAAAGCTAGAAGGCTTTGGAGTTCCTATTATTAATTCTCCTAGATCTTTAAAAAATATGCATTCAAAAGAATATTTATTTTCTTTACCTCATGAAACTATTCCTCTCAGTGCAATGATCTATAATAACTTGGATCTTACTGAGTTTTATTACTATGCCAGTAGAAAAATTGTTTTAAAGCCATTAATAGGAACAAGAGGTGAAGGGATTGAGTTAATTGATAATGAAGATAAGCTTAATAAAAAATTTAATTTCCCTATGATTGCTCAAGAGTTTGTAGAAGATAATTTACAAGCCGATAAAAGAGTATGTTTATTCGATGGAGAGGTCATGGAGATTGAAGATGTTAAGGGTGTGGTCAGAAGAATTCCCAAGAAAGGGGAATTTAGATCAAATGTCTTTCTGGGAGGAAGAGCAGATATTGCAGAGTTAGATCAGGATGATTTAAGCACTATAGATAGAGTTAGACCTTGGCTTGTTCAAAATGGATTAAGATATGTCGGATTAGATTTGCTAGGTGGAAAAATTATTGAAATCAACTGCTTTTCACCTGGAGGGATTCAGGATTATGAAAGATTTTATAAAAAGCCATTTGGTGATTATTTAATTGGATCAATACTAGAAGAATTATGAAAAACAAAAATCTTAAATTTCTAACGAGTAAGATTGATAGTTTTTCTTTCAAAGAAGGTAAGTTAATCAATCAACAATACAAGATAATAAGAATGTTAGGCAGTGGTTTAGAAGGCGAAGTTTATTTAGTTGAGGAGCTTCATACGAAGATCTTAAGAGCGATAAAGTTTTTTAAGCCTCACAGAAATATCAAAAATAAGAATGCAAAATTATATTCAAAAAAACTTCATAAACTAAGAAACTGTCAGGCGATCTTGCAATATGTATCTATGGGGGAAATGATTTATTGGGGAAGACAAATCTTTTTTCTAGTTTCTGAATATTTAGAAGGAGATACTCTTTCTAAATATTTAAGCAAGCAAAAAGGGAAAAGAATTGATTCATTTCAATCCATTTTATTATTACATAGTCTTGTAAGTGGATTGCAAGAAGTTCATGCTGAAAAGGAATATCATGGAGACCTACATTTAGATAATATAATAATTGAACGTTACGGATTAGGATATAATGTTAAAGTTTTAGATATGTTTTATCATGGTAAATCTTCTTCTCAGGACTACAAAGATGATTTGTGTGATGTTATTAGGGTTTTTTACGATATTCTTGGTGGAAAAAATCATTATAACAAACATCAAGATCACGTGAGGTTTATCTGCGCTGGTTTGAAAAAGAATTTAATCATTAAACGTTTCAAAAATATGTCCTTTCTTAAATATTATTTAGAAAATTTGAAGTGGTAAAATGAGGCCAGCTTTTTTTAATGAAGTTTGTCTTGCTTCTAATGGAATAACACAGGAAAAATTTGCTCAAAAACTTTCCGAGCTAACTCAAGGAAAAATCAAAATAGCTACAATGAGTATTCAGGTTCGTGAAGTTATTTTAGGCAAAAGATCCATGTGCGCTAGATTTGCACTACTTATTTCAGAGTTAATTGGAACTGAAGCGAAGATGTGGCTTAGTTTACAATCAAACTTGGATTTATGGAAAGCTCGAAGAAAGCTAGGGTTTTGAGCTTTAAAAGAATAAACGTGAAATATTGGTTATTTCTCAATATTTCTTGAGATGAGAATGTTGATCTTGCTTAATCTCGGGAATACTATAAGTACATAGGATGACAGGCAGCCTGATGGCTCCTCTAAATAAAATTGAAAAAATATCTCTCATTATTTTTTGATAAAATTTTTCACAGTAAACTTGTGTCTTTTATAGTCGTATTTCTTTGTACTAAATTACTGACTCTCAGCAAGGCTCCCAGAGAAGTATTAGATTCTCTGGATAAGATTTCTTCCAAAGAAGGTTTTCTAAAAGTATTTAACTTAACGTTTTGGTATTTTGCCTTAAAGTATAATTTTAAAATTATCCCTAAAGATAGAGTAGATCACGATATTAGAAAATATTCTTTAGAAAACATTTACACTGACTTGTGTAAAAAGTACTTAGAGAATCATGACAATGAAAATGTATGGCAATTATATGCTTTGCTCAATATTCATGATGGTAAAGTTTTTGATGAATTAAAACAAAGATATAAAACAAGGTTAAATGAATTAAAGAAAGAGAAAAAGAAAAGTTCCAGCAGAGATACTTTGTTTAATAAAACACAGGCCCAAATTGCTCTAAGAAAAATTGTAGATTTATTTAAAGCAAATCAAGTAGATCTTTTTATGATCTCAGGTACTTTCCTTGGAGCTGTAAGAGAGAAAGGTTTTATAAGTACAGATTACGATATAGATCTTGGTTTTTTTGAAGAGAGTTGTTCTTTTGAAAAAGCTATTAATATCATTAAAACAGATAAAGCATTTGTTCTAAAGAAGATAGATCCAGATGAATATCTTTTTGTTGTTTCTTATGAAGGAATCGTTATTGATTTATTTAAGCATTATCAAACTGATGGTTGGGTGTGGCACTCAACACAAGCTCATCAATGGAGGAATAAACCCTTTGAATTAGTAGAATATGAATTAGAAGGGGAGCTTTACCTTGGGCCTAAAAATTATGAGCTTTATCTTGAAGAAAATTATGGTAACTGGAGAGACCCTAGTCTATTTTATCACTTTAGCTTTGATACACCTAATAGGGTTTATCATGAGAATGCGGCATCTTTAATCTTTTTACAAAGAATTGCAGAGAAAGGATTAAAAGGGAAGTTAGGGCGCTTTGAAACCCAAGAAGCCTTAAAACATTTAAAAGATAAGTTTAAAATCTAGTAATCGATCTGATGACACATTAATCTAAGATCAGTAGTTGCTCTATAAACATCTCTTAAAAAAGCTCTATTAAATACACTTCTTTGCTTTTTATACAGCTTTGTGATTTCTTTATGTTTCTTTTCAGTTGTCTTAATTGCTTTTTTTACCTCTTTTTGTGTGTAAGGTGAGGTCTGGCTATTCAGGCGGTGCTTATTTTTCTTGAAACATGATTTTACTTCTTTTATTTCATTGTGAATGAATTTTAATTCATACTCTAAAGCAACATCATGAAAATCGTCTTTTCTTAAATGCGCATTGTTATTTTGATTAAGAGCTATTTGAACCCAACCTTTATTTTGAGCTATAGTTGCAAATACATCGTGACTGATGGAAAACTCAGGTTTTATATTTTCTCTTAAATCTTCTATACCTCGTGAAACAACACCTACTAATTTAGTTTTTCCATTGCTAAGAGGACAAATAAGAGGTCCACCTGAGTCACCACCTTGAACCACTTTCTCAGAAGAAGAGATGACAAAATTTTTGTATCGCTCTACAGGAATAATCATCTCTTTCATATCTCCCATAGGATGACCTTTAATTCTAGGGCCAAAACCATAGGCTTTGCATTCAATACCTCGGTAGTTGTAATCGCTTACTAAGTTTTTTAAATCATTTTCATTATCTGTATAACTAATTGGTGAAATATGAGATAAATCTTTCTCACTATGAAGAATGGCCATATCAAATCTTTTTTTACTATAAGTATTAGAGAACATAGGATTCGGCCAACCTTTTTTCTCTTTTAGAGGTGTAATAAAAAAATCTCCTTTTTTATCAAAACAATGAGCCTGAACATCCTCATAACTTGTTTCATAGATTGCTCGAACTTTCCCAGCCACACATTGTGAGTGTGTATGCCAATAAGGATTATTCTTGCAAAATTCAATAGGTGCAACAACCTCTTTGCCGTCTATGATTTTCTTAACTTGTCTCATTATTGGAATAATTTTGACTTGTGTGTTCTGATTAATTGTACCTTGATAACAATGAGCTGCTGTTAAGATAACTTTTGGGCCTATTACTGATCCTGAGCAATAAGAAAAAGGTTTTCCTTTATTTAGATATTTTATAAATGGTTCTTGGAGTTTCTTTCTCGTTATTGGATGAGTATAGGTTATCTTTACACTACCTTTCCCTGCTACTAACTTACAAACCCCTTCTTTGAAAGCAGTAGAGCTAAAAGATTGATTTGCCAATAAAGATAATAATAGTATTGATCGCATAAGATCCTCCGCTCTCTATTTATAACAAAATGAAGAGCGGAGCGATGGATTAATAGTAACTAAGAAGATTTAGCTATAAATTTGTAAAAATTATAGATTATTGGGCCATTTCTAGTAGTTTTAAAACAATATCAGAATGAGGAACTTTTCGATCAGAAATTCCTCTACGCTTAATTCCGTCTTTTTCGTATCCTTTTGCAACTTTCAAATAGATATCTGGTACTAGAGATACTCCATCCCAAGAAGCTCCATTTAGCGCTTTATATTCAGGACTCTTAATCGTAGGAACAGACTTGTAAGCTCCACCTATATAATCAGGATGGTTTTTAGAGATCCATTCTCCTCCAATAATATTGAAATCTTTATCTAGTTCTAAATCATATTGAAACTTGTCTTTAACGTATTTATCAAATTTCTGACTATCTGTTTTTCTAGAATTAGCATATGTTTCTATTGTTGCAATGACTTCTAAGTTTACTTGAACAATCCACTTCGCATCTACAGATCTTAATTCTCTTTTATTGGGATCACTTTCTTCAATTGGAATCAATGCATCTTCTAAGGTATTCGTAGTACTATTCTTCCTAAAGATCTTACTTAAAAAATTTTTTTTCTTTTGAGAGACGTAATTATATTTAAAACTCTTAATTGGATGATTCCACACTTCATAATCAAAGTTTCTTTCATATACAAAGCTTTTTCCTAATAACCCAACTTGGTTAAGTACAGCTAAGTGAAAAGATCCCGGATTTACATCATAGCAATTTTTATATTTTTTTTCTTTTTGAGTTTCGAGGTTTTTCTCAGGGATTTGATTCTTGTATAACTCACACTTCCTTCCAACTCTCGTAAATGTATGAGAACTTTCACCATGAGACCAAAGAATAGCAAGAAGTCCTTTTATATCAGAGGGATAGAAAGTAATTTTAGTTTCATTGTCTTTTGCTAGGACTGTGACTGATTTATTTGGTCTTGGAGAATAAATACTAGAATGACTCCAACCATCACAAAACCCCATCCATTTCCATTTTGTTTTTTCTTTCTTATAAATATAATAATTTCCTTTCCCGTAATTCCAAAATGCCTTTGTGAGATTTAAATCAGTATCACCAATCAAGAGATCGTATTTTTCAGCAGGAGAAAGGCTGTTAATATTTCCTGATGATAAATAGTCCATAGTAGTTTTTTCTTGAAACTGAGTATTTAAAACAAACCAAGGCTCTAAAGGAGCTGTTTTATTTGTTTCTAGCATCAACCTCATAACAGACTCATCATTATGTCTAAATGAAATACCACCATGTTGAAGTGCATGATAATCTCCTGACCAAGGTGAAATTTTACTTTCTCCGCTCCTTGTTCGGCTTAATGTTTTGATATTAGTTTCCATGTCACCATGGATGATGATTCTTGGACTTTCACCATCTTCTTTGAAACCTGATGCAAAAAGTGAGTGGTTAATTACTAACAATAAAAATATAAACTTCATAAGCTCTCCTGATGGAAAGCTTATTTCATTTTTTCTGATTAACTGTCAATTTGATATTAAGAAAGTAGAAAATATTACTTGTTAAAGATTATTTAAAATTTCACTCCACCATTTCGTATGCTTGGAGAAATTTTGATCCTCTACGTTATATTCACCTTCAAAGGTAGCTGAAATGGCATTAAATTTATCGTAATAATAGTCTTTAGAAGTTCCTTTAGGCGTGTACCATAAAATTTCTCCAGTAGATCCATAAATGTATTTAGAGTTAATTTCTTTTTTCATTAATTCACCCATTGCGTCATGCTTTTTTTGCGCTGCAGGCTTAAGAGGTATTCTAGTAGTATAGGCCCAAGGAAAAAGTAATGCTCCGTAGCAGCAATGATAATCCATACTTACTTTTAAATCTAGTTCATACTTAGAAATTTCTTTTTCTAAAAACTCTTTCCAAGTTTTAGTTTCATTGTGAACAAATCTGAATTGTTTTTTACTCTCTAATGAAAAATCTCTATTTAGATCTTGTCTCGCAGAGTTTTCTCTCATTCTTTTATCATAACCATCAGGATTAAAAATAGGCACAATATAAATAACACCTTTTTTATCGAAAAAATTCTTTATTTCTTTAGTATTATTAGCAAACCATGCAGGTAATCGATCTGCGATATTAAGATATTCATTTCCATGAGTTGCTCCAGAAATAATGACCGCAGGAGATTTCTTTTGGGCCTTACCGATCTTCACTACATATAAGGGAGTTCTTTTAATTGTTTCTCCGTACTTAATAAGCTTAACTGGAGCCTTTGTCTGAGATTCTAATTTTTTTAAATCGTTAATAATTTCTTTATAGGGTTTTCCTCTTATACCTGAATCACTTTCTGCAGATTCAACACAAGGAAATAAGTTAAGAGAAATAAATAAAAGTAAGAATAAATTTTTCATAGTGACTATGATCAGAAATTAATCTAAATACAACAATAAGAGATGTCTTACATTTTATTTTTTCTCAAACACCAAGCAAGAGTTTAAAGGATAACCAAATAACGAAGATGCAGTGAACTTTTCAATAAATTCAATATTATCTATTTCTTTTAGATCATCCTCATTAAGTTTAAGGGTAAAGCCCATGAATAACTTGGTCAGTGGATCAAAAATTTTATCAATTATTTTCATATAAAAAGGGGTGTCATTATTTTGAAAGTGAGCAATGATAAAAACTTTTCCTCCAGGGCTGACTAGTTTTACAAGGTCGTTAAAAAATTTTTTAGAATCAGGTACTACGCTAATAACAGAGAACGATACAAGACATTCAAAAGAATTAGAATCAAATGGGTATTCATCTGGTTTAGTACTTCTTAAAGTTTTATTTTTAAGATTAAATTTTTCAACATTTTTTTGTGCAAGATCAATCATTGATTCAGAGATATCTATTCCAGTATAAAATATTTTCTCATCATAGAATCTCAAGGTAGCACCAGGGCCAACACCAACCTCTAAAACGTTTTTGGGTGCCAAGCCATTGATCTTTGAGCAAACTCTTTTGAAACTTTTAGCAAAAATTGGATACCAAAATAATTCATAGAACTTTGAGAATTTCTCATAAAGTGAGTGATTCATAAGTTATTATAACACAAATACTCACTTTAAAATTTTCAAAAAAAAAAGGCCCTAGATTTGACTAGGGCCCAACGTATAATAATCTAGTTTATAAATTATTTAATAAGTTTGTTTAATACTCTTGAAGCAGCTTCTCTACCACCAAGACCAATTGCAATTGCTCCACCAACTCCAAGAGCAACTCCTGCTGCTCCTAAGATGATTAGGAATCCATTATTTGAGATCTGTGGTGCAATTCCAGCTTTATCTAATGCCATAACTCCAGATAAAATATAGATGGCATACTTAGCAAACTTTGCAACACCTGGGTTAGAAGCAAGAGCTTTTTCAGCAAATCTTGCAGCAATAGTACCAACTAAAAGAATAATTACCGCACCAAGAATTCTAAAAAAACCACCAGTGAAGTTAGAAAAAATATCAGTTAGAAATGGAAGCTTAAGAGCTTCGATAGCTGTCGTGAAAAATACAACTGCAATAGAAGCAAAAACTACATATCCTAAAATCTCAGAAAGGCCTTTACCTTTAAAAGAAGCACTAGAAGCTAAACCTAGTTTTTGTGGCATTTGATCAACTCCACCAACTTTTAAAATATCAACAAGTAAGTTTTGTACGATTTTAGCAATAAAAATTCCAAGTCCCATAAGAACAATAGCAATTAAAATATTTGGCAAAGAAGAAGTTACTTTCGTAACAATGTGCTCTATTGGAGCTGATACACTAGGAATATTTAATGCTCTAAGCGCAACGGGTAAAATCATTAAACCAACAAAAGTTGCAGCGGTTGTTGTGATAACTCTTGATAATGAAGTTGTTGAACCAGTAATTCTACCTAAGTTTAATTTTCCATCAAGATCAAAAGCTGTAAAAACACCATCAAGAATAGATTTAACAATAGTAAAACCTAACCAAGTTGCAGCAAGACCAATTCCAAAACCAATAAGATTAGGAATAAAGTCTGTGATTTTTGTAAGTAAATTTTGAATTGGCTCAACAGCAGCGCTGAATCCTAAAATTTCACAAGCGTTCATAAAAGGGAAAAGCATAATGATCCAAAATACAATTTTTCTTACGCTATTTTTTAAAACCTTTCCTTGAGCAATACCCAAAGTTTTTGTGAAACTGCTTTTTGGATTTAAGAATCCCAGAGCTCCCGCAGCAACTCTACTTAAAACAGTAGCAACAATCCAACCAATCAATAGAGTAGCACCGGCCATAAAAAATGGGCTCGAGACTAATGATTGCGGGAAAATACTAGTAACAGTTTGAATTAAATCATTCATGTTTTTCTCCTCATATTTAAATGAATAAATTTTAAAGTTCTTAATGTAAGAGTAATAAAGATAAAACAAAAATACTAAGGTTTATGTTAGAGTAAAAACTATTTAGTCATACATGACACAATTTTTTTTATTTAAAAAACTAGAGTTTTAATAACGCTCATCTCTTCCATAGCATATTTAATGCCTTCTCTACCTATACCGCTTGATTTAACTCCACCAAATGGAAAATGATCGGCCCTAAATGCTGATCCATCATTAATAATGAGAGTCCCAACATCAATTTCTTTAAATAATCTTTTTGCTCTACTTAGAGATTCAGTAAAGATTCCACACTGTAATCCGTAAGCAGTATCATTAATTTTTTCAATTAATTTTTTTTCATCTTTAAACTTCATTAATGGAATAATTGGTCCAAAGATTTCTTCTTTAAAGGCCTTGTAAGTTTCATCATTCACTTCAAAAACAGTAGGTTCTATAATTGCATTATCTCTGCTTCCTCCATGAAGAAGATTCGCGCCTAAATCTTTTGCATTCAATATAGATTTTTCGATGTCTTTTGCTGAATCTAAGTTAACGACTGGTCCAATAAAGCTTTCTTCATTTAATGGATCTCCAATTTTCAATTTAGAGATTTTATCTAAAAGTTTAACTTTAAAATCTTCATAAATATCTTCGTGAATAAAAACTCTCTTACTGGCAGTACATCTTTGACCGGCACAACCTAGTCTATGAGTTATAATTTTTTCTAGTGCGAGCTCTTGATCAGCATCATCAAAGACGACTAAAGCAGCATTTCCGCCTAACTCGTAAAGCTCTTTTTTATAAACTAATTGTTTACTAATAATCTCAGCCGTTTTCATTCCACCAGTGAAGCTAACAATCTTAATACTTGGATGATTCATGAGTTCAGAGAAGTCAGGAATAGAAGGACAAATTAATCCTATATCCTTTTTGCTCATTCCTGCTTCGTAGCATAGATCAGTGAAAATCTGGGTGGATCTATAGCATTGAGGATGAGGTTTTAGTATAAATGAATTCCCCATAGCATAACTTGGAATGATTTTGTGGACAGCTAGATTAATAGGGAAGTTGAAAGGAACTATTCCAAGAATAACTCCATACGGAACTCTCGTTACTAATCCCCACTTAGAATTAGTATGATCAGATGAGTAATTCTCTGTTGATAAGAGCTCAGAGTGTTGCGCTCTCATTAAATCAATACCCGCTTCAATTGTTAAAATAGCTCTTTTAATTTCTCCTCTAGCATCATTAAGAGTTTTACCCATCTCTTTTGTTATTTGAGTTGCGAGCTTTTCTGTGTCTCTAGTGAGAATATTTTTTAATTTTTCTAAAACTTTTGATCTTTCATAAATAGAAGGTAAGTTATGAAAATCTTTAGAAGCAAGATTTTCGATGATCTGTAGAGATTCTTGCTTACTGGTAAAATCAAAAGAATCGATTTTTTCTTGAGAATAAGGATTGATAATATTAAATGTGCTCATAAAAAAAGACTAACATGAATATAAGAATTTGTTCATTAAATAAGTATGATTCCGTGCTAGATTTTTGTAAGGATTTAGAACTGAGTCGATCTCAGATTAAAAGATATTTGAGTTTGAAGCAAAGATCTAAATCAATATCTCAAAAAGAAGAAATCGAGCTCTCAATAAATCTTCTTAATAATTGTAAGATTTATCCTCAGCACAAGGGGAGTGATTGTGTAATCTTAAAGGAGTCTGAGAAATTATTAGCTATTCATAAACCTCCCAAGTTAAATAGTCATCCTTTGAAATATACCGATGCTCAAAATACTTTAAGTTTTTTACGAGAAAATAATAAACAAGAATATTTAGAAATAAATACATCGTCTTATGATAGAGGCTTGTTATTTCGATTAGACTTTGAAACATCAGGCTTACTTCTTTTAACTAAAGATCAAAACCTTTATCAAGATGTTAGAAGAAGATTTCATCAAATATTTGAGGGAAAATATTATCTTTGTCTTGTAAAAGGAAAAGTAGATGATCAGGTGATACAAAGAAACTTGGATGTTTCATCAAAAAAAGTAAAAATAGATCCTCAGGGATTAGAATCTAAGATAGAGGTAAGTAATCTTTATTTTTCAAAAGAGTTAGATCTTAGTTTCTTAAAAGTGAGACTTTTCGAGGGGCGAAGACATCAAATCAGAGTTTTATTAAAGTCGATAGGGCATCCAATTTTAGGAGATCCTTTATATGGTGCAGAAAATGCTGAAACGAGGATGTATCTTCATTGTTATCAAGTAAAAATCAAACTTGATAACAGACAGGGGTTTCTAAGTACCGAAATACATGATTTTTCACAGAGATTAAATCTTTCTCTAGAGAAGGTCCTTGATCTTTTGAATAGAGACAGTCTCACCTAAGAAATGTAATTTTCCATTATTAATAAAAAAGTATGCTGGAATTCCAGCTAAGTTATTTTGTTCAAGAAAATCAGTAATAATAGGATCTTTTTTAGTCCAATCAGCTTTTAAGAGTTGAATATTATTTTGTTGAGAAAATTCTTTAAACTCTTCAGTATTTAAGACTAATTTTTTGTTTACTTGGCAAGTTAAGCACCACTTGGCAGTAAAATCGATAAAAGCTTTTTTATTCTCAGATTGTAATTTTGAACTTAACTCAGGAGACCACTTAATCCATGATCCTTTTATTGTTTCTAATTGTGCTGGTTGATAGTCATTATAGAATTTATATCCAAAAAACAAAGATATCAAAACTATGAGTGATGAAAGAAAAATACCCTTGTTGATTTTTTTTCTGGCAAAAAAGAAAAAGAAGACGAATGCGAATAAAGGATAAATTGTGGCCATCAAATGATGAGTATCTGAAAGAGAGTGTAAAAGATCCATTAACCAAATGAGAGTTAATAAAAGTGTTAAACCTAGAAAGTATTTAAATTTCTCCATCCACATACCAGGTTTTGGAAGAATGTTTAATATCTGAGGGAAAATACAAGTGAGTAAAAATGGAGCAGAGATGCCTAAGCCTATGGCAAAAAATACAATCAGAATAATACTGGTTGAAGATGTAAGTGCAAATGCAAGAGCACTACCAAGAAATGGAGCGCTACATGGAGTAGAAAGTATTGTTGTTAAAACCCCAGCAAGAAAATCACCCCAAGCACTATCTTCAATTTTTACATTTCCTAGTTTTCGGCCACCTGGAGTGAAAAATTCGAAGAGTCCAAAAAAGTTCAATGTCATAATGAATAAAATAAGACATAAAGTGGCGACGAAAGTAGGACTCTGTAATTGAAATCCCCAACCAATTTTCTCTCCACTTTGCTTTAAGAAGATAATGGCAAAAGCTAAGAGCATTAAAGTTGAAATAACGCCTAGAGAGTAAAGCAAATTGTGTTTTATAAGATCAGACCTAGAACCATCTTTTGCTTTAATTAAACCAAAAAGCTTCATTGAGATAACAGGCAAAACACAAGGCATAAGATTTAAAATAAGGCCACCTAGAAATGCCATGAATAAAATGGCAAAGAACGAATATTGAGTTGAATTATTACTAGGGGAGTTAATTATTTCATTTTTTTTTTTACTCTTTGATGCCGAGTTTTTTTGATCTAGAGAAAATATTTCATTGATCTCTCTAGTGACAATATGACTCTTTTTCCCATCGTTAAGAAGAAATTTAAATTTTAAAGGTTGCTTAAGTTTTCCAACTTTTGGAAAATTAACTTCAGGCTCGGCGTATTTTCCAATCCAGTCTAATCGAATATGTCCTTCTAGCCAATTTGCTTTATTTGGTGAGATTTTTTCATGATTAAAACTTACTAGATCGGAAGGAAAAGGAGTGAGAAATATTGTTCCTTTCTTTCTTCTTTTAAACTTTGTGCTTTTAAAAAATAAATCAAGGGTATCTTCTTTGTTGATGTCTGTGAGCTTGATTGAAAAATCTTTATCACTTAAGACTATTTCTTTAGGCAAAGTATCTATATAAGCTTCAAGAGTTTCATTATCAGTTTTTAATAATGCTTCAGACCAATTAATTTGACCTTGCTCAATTGTTGCCTCAAATTGTTTTTTTCCTGGGATACAAACATCTTTACATACAAGCCATTTAATCTTGAGTAATAATTTTTTAGCATTTTTTAATTCTGATATTTTTAGCTTATGAAAAAAAAACTGTTCTCCCTCATAACCATTTGCCCATATATCTGCATCTTCTTTGAAAAGCTTTGGAGCTGGCCACTCTAATTCTTCATGTTTGAACTTTTTTTCATCCACTGTATATTCAAACTCAATCGCTAGTCCTGAATCTCCTGGATTTTTCCAATATGTATGCCAGTGAGGCTCGTTGATAAATTGTAAGGCCACTTGATGATGAGAATTATCTGACTTGAAGTTTTTTAATTTAACTTGAACAAGTTTGCTACCATCGTTTGAAAAAGAAAATAGAGATAAAAATAAAAGAAGAAATAATTTTTTCATGTTAAGATTATAACTAGAAAATGAATGCTTTGAGTAAGAGAAATGTTAATTCTTTGATATGTTTGACTGAGGAAGGAGTGGAAACGCTTTTTCATTTAGGCAGAGAAAAACTGATTAAAGGAGTCTCTTGTTTTGTAGAAAGACCTCTAGAGGCTAAAAAACTTCCAATCGTTACGAGTTTTATTAAAGCAGATATTAAGAAAATTCTAAGCTTTAAGCCTGATCTAGTTTTAGGATTCTCTGATATTCAAAAAGATATAGCTAGAGATCTTATAGAAGCGGGAAGTAATGTTTTAATTTCAAATCAGAGATCAATAGATGAAATTCTTGATTGGATTTATAGATTGAGCTTGTTGGTGGATGCAAAGGAAGAAGGAATAAAGTTCATTACCAAATTAGAAGATAAAATTCATGAAATAAAAAAAATTGCTAAAAGTTTTACTTATCGCCCAAGAGTCTATTTTGAAGAATGGGATGAGCCGATGATTACTGCGATAAAATGGGTGAGTGAATGTTTAGATCTTTGTGGGGCAGAAAATATATTTGAAGATCTTTCAAATGGGGCCATGGCCAGGGATCGTTTTGTAAAGACAGAACAAGTGATTAAGAGAGACCCTGAGATAATTTTTTTGTGCTGGTGTGGGAAGAAGGCAGACATAAATAGTGTTAAAAAAAGAAAAGGCTGGGAGGAGATTTCGGCGGTGCAAAATGATCAAATCTTTGAGCTAGATCCCGCTATTTTCTTACAGCCTGGTCCAGCACCAATTCTAGATGGTTTAAATGTCATTTTATCGTATATTCAAGCATTGAATATTGACAAAAATTAAAGACGTATTATCTTTTGGTATGAAGAAAATTTTACTTTTATGCATTTTTACTTTTCCTTCTTTTTCTCAAGATAATGATTCATTTTCCAAAATTTTTGAGCTTATGGAAGCAAGAATGAAAAAAGCTTTTGATTCATTTTTCGCAGATGATGATAACTTAGATCAAATGCTGGGTATGGGAAAAGACATATTTGAGAATTCTTCTATAGGAGGAATGCTAAAAAAGGATTTTGAATATACTTGGGAGCAAGGAGTCAAAGGTAGAACACTTGTAATTAAAGTACCAGAAAATAATCAAGTTAATGTTGATATAAAAAATGAGAGTGTGAAAGTAACTGGCCAAGTGAAAGTCGAGAAAACAAACAAAACTCAGTATGGAACTTCTAAATCAGTTTCTATTCAATCTATTCAAGAAGCTTTCCCTGTTCCTAAAGATTGTACGTCCAAGGCAAGTAAGGTCACGGAGATCAAGAAAGATAAAAAGGTAATTACGAGTATTTTCTTTCCTTACAAAAATGGGAAAGCAGGTGATCCCGGTATTTTGCATTCTCAGCAATCAATAGACTTTCCTGATATAAAAGAATTGAAAAAAAGTTTTCCTAGGCCTCAGTTTTCAAATAAAACTAAAAAGCTACCTCCCAAGGCGAAAAAAAATAATCAAACAAGTGAAGAAGACATGATTCCTTTATTTGATGATGGAAAAGAGATTTAGTTTTTTTCCCATTCAGGGATTTCTTTAATCTCAGATTTAAATCTCTGGTAACTTTCTAAGCGTGTGATGACTTCTGATGAAACTTCATCTTTAAAAAAAGCACATCCTTTAGTATTACTTTCATGATGACAGTCTTTGAATTTACATTGAATAAAATACTCTTCTAAGTCGGGAAATAGAGTTGTTAATTCATCCTTACTGACATCTTGAAGAGACATAGTTCTGATTCCAGGTGAATCAATAACATCAAAAGAATCAAGATGAATGAGCTCACTCCATGTGGTGGTATGTGAACCTTTCCCAACTTTAGCTAATTCTTTTGCTTTTAAATCAATTTTAGAGCCAGAGAGCATCGAAATCAGAGAGCTTTTCCCGACACCAGATTGTCCTAAAAATATAATAGTTTGAGCTTTTAGAAAAGCTTGAAGCTCTTGATTACCTGGTAAATATTCTCCTTTATAATTCAAATCTTTTGCACTTGTAGCAAAGCATTGGACTTCTAAAGGCAATAAACGTTGACTTTCAAACGATAAATTAAAATCAGTATTAGCTTCATCCATTTTATTGAAAATAACGATTGCAGGAATATTCCATTGAACGGCCCTTAGTAAATATCGATCGATTAACCCTCGTTTGTATTCAGGAAGAGAGCTTGTACAGATAATGGCCATTAAATCAACGTTACTTGCAACAGTTTTGATTTTATTTTCTCTAATGATTCTTCTAAAGATGCTGTTTTTTCTTTCTAGTAGTTCTAAAATAATATATTCATCTTGTTCTTTTTCTATAAAAACAAAATCTCCAACAACTAATTCTCCCTTCTTTAATAAAGAGCCTTTCGCTTTAGCTTGTACGGTTTCATTACTTTCTATAAGTAAACATTCGAATTCTCGCCTGGCAGATTTTAGTATTTTAGCTTTTAGCATATAGATGATCTTAGCATATCTTATCCCTTGATAAAAAAACTATGATATCAAGATGAGAAGTTAGTCTTACCTCTTGCTTATTGCTTTAAAAGAGAGGTTTAGTAAATAAGAAGGCAGCTTTTCCTCGATTGATTCTAGCTATATCTAAGATAAACTTGATGTTCAAATTCATAATCAAAAGGAGTAATTATGTCTAAATTTAATGAAGTGTTTGAAAAGTGCGCTAAACAAATGGACGAATCGACTGATCATTGGAATAGAGAACTTTTAGAGTCTATTGCTAAAGGCCTTGGGCCATCAATTTATAAACCTGATGCTTTATTAGTTGCAGCAGGTGATAAGCAAGAAGTAGATAGAATTAAAATGAATTTTATTTCAAAGAAATTTGGAATAGAAGGAAAAAGAGCTGATGAAGCGATTGAGTATGCAGTTAGTAAACTTGGAAGCTCAAATAGAAACAAATTAAGACCAAATTTTTATTATTTTATCGTTGAAAATCTAGGACAAGAGTCTTTTTACGCCTCTAAGAAAGTTGCGTAGATCATTTGGGGAGCAATAAATTATTGCTCCCTCTTGTAATTTTTCTTATTCGTTAGAAAGAATATCCCACCAATTTTGATTCACTTGAATATCTGAGCGTATTCGGTGAATTAGTAAAAATAGATGATAGATTAATGGCACACCGGACAGGATTCGAACCTGTGACCTACCGCTTAGAAGGCGGTTGCTCTATCCAGCTGAGCTACCAGTGCACTAATTGATTTGTAAGAATGAAAATACTTGATTTTACTGGGGCTTGTCAAAAAAAAAGAGCAGGCATTTTCACCCTGCTCTCGTAATATCTAAATTCTAGTCAGAAATTAGTAATTAGCACTTAAAGAGATGATATATGCACTCGAAAAGTTCTTTAATGCTTGCATTGTAACAGGATCGATAACTGTATTTAGCTTATCGTTGTAAGAAAGAACATATTCAGCCTTTAAACCGAAAAGCTTTGAAAGTTGAGATTGAATCCCTACAGCACCTTCAATGATAGATCGTCCGTCACCACCAAGAGTTTTAATCCAATCAGCTTTAGCTACGAATGCAAGATTTCTTGAAAGAAGAGTTCCGTAACCAAGACCAAGAACAGCGTTGTGTCTAAACTTGTCATAATCAGGATCTGTTGGAAGAATTACATAATCTTCATAAACAGCTTGATATGCACCTTTAACATATAAAAAGTGACCACCATAAGAAAGACCAGTTTTTGCAGCATCAAATCCTGCAGAAGCGTCATCTGCATCTTTGACTCTTGAAGCAGCAGCAGCATCAGAACCAGCAGCTACACTTGTAGCAGCTCCACCAAAAAAGTTATGGATTACACCAAGTTCGTTGATCCATCTAAAGTCATAGTTTTCATATTCATTACCTTGAAATTTTTCTTGAAGATAAATTTCAGTTTTAGGGTTAATGAATTTACCAATCTTAAAACCAGCATTCCAGTTATTAAGATTTTTAACACCAGCATCTTCACCGTAGTTATAACCACCGAAAAGATCAAAGCTGTAGTCATGGTGCTTACCAAGTCTAGTCGCAGATGTGTGACCAAGACCTAAAGTCATAACTTCAGAGTTACCTGTGTTAGAAATAAAGTTTGCGTTTGAACTGTGTGACCAATTATGACTTGCCATCACAGATACAGAAAAAATCATTGCCGATACTAATGAAATTAATTTCATTCATACTCCTTTTGTCGGTTAACAAATTATTTAGTTATTAAATTGATGGTACTTAAAAAAAGTCAGACTGCAATGGTTTATCTTACAAAAAGTTAACAATGAATTTAGTCGGACATTAATGGCATTAAACCTTATTTATAGTCCTTGTTTACTTCTATCCTAACTATTCGTTCATTTAACTAAACATGCTAATATCTTTCTATGCTTTCAAAACGTGTAATTAATATGAAGGAATCAGCTACCCTTGCTATGGCAAAAAAAGCGAGAACTCTAAAAGAAGCCGGAGTAGATATTATTAGTATGAGTTTAGGAGAACCTGATTTTGGAGCACCTGAGTTTCTAAGAACAGCTGCTAAGCAAGCAATTATTGATGATTATTCTAATTATACTCCAGTTGTTGGATTAAAAGAGTTAAGAGAAGCGATCTCTATAAAATTTAAAAGGGATAACAATTTAAATTATCCAGCAGATCAAATTATTGTGTCCACTGGAGCTAAGCAATCGATTGCAAATTTAATTTTAGCTCTTTTAGATCCAGGAGATGAAGTCATTGTACCAGCACCTTTTTGGGTGAGTTATGTTGATGTAATTAAATTTGCAGGTGGAAAACCTGTTATTATAGAAACAAGCATTGAAAATGATTTTAAAGTTAGTGCCAAGCAAGTTAAAGATGCAATAAGTGATAAAACGAAACTCTTCTTATTTTCAAATCCTTGCAATCCTTCAGGGACTATGTATTTTGAAGAAGAATTAAAAGATATTGCGGAGGTTTTTACAGGCACCGATATTATTATCGCAAGTGATGAGATTTATGAATATATTGTTTTTGATGGGAAGCATTTTTCATTAGGAAGTATTGATGAAATCAGAGACCAAGTAGTCACTATCAATGGACTTTCTAAAGGGTTCGCCGTTACAGGTTGGAGACTTGGGTACTTAGCAGGGCCTAAGAATATAGTGCAAGCATGTTCTAAGATTCAAAGTCAATTTACATCAGGTGCAAACTCTATTGCCCAGCGTGCCGCAATCGCTGCTTTAGAAGCAGGATCTCGAAAAGTCAGTTATATGAGAGACGCTTTTCTAGAAAGAAGAGACGCTTTAATTTCTTTAATGAAAGAAAAAGTACCACATGCAGTAGTTAATAAACCACAAGGAGCTTTTTATCTTTTTCCAGATATGAAACATTATATTGAAAATACTAAGCTAGCTTCAGTTGAAGAATTGAGTGAATATCTTCTCACAGAAGCAAAAGTTGCTTGCACTCCAGGCTCTGCTTTTGGTGGAAAAACAAATATTAGAATGTCTTATGCATTAAGCTTAGAAGATATAAAAAAAGCAGTAGACAGAATAGCAGTAGCATTGGATAAATTATTACAATGAAAACATACTTAACAGGAATTCAATCAACTGGGATGCCTCATCTTGGTAACTATTTAGGTGCTATAAAGCCAGCGATTGATTTCTCTAGAGAGCATGAAGGAAATTTCTTGTACTTCATTGCTGATTATCATTCTTTAAATAGTATTAAAGATCCCAAAGTTATTAGTGAGCAAACATATGAAGTTGCCGCAACTTGGTTAGCTCTTAGTCTAGATACTTCCAAGGCATGTTTTTATAAACAAAGTGATATTCCAGAAATCTTTGAGCTGACCTGGATTTTACAATGTCATATACCTAAAGGTGATTTGAATAGAGCACATTCTTATAAAGCAAAACTGCAGGCGAATGAAGAAGCAGGTAAAAAAGACTTAGATCATGGGATTAATGGTGGGCTTTTTTCTTATCCTGTATTGATGGCCGCTGATATTCTGTTGTTCAACACTGATATCGTTCCAGTAGGAAAAGATCAGATTCAACATGTTGAGATGGCCAGAAGTATTGCTCAAAGAATTAATGGGCATTATGGAGATTTACTTGTTGAACCCCAAGAGAGTTTAAGTGCTGGTAAATATATTCCAGGACTTGATGGACGGAAGATGAGTAAGTCTTATGGGAATTCAATTCCACTTTTTTGTACAGAGAAGCGATTAAAGAAATTAATTAATAAAATCACCACAGACTCAACTGGGCCAGATGAGCCCAAAAATACTGAGGATTCTTTGATTTTTGATTTATATAAGTTTTTTTCTACCAAAGAAGAAGTTCAGGTACTTGCTAAGAAATTTTCAGATGGGATTTCTTGGGGGCATGCAAAGTTAGAGTTATTTGAAAAAGTTAATGAAGATCTTAGTAAGGCCAGAGAAAAGTATAATCATCTAATGGATAATAGAGAACTTATTGATCGTGAGCTAGAGAATGGGGCTAAAAAAGCTAGAGTTATTGCTCGTGAGACTTTAAGCAAAGTTAGACAAAATATTATGGGACTTCAGAGCTAGCTTTCTCAAGTCGTTCATAGATGGCATCCCAGAATTCATTTTTAGGATATTTATTTTTTATGAAATACATAAAATCAATAGGCCCTTGTGAGAGTTCAATTAAATTTCTATATAACATTCTTGCACTTAAACCAGCATCTTGAGTGAGATTTAATTCTATTCCTTTAGAACTAAAATTATTTTTTTCTTCGTAAGTATTAAAAAGGTATAAAGGTTTTTTAGGTTGATAATGATCCTTCATATGGCCTGGACTAGCCAAAGATTTCTCTTCAGTTATTTTGATATGAGGAAGTACTTTTTGAATCTCTTCTTTGGTTATTTTCCCTTTTCTATAAAGCTTAATTTCTTCATCTAAAACTTCAATGACTGTTGATTCGATACCAATCTGACAATCGCCCCCATTAAATACAGGGATCTTATTGTTAAAATTTTCTAGAACATGTTGAGCTGAAGTAGGACTTGTTTTTTTAAACATATTTGCACTTGGAGCTGCGAGTGGCCCAACTGCTTTAATAATTTTTAGAGTTTTTTCATGATTTGGCATTCTAACCGCAACTGTTTCTAACTCAGCTGAGATTAATGAAGAGATATTACTGCTTTTTTTAGAGACAATTGTTAAAGGGCCAGGCCAAAAGCTCTTCATAAGAATAAGCATGTTTTCATTAATATCTAAAAATATATTTTCTACTTGCTCTTGGTTTGAGACATGTATAATAAGTGGATCGAAAGAAGGCCTCTTTTTCGTTTGAAAAATTTTTTTAAGAGTGTCTTCTTTAGTAATTATTCCAGCAAGCCCATAAACAGTTTCAGTAGGGATTCCTACGATCTCTCCCTTGGTGAGAGCATTTATAGTTTGTTGTAAATTTAATAACATTCTTAGTCCCTAAGAACTTCTAAGCGATTAGGAGAAATACTATTTTCTTCGAACCCAAGAGAAGTTTCTAGATCATAATCAGATATTCTAGATTGTAAAGACCCTCTTATTTCTATTTCTTGCTCATCAAAAAAAGATTTAAAATGATGGATACTTTTTCTGTATTTGAGTAGCTTCTTTACAAATTTCATAATCTGTTTATGAGTATGCTTGTTTTTAGAATACTCTGATTTTAATTTATTATATTTCTTATTAACTTTTTCAAAACATTTCTTAATTGATTTACAATAAATTTGAATTCTTCTCGTCATTTCAATCGGGGAGTCTAATAATAATTTTTCAACTTCAAAAGAAGATATTGTAATATCTTGATTTATTAAGACATGATTATTTAAATGTTGATTCAAAGTGAGTAAAGGAAGAGTCTCTCCTAGTTTGGTTTCTTGATTAATCATCTCTATCACTCGTCTTGTATCTTTTTTACTTTTTGCTCTTTTGTACTGTGATAGATTTATAGAAACTTCATAGTATTGATTATCTTCTGAATCAAATAAGACTTTAACTTTTTCCTGGGAATAACTTTTGTAATATTTAAACAAGCGAAGCAGGGGAATATTACTGGCTAAAGAAGAGCTAATGGCTCCTAAAAAAGTTCTTTTATATTTACTTTTTTGGTATGCTTGAGAGCCAAATAGATGTTTTTGATTTTTATTTTTGATTTCAGTAAAACTCGTTTCTGAATCATAACTACCGTCCCAACCCAGAAATTGATAATGAAATCCATTAGATTTTTGAGAATACTTAACACTAGTGTCCAGAAAGGGAGAAAACTTATTTTCAGATAATGAGTCAAAGTTGAAGTTAGCAATTAAATGAACGAGTCCAATATGATCTTTTAGATCATTGAAAGAAAATTTATATACTTTTTCTTGGGCGAGTTTACTGGATGCATTATAACCTATATCTAAAAAGGTTAATTTAATAACTTCAAATAATTGAACTCTAGCAGATAAAGAAAAATCAAATAAAAGGTTTCTTGTTTTTCTTTTTTTATAAACAAGTTTATTGTCTTTTTGATAGAGCAAAGAACTTCTTAAGGTTTCAAGACTTCCTGAAACTTTGGCGGCTAGAGCAAAATAAGGGTTCCAAACTAAAGAAGCTCCAGCTTTTGCTTGCAAGACAAAGTGATCTTTAATAGAAAATTCATAATCATTTAAATTCTCTAAAAAGTAAGTACTTAAAAAAGGAATGAGGAATTCTTCAATTTTTGAATTGAGTGCTTCTTCATGAGTTTGATGATAATGAGTAAAGCTTAATTTACGATGAAACTTTAATCCAGCAAAGGCATCAAAATCAGCATCCATGACTTTTAGAAGTTTAGCTTTTGAAAGTCTTTTTAAATATGTCTCAGCGTCGATCTCTATGATGTAATGATCATCTGTCCGCCATGGCTTTTTAAAATATCTAAATGTTTCTTTAATATCTCGCTTTGCATAAAGATTGATAAGCCCTAGTGGCTTTTGCCATTCAAAGCCATTCCTGTTTGTCACTCCGAGATCAAATGGAATTTTCCTATCACGGATAATCTTTTTTATTTTATCAATCTCTTTGAAAAGATCTTTAGAAAGCTTATTTTTAATATCTGAATATAAGTTTTGAGAATTTGTAACACTTGGATCTTGAATCTCTAAACCAGCATTAGGCCCATATAGAGCATTGTTAATTTTTTTATTAATTGCTATTAAATCTGTTCTATCTTGAATCTCTTGAGCACTATTTTGATTTGATTCTTCATAAAGGTTTTTAAGTAAAAGTTTTTTTTCTTTTAGTATTTTTGAAAGTTCAATTTTTTGAGAGAAACTAGGAAAGGCAAATAAAGCTAAGATTATGTATTTCATATAGTATTTATCGGAAGAATCGATCAAAAAGTTTATAAAAGAAGAGAATAGTGCTACATTTAAGGCTCATATGACAGATACAAAGAAATATATAGATTTATTAAATGAAACTCATGAATTTCCAACTACTTATCTCTTTAAATTCATCATCAGGTCAGAGCAGATCACTCAACTAAAAGAGTTTCTTCCTAATGAATATATTACTCAAAACCTTTCAAAAACAGGGAAATATGTCTCATGTAATTTAAGAAAAAAGGTGGAGAGTGCCGAAGAGATTTTAGAGATGTATAAAAACATACAAAAAATTGAAGGAGTTATTTCTTTGTGAGTGCAGCTTTAGTCATTGGAGGAGGAGCTTTTGGTTCTTCTATTGCTTCAGTCCTATCAGAAAACTTTGATACAGTATTTTTAAAAGTTAGATCTAAAAAACTTTATAATGATTTATTAGATCATGTAAATCATCAGTACTTACCAGAGATGACTTTACCCAAAAATATTATTCCTTGCTTGATGTGGGAAGAAATCGATCAAGACATCTCTTTAGTGATTTCTGGATTGCCAGCAAAAGCTATTGATAATTTTTATCGTGAGCACCGACTTAAAATTCTTAAATATTTAGATAAAAATGTTCCTTTAGTGTCGTTGTCAAAAGGAATTGATCCAGAAACTCTTGAATTACCTGATGATGTGTTTTTTGAAATATTTCCTCACCATAAAGAACAGTTTGCATTTTTATCTGGGCCGAGTTTTGCCAAAGAGATAGTTGCAAAACAAATTACGATGGTATCTCTTGCTTCTAGATCTAGAGATACTCTAGAAAATATAGCTAGTCTTATGGAGACAAATTATTTTAAAATCATGCCAAGCTTTGATATTAAAGGGGTACTTTTAGGTGGTGCTTTAAAAAATATTGTGGCCATTGCTGGCGGAATAGTTGAAGGATTGGGATATAACCATAATACGAGAGCGGCCTTGATTACGAGAGGAATTGAAGAGATGCTCAGGTTTGGAAAAATCTTTAACGCAAGGCCAGAAACCTTTTATGGATTGAGTGGAATGGGTGATTTAATTCTGACCACCACTGGAGGACTTAGTCGTAATAAAGCATTTGGCTTAGAGGTAGCAAAAGGATTTGATCCTTCAACAATGATAGAGAAAACTGCACATGTGGTAGAAGGTTATAAAACAACGAAAGCAGCTTATTTATTATCTAAAAAATATAAATTGAAGACGAGACTTTTTGATGGGATGTATGAAATTCTTTATGAGAAGGTTTCTCCAACTGAAGTTATTCAACAATTAATGAATACTCCTATTGTATTTGATTAGTTTTTTGACAGAAATCTTTTTCTTTATTCATTTTCTTAGTCGCCTTAATGATTGTTTTTATAAAATCATTCACAGAGCAATTCATCATTATACATTTTTTTCTCACTTTTAATTCTTTGAGTAATTTTTGATCTTTATAAACAGAAACGATTACTTGCGCTGACTTTAAGAAACGTCCTCTTAATTGTTCATGGGACACATAAAAATCAACATCTCTTTTATCATAAATAGGACTAAATTTTTTCTTAGATAGTTTGTACTCGAAGATTTTTTCTACAGAAACAGGATATCCCCAAACATTAATTTCATTCGTTTGCAGTTCATAATTACAAGAAAATGAATTGAGAGATAAGACAAATAATAAAGATAAGTATTTTTTCATTATTGAATCCTTTGATGAATATTATTCAGTGTATTCAAGGCATCGATCGGTGTCATTGAGTTAATGTTAAGATCTTTTATTTCGTCAATAATAGGATCTACCTCATCCTCAGCTATTGGTGCTGAGAAAAGATCAAGTTGATCAGTGGGGATTTTATTATCTTCACTTTCTAGTTTCTTTAATAAATAAGTAGATCTAGAGAGAACTTCTTTTGGAAGCCCTGCTAGCTTAGCAACATGAATTCCAAAACTTTGAGTAGCTCCACCTTCTATAAGCTCATAAAGAAATTGCACCTTTCCTTTGATGTTTGAAGTTTTAACAGTGAAGTTTTTTGCACCCTTTAGATCATTTACGACATCAATAAGTTCATGATAATGAGTAGAAAACATTGTTAATGCCTTAACTTCTTTTACAAAATATTCAACTAAGGCCCATGCAATACTAAGTCCATCATATGTAGAGGTCCCTCTTCCAATTTCATCTAAGATGACTAAAGACTTATCACTTGCATGTCTTAAAATCTCAGAGGTTTCACTCATTTCAAGCATAAATGTAGATTGGCCTTGAGCGATATCATCACTAGCACCAATTCTTGAAAATATATAATCACAAATTGGAAGATCAGCACTAATAGCAGGAACAAAAGATCCAATCTGAGCAAGATATTGTGTGATTGCAACTTCTCTCATGACAGTTGTTTTCCCTGCCATATTAGGGCCTGTAATAAGAGCAAAGAAATTTTCAGGATCTAGGTGAACATGATGAGAGATGAAATCAGCCTGTAAAACTTTTTTAACTAAAGGATGCCACAACTCTTTAATTTTTATCTCTTTTTTCTTGTGAAACTTAGGCCTTGAAAACCCTTCTTGTATAACTAACCAACTAAGGCCTTGGAAAGCATCAACAAAGCCTAGGAAATCACTTAAATCAATAAAGCTTGAGAGTTGTTTATGCAAAGTCTTTGAGAAGCTATCAAAAATTTCTCTATCTTTTTTTAAAAGTTCTATCTCAGCATTGAAAACTTTTTCTTGAATCTTATTTAATTCTGGACTTGAGAATCTTTGAGAATTTACCAGTGTTTGTCTTCTTGTTAACTCTTCTCCAATTAATTCAGCTTTTGCTTTAGGAACTTCGACATAATATCCATTAATGTTATTAGATTTAATTCTTAGAGTATTAATTCCGAATTTCTTTCGATACTTCTCTTGGAGCTTTTCTATTTTTTTTCCTACAGAAATTTCAATGTTTTTTAACTCATCTCGACTTTTATCATAGCCTTCAAGAATAAGGTTTCCTTTAGATAGAGTAGCACCGACTTCATCATTAATTGCTGAGCGTATTTTCTTAGAAAACTTTTTAAGACTAGTTTCTTTTAGAGAATCAGTTTTTAGATGCTTAGAGATTTGTGGAAAAAGACTTAGCGTTTCCGAGTAGATTTCAATAGCATTTGCTAGGTTTAAAAGATCAAATCCTTGTAGCTTGTTTGTCGAAAGCTTAGCGAAAATTCTCTCTAAATCTCTTAAGTTTTTTAAAGAATTACGAAGAGTTTTTAAATCATCAGGCTTAGATAAAAAATATTCGATTAACTCATGCCTGTTTTCTATTTCTTTTTGATCCATCAGAGGGTTTTTGCATAAACTATTAAGTTTTCTTCTGCCCAGCGAAGAGATTGTTTTATCTATAAACTGAACTAAAGATAGTTTTTGAGAACTTTTGTTTGTGAATATCTCTAAGGAATTAAGAGTTTGAAAACTAATTTTCATTTTCCCTGATTCGTTTAAGTATTTAAACTGCTTGATATGATTAATCGAATCTTCTGTTTGTGTTGAAATAATATAATAAGAAAGAGCAGACAAAGCAGGTAGAAAGTATGGCTCTGTCATAAGAGTCTGATCTTTATCATAAAAAGGAAGAATCTTTTTTAGATAATGCTTTACGTTTTTTTCTTGATAGAAATCTAAGCTAATATAAGTAGATAAAATTTCTTCATGTTCAAAAAAGTTTCTTAACTCTGGAAAGTCTTCTAATTGATCAAAATATAATAAAAATTCTTTTGGATTGTAGAGCTTAATTTTATCAGCTAAGTCTTTTTGATCTTTAGCTTTTAAGCCAATAAAGTCTCCAGTCGTAAAATCAACGAGACTTAAATAGAATTCATCATTTTCATAGTGAAAAGATCCTAGAAAGTGATGAATAGCATTTTTACTTTTTTCGAGATCATAGGGAAGAGAAGGTGAAACAATTTGAGTAACGGCTCTTTTGACTATTCCTTTGGCAAGCTTGGGGTCTTCAGTTTGTTCACAAATGGCAACTCTGTAACCAGCTTGGGTTACTCTATCAATATAATTTGCAGCACTATGGTGAGGAATCCCGGCCATAGGAACTGGTTCTCCCGCTATTTTTCCTCTTTTAGTAAGAGCTATATTTAATACTTTAGACGTAAGTTCTGCGTCTTCAAAGAAGACCTCATAGAAGTCACCCATTCTAAAAAATAAAATAAGGTCTCTATGCTTGATTTTGATATCGTGAAATTGCTCCATCATAGGAGTAAGCTTGCCAACCCTACGTTTTAATTCTTCAATTTTTAACTCTTGATTCTTTAATGTTGAAGTAGTTTTTTTCACTAAAATCCTTGATTAAGAAGCTCCGGTACTTAAGAATATTAGGGTACATAATTAAAAAACGAGCGTCAAAGTAGTAGAATCATTAAGAATGAATTTTTTTATCGCAATATGTCTGATTTTAGGGATTGTGGGGCACAGCACCTATATATCGTTTTTGAGTGACAAAAAACCAACACTCGCTGAAACAAAAAAAGAAGTAGAAATTCAGAGTATAGAGAGATTTCAGGGGATAGATTTCTATCAGACCAAAAAAAATGAACCAGAGTTTAATTTAAAATCTAGCGTTATTAATCACAAAGATCTGAAAAAAGGCGAGTTGCTAAACCCAGAGTTAGTTTTTTTTAAAGATGGCAAAGAAGTAAAACTTAGGGCCAAGAGTGGAAACTTTGAATTTGATAAAAATAAGACAGTTGATCTAAAAGATGATGTCGAAATGTATTCAGATGATTATCGTTTAAAAAGTGATAGTGGCTCTTATGATGCTAATACACAATCAGTTCTAGTAAAAGGAGATGTTCGCTCTAACTATAAAGATTATTTTTTAGATTGTGATGAAGGAACTTATAACCTGGGAACGAAAAAGTTTACAGGGAAAGGAAATGTTCGCTCTAGAGGAAAACATCAATTAAGTGGAGACAAAATTAATATTTCTAGTGATTTTGTGGAAGCTTATCCAGAGCAGAAGAAAACTTTAGTTAAGGGGAACGTAAAAGGAGAGATTCTTCGTAAAAGACGTTATGAAGGGAAAGTTAAGTTTAAGGCTGAAGAAATCACTGCTAATTTGAAAGAAGAAAAACTGGAAATGAACGGTAAGGTTCAGATAAAAAGGAATAATGTCACAGTCAATGCTAATCAAAGTAAAATTTTTGTTCAAAACTTTAATAAGAGACTTAAGTATTACGAACTCAATGGAAATGTTGTGATTAATCAAAAACTTTTAGATCCTAAAACGATGAGTAAATATCAAAGAACTGCCTATGCTGAAAAGCTCGAGGGATTTGCTCGAGAGAAAAAAATTATTTTAACAGGTTCTCCTCGAGTAGAGAGTAAAAATAATTTGATTAAAGGATCCAAGATTTTAATAAAAGAAAATGCTAATCTTGTTGAAGTGTTAGACACCTCTGCTAAGATAGATACCAAGGATGGTCTATGAGTACTGAAAAGTTAGTTTTTAGAGGTGAGAATTTACAAAAATCTTATAATTCAAGAAAGGTTGTAAAAGGTGTTAGTCTAGATATCACCCAAGGAGAAATCGTTGGATTACTAGGGCCTAATGGTGCAGGAAAAACGACAACTTTTTATATGATGGTTGGGTTAGTGAAATCTGATGAAGGTAGCATTCATTTAGGAGATTCTAATCTTACAACTTTTCCTCTTCATAAAAGAGCTAAAGATGGAATAGGATATTTACCCCAAGAAGCATCTGTTTTTAGAGAACTTAGTGTGGAAGATAATATTTTATCAATTTTAGAAATAAGAAATGTTCGTAGAAAAAAAAGACAAAGTTTATTGGAGCAATTAATTGTAGATTTTAGTTTGCAAAAAGTGAGAAAATCTAAAGGCCGAGAACTCTCAGGTGGAGAGAGAAGAAGAGTCGAAATCGCTAGATGTTTAGCGCTTGAGCCCAAATTTGTTTTACTAGATGAGCCTTTTGCTGGGGTTGATCCAATTGCAGTTGCTGAGATACAAAATGTTGTAACAAGCTTAGTGAAAAAGAATATAGGTGTTTTAATTACAGATCATAGTGTGAGAGAAACATTAGGAATAGTAGATAGAGCTTATATTATGAATGAAGGTGAATTATTAATATCTGGAACGCCTCAGGAGATTGCTAATAACGAGTTAGCCAAAAAACATTATCTAGGTGAAGATTTTACTATTTAATTATCAGTAAGAATAAGTGGAGATCTTAATGTAAATCCTTAAAATTACGATATGTAATTTAAGGAGAGAAATTTGTCTGTAAAATTAAAACAATCATTAAAACAAACTCAGCAACTGGCGATGACGCCACAGCTACAACAAGCAATTAAGCTTTTGACTCTAACACATTTAGAGATGACAAATTTAATTTCAGCGGAAATGGTTGAGAATCCTATGCTAGAAGAATTTGGTAACGATAGAGATAACGCTGAACTTGAGCAAGGAGATAAAGAGTTAAAAGATATAGAGAGTAAAGCTTCTGATTTTGATGCGCCTGATCTTGTTTCTAAGGATGATTTTGATTGGGAAAAATATCTTGCTAATACGAGTGAGAACTCCGGAGCTAAGTCAATGGTGGGGCCAGCTAGTTCTGAAGATGCTCCCAACTATGAAAATATGGTTTCAAGCGATCAGAACCTTTATGATCATTTAGAGTGGCAAGCACGTATGAGAGAGTGGCCAGAAGAAGAACTCGTAGTGGCCATAGTTTTAATAAATTGTATTGATGAGGATGGTTTTTTAACTCAAGAGTTAGATGAAATTATTCAAGAGAATAAAATTTCACTAAAAAAAGAATTAGTTCAAGATATCTTGCAAACTATTCAAAAGTTTGATCCGGTTGGTTGTGGAAGTAAAGATACAAAAGATGCTTTAATTATTCAGGCAAGAGATCTTTTTGGTGAATCTGCTATTGTTGAAAAAGTGATTGAAGATCATTTAGAAGATATTTACAAGAAAAGATATACAAAAATTGCTGAAACCTTAAATTCAACTGAAGAAATTATAAAACAAGCTGAATTATCTATAATGACTTTTCATCCTAGGCCTGGAAGGCTGATCTCATCAGAGCAAACTCATTATGTTGTGCCAGATATTTATATAAAAGAGGTTAGTGGGAAGTTTGTTGTTAAGCTTAATAACGAAGGTGTTCCTCGTTTAAGAATTTCAGGCTTATATAAATCATTATTAAAAAATAAAGATGATCCTCAAACGAAAGATTATGTGGAAGAGAAGCTTCGAAATGCCTTATGGCTTTTAAAATCAATTGGAAATAGACAGAAAACAATAGTTAAAGTTGCTGAAGCAATCATTGAGCATCAACCAGATTTTTTTGCTAAAGGAGCAGAATATCTAAGGCCTATGATTTTAAAAGATATCGCTGGTGTTATTGGAATGCATGAATCGACTGTATCAAGAGTAACTACCAATAAATTTGTACACACACCCCTTGGGACTTTTGAGTTGAAATATTTCTTTAGCTCTGGAGTAGGTGGAAAAGATGGTGGGCTTGATATCGCAGCTGAGAGTTTAAAGTTAAAAATTAAAGGACTGATCTCGAAAGAAGATCAAGCTAGGCCTTTATCGGATCAAAAAATTGCCACTTTGCTCGGAAATTCAGGAATTAAGGTTGCTAGAAGAACAGTAGCTAAGTATCGAGAATCATTGGGAATACTATCTTCTTCTCAAAGAAAAGTTAAATAGTCAGTTAAAATGTAACTTGGAATGAATTCCACATTGTTCATCAAGGGAGAGAAGCAATATGAGAGTCAAAACTTGTTACAAGAACCTTAAAACTTCTAAGTTTTTGGATGGAAGAGTTAAGGAAGAAGCTGAAAAAATTTCACAAATTTATGGTCAGAAGCTAAATGTTAATGTCATTTTTAAAAAGAAAAGTTCAGGCAAATACGAAACTTTTCTAAGTCTTAAAGATAAAAAAAATCAGTACCACGCAACCAATATACATGAAAATCTCTTAATTGCCTTAAATGAGTCCTTTGGGAAAGTAAAAAATCAAATCACCAAGAAAAGAGCAAAGTTTAAGAACAAGATTAATAAGAGAAATTTAAATAATGCTAAACACACAGGAATCTTTCGTTTGATTAAGAATGAAGAACAAGCGCAGGATTCTTTTTATCAAGAGTTAGATCTAGCATCTTAACGCTTGAAACGTTTCAAGACTCGTCTAAACATTTTGAGTCACATCAAAAAAGTTAAAGGGGCATGGATCCGCCCCTTTCTTTTCAATGAATCTCACGAACTGCCAACTATATTTGTAATCTAATTTTTCTTTCTGACTTGAAAATACCTAGAATTACGTAAAGAAACCTCACCTTACTAAACTACATGTTTTAATTAACTAATTTTAAATATTTGATCTTGGGAAGGTGAAAATGAAAAGACTGCTAAAACTATTGACTATAAGTTCTATACTAATATCTTGTTCAAAAAAAGAAGACTCACATGTTCTAGCTGATAATGTTTATCATATAGAGACAGAACAAGAAGATGTTATTCAATATTTAAGTTTTGATAAAAAAGTAAAAACTTTTAATGTCCATATGCTTGTGAATGAAAGATCTGAGTATAATGATATTTTAGAAACTAAAGTTTATGTAAAAGCCATCTATAATATTGAAAGTATATCTCAAGATATTTTTCATTTGATCTTTTCTCACTATCATGGACAAGAAGATTGTGATGTCAATGATAGAGTTTCTGGGAATCACACAGAATCAATGAAAGTCGAGTTAAAAGAAGTTCAAGAGACTGGTGATTTAGCATTGCTTACCAAAAGCATTAATGGAGAGTCGGTAGAGGGGACTTGGAGTATCTTAAAAAAGTCATCAAAGACGCAAGCGAACCTGGAGTCAGAGATCTTTACTGATTCATTAAACAATACATCAGGGAGATTATGTATTTCAGATGAGGATGATGATGGTGATGGAGTCATAAATAAAGATGATGAATGTAAGGATATTCAAGGAGTAGCCTCGTTAGAAGGATGCCCATTTACAGAAGATAACCTCGTCAATAATTGCAATGGACAATTGGAGGGAAGTGAGATTGTAGATGCGAAGTTATATAAAAGAGAGCTATTAACTGAACTTATGGGAAGTTGTGATGATGAAGAAAATATGATTATTGCTACTTTGACTTGTGCTCGAACAGACTTTGACGTTGAAGATGATGGCGAGATTGATCACTCACAATTGGACTGGGTAAATGAAGTAGGAGAAAAAGTGTTCTCTGAAGAAGTTGGTCTAAAAGGTTTCTGTTCTCATACAGAGTCTAGAACTAGTTTTATAAGAACACTTTTAGATCCTAAAGTTTCTATATTTGACTTGTCATGGATTTATTAACAATCAGGAGCAAAGATAAAGCCTCGGAAAGCTTTTTTTAATTCATCATGACATTCTATTAAGTTTTTTGTATCTCTATGACAAAGATCATGGTTCAGGCATTCTTGAGTATAAGGACGATTAGTACCAAAGCAGTCTTTTCCACAAGCACCAAGACAAGAGTCTCCGCCAACTTGAACCTCTTTGCGAATAGTTATTTCTTTAAAAGTATATTCAGCAAATCTCGCTTTACCTTTGAATTCACATATATCCTGAAAACCTAAAAAAAAGAGTAGTCCTATCATGAAAAAGAAATAGCAAGGGGAGTAATTCTTGTCAAAATATTAAGAGTTATTAATCATGACAACAAGAATCATCATGATCATGAATCTCTTGATCGAGGCTTGCAGCATATTCCTCTTTTTGATCATCAGATATTTGAAGTTCATTAATGAGAGTTTCAGGGACTCCTGGTTTAATAAAATCAAATTCGACGCCCATACTTTCTAGATCTTTGGCGAAATCATAAGCTTTATCTGCTTGATCTACAGGACATGAGAAGAGCACTTCGCCAGAATTCTTTTCAATTAATTGAATTTTAGAGTTCATAAACTTGATCATAATTTAAAAAATCGCTATAAGAAAGAAGGAAATGAAAAAGTTAGAAAATATTCTTTATATTAATTCAAATGGAATAGAGACGTCTTTGTTTAAAGCTTTGGTTGGAAAAAAGTTTAAAATTTATGATTATTCTAGTACTCAAGATCTTTCAAATTTTATTATTGATGATTTGAATGCGGATATTATTCTTCTAAGTGATGACCTTTTAGATGAGAAAAATTTCGTAGAAATTTTAAAAGATAAAAAGAATCTTTATGTTATGAGTTCTAAGGAAAGTAGTGGGTATTCTATATTTAAGATGCCAGTTGAAGCTACTCAGCTGTGTGATAAGTTAGAAGAGCTTTATAGAAAAGATCGATAAAGATATTTTTCTCCATCCCAATAGGTTTCACTAATTATTCTTCCATCGATTTTAGGGGTTTTTGCTTGGACAACAAATATGCGCCCATCTTTTTCAATGTGACTATCTACTAATTTGTATTTAAACCATGGAGTGGAACTCAAAAGAGAAAGGTCAAGACTCTGATAATTTTCATTCAACTTTGTTTCTTCAGGTAAATGAATAATGCCATTTTCTTGAGAAATATTTAAATCTTTAGCAGAACAAAGCATTCCAAAAGATTTCATTCCCCTTAGTTCTCCAATCTCGATTCTTTTACCAGAAGGTAGAGTTGCGCCAACTTGAGCTATAATAGAAATCATTCCTTCTGCTACATTGCTAGCACCACAGATGACTTGAAGTTCTTCACTGCCAGTCGAAACAGTACATACATTTAATTTGGAAGCATCAGGATGTTTAGAAACAGAAACAATTTTACAAGTCGAAATCATAATTATTTTTATAAGAAATAAGGCCTTACGTAAAGAGTTTCTCTTTGTCTTCAGGACTTAAAGCAAAATCTTTAATTCCTATCTTTTGAAATAAATGATCTGGAGTTCTTATTCTATAATAAATCCCATTCTCGTGATTTGTTCTTTTTTCGATATTAGTAAATTTTTCAATTTTAGAATGAACATTTCCCTTGGCATAAGGGACAAAAAGATCTTGATGGATTTGTTTATCTAGAAAGTAATCGATAATTTCTTTTCTGAGATTTAATACATCTGAGTCATCCATCGCAGAAATAATATGAGAGTTAGGATATTTTCTAATCTTCACTTTAGCTTTCAATAAGTTTTCAGCCTGATCTTTCTTATTAAAAATATAAATTCTTTCTTTTTTTCCCAAGTCCAATTCATCTAAAACTTGATTAGTAGTTTCTATATGCTTTTCTAAGTGCGGATCTGAGATATCAACAACGATTAAAAGTAAATCTGCTTCATCTATAGATTCTAAAGTTGTTTTAAAACCTTCAATCAAAGTGTTGGGTAGATTGGAAAGAAATCCAACTGTATCAATTAAGATTAAAGGTGGTTTTGTATCTGGAGTCAGAGTTCTAAAAGTAGAGTCAACCGTAGCAAAGAGTTTATTCTCAGAAATCGTATCAACTTTGCAAAGTCTATTGAGGATTGAAGATTTCCCAGCGTTTGTATATCCAACAAGAGCAGCTGTTAAGGTAGAATTTTCTCTTTTCTTTCTTCGCTCCTTTCTTGAAACCTTAAGCCCTTTTAATTGTTTTTCATAAGCAAGAATTTTTTTTCTTACTATTCTTCTATCTAACTCTAATTGTTGCTCTCCTTCTCCTTTCAAACCAATTCCACCTTTTTGCTTGGAAAAGTGGGTCCAAAGAGAAGTTAGTCTTGGAAGAAGATACTTTAGTTTAGAAATTTCAATTTGAATTCTGGCTTCATTACTCCTGGCATGAAGAGAAAAAATCTGAAGAATAACTTGGCATCGATCAAAAACTTTAAAACCTGTAATTTTAGAAATATTCCTCATTTGACTTGCAGTAAGTTCAAAATCGAAAACGAGAAAGTCTGCATTCTCTGATTTTGCTTCATTTGCAATCTCTTCAAGTTTTCCTCGACCTAAGATAGTAGCAGATTCAATTTTCTTTTTATTTTGTGTCGCATCGCCTATGCAATCAACTTCTAAAGTTCTGAGTAATTCTTTTAATTCTAAAAGAGATCTTTGAGATTCTTGAATTGTTTCATGGCCATCAAACTTTTCAGATACAACTGTAACCGCAAAAGCTCGTTCATGTTTTTTTACATCATAGACTAATTCCATTGTTTTTTATTTAATCATGCTTTCTAGTTATACTCAATGCCTTTTTCGGACTATGATGAGTTCATGTTTATATTCAATGGGCATTTTTCCAACTCTGTTCCGAGTATTCCTTACAATCGAGGAATGAAGTTTGGTGAAACGGTGTTTACTAGTTTTTTACTGAGAAACGGAAAAGTCATTGGGCTTGAAAGTCATAAGAATCGATTAAAGAAATCACTAAAACTTCTTTACCCAGAATTAGAAATTCCTTCTAATACTTTTGAGTTTTTAAAAAAATTACCTCAAATAGGAGTTTATAAAGTTCGAGTGAATTTTTTTGCAGATTTATATAAAAATTTGGTTCTATCATTAGTGGAGTTAGCAGAACTCGAGAATCATTTTTTTAATAAAAATGAAAATTTAAAAGTTATTACTAAAATTCATCATTTAGAAACAAATCTCAATTTATCAAAATTAAAGTATACAAATTATGCTCTTACAAATCTTATGAGTGAAAACAATAATGACGTTTTAAAAATGAATGAAAAGAAGGAAGTATTTGAACTAAGCACTAGTAATATTTTATTTTTAAAGAATGAGAAATTCATCTTGCCTAAAGGGAATTATCTAAAAGGAATAGGCCTTGATTATTTTATAGAGTTTGTTGGTTCAGATCATGTTCACGAAAGAAGAGTTCAATATTCAGAGATAAAAGAAATGAATGGGGCTTTAAGTTTAAACGCTGTACGCTTTCTTAGAGAGATTTTGTCTATTGATAATATTGATATGAAGAACAACAATCTTTTTTCTTTAAGAGAAAAGTTTAAAGATTTTTTGATAAAAAAAGAGAAGAATATATGTTAGAGAAAATTGAATCCGTACTATTAGAAGCTTCAGATCTTATTTTAAGATACCAAAAAGAAATTAGTAGTTTAGATGTTCAAGAAAAAAAGGGAGAAGGTGTTTTATCAGAAGCGGATCTCGCAAGTGAGAAAATTTTAAAAGAAGGTGTTCTGAAAATTTTTCCCACGCACGATATTTTAAGTGAAGAAGATTTTTTCTTTTCAAAAAAAAATATGGAAGATATTAACAAAGAGAATCTTTGGTTAATTGATCCAATTGATGGAACTAATAATTATCTTGCAGGTTTTCATCACTATTCTATTTCAGTAGCTTATATGAAGAATGGAGAAGTGGAGTTTGGCGCAGTTATGAAGCCTTCAACACAAAGAATTTATTATGCTCATAAAGCAAAGGGAGCTTTTATAAAGGATCCTAACCAAGTTCCTAAAAAAATAACCGGCCCAGATATTTCTAAGAAAGAAAATTCTTTGAGTTTAATTACTTGTCTTTCTCGCTTGAGTAAATACCCATCTAAAATGGATCAATTTGTTAAGGCAAATAAAAGGTGTCGATCGGTAAGAAGGTTAGGAAGTGCTGCTCTTGATTTATGTCTAGTTGCTGAGGGGATATTTGATGGTTTTTGGGAGAGTGAGTTAAAGCCTTGGGATATTGCAGCAGGAGGGTTAATTTGTCAGGAAGCTGGATTAAATGTGCATAATTTTAATCAAAGAGGCTTTGATGTCTTCTCTTATGGAATTATTGCTAGAAGAGAACAAGATTTTGATTTGTTTCAGTCAATTATAAACTAAAAATTTGCCCCTATAAAAAAGTTTCCTCCTCCTTGCTTGCGCACTGCAGAATATTTAGAATAATAGGACTAATGATTATCTCAGGAGGAGTTTATCAAAGATCTAATTCAATTCATTTCAACACATAATATTGATCTGCTAATTATATTTGGAAGTGTTTCTATACTTATGTTTATGACATTTTTACTTACAAGGTCTTTTTTAGATAAAAAGATGAGTAGTTTAAAAAATTATAATCAAAAGGTTGGAGATCACATTAATTCTATTATTAATAAGTCTAGTGAGTTCAAGGCCTTAGTCGATGTAGATATAGAGAAATATGCTAAAATGGGACAGGCAAATGAAGAAACCATCTCTAAGCTTCAAGAGAGTGTAGGGAGAAAAGATGAAAAGTTAGTATATCTTGAAAAATCTAATAAAGTTTTAAAAGAAGAAACAGAAGCTTTAGAAAAAAAGTTATCAAGCTCTAAGCTTGACGAAAAAACTCTGGCGCAAGTAGAGGAGCTAACGAAAAAAAATGAAAAGCTTTCTAAGCAAATGAAAGATTTAGAGCTTAGTCATAAAAAAGAAATGCAAGCCTTGAAAAAAGCACCTGTAATGGATCAGTCTGATAAGCAAGTTCTTAAACTTAAAGAAGATTTGAAAATAGCAAAACAAGAAAGTAATACACTCAAGCAAAAAATGGAAAATTCTCTTAAAAATGCAGATAAAAGCTTAGTTAAAGAAAACAAAAGCTTGAGAAGTGAAATTGAAAAACTTCAAATGGAAAATAAAAGTTTAATCCAAATTCAAGAACAACAAGAACTTGAAACAGTAGCAATGATGAAACAAGAATCAATGATTGCTGAAGTAAAGCAATTACATCCAGAAAAAGAAGAAAAAACTTCTAAAGGGTTTGGTTTTTTCAAATTTTTAGATTCAAAAGTATTGGATTCAAAGTTAGCAAAAAATCTGGAGCAAATTGATCAGGTTGCTCAAAAAGAAACTCTGACTGAAGATAATATTGTCAAGCTAGAGAAAGTAGATGAAGATATAAACAAGGATGAACTTGTTGATGTTTTCAAAAAGACGATGGCTTCTTAGTAGCTTATTATTTTTATCGTTTTCT
The DNA here is from genome assembly GCA_020630335.1 of Bacteriovoracaceae bacterium. GTDB lineage: Bacteria > Bdellovibrionota > Bacteriovoracia > Bacteriovoracales > Bacteriovoracaceae > JAHDHG01. The sequence continues at coordinate 44,062 of JAHDBN010000003.1, forward strand.
GTTTTTGCTGAAAGTAAAGTAGAAAAAAACTATTCTAAATTAAAAAATATCTTATTAAAAGAATCATTATCTGGAGAGCAGAGAGAAAAAATTCAGAATGCTTTGTTCAAGTTAGATAATAAGTCTGTTCCTATGCTCATTGAAGTAATGAAATCAGCGAAATTCCCTGATCAAAGTAGATGGATGGCCACGATGAGCTTAGCTCGTATTATGGGAAAAAAGTCTCTTCCTTTTATTTCAAAATTTTTACGTCATCCTAGCTGGATGATGAGACTTAGTTCTTTAAAAATTATTAGAATGTTTAAAGATAAAAATTATATTTCTTCAGTAGAGAAACTTCTTTTTGATAAATCGCTTCTAGTCAGGGCTGAAGCATTAGAAATAGTGCATTCGCTTGGAGCAAAGGCTTCAGCTAAAAGTGTTTGGAAAATGCTTTATGACAAGAAAAACTATATAAAGTTTTCTAAATCAGAAGTGCAGCATACAGATATTGTTGAAAAAATTTTAAAAACGGTAGTAGATCTAGATTATAAAAAAGTAAAACCTCTTTTAAATAAGATGGCTTCAGAGAAGAAGTTTGCTAAAATGAAAAAACAGCTAGAATTAACTATTGATAATTTATAAAGCCTGTTCTAATTGTTCTTTCTCTCTTTTTTCTTGAATTTTTTGCAAGTAATTATCAATTTTAATGAGTCGTGAGATTCTATAAAGAAGAATTTTCTCAACAGATCGATTTCTTTTAACTTCTTTCCAGCCATGAAGAAAATCTTGTTCAACTAGTTGTCTTTTGTAAATGCTTACTTTCGTATATTGTTTGCTTCCTCGTTCAGATTCATTAACATTTACAAGTATTTTATATCTGGCAGCTTTAATCTTATCTGCACTTCCAAAAGAATCAGAAAAATTCATTTCACTTGTATTATCCATCCAGCGCGTTTTAATAACTCCAGTTTCTTGATTTTGAAGTTCGATGTCGTACTTTTTCATCACGCCAACAACTGCTGACCACGTTTGATTAAAGTTGGTAGGATAAATCTGAGAAGGAATTTCTAAATCTTCGCTAAGATGAACGTACTTGTCATACGATGTACAAGAGCCAAAAAACATGAGATAAATAAACAATAATACTTTCACTTTTTAAAGGGTAACAATTTTATAATAAATGGAAAAGAAAAGTTCATTAGATCTATTACAGTCTGTTTTAAAGCAAGAAGCGAAGGCCTTAGAAAGAACTGCTGAAACTTTTTCTAAGATCAATATAGAAAAACTTGAGAACTTATTTAATGCTTTAGTTTTAAGAAAAGGTAGTCTTTTTGTTAGCGGAGTAGGTAAGTCTGGAATAATCGCTAGAAAGATCTCTTCAACCTTTTCTTCTTTAGGACTTAAGTCGTTCTTTTTACATCCTGTAGAAGCATTACATGGTGACCTCGGAGGAATAGAACCTCATGACGCTTTAATTTTAATTAGTAAATCAGGTACAACTGAAGAGTTGGTAAAACTCATGCCCTTTATACCTTTTGGAGAAGATCAAATAATCTCTTTGCTTGGTAATATTGCTTCACCTTTGGCAGAAGTCGCATCTATTGTATTTGATTGTTCGGTTGAAAAAGAAGCATGCTTGAATAACTTAGCTCCTACAACGAGCACAACGGTTGCTTTGTCTGTAGGTGATGCTTTAGCTGTTTTTTATGAAAATCTTGTTTCATTAACAAAAGAAAAGTTTGCTACAAATCATCCGGCAGGTCTTTTAGGTAAATCTTTATCTATGAAAATATCTTCTGTTATGATGAAAGAGAGTTTGGTTGCCCAATGTGATCAGGCGACAACTTTAAAAGAAGTCTTATTATTAATGACTCAGAAGCCAACAGGGATTTGTTGTGTTCTAAATGATAATAAGGAAATAAAAGGTATCTTAGTTGAAGGCGATATTAGGCGAGCACTTAATAGTGATGGAAGAGCATTAGAGAAAGGTATTAAAGACTTTATGAATTCTGATCCAATCGTAATGGATGAAAATTCTCTTGCTAGTGAAGCTCTTGGGTTAATGGAGAACCCTGATAAGCCCTTATCAGTTCTACCTATTATAAACTCTTCTAAAAAGTTTGTTGGAGTTTTAAGAATTCATGATCTTTTAAATGTTGGGTTTACTTTAAGATCAAGTAAGTAATTTAGAATAATTAGAAATATCGATAATAATAAAAAACTTAAGATTCCAATTTTTTGATAAATCGTAGCATCTCTTTTAGGAAGATTAAGAGTAATATTTAAACTTTTTTCCTCTCCAGGAAGAAGCCTCATTGATTCTTTTCCATCAATATCAATGACAGATGTTATACCACTATTAGTAGATCTGATAATAGGCCTTTGAAACTCTACGGCTCTCCATTTTGCTAAAAATAAGTGCTGGTAGGGTTCTGCAGTTAAACCATACCAAGAGTCATTAGTTAAATTAATAATAAAATCGATATGGCCTTTAGTTAAGCTTGAATGATTTAACATCTTTCTAATTAGTGATGGATCTAGAATTTCATAACAAATGGGAGTGATAAATCTATGTTTAGCATTCGTTTCAAAGGTAGTATTACGAGTTCCTTCAGAGAAAAATGATACACCTGGAACATAGTCTTTAATATAAGGAGTAAGAGGCCCTAAGGGTAATGTTTCTCCAAAGGGAATGAGTTTTTTCTTGTGGTAAATATCAATAAATCCCTTCTTACTATCTAGGAGCATTGCAGAGTTATATACAGATTGAAACGCATTTCCAGACTCTTCTAAAGCACCATGATCATAGGCCCCCAAAAGTAATTGAGAGTTCGATCTATTTAAGACATCACTAATAAGCGCTGGTAGTGAATTAGGAGCTTCTTTTAAGACATCAGAATTAAAAGGGTAAGGGTAAGCTGTCTCTGGCCAAATAATTAAATCAGCAGGGTCTGATTCTAAACTTAAATTTAAATATCTTTTAAACACTTCCTGAATAGAAGAGAATTGACCAATTTCAGAGTTTACTTTCATGAAATTTCCAATATTAGCTTGTACTACTTTTATATTTAAAGGATGTGACAGATTTTTAGTACTTAAACTTCTCTCTTTGATAGTGAAGGGAGTAATTAGAATTGCTATTATTAAAATAATGAGGGCTTGAGAAAGAGGAAGAATTCTCTTTTTATCTTTTCTCTCTCTTAAGAAATAATTTAAAGACAAAGCAAGGAAGTAGTTAATGAAACTATATCCGGCTAATCCTAGTATAGGAGCAAGGCCTAAAGTCCAGGACCAACTAAGCCATGGATGCCCAGCATGAACAGGAAATTGAGAAGGTGTATAGTACTCAATAAGAGTTATAATAACTGCTAAAAAAAGAACTCTTAAAAAAGGGCCTATTTTAGAAATAAATTTTTTCTTAGAAAGAAAATTTAAAGAAAAATAAACCAACCAAGTTTGTGGTAAAACTAAAAAAGTAAACATAAAAAACATGGGTAAACTAACTAGAAATGAAAGTCCTCCAAATGTTTGAATGGTTTGAGGAATCCAGTAAAATCCCACTAGATTAATAGTTAGACAAAAGACGGTTAATATAAGTAAGTCTTTTTTTACACTCTTAAAATGGATGTTTCTAAATAAGAAAAAAATCCCCAAAGGAGCGAAAAGAGGAATGGGAGTTAAAGTCATGATGCTAGGATGACCTAAGGCATATAATAAAGCGCCTAGAATGACTTCAGTGATTTTTTTTAACATAGCTTTAACGGTAATAAAGCTATTTGGTTCTTGCAACCTTTCTTTGCTTTGGAATTAAACCTTCCATGATATCTTTAGCTTTCTTTAAAGCTTGTGCCGCATCAACTTGACCTCCTAAAATTTTCCCCTGAAAGTTCTTGAGGTTTTTAGATGTTGATATAATGATTTCTTTAATTTGGCGCGATGTAAGTTTAGGGTAAGCTGACTTTAATAAAGCAGCAACTCCACTTACAAAAGCAGTCGCCTGACTAGTTCCAGACATTTTAGCTGCCTTTTTAACAACAGCAGAATTAATTCTATATCCGGGAGCAGCAACATGAACTGTTCTCACCCCATAGTTTGAAGAACTAATAAGTTTTAAGTTTTGATTATAAGATCCAACAGCAATAATATTTTGTAGATTATAACCTGAAGGGTAAGCATAACTTGCTGGGAAATACATATTATTTTTCATATCTATATTAGTTCCATTATTTCCAGCTGCAGCGACTACTAAAATTCCTTTTTCTTGAGCTTTTTTCATAATTCGTAATTCTTTAGCTTTGTTAGAAGGATCAGCTTCTGGCCCGCCACCTGAATAATTAATTATATCAACGTTTAAGTTCACAGCATGTTCTAGTGCTCTTATCGAATTTTCAAGATTTTGTTCTCCTGTTGCATTTGCATTGTAATATTTAATAGGAATGATTTTTACATTAGGATAAATTCCTTTAATAATTCCTGACACATGAGTACCATGGCCATGAGTATCTTGAGGAGTTTTGGTAACGTATTTTTTCCCTTTATGACTAGAGCTAAAGTCAAAACCAAAATTTTTGTTTGTGGCCATTCGTATACTGTATTTTTTCAAGTGCTTTTTAGAAGCAGTTTTTCTTTCTGAGAATCGTGAGACAATATTTTTTCTAAAATATTCATGTTTGTAATCAATTCCTGTATCAACAACAGCGACTGTAACTGTAGATTTTTCTTTAAAGTTTTTTAGAGCATTCACAAGGTTGATAGAAGGATCGAGGTTTTGAAGATTTTTTTTCGGAATAATTCCCCAATTACTATAAACTGATCCTAAGTGTAGTTGAATTTGCTTACTGCTATAAGTTCGAGCTTGAGTTTGTAGATTTAGAGACAACAGCATAAACATCAAAATGAAATTCATCATAAAAAATTACCCTTTAACCAATCCAGGCTTAAGCCATAGATAAACTTGTGTTTTCAAGCCTCTATAAAGCAAATCTGTTGCCAACTCTTTAAAGTTAGTGATTTTAGGTATTTAGGTAAGAAATAAAGGATAAATACGTTGAAGAATTGTTTAAATCTTTTGCACCCTTAAAAGAGTTTAAACAGTTTCATTGTATAAAAATTTTTCATATATAAATATGACATCTCAAACATAAGTTATTGAAATTATTTAGTTTTACTCCGAATATCCTTTAGTTTTGATTTTTGATTATTTAAAATAAGAGTTGTAGAGGTAAATTGATGTTAAAACTGTTTAAAATATTCATTGGTATTCTACTTGTTATATCCTGTGGAAAAAAAGGAGATTTAGGTTCTACTAAGAATTCTCAATCTAGTTTGAATCCAAAGCCAGAGACAAGCTCTGATTTTTTAGCGTTTAAAAAGAAATTTGATAAGAAGAACATTACTTGCTCGCGATCAGGATCTTGTCCTGAAAACTTCGTAGTCCTAGGAGTTTATAATTCAATATCAGGCGAGGGTGATTACTGTAATGGTTTAGTAATAGAAGATGAAGTCGTCTTAACTTCTAGTCGGTGTGTAAAGTTTAGAAACATTAAAGATGGAGATGATTGCGCAGAACTTATTCTTGTTAAAGGCTTAGATCTACCTAAATCAAAGATCTGTGGTTATATTAAAAGAGTAAGCCTTGGTAATCGATTAAAAGAAAATAAAAATATTGGCTCTACTTGGAATCGAGACTATGTGGCCTTAAAGATTCCTGGCTTGAAAAGAAAAGGTAGAGGGAGTCTTGCTATAGAGAAAGGAATAGTAGCGGGAAGAGATTTTGATTTATGGTCTCATGAGTTAGATACTAAGAAAAATGAGTTCTCTGTTAGATCTTGGAATTGTCTAGTAAAGAATAGAACTTACTTAAATCCTACTTCATATAGTTCTTATTCACCTAATAGGGTTGTTTTCTGTGAAGATAAAAAAGCAGAAACGACAATAAGTTCTCCATTTTTATTTCATAAAAGAACAAAAGAATCTCATGGACTTTATTATCACGCAGTAGAGCAGTCATTAATAAAAGAGCTAAGAAGCTCTAAGGATCTTAGTTTTACTGAATCTAATCATTTCACTGGTTATGTGATGAATTTCTCATGTTGGGATTATATCAATTCAAGCTTGCCAGGTGAGTGCTATGAAGATTTAAGTGTTTCAGCTTTAGATCAAAGCAGAGCAATTTTATTAGATTTAGAACTTAGTGATGAGTTAAATTTAAAAAAAATAATAGATAAGATAAAGGCAGAATATAAAGAGATTGATTTATTTTTAAAATGGTCTGAAAAAGTAGATAATGTTGGTTTTACTTATGAAGTATTCCCAGAACTTCAATGTTTTCACAAAGTGAATGAATGGCCTGAAAAATTAAAACGAAAGTTTGAATATCAAATTGAGTTAAATAAATATTTAATTAAACCTTTGGTGAGTGCTTACTATGAGGTCTCTTCGAATTTAAAAATTGAAAAGAAGTTGCTGTTTATTTTAAAGTTTAATCAAAAATCAGTTGTAAAAAAAGGATACTCTAATATAGAAGTTCGCTTGGCTGAGCGTGATCGAGATGGAGAGATCCGTTATATTTATACTAAGAAAATTAAAGACCTCAACATATGTGCTGAGTAATCCCTCAAAAACTGAATACCTTCCCGTGTAATGTTTTCAATTTCTTTCTTTGTCATTAGAAGTATAGCTTTAGTTTTGCTAGCGTAATGATGCTTTATTGACCTTGGGAGTATATAGGTATGAAAATAGTCTTTGTTTTGCTTTTTATTTCTTTTCTTGCAACATCGAATGAGTTTCCTCGGGTAACAGAGGTACTAATAAGTTCTATAGAGTACTTAAGAAATAACACCCCCGCAGATTTAGATCGAAAAAAAGCAGATGCTTTAATCTTTCACCTTGATAAAATGCTAGTGAATCATCAAAAATATCCCGCGAAGGCTTCTAAAGACTTTAAAGAGCGATGGAAGATTGAAAAAACTACTATCGCTTTTGTAGATCTCTACGCTCCTCCTGTTTATGTCACTCCAAGGTTTGAAAAACTAGACAACAAATTTCAACTAGCAATTTATTTACATGAGCTGGCACATACGATTGGTTTTGATGAATGTGGAGCCGATACTTTGAGTTATTATGCGACACGCTTCTCGGACAAGAGTGATGGGATCGTACTTCTCAGTTATTATTCTATGTGTCAGTTTGGAAATCCTTCTATTTATAAACGTGTAGATCAAAATACTTTCGATAAAATTATAGTAAATGGAGAGTTCTTAGATTTTGCAAAAGTTAAAAATTGGGTAAAGAAGTAATCTTATTGCTTTAGATCACGCCAACTTCTTCCTTCTTTATTCTTCTTAGTTAACTGCCATTTCCTAACGGCATTATTATGCTCTCTTAAAGTTTTTGAAAATTTATGGGTGCCATTATTTTTACTTACAAAGAAAATATAGTCATGCTCTTCTGGAGAAAGTACGGCCTTTATAGCATCGAGACCTGGGTTTGCAATAGGCCCTATTGGTAATCGAGGAATAGTATAAGTATTGTATTCTGAAGGAGTGAGTATATCTTTTTTTCTAATATTTCCATCATAGCGCTCCCACATACCATAAATAATTGTAGGATCAGATTGGAGCTTCATTTTCTTTTTTAAACGATTAAAAAAGACTCCTGCTATTGTCTTTCTTTCAAATTTAGCACCAGTTTCTTTTTCAACAACTGAAGCAAGTATCATTACTTCTTGTTTGTTAAGTCCTCTTGATTCTAACTTCAAATTTTTGGTTTGGTCTTTGAAATTTTGAACCATTTTTTCTAGAACTGATGTTGGAGTTTCTGAACTCGTAAAGTTGTAGGTGTCAGGGAAGAGATACCCTTCCAGGTTAAGAGAATCAATGCCCAAAGATTTAGCATATTTAGCTGACTTAGCAAGCTTTATGAAATCCTTTGTACTTGAAAGGATTTTCTTTTGAACTAAAATTTGAGCGTACTCATATAAATTTTTTCCTTCGGGAAAAGTGACGAAGTTTTTAAGTGAGTCTCCATCAGAGAATTTCTGAATGATATCATCAAGTCCCATTCCTTTAGATATTTCGTAATTTCCACTTTTAAAGCTTTCAAGCATACCTTTATATTGTGTGTATTTGTGAAAAACTCTTCTGTCTTGAATAATACCTTCTTTGAAAAGATTTTGATTAATAGTAGGGAAGCTTTGTCCTGACTTAATTTCAAAATTTTTTTTCTCGCCTTGATAAGTATAGGCTAGATCATTTTTTATTTTCAATGCTCCACCAATAAAAATTACTAAAACAAGTGCTAAAGTTCCTAAGAATATTTTTTTCATAAAAAAAGGTTAAGAGAACTTATCTTTTCTGGCCAAGAAAATCTTCTAAGATAATCCTAGCAGAAAGAGAATCGATTTTTCTTAAATCCACTTTAAAGTTATATAAAGCCGAGTTTTTCATTTCTTCTTGAGCTTGAAAGGTTGTGAGTGTTTCGTCTTGTTGATGAAGAGTAACGTTTAAATTATTTTTTTCTAACTCTTTAGATAACTCATGATAAACCTTGATCATTTTCTCGGTCGTAGAGGTTGATTGACCATCTAGGAGATAAGGGATGCCAAATACAATATCTGTAAAAAAGTCATCTTCACAAAGCTTGGAAATCTTGTTTAAAGAGCTATTTTTCCCCTTATTTTGCATTCTTTCTAGCATGATGGGAAAAGGGTCATGAGATTCATGAAATTGAGCTAAACCTATGAATTTTTCGCCATAATCTATGGCAAGGATCTTTCTTGGCATAGAGCTTTTTACCTCAATTATGCCTTCTTTTTCAACAATTCTTGACATTTCTGAAGCTTGAGGGAAATATAACTGCAGATCTAAAATTTAAGGATTTTTTTCCTAAGAAATTCTAAAAATAATAACTTATATTGGAGATTTTAAATAGGCCCTCAAAATATATCTTTTCTTAATTAATCTAAAATTTTTGAGGCAGTATTTATTCGGGAGACACATTTATGCATTTAAACGATCTGAGAGAAATGGAAGTAAAGAAACTCAGCAAGTTAGCAACTAAAGCTAAAATTGAAAATCATGCGAGTATGAAGAAGCATGAGGTTATTTTTGCTCTTTTAAAAGCTGAAGCTAAAAATGATCAAGAGATCTTTGGTGAAGGTGTTTTAGAAATTCTTCCTGATGGTTTTGGATTTCTTAGATCTCCTGGTTATAACTACTTACCTGGTGCTGATGATATTTATGTTAGTCCAAGTCAAATTAGAAAATTTGGGTTAAGAAAAGGAGATACAATCTCTGGATCGATCAGGCCTCCAAAAGATGCAGAAAGATATTTTGCTCTTCTAAAATTAAAGACAATTAATGAAAACACTCCAGAAGATCATAAGAAGACGGTTCTTTTTGATAACCTGACACCTTTATATCCGGAAGAAAGAATTAACTTAGAAGCCAAGCCTACGAATTATTCGACAAGGATCATTGATCTTTTTGTTCCTCAAGGTTTTGGACAAAGATGTTTGATCGTTGCACCTCCTAAAGCAGGTAAGACAGTTCTACTTCAAGACATTGCAAACTCAATTACTGAAAATCACCCAGATGCGAAACTTATTGTTCTTTTAATTGATGAGAGACCAGAAGAAGTTACGGATATGAGAAGAAACGTTAATGCTGAAGTTGTTTCTTCTACATTTGATGAGCCTGCGAACAGACACGTTCAAGTTGCTGAAATGATTCTAGCGAAAGCCAAGAGACAAGTAGAAGCAGGGAAAGACGTTATTGTTCTTTTAGATTCAATTACAAGATTAGCTAGAGCTTATAACACTGTTGTTCCACCATCAGGGAAAATTTTATCAGGTGGTGTTGATTCGAATGCTCTTCATAAACCAAAAAGATTTTTCGGTGCTGCTAGAAATATTGAAGGTGGTGGGTCTTTAACTATTATTGCAACATCACTTATTGATACAGGGTCTAGAATGGATGAGGTTATCTTTGAAGAATTCAAAGGAACAGGAAACTCTGAGATTCAATTAGATAGAAAGTTAATGGAGAAAAGAATTTTCCCTTGTCTTGATATTAATAAGTCTTCAACAAGAAAAGAAGATCTTCTAATGGAAGATCCAGTGCTTCAAAGATTACATGTTTTAAGAAGAGTTCTTCACCCGATGAATACAATTGATTCAATGGAGTTTGTACTTAGTAGAATTAAGAAGTCTAAAACCAATGGTGAGTTCTTAGACTCAATGAGCTCATAAGGATTTAGATATGTTTGATAAACTCGAAGCTGTTGTTCTTAGATATGATGAGTTAACTGAAAAGTTAGCTGATCCTACTATCTATGACAGACAAGCAGAGTTTAAAAAAATATCGAGTGAAAGATCAGGCCTTGATCCAATAGTTAAAGCTTTTCAAGAATATAAACAAACAAAAGAGAATGTTCTAGAAGCTAAGGATATGCTGGTTAACGAGAGCGATCCAGAAATGAAAGAAATGGCTAGAGAAGAACTTTCTACAGGTGAAGCCAGACTAACAGAACTAGAAGAAGAGTTAAAAATTTTATTACTTCCTAAAGATCCTCTTGATGATAAAGATGTTATGATTGAAATTAGAGCAGGGGCTGGAGGTAATGAAGCATCGATTTTTGTGGCTGATGTTCTTCGTATGTATCAAAACTATTTTAGAGAAATTGGATTTAAATCAGAGATGATTTCTGTCAGCGAGAGTGATGAAGGAATTAAAGAAGTCATTATTACTGTAAAAGGTGAGCAGGTTTATTCTCGTATGAAATATGAGTCAGGTGTTCATAGAGTACAAAGAGTTCCTAAAACTGAATCACAAGGCCGTGTTCATACATCTACTATTACAGTTGCTGTCCTGCCAGAAGCTGATGCTGTAGAGTTTGAGTTAAATATGAACGATGTTCGAGTTGATGTATATAGAGCAGGTGGTAATGGAGGACAATCGGTTAATACTACTGACTCCGCAGTTAGAGTAACTCATCTTCCAACTAATACGGTTGTTGCTATTCAAGATGAAAAATCTCAAATTAAAAATAAAGCAAAGGCCTTAAAGATTTTAGCAGCTAGAATTTATGATAAAATGGTTAGAGAAGCTCAAGAAAAAGAAGCTGCTGAAAGAAAAGGTATGGTTGGAACTGGAGATCGATCAGAAAGAATCAGAACTTATAACTTTCCACAAGGGCGTCTAACTGATCATAGAATAGGACTAACTCTTTACTCGCTAGATAAAATTATAGAAGGTGATATGGGAGGAGTTGTAGAAGCTCTCATTACTCATAATCAAGCTTTACTTCTCCAAGGTGAATCAGAAGCTTAAAGCTCTTCTTCCTACTTTGGAAGAAGACTATCCTGGTATTTCAGAAAAAAGACTAAAAGAAGAATTTGATTTTTTTAAGCTAAGATTTTTAAGATCAGGAAAAAGCTTTACCCCAAATCAAATATTAACCTTGTTTTCTAAAGAATTAAAAACAGGTAGGCCTTTAGGTTATATTAACAATAGAACTTATTTTTATAACACTTATCTTTATGTTGATGAAAGAGTTCTCATACCACGTTTTGAATCAGAAATTTTAGTGGAGAAGGCGAGAGAGATTCTTTTAGAATTTAATTATCAAGACATTCTTGAAGTTGGTTGCGGAAGTGGAGCATTAAGCTTTTCTTTAGCAAGAGAAGTTTCTAGAGAAAATACTAAGAGTATAAGATTTTCTTTAAGTGATATTTCACTTGGAGCTATTAGTGTTGCAGAAATGAATTATCATAATCTTCAGCATCATTTTGATTGGATGAAATTTGATTTTATTCAAAGTGACTTATTTATTAATATTCAAAAAGATTTTGATTTTATAATTTCAAACCCTCCTTATATAAAGAGATCGCAAATAAAAGGTGTCCATAAGAATGTTGTCACTTATGAGCCCGATATTGCCCTTTTTTTAGAAGATGAAAATCATGATTCATGGTTTGAAAAATTCTTCACTGGAGCATATGAATGCTTAAAGAAAAAAGGACATCTTTTAATTGAGGGGCATGAAGACAATTTAAATAAACTGATTACTATTGCAGAGCAATGTTCATTTAAAGAAATACAATGTATTAATGATCTAACTAATAGAAAGCGATTTCTTTTAATGAGGAAAATTTAATGTTTTTAATTTTACTTTTGTTATTTACAGTTATTCCTGCTTTAGAATTATTTTTATTGTTTAAGGTTGGTAGTGAAATAGGAGGCTTAAACACTATCTTGATTATTATACTTACAGGAGTAGTAGGGTCTGTAATAACAAAATCACAAGGTAAATCCTTACTTTTTGAGATACAAGGAAAACTTGGAACAGGGGAAATTCCAACTTTGGAGATTATTCAAGGAGCACTCGTATTTGCTGCTGGTTTGATGCTAATCACACCTGGCTTTTTCACTGATTGTTTAGGTTTCTTAATGGTGATTCCTCCAACTCGCTTTCTTATCGCTCAAGGACTTCAGGTATGGTTTGCAAAAGCTGTCAAAAACGGAACTATTAAAGTTATGAAAACTCGAGGATTTACTAAAGGCTCTCAAACTAAGCAAGAAGATGAAAATATTATCGATGCTGAGTTTGAGGTTAAAGAATAAGTTATTTCTTTTTTTCTAAAAGCTGAATTCTTTTCATTTCAGCTTCTTGCAATTTATTTGTTTCAGCCTTAATCATTTGAGTGATCTCTTCTTTTGTAAACTTCGAGGCGTTTAATTGTTTCAAGGCTAATTTTTCTTGTTTTCCAAGAAGCTCAATTTCTTCCTTAAGTTTGGCTTGATTTTTTTTAATGTATTGCTCTTTTAGATCTTGAGCAGTTTTTATAATTCGATCTCTTCTTTCAACTGCATCAATGAGAAATTTAACGTTTTTAGACTTTAAAGCGTATTCCTTATCTTTTTCATAACTTAGCTCCGCATTTTTCTTTTTATCTTGAAAGATTTTTTCTTCTTTTGTCTTGCTGGCTTCAAGATCACTGAAAGCTTTCTCTCTTTTCTGGCTAGTTTTTTCTTCAATGTCTTTGATGAATTTTTCTTGTTTCTCTAAAAGCTCTTTTCTTTTTTCCGCATTTTTTTTATCAACTTCAGCTTGCATCTTTTCAAACTCTGCAAGTTTTAATTTTTGATTTAGATCTCTTCCATCTCTAGCGAAAGTAGAAAATGATAATAAAAGTAATAAACATAATTTCATAAATAATCCTTAATAGTTATTCTCTAAAGTTTGAATTCTTGTTTCAAGAGGAGGGTGAGTAGATAGAAGGGCCATGATTCCATTTTTTGAACTAATTTTCATTGTTTGAAAGTTATCTGATTTTTCAGGTTGGATCATAGCATATTCTCGTTGTAGTGCTCTTAGAGCATTAATCATATTATGAGATCCGGCTAGATTTGCTGCTCCTGCATCGGCCCTAAACTCTCTTCTTCTGGAAAAGTAAGAAACAAAAAACATGGCAAAAAAACCAAGAACTGATTGTACGGCCATATAAATCATATAACTACCAAATCCACCTCTAGATCTTCTCTCACTATTACCTCTCATGGCATTCATAATTAATTGAGTGATAATTTGAGCAAAAAACATAACAAATGCATTCATGACACCTTGGACTAGGGTCATTGTCACCATATCTCCATTAACGATATGAGCAACTTCATGAGCAAGAACTCCATCAGCTTCACCTTTATTCATCTTTTGTAAGAGTCCTGTAGAGACTGCAACTAAAGAATTATTTTTACTAGGACCTGTTGCAAAAGCATTCATCTGTTCACTTTCATAAACTCCAACTTCTGGCATTTTTTCAAGTCCGGCACTACTCGCAAATTGGTGAACTCGTGCTACTAAATTATCAAAACGAGTATCAGTAGGGTCAAGTATCTCTAGTTTATAAGCTCTTTTTGCTGACCACTTACTCATCCATAAACTAATAAAAGAAAATACCATCCCGTATATTAAGCACATCCCAAACAAACCAGCGTATCCACCACCTAGGGTTGCAGCTAAAACTTGGTCTAGGCCTGTAAGTTTTAAGATCACAGAAAGTGTGATCATAATTAAAAAATTTGTAATTAAGAAAAATGAAATTCTTTTCATCCAAGTAAACATTAGTGCCTCCTCAAAGTATCACTTATATAATAAGATAATACCGGAATCTGAAGAATCAAGGGAGACTAAATGAAAAAAATTGCTGTAATATTAAGTGGTTGTGGCTATTTGGATGGAGCTGAGATCAGAGAAGCGGTATTAACGTATTTTAATTTAGATAAATATTTAAATAAAATAACTTATACAAGCTTTGCTCCTAATAAAAATCAGCATCACGTTGTAAATCATTTACTTGGTACTGAAGCTATAGATAAAAGAAATATTTTAGAAGAATCAGCTAGAATCACAAGAGGTAAAGTTCAAGATTTAGAAGATTTAAAAGTTGAAGAGTTTGATGGGCTTCTTATGCCTGGAGGTTTTGGTGTTGCAAAAAATTTATCAGAATTTGCTTTTAAAGGGGGAGCGGGAGAAATTGATTCTAAGCTCACTCAAATTATTACAAATTTTCACGAAGCTAATAAGCCGATTGGTCTCATTTGTATTTCACCTGCCATTGCTGGCACAATTTTAAAGGAGCATAACCCCAAGGTTACTATTGGTAATGATTTAGAGACAATAAATGTATTAGAAGGCTTAGGGGTGAAACATCAAGAGTGTAAAGCGTCGGAAGTATGTTTTGATGAAAGAAATAACTTATTTTCAACGCCTGCTTATATGTATGATGACGAAAACTTAGTGAATATAAATGAAGGGATTTCAAAATTAATTGAAAATCTCATTCAAAAACTTTAAGGAGATCAAATGAAAACATTAATTATAGGAGCGTTATTTTTTTCTTGGAATGCTTTTTCTATTGAGTGTAAAGGAATGAGCAATAGAAGTTGTGAGAGCAGTGATAGTTGTTATTGGGTTAGTTCCTATACAAGAAAAGATGGAGCGAATGTCAAAGGACATTGCCGTAAGAAACCAGGCAATTCAAATAAGAGTACGGGGTTTTTTGAGAAAAAGAAAACAAAGAGTGAAAAAGTAAAAAAAGAGACTAAGAAAGAGTCTAAAAAAGCTAAGAAGAAAAAGAAAACTAAAAAAGATAAGAAGTCGAAAAAAGACAAGAAATCCAAAAAAGACAAAAAATCAAAAAAGAAATCTAAGAAAAAGAAATAAATCTTAGTATCTACAATACCTGGAGTCTTTATCAAGGCATCGTTCTTGAATTAAGACTCCATGAAACATTCCTCTCTTCGCTTCGGCTTCAAATTCTAGTTCATGAGTCGTGAGATCATCATTCATATTAAAATGTAATATATAGGGAAGATCAGATTTTAGTGTTATATAGTCCATAATCCAGCGAGAAATACGTCCGTTTCCATCGATGAAAGGATGTAATGCAACGATTTGTTTTTGCATATGTATGGCAAATTTAAATATTTCTGTATCTGTCACTTCTTGAGATAGCTTGAGATTTATTTTTTTTATCATTTCTTCTAAATATTGCTTAACAAGATAAGGGGCAACATAAACTAAGTTCCCACATTCCTTCCCAGGCATTTCAAAATCATTACAAGGCCTTTTTTCCCACTTTATTAGTTTGGCTGATCGATGTCCTTCAACAACAAAATTCTCGAGTCTCTGAATTTGTTCTTTGCTTAAGGCAGAATATTGAGTCTTAAATTCTGCTTGAACCCAATCTTTTTTTACGAATTGTCTTAGATAAGAATTAACTTCTTCAGGGTATACTAAAGTACCGTCTGGGTTTAAAAGTTGTTCCCTCTCTAAAGAATCTAGATTCCACTTTATGACTTCAGCAAGGCTAAGCTCTTTATTAAGTGTTGAGTAAGATAAAACATCTTTAAAAGCAACATCTTGCCAATTTTTCCAAGTACTTGGAGCTGGTTTATAAACTTGTTCTAATTGAGTTCTTACTCTAAGAGCAAATGCCCAATCTTTTCTATCAATAAACCTTCTGGCTTTAAAATCTTGAATATAATCTGGATCTAATCCTTTTTCTGTATATTTTTTTTGAATCAAATCAGATCGTTTCTTTATAGAGGTAATGCTTTTATAAAAATAATCAACTAAGAATAGTTCATCAGCGGATCTAAATTGACATCTGTAAGGATTTTCAGTCGTTCGAGTATTCTTTTTTAACTCTAATTGTTTAATTAAGTGAAACTTAACAGAGCTTGTGATGTTCAAACAGTTATTTTTATTATTAAGAGATGTTTGCTCTTTATCGTTAATTACAATAAAAACAATCTTTAGACTTCTAAGATAGTTTAAGAAGAAATCTCTACATGTTTCTGAAGTATATATACTTTCTAAAGAATCGAGGTTGGGGCAATTATAGATCTTTGATTCCTCGAGTAAAGCAACATTTTTAATGGGAAGAGTGAAATCAAAGAAATTACTTTTCAAAGGTATGTTAAAGTATTTCCCTGCTTTTGTATGAGATATGAATGTACCTTCAGGTTGGGGCGATAACCTCAACCCCATTTGCGATTCTAGTACTCTCGCTTCAATAGGAAGATCTTCAAGGGAAAAAGACAAAGCTTGCAGAGCAAAAGATAAAAGAAAAAAAAGTTTGGTTATCGCCATTGTCATTTCCTGTGATTAGTATCTGCAAATTTTGAGTTTTGAGTTCAAGCAATATTCTTTGATCAAAACACCATGGAACATTCCTCGCTTAGCTTCAAGTTGAAATTTCTTAGGATCTTCTGTTAAATCATTATTCATATTGTAATAAATGATATATGGAAGTTTTGTTTTTAAAGTAATGTAATCCATGACAAAGCGAGATACTCTTCCATTACCATCAACAAAAGGGTGCAGAGCAACAATTTGTTTTTGCATATGAATAGCAAATTCAAAATA
This sequence comes from Bacteriovoracaceae bacterium, assembly GCA_020630335.1. GTDB lineage: Bacteria > Bdellovibrionota > Bacteriovoracia > Bacteriovoracales > Bacteriovoracaceae > JAHDHG01. The sequence continues at coordinate 60,976 of JAHDBN010000003.1, forward strand.
CTCTTGATCTGTTAAATCTTTTTCAAGTTTTTTGTTAATTGTTTTAATCATTCTTCTCAGATAACGCGATAAATCTTTAGGTGGTGCATAGACAATTTTTCCACACTCTTTATTTTCAACCTTGCCATCAACACAAGGAGTTTTTGCCCACCCTAATGGGTTATATAATTCATGATTATCAACTTTAAAGTTAATGACACGTTTGATTTCTTTTTTAGTTAAAGCTTGAGCTTTGTATTTAAGAGTACCAACGACCCAGCCTTTTGAATTATTTTTTCTTAAATAAGAGTACACTTCTTCATCTTCTGGGTAAACAAGATTACCATTACTGTCGAGTAAAGTTTCTCTTTTTATAGAGTTTAAATTCCATTTGATAACTTGATCAATATTTAACTCTTGAGATGATAGTGAAAAAGGTAAGACTTCTGTGTATGCTATTTTTTCCCAATCTTCCCATGTGTGAGGAGCAGGATCATAAACTTTCTCAAGAGGCTTTTTTATACTAACAGCTTCTTCCCAATCTTTTCTATCTATAAATCTTCTAGCCTTGAAATCTTGGATGAAATTTGCATTAAGATTTTTTTCTACGTAGAGATCAAAAATTTCTTGAGACCTTTTTTTGATAGAGGTGATGCTTAAGTCGATATAATCAACGAGAAAGAGTTCATTGGCATACCTAAAGTCACACCTGAATGGGTTTTCTTTCTCTAACTCAAATTTTCTAAAACTGAGTTCTTGAACTTGATGAAACAAAAGAGAGTTAGTGATGTTTAAGCAGTTTGTCTTGTTTTTTAAAGATACTTGGTTTGCATCTAGAGATGCTATGAATAAAATATTTTTTTCTTTTAAGAAATTATTAAAAAAAGTTAAGCACTTCTTATTTCTTGAAACTTCATATAATGAATCCAGTGAAGTGCAGTCATTTTTTTTAGCTTTTCTTAAAAGAGATTTGTTTTTAATAGGAAGTGTGAAGTCAAAAATCTTAGAGTCTTTAGGTATAGTGAAATATTGAGAGCTATTATGATGAGATACAAAAACATTTTCTTCTAATTTAGCCAATTTTAGTGTTAGCGAGGTTTTGAGAATCCTTGTTTCTATAGGGACTTCTTTTAATTCTATAGAGTAAGAAAATGATGAGAGAAGTAAAAAGCAAACAAGATTACTTAGAGACACAATATTTCTCCTTGAGATTCGTAATAATAGGGTTTTGATCTTTAACTCTTTTTAGAATTCTGCATCTTCGATGTATATCAACACTGTTTAGATACTCATCGGTAAATTTAGAAAAGTTCTCAGAAGTGTAAGTTAGTACTTCTTCTTCTCTTGTATATTGTCTTTCATGAAAGGAATTAATTTCAAGAGAATTAATAATATTAGTATCTAAGATAATAAACCATCCCGTTTTGTATGGAGTGTACATTGCGATTTTGAAGTCATTGTCTAAAACTATGGTATAGGTTAGGAGTTTTCTTAAAAAAGGAATTAACATACAAGATGAAAACTTCGAATCTCGCTCCTTGAGAGTATTAAAAACATTACTGATTTCTTTTTGTTTGTTTGCATCGAAAATTTTATATTTTTGATTAAGCTTTATACTATAAAGTTGATTCCCGAAATTTATACTAGAGAAAGGATCTTTAGCTATATAAAGACCTGGACCAAACTCTAAAAGTTTATTCTCGTCTTCTATGTAATAAACGAGTGCTCGTTTATGAAGATAGTTTCCATGAACAGATCCACCTGAATAATTATAATGAAATGCTGTATTTTCTTTTATGAGTTCTTGCTTTTTTTCTTTACTCATTTCTAAAGTACTAGCATCCTTAATTTTAGTGGAGTTGTTTAATATTGCTTCAAGACATGCTTTCTTATTTTCTTCTTGAGGGTAAGTTTCAAGAATATGAGATATTCCAATTCTTAATTTATCACTCTGATCATTAGATAGAGCTTTGGTAATAATAAAAATGCATAAGAGCAGTATAAGAGTTTTCATGATGATTTCTTATCTCAATTAGACTCAAGATTAATTTTGCGATGCGTTTTTTTGTAATTTTTACTTCTATTATGGAGTTAGGAGTCTTTTGAATCATTTGAGATATTAGAAGTTTGATATTGATTCACTTAAAAGGAGCTGTGCGTTAAGTATGTCTATTTATTTTTATATTCTTTCATTTATCAATTAAAAACAGATAAAAAATTGACGAATTTCTGTGTTTTGCAAAAAGTCTCATTTTTTGATTAGACTAAAGTAGTACATAACAAAGGAGTGTTTATGGAAATTTTAAGTATGTTAATCCCACTTATTACAGGTGGAGGTGGTGGTATCGCTGCTGGAAAAATGATGCCTAAGTTTAGCCTTGGAACTATTGGAAATATTATCTGTGGTATCTTAGGTGGTGGAATTGGATCTCAAGTTCTTGGATCTGTTCTTGGTGTTGCTGCTGGTGGAGAGACTGGTCTTGATATTGGTGGGTTACTTGGAAATGTTGCTGCAGGTGGTGTTGGCGGTGGTGGTCTTATGGCCGTTGTTGGTATGATTAGAGGTATGATTTCTAAGTAAAAATTTATTTTTTTAAATTTTATGAGGCCCATATTTATGGGCCTTTTTTATTCTCAAATAATATCTTCTCTTGATACTTCTAAGTATTTTCCTAATTGAAGCTTAATCTTATCGAGAGAAATTTTCCCAACTCCAGAGCGAATAAGTCTTAATGTTGGAAAGCCTATGGCAGCAGTCATTCTTCGAACTTGTCTATTTTTTCCTTCAGTTAAAATCATTTCGAGCCAAGCTGTGGGAATATTTTTTCTTTCTCTGATTGGTGGATTTCTCTCCCATATTTCAGGAGGAGTAATCATTCTTACTTTGCAAGGAAGAGTCTTGCCTGTTTTAATTTTGATGCCAGATCGTAATTGATCAAGAGCGGTTTCAGAAGGAATTTTTTCGACTTGTACCCAGTAAGTTCTTTGGTGAGAATCTAAGAAATTTTTAATAAAAGGCCCATCATTGGAGAGCAAAAGCAGTCCTTCTGAGTCTTTATCTAGTCTTCCCGCAGCATAGACTTCTTTAGGAAGGTTGAAATTAGAGAGTGTTCTGTGGATATCAGAAGTAAATTGAGATAAAACCCCAAAAGGCTTGTTAAAAATTATATAGCGATGATTCTTCTCTTTCATTGTTTTTATATCTTTGCTATACCGCATTTAATGAGAAAAAGTACAGTACCTAAAATTCATCCAACTTCATTGGAATTATGTAAGAAAAATCATCCTTGGATCACTAAGGATGAATTTAGCGTAGAGTTTGATGAGAGTTCTATTCTCTTAGAGATTGATGAATTAGATGATGAGTTATTTCTTCATGATCCGACTCATCCAAGTATTAAGGCCAGGCGTTGGGGGAAAAGTGAGATGCTTTTTGTTATGGATCTAGAAGATCGTATTGCAAATGCCATCTTGGAACGAGTAAATATAAAGGATAGAGAGAATATTTATCTTTGCTTTGGAGAAGCCGATTCGTTACCAGGGCTTTTTATTCAAAAATTAAATCAAGTGATTTTAATTCAATATCAAGCGTATTTTTGGGAAGATCTCTTAGAGATGGTTATTGATTTCTTGAAAAGAAGATATCCTAGAATAGAAAATATTTTCACTCAAAAAAGAATCGCTGGAGCTAAAAAAGAACACCCAAAAGTTGTTTTAGGTGAAGAGGTTTCAGATATTGTGATTGAAGAATTTGGACTTCAGTACGAAATCAGATTACAAGCTCAACATGATATTGGAATTTATACTGATATGAGCAGTATAAGAAAAAAAATTAATCCTTTGTTTGAGAAATCAAAAACAGTTTTAAATCTTTTCTCTTATACTGGAGCCTTTTCATTACAAGGTTTGAAAAATAAATGCCAAGTTACTTCAGTAGATCTTTCAGGCAAGTATATGTCTTGGTTAGAAAAAAATATCAAGCTCAATGAATTACCTTCCTCGGATCATCAGTCAGTAGTGAAGCCTGTAAATAAGTTCTTAGCTTCTAATCAAGATAAATTTGATCTTATCATTTCTGATCCTCCAAGTTTTTCCACAGATGGAAAGAAATCTCAGAGTGCCTTAGATTTTTATAAAAAAAGTTGGGGTGATTTCGCTAAGGCCCTTAGTAAAAATGGAAAATTAGTAGTTTTTTTAAATACCCATAAAATTAATAGAACCAAATTCAGAAGAGTGATTCCTAGGAATTGGAAAGTTGAAAGAGAACTTTATATGTCTAAGGATTGTCCTTTACTTCAAGGATTTCCAGAGGGAGACTATCTTAAAGGATTTGTTTTAACTCATGGATAGAATAGTATTTTTTGATGGTGTTTGTAATTTATGTAGCACAACCGTTGATACCTTGATGGCTTTAGATAAAAAACGCGTTCTTAAATATGCTTCTTTACAAGGTGAAACTGCAAAGAAACTATTATCCGAAGAGAAAATCCAAAACTTAGACTCTATTGTTTTTTATGAAGATGGAGAGATATTCGAAAGATCAGAAGCTATTGGGAAAATTTTATGTTCGATAGGCTCCATTTATAAACTAGCTGGAAAAATAGTTTTATTTTTCCCTCTTTCTATTACTGATCTTATCTATAAATTTATAGCCAGAAATCGTTACAAATTTTTTGGAAAAAAAGATACTTGCCGTCTTCCTACAGCTGAAGAACGCAGTTACTTCCTTGATTAAGTGAGCAATCCACAAAAAGTTATTTTACTTAGATCCTTAAGAGCAATTTTTTTGATTATGAGTGTCGCGGTACCCCTTTTTCAATCAAAAGGATTAAGCTTTGGAGAAATTTTTTATTTACAAGCAATATTCGGAGCAACAATAGGTATTCTTGAAGTTCCTTCTGGTTATATTGCAGATTTATTTGGAAGAAAAAATACTCTAATATTAGGAACAGTGTTCGATGGACTGGGGCTGACATATCTTTATTTCGCAACAGGTTTTTATGATTTAGTTTTTTTTGAAATTTTACTAGGTATTGGGATGAGTCTTATCTCGGGAATTGATCTTGCGATATTATATGATTCTATTGAGAAATCAAAAAATGAAAAAATGAAAAAAACAAAGGCCTTGAGCAATATGAGGTTTTATGTCCAAATAGCATCTGCCTTTGGCGCAGTTGTTGGTGGATTTTTAGCGTCTCAATCTTTTGATCTTTTAGTAAAGGTACAACTTGTGATTGGTTGGCTTCCTTTAGTAGTTGCAATGTCTTTATTTGAACCCAAGATTGAAAGAATGGGAGATAAACATAAAGAAAACTTTAAAGATATTTTTTTTCAGTTATTTAAAAGCGATAAGTTATTGCGACTGACGATGATTAATTGGGTTGTATGGTGCCATTCAACTTATTTTGGTTATTGGATGCTACAAAAATATTGGGAAAATATAGGGATAGCAATTGTATACTTTGGAGTTATCTATGCTATTTACCAGGTAGTAGCTGCTATATTTTCTAAATATGCTTATCTTATTGAAGAAAAACATGGAGTTGCGATATGTTTATGGAGCTTAAGTGTTCTACCGGTTATTGGGTATTTATCAATTGCTTACATACATGAAGTTTGGGGAGTTATTTTTGCTTTATGTTTTGCTATCCCTAGAGGGATTACGCAAGTAATTCTGATTGATGCATTAAACTCACGAGTTCCAGACAAGATGAGGGCCACGGCTAATTCAATTAATAGTCTAATGTTGAGAATAGGATTTATTTTAGCAGGGCCCGTGATAGGTTTCTTACTTGAAAGATATGAATTGTCTTCGGTGAGTTTAATGTTATCATTAACCTTTATAGTTTGTAGTTTTATTTTAATACCACAATTAATTAAAGAAATTGAAAAGAACGAGAAAAATGACTCAAGAATTTAAGCCCATGTCAGCAGAAGTATTAAAAGAGCGCGGAAGGTGTTGCAAAAGTGCTTGTTTGCATTGTCCTTATGGACATACTCTAAAAACTCAAGGCCTTGAGTTAAAAAACGTCCAAGAAAAAGATATCCCAGAATTAAATGCTCTTTTATCAGAATACGGTAAACAAAAACCACTCTCATTTATTGATAAGTTATTGCATGAAAATCTAGGAGAAAAAAAAGAAAATCTAGAGATTTCTTCAGAAAATATTCAAAAATGTAAGCTGATATTTTTAAAAGACCACTATTGTGGTTTCCTTTACGATTTTAATGAGCTGTACTTAGAAAAAGATTTCAGGTTTCAAGGGATTACGCTTGAAGTTGTGAAGGAATACATTTAGTCTGTCATTCATATGAAACCAATTAAAAATATCGCAATCGTGGCACACGTTGATCACGGAAAAACTACTCTTATAGATGAAATCTTTAAACACTCAGGGGTTTATCGAGATGTCGATCAGGCAACTGACCGAGTAATGGATTCAGGGGATCTTGAAAAAGAAAGAGGGATTACAATTACAGCAAAAAACTGTGCTGTTGATTGGAATGATATTAAATTAAATATTGTCGATACTCCAGGTCACGCCGACTTTGGTGGAGAGGTTGAAAGATCTCTTATGATGGTAGATGGAATCTTATTACTTGTTGATGCAGCTGAGGGACCTTTGCCACAGACAAGGTATGTTCTTCAAAAAGCACTTGAAAGAAATTTAAAAATTGCTGTTATGATTAACAAGATTGACAGACAAGATGAAAGACATGAAGAAGTAAAAGGTGAAGTTGAAGATTTAATTTTAGATCTTATCGATCAAGTTGGACTTGATGATTATGATATAGATATTCCTTTTTACTATGGTTCAGGACGAGATGGATATTCTAGTCAAGATCCAAGTTTAAGAGAAGGAAGTCTTTCTCCATTATTAGATCTTTTTACAGGTGATTATTATCCATTCCCTAATTTAAAAGCAGAGGGTGATTTTAAGTTTTTAATCACTAATCTCGCGTATTCTTCTTATCTTGGAACTTTAATGACTGGAAGAATTATCGAAGGAAAGATTGAAAAAAATCAACAAGTTCAAATTTTTGGAAGAGAGAAGGTAAGTAAATTTAAAGTAGGAAGTATTCAGGTTTATCAAGGCTTAGAGCAAGCTAATGTTGATACCGCTTATGCTGGTGAGATTATTAGTATCTCAGGTTTTAATGATGCTGAGATTGGAGATACAGTTGCTGCTATGGGGATTGATACTCCTTTAGATCGAATTGAGATTGAGCCTCCTACGGTTTCAATTAGTGTTTCCGTCAATACATCTCCAATCGCTGGTCGAGAGGGTGAATATCTAACGAGTAGAAAGCTAGAAGAATTTTTAGTTGAAGCTTGTAGAAATAATGTTGCTTTGAAATATGAGTCTACTGAAGATCCTAAGATCTTTATTCTTAAAGGTAGAGGAGAGTTACAATTAGCAATTGTTTTTGAAGAAATTAGAAGAAAGGGTTTTGAATTAATGGTTTCAAGGCCGAGTGTTATTACTAAAGAAGTTGATGGAAAACTTCAAGAGCCTTTCGAAAGAGTTGTTGTTGATATACCAGAAGATTCAACTGGTGGTGTGACGGAAAAAATGGCAACAAGAAAAGGAGTCATGGAAGCAATGGCACCTTATGGATCTGGTAGAGCGAAGGTAGAATTTATTATTCCATCTAGAGGGTTAATTGGATTAAGATCAGAATTCTTAACACTTACTAGAGGTGAAGGGCTAATGAGTTCTTATTTTATTGGTTATAAAGATCATCTTGGAAAAATGTTATCAAGAACAAACGGAGCTTTAATTTCAGATAGAAAAGGAAAAACTACTCCTTATGCACTTTTTAATCTTCTGAGTTCAGGAAAACAATTTGTTAAACCTGGGGAAGAGGTTTATGAAGGTATGGTTATTGGTGAACATACGCGTCAAAATGATTTAAACATTAATGTGTGCCGAGAAAAGCACCTAACTAGTGTTAGAACTGCTGGTAAAGATGAGAACGTTTCATTACCACCTATAAAGAATAGAACACTAGATTGGGCCATTGATTGGATTGATGATGATGAATGGGTCGAAATTACTCCTGAAAACATAAGAATTCGTAAAAAAATACTACCTGCCAATATGCGTCATGTGAAAAGATAGACACAAAATACTTTGTAAGATTTGAGTTGCTTGAAATATGTTCCCATAAATTGTACTTATTTAATAATAATACAACTTGGGAGAGTCTTATGAAGTTTTTATCACTAATCTTAATCACTTTTTCATTATCTGCTTTTAGTGCAGATTCTGATGGATATTTCTTTGATACAGTCGTTAGATTATTAGAAGAAAACTATGACATGGTTTGCTCTAAAAGATCTGGGAAAAAATATCATTGTCATCCTTCAGTTTCTACAAAGATTGGATTTGAAGTTTCACTGGATAAAACATTTTTTCTTTTTAGATGGATAAACGGTGGGAAATATTCAATAAAGTTTGAAACTTTTAATAATTCAGATATGGAGTTAATGAAACTTGATCCTGCTAAAGATCAAGATGACTTTCATGAAAATTATCCAAAAACTGAAAAGTTTTATGGAAGACAATTATCATTAGATTTTATTAAAGTTGTTTCTGATATTAAAAGAGCTGACTGTAATCCTTTAGAACGTCAACTTAAAGGTTATAGTGGAGTTGGTGATAACTCTTTTAAAGTAAAGAAATACAAGAAAAAGCCTATGCAGGAATCAAAGTGCTTTGAGAGTGACGGAAATGTAATCAATGTTCAAGCTGTTTATGAGAATGGGATCATTCGAAGAATAGTTATTAAAGAGTAATTCAGATTAATCTAAAAAAACTTAATATATATTTAAAATACTTTGGGATCTTTAAGGTCCCAATGATTTTCTTTTTAAATCCTAAAATTTTAGTCTGTGATGAGGATAAAACAGAAGTCAAAATCCCTCTTAATTGGAAATCAAAGAATCATTTAAAAAGTATGTATTTTGGAAGTTTGTGTGCTGGGGCAGATATAGCGGGCGGATTTAGTGCCATGAAGTTTATAAAAGAGTCAGGCAAGAATGTTCATTTATCATTTAAAGATTTTAAAGCTGAGTTTTTAAAAAGAGCTGAAGCAGACACACATTTTATTTGTGAGCAAAATGATGAAATTAAAAGATTTGTTCAAGAAGTAATAAGCACACCAAATGTTAGAAAAGAATTTCCTCTTAGAATAAAAGCTGTTTGCCCTAAGATTAGTAGTGAAGAAGTAGCTCGATTCGAACTACTTCTTTCATTGAAATTTAAAGCGATAGATCAGAACAATTAAAAATTGATCCAGTTTTATTTTTCCAATTATTCTTAGTTAATGAGAAAGCTTTTGGTCCGTGATAAGTAGAACTGTGAATCATTTCTACACTTAAAGCAATAGCTCCTTTTGATGTTCCTTTAAAGCCTCTTAAAAAATCTCTTTCAAAACCAATTGTAGTTGAATCTTTTGATATTTTTGGCATATGGCCAAGAACATAAACTTCAGTTTCTCCTGGAAGAGATGCCCAAACTTCTTCATTAAGTGGGTTTTTTATTGCGTTTCTATAGTTTTTAATCACAAATGTGATTTGACATTTTTCTCCAGAATCTGAAACTCCATGATAAGTTCCCATTTTAAAACCTGAGAAGGCAGACAAAGATAACAAGCATATTAAAATAAATTTCATATAATCTCCTTTAGATAATTAATATAGAAAGAATCTCTTGGGCTTGTAGTTTAGTCAACAGAAGACAAGTGGCGCGGTGCATTTTTATTTAAAATCTAAAATTGTTAAAATGATTTAAGACTTGATCTTTATGACAGGTACTGGTTATGAAATATTTATTTATTGGAAATGGAAACGTTTCTAAAAATTTATTCTTTTACTTTAAATCACTAGGTGTAGATTGTTCTGTATGGTCTAGATCTTTGTCTTCAGAAAAAGACTTACGAAAACAAGTCGATGAAGCAAGTATTATTTTACTAGCATTACCAGATAAAGCACTCAAAAATGTCTTTGATGAGTATCCAGTTCTAAGAAAGCAAGCATGTTTTCATTTTTCAGGAAGTTTTTATTCTGATGATATTAAAGGATTACATCCTTTAATGAGTTTTGCTAAAGAAGAAGTTTTAAGCTTAGAAGTTTTGCGGAAAATGAATTTTGGAATTGATTTTTCTTTAAATGAGTTTAGAGAGACATTTCCTTTTTTATTAAATCCTGTTTTTGAAATCTCTTCAGAGATGAAAACATATTATCACTTTCTTTGTGTACTTACTGGAAACTTTACTAAATATCTCTGGCAGTTTGCAAAAAATGAGTTCGAGTTGAGATTTCAAAATTCAGAAGCTTTAATTCCTTATTTAGAACAAACGATGAAGGAAGTATTGTCTGATGAGAATTTCTTTACAGGCCCATTAGAGAGAAAAGAGTCAGAGATAATAAAAAAATATCACACAGAATTAAAAGATAAAAAAGAATTAAGAGATCTGCTGAGTTCATTTTATGAATTCAGAAAAAAGGAATTCAATGAAGTACGCTAAAGATTTTATTCGCTCTCATAAAAAAATTACTATGGTAACGTGTTATGATTTTACTTTTGCCAAAATTCTAGAAGAATCAAGTGTTGACTCAATTTTGGTCGGGGATAGTTTAGGGATGGTTGTTTATGGCCATGATGATACCTTAGGGGTTGATGTTGATACAATGGCAAAACATACAGCAGCTGTAAGAAACGGGGCTCGTTCTAAGTTCATTATTGCTGATATGCCTTTCTTATCAGCAAGGAAAGGGATGACTTTTGCGATGGAAGCTGCTCATAAATTAATGAGTGCTGGCGCCAGTGCTATTAAAATTGAAGGAGTTATTGGACAAGAAGAAATTCTTAAAGCTTTGGTAAATGCAGGAATTCCAGTCATGGGACATCTAGGTCTAACTCCTCAGTATTATCAATCACTTGGAGGCTTTAGGGTACAAGGTAAACAAGCCGAAGTTCATCAAGAGATTTTAAGACAAGCTAAAATTTTGGAAGCTTTAGGTATATTCTCTATTGTTTTAGAATGTGTTCCTAATAAATTAGCGAAAGAAATTCATCAACATTTAGAGATACCTATTATTGGAATAGGAGCAGGACAAGAAGTAGATGGACAGGTATTAGTACTTCATGACTTATTGGGCTTAAGTGGTGCGAATTTTAAATTTATAAAAGAATTTTCAGACTTAAAAACAAAAACATTAGAAGGTATTTCAAGTTATATTAGTGAAGTGAATCAAGAATTATTTCCAAGCGACAAAGAGAGTTTTCAGTGAGAATTATTAAATCAATTAAAGAGATGAAGAAACTATCTTTAGATAATAGATCTTTAGGATTTGTTCCAACATTAGGTGGATTACATGATGGGCACTTGCATTTGGTGAGAGCTAGTCTTAAAAAATGTGATAAAACTGTGGTTTCAATTTTTTTAAATCCCACTCAATTTAACGATGAGCTGGATCTGATGACTTATCCTGCAAACCTAGATGAAGACATCAAAAAACTAGAAAGCCTTGGAGTTGATTTTCTTTTTACTCCTCAAAAAGATGATATCTACCCTGATGGGTATAAATTTAAGGTTGAAGAATTAGAAGATTCAAAAATTTTAGAGGGAGAGAAGCGTCCTGGCCACTTTGATGGCGTTTTAACTATCGTCATGAAACTATTAAATATCGTTTCACCTAAGATTGCTTTTTTTGGGAAAAAAGATTTCCAGCAATACACTTTGATAAAAAAAATGAGCCAAGACTTTTTTATGGATTGCGAAATAGTAGCGTTAGATACAATCAGGGAAGAAAGTGGACTGGCCATGAGTTCTAGAAATGAAAAACTTGATCCAAGGGCGCGCGAAAATGCTGCAAAGTTTTATCAAGCTTTAAAAAAGAAAAATAGTTGTGAAGAAATTAAACAAGAATTAAAAGGATATGGATTTGATGTGGAATATGTTGAAGACTGGAATGGACGCAGACTCGGTGCCATTAATTATGAAGGAGTGAGATTAATAGATAATGTTAGCATATAAAAAAATACTTATTGTTATCTCTGGCTCAATTGCTAGTTATAAAAGCTTAGATCTTATTTCTAAATTAAAAAAACAAAAAATAGAAGTAGACGTTATTATGACTGATGGAGCTAAGAGATTTATCACGTCAGCTAGTGTCGAAGGCTTGAGCGGAAAAAGAGTGTTTGATGATCTTTTTGAAGATGGAAAGATGATGGATCATATTTATCTTACGAGAAATTATGATCTTTTTTTAGTATACCCCGCAAGTGCTGATTTTATCGCAAAAGTAGCACAGGGCAGAGCATTGGATTTAGCAACAACGACTTTATTAGCTTTAAATTTTAAGAAGCCGTTTTGGCTAGCACCTGCTATGAATCCTTCAATGTACGCTCATCCAGCAACGCAAGAGAATATTAAGAAGTTAAAAAAGTGGGGAGTAAAAATCATAGGGCCTAATAAAGGATTAATGGCTTGTGGAGATCAAGGAATTGGTCGCTTGGTAGAACCTTTAGAGATAATGGAGCTTATAAAAGATGAAAGTCTTAATCATTTCAGGGCCAACTAGAGAAAAAATTGATGATATTAGATTTATATCTAATATCAGCACGGGTTCAACAGGTTCGTTTCTTGCAAGATTTTTAAGTAAGAATCATCAAGTGACTCAGTTATTTGGTAAAGGTTCTCTTTGTTTTGATGGATCTGATGATTTGGCTGAATTTGAGTCAACTCATAACTTAAAGGATTTAGCTTATAAATATTTATCCTCCAATTCCTTTGATGCAGTTATTATGTGTGCAGCAGTTAGTGATTATAGTATTGCTGGTATTGAAGTAAATGACATTAAGTATAAAGTAGGTGAGATTCCTAAAATTTCTTCAGATGCAAGTTTAAGCATTAGCTTGACTCGGAATGAAAAAATTATTCAAGGGTTTAAAGAATTTTCTAAAAATAAAAATATCAAAGTGATAGGTTTTAAATTAACTTCTAATGCAGAATCAGACGAAGCTAAAGAAGCAGTAAATAAATTATTTAAATCAGAGGTTGATTTTGTGGTTCACAATGATTTGAGTAATATTTCAAAAGAAAAGCATGCTGGAAATATTTTCTCTCAGAACAAAAGCTTAGCTTATTTTGAATCTAAAGAAAGTATGGCAAGAAATTTAGAGAAAATTTTGGAGGTACAGGAATGATTTTGTGTCTTGATGTAGGGAACTCACAAGTTTATGGTGGATGCTTTGAGGGTGAGAAGCTTTTATTTACTTTTAGAAAAAAAGGAACTCATCGTCTTTCTAGTGATGAATTAGGAATCTTTCTTACTAATATTTTAGAGCAAAAAGGATTAGAACTTTCTCAGATAAGCGCAGTAGGGTTTTGTTCAGTAGTTCCACAAGTTATTCACTCCTTAAAAAATGCGATTCGAAAATACTTAAACATTGAACCTTTATCGATTGGGCCTGGAATGAAAACAGGGCTTCAGATCAAGTATAAAAACCCATTAGAAGTAGGTGCTGATAGAATTGCGAATGCTATTGGAGCAAGAAGTTTGTTCCCTGATGAGAATTGTATTTTAGTAGACTTAGGGACAGCGACAACTTTTTGTCTCGTATCAAAAGAAGGGCATTACCTTGGTGGAGCCATTGCACCTGGCCCAAGAATTTCCATGGAAGTTTTAGAAGAAAAAACTGCAATGCTACCTTCTGTTGAAATTATCAAACCTAGCGAAGCTCTTGGGCTTTCAACTGTTTCCTCTATTCAATCTGGGATCTATTATTCTCAATTGGGTTTAATAAGAGAGCTTTCAGAAAGATTTAAAAGCGAATATTTTGCTGGAGAAGCAAGAGTTATAGGTACAGGTGGTTTTTCATCCTTGTTTAAGAGTGAAAATGTCTTTGACGAAATATTACCAGATCTAGTTTTAAAAGGTTTATTAAGTTTTTTAAGGAAAAATATTTAAGGAGATAATATGGCCTCAATTGAAATCTTAAGAGGAAAAATACACAGAGCAATTGTAACGGATGCCAATTTGAATTATGAAGGATCAATTTCAATTGATCCTAAACTTTATGAAGCGGCAGGGTTAATGCTTAATCAAAAAGTTGATATAGTGAATATTAATAATGGAGAGAGAATTTCTACTTATATTATTAAGGGGGGAGATGGAGAAATTTGCTTGAATGGAGCTGCGGCGAGAAGGGCTCAAAAAGGCGATAAAGTTATTATTATTGGTTATCATCGATTAGAAGAAAATGAAGCTCTTAATTATCAACCTAAGATTGTTATGGTTAATGAGCATAATGTAATGCTTTAACTTATAATGCTCCACCATAAAGCGTTGTTTTCAGCAGACTCTTTAATAAAGCTCCAAACTTTCGCATCAATATTTAGATTCGTTTGAAAAGGAGGAGGAGTTTTAGATTTTTCATCTATTGAAGTACTTGATTCATGATATTTAATTTTAAGTTTATATTGTTGAGAACGTACTTTAGCTTTAAGAGTTTTATCTTCGTTTAAATCAACTAGGTGTATAAATATATGCTTGGGTATTACTGCTCGTAATGCATTAAAAACAACCCCCGAAACTAATGGGATCCAAATCTCTGAAATACGATCGTTATTTTCAATTGTTAGCCATTGATCTAAAAATATTTCACTAAGCATCGCCTCATATAAAGGATGCTTTAGATCAAAAGGTAAATGAAAATTTCTTAAACTTTCTTGAGTTTTTTCAAGTGCTTCATATTTTGCTTGCTCAAAAGTACTTGTTGTGTGAATACACGCTTTATTTTCTAAGATACTTTTTTTGTATTCATGATCTTGTGAAGAGAAAATAGTGCATCTCATATTTAAATTTTTAATGGCAAGGCTAAGGTACAATGCCGTAAAGTCATTTCTAGATGAAGCGTAGAGAATATGATTAAAACCTTTTCTTTTTAAATCTAAGAGTAAAGATATAAGGGCCCTATGTTTTATTCCTCCAACAAGTGAACTGTCTCTCATGTAAAATACAGTCCTATTATCTTGAAAGGTAACCTTGCTCAATTCTGATTTCTTTGAGTAAGGAGAGTAAGAAATGTTATTGTTTGAATCTATGTTCATAATTCACCTATCTTGAGATGAAATATAACGAACTTTAATTATTTCTCTATTAACATTTGTTAAAGTATTTAAACATTAAGTGGTGCGCTCCGACACCTTCAATTTCAAATTCTGATCCTTTTATGATGTATCCAAGGCGTTGATAAAAAGGAATAGCTTTAATTCTCGCATTAAACCATAAACAAGTACATTTTTTAAGCATAAGTTTTTTTTCAGCTTCTTTAATAAGTGAACTTGCATGTCCAAGTTGTCTAAAATTTGGATGTGTGGCCATGCCTCTGAGTCGATACTGTTTCCCTTCAAATAAAGGGTTTTCCTCATATTGATAACTTGAAATAGAAACTAAAGAATTATGATGAAAACTGCCAAGATGAAAACTCTCTTGATCAAAATCCATTGGGAATTTACAACTTTCCAAATTAAGTCCAGGTCTTAAGACTAATTGTCTTAGGTGATAAGTGTCTTCAGGAGTAATTTTTTTGATCATCATTAATAATTTTACCAGAACTTTTGATGTATTTTAGAAAAATTTTTATTAGCTTCTAACTGGATGGATGAAATTTTTCGAACACCACTTTTAAAAAGATCTTTAGATGATAGCTCTAAAGTTCTTTTTACAATTTGAGCTAACTCTTGATTGCTTGTAGTGAAGAAAACTGTCTGGATTCCAGACCAATAGATAGCGGCAGAGCACATGGCACATGGCACATGGCACAGGGTTCAGTACTAGACTAAAGAATAGAAGATAAAATTCTTTTAGAAGAGTATTTTTTGTAAGCTTTTTGAATTAATAAAAGCTCTGCGTGATGAGTGGGATCTTGATTGCTGACGATTTGTAAAGTTCAATATCCATACTTTTTAAGTATTACAATTATTTATAATATTCATTTTAGTAATGCTGAATAAAGCATTAACTTAGTTACATGACTTCAACAAAGGAGATTATATGAAGCATGAATTAATCAGAAAGATTATGAACGAGAGGAAGAAAGATGGATTCAAGGCAAAGTGTTGTCTTTGGAAAAGGTATTAGATGGAAAGTAGGCGAGAGATAAGCTCTCGCCTTTATTAAAAGGAGAAAAATGAAATCGTTAAATGAAATAAAAAACTTTAAGCATATTGGAGTTATTGATAGATATAACAAAGATAACCCAGAGTACGCGAATCAAGGAAATCAGATTTTTGAAGATCTTATGATTTTTTTCTGGGCCTCTAATCAACATTCGATAGATCAAAAAGAAAACCTAAATAATAAAGACCTTGATTTTGTCTATATCATGGACGAGAAAATGCTACAGATCGATAGGATGTGGCATGTCTTCTTACTTTTTACTAAAGATTATATGGATTTTTGTGAAGAGTATTTTGGTGAGTATATTCATCACTTACCAGATATTGTTCCTGGAATGGAAAAATCTGAAAAAGACTTTGAAGTGAATTTAGAAAGGTTTCTTAATTACAATTACGATCTTCTCGGGCACGAGGTAATTGAAAGGTGGTTTTGCTAGGTTTTTATGGATTATTTCTTTTAAATAATCTGGTACTTTCTTAGAAATTTGTTTAAAATTTGAAAATGGATAGTTTCAAAGTAAAAGGGCCATCTAGGCTTGAAGGTGAAGTTTCAATATCAAGAGCGAAGAACTCTTGTCTGCCCTTAATGGCAGGTACTTTGTTGTGCCAAAATCCTGTTGGGTTAAAGTCTTTACCTAATTTGCGTGACATTAGAACAATGAAAAAATTGATGTCTGGTTTTGGAGTGAAACTCCAAGATGATCAATTTCATTGTGATGATATCCATAATACTTATGCTCCTTATGAATTAGTTAAAACAATGAGAGCATCAGTTTTAGTTCTTGGGCCTTTGCTTTCAAGGTTTGGAGAAGCAAAAGTTTCTCTTCCAGGTGGGTGTGCAATTGGAACGAGACCTGTTGATTTGCACCTTGATGGATTAAAAAAACTTGGAGCTGAGATTAATGTTGAAGGTGGATATATTTATGCTAAAGCTAAAAGATTAAAAGGGGCAAAGATTGATCTTATGTTCCCAAGTGTTGGAGCAACAGAAAATCTTTTGATGGCAGCTGTTTTTGCAGAAGGTGAAACAATTATTTCAAATGCGGCAAGAGAACCTGAAGTCGTTGATTTAGGAAATTTTCTAAATCAAGCATTTGAAGATTTAAAAATTGCTGGGTTAGGAACTTCCACTCTTAAAATCCAAGGTATTTCTCAAAATAGTAAAAATAAAGAAATTATTTATACTCCTATTCCAGATAGAATAGAAGCTGCGACTTTTATTATTGCGGGGGTGATGACTAATTCATTTCTTTCAATAAAAGATTGTGATAAAGCTCACCTCGGATCTGTGACAAATGCTTTGCAAATGAGTCATGCAAATTTAAAAATTCATGATTCTGTTATCGAAGTAATGCCTAGAAATAAAGAGCTAACTGGTTTCAATTTAAGAACGACTCCTTATCCTTATTTTCCTACTGATGTACAAGCTCAGTTTATGGCCTTGGCAACGATGATTAATGATACTTCAATTATTTCTGAAGAAATTTTTGAGAATCGATTTATGCACGTTCCTGAATTAAATAGAATGGGAGCAGATATTAGGCTTAATAACCAAACAGCAGTAATTGTTGGAGGGAAAAGATTAAAAGGTGCACCAGTAATGTGTACGGATTTAAGAGCTAGTGCTGCACTTGTTTTGGCAGCGATGATTGCTGATGGTGAAACAAATATTCAAAGAGTTTATCATTTGGATCGCGGGTATGATGGTTTTGAGAAAAAACTCACCTCTCTTGGTTGCGAGATACAAAGAGTTAACTTAAGTGCTAGAGCTCAAGCTTAATGACTATTTTTGAAAAAATAATAAATAAAGAAATTCCAGCTTCTATTGTCTATGAAGATGAATCAGTTTTAGCGTTTAATGATATTGCGCCTCAAGCTCCAACGCATGTACTTTTTATTCATAAACTTTCTAAAACTAAGAATGTATCAGAAATGATGAAGAATCACCCAGAACAGATTCAAGATCTTTTTAATGCAATTACTTCATTTGCCAAAGAGAACAACTTTGAAGATGGTTACCGAGTTGTTACTAATCAAGGAAAATCTGGTGGACAGACAGTATTTTATACTCACTTTCATTTCCTTGCAGGGGCTTCTCTAGGGAGATTTGGGAAGTGAATGATATCTGGATCGTAGACTTTGGATCTCAATACACTCAATTAATTGCTAGAATTTATAGAGAACTTGGTTTTAAAAGTAGTATCTTTACAATCAAAGATTCCCTAAAAGCTTTAAGAGAAAAGAAACCAGGACTTTTAATTCTTTCTGGTGGTCCCCAATCAGTATTTGAAGATAGTAATGATTACACATTATTTTTCAACCAAGATATTCCAGTCTTAGGAATTTGTTATGGGATGCAATTAATTGCTCAGTACTTTGGAGGCAAGGTTAAAAAAGGAAAGATTGGTGAGTATGGTAAAAGCCGAGTTTTGCAAACTCAGAAAATATTTTCTTTTACTTCTTTTAACGCTTGGATGAGTCATAGTGATCATGTTGAAGTACTTCCTGATGGTTTTTCAAAAATTTTAGAGAGTGAGAATGGATTAGTCGCAGGAATAAAAAAAGATGATACTAATCTATGGGGATTACAATTTCACCCTGAAGTTATTCATACTGAACATGGCAAAGATATTCTTGCCTATTTTGCTGAAAAATCTAACTTAGAAAACACATGGAAAGCTAAGAGTATTCTTAATGAGTGCTTAGAAACTGTATCTCAGGTAGGTGAAGAAAAAGTGTTATGCGCTTTTTCTGGAGGAGTAGACTCATTAGTCGCTGCGACACTTGCGCATCAAAAAATTGGGAGTAATCTTTATTGTTTTTTTGTAGATCATGGACTTTTAAGATTACAAGACTTAGATCATATAGAAGTCTTAAAAAAAGAAACAAATCTAAACATTGAAATCATTGATGCTAAAAAAGAATTTTTATCTTTATTGGATGGAGTAGATGATCCAGAACAAAAAAGAAAAATTATAGGAAAAACCTTCATAGAAGTGTTTGATAAAAAAGTAAAAGAATATCAGATAAGTCATAACTTTAAATTCTCCTACTTGCTTCAAGGAACTCTCTACCCTGATGTTATTGAATCAACTAGTCCGCATAAAAAAGATGGTAAATCTGTAACGATAAAGTCTCATCATAATGTTGGAGGACTTCCTGAAAAAATGAATCTTAAACTCTTAGAGCCTTTGAGATTTTTATTTAAAGATGAAGTGCGAATGATGGGGAAAGAGTTAGGTTTAGATGAAAAGTGGTTAAATAGACATCCTTTCCCTGGACCAGGGCTTGGAATCAGAATTCTGGGGGCAATAGATAAGGAGAAAATTAGACAGGTTCAATTGAGTGATCAAATTATGTTTGAGGAGCTTGTAAATGCTGATTTTTACAACAAATGTTGGCAATCTCTTACAGTACACATCCCTCAGAAGACGGTAGGGGTAAAAGGTGATGGGCGAGCATACGAAGAAGTAATATGTGTTAGAATAGTAGAGAGTAGAGATGGGATGACTGCGACTTGGTCTCATATTCCATATGATCTTTTAGATAAAATCTCTTCTCGAATTACCAACGAGGTTTCAGGTATAACACGTGTCGTTTATGATATAACGTCAAAGCCTCCTGGTACTATAGAATGGGAGTAGGCATGAAAAAATTATTAGTTATTATGACATTTTTAGTTTCAAGTTTTTCTTTAGCTGGAGATGTTAGAGTTTTAGTTGGGTTAAGCCCAGCGGGATCTTTTGAAGCTCAGGCTAAAATTCATAATGGAGTAGTTAAGACTTCAAAGGGAAAGTTTTTTGCGAGAAATATGTATGTTTATGCAAAAGATTTAAAAACTGGTATTGGACTTAGAGATGATCATTTGTATAAAAGATTAGATTTAAAAAAACATCCTAAAATTAAAGTCTTAAAAGCTGTAGGCAAGTCTGGTAAAGGGGTTGCTATTGTCGAAATTCGAGGAGTGAAAAAGAAAGTTCCATTTAAGTTTTCTAAAAAATCTGGTGGAAAAGTAGCTTTTGATATGGATATTGTTCTTAAAGATTTTAAATTTGATAAAAAGAAAGATGGCCTTAGTTATATGGGCATTGGTGTTAAAGATAAGATTTCAATTTCTGGAATGCTTAAATCAATGAAGTATGTGGCCAAGAAAAAAAAGAAAAGAAACTCTAGAGCTCTTGCTAGTGAGTAGTAGTTAAGGCTTACTTATCTCCAATAGATTGAAAAACTTGCCCCTATATTTACTCTAATTTAGTTTTAAGTAGAATTTATTTAGAGGTGATTTATGAAAATGTTTTCTTTATTAATTTTTTTAGTTCTATTTTTCTCGTGTGGCCCAGACACTGCACATCTAGGAGATCCTTCTAGCTCAGGTACAGTTAATCCTGTTTCTCCTGTTGATGTAGATTTGAATTCGATATCAGGACTTCCTTGTCCAGGACCTAATGCAATCTCAGGAAGTTGTATTCCAGATGGAGCAACGGTTGTAGTTGATTGCGGAGCTGGTTCTACAAGTACAACTTGTAGCAATGGAACATTTAGTATTGCAGCAGTTAGTTTTCCTGCAACTTGTCCTAGAACATGTACGGCAACTATTACTGATCAATATGGAAATAGTGGAACTGACTCAGAACATAATGCTTATTATGCTGCAGAACTTGTGACGGTTAAAACTATGGACGATGTCTTAGGTGATGGTGATTGCTCTAGCGGAGTGTGTACTGCTACTCAAGGTGAAACTGTTATTTTTAGTATTAAGGTGAGCAATCTTGGATCTCACGGAGCAACAGGAGTACAAACTCTAGATCTTTGTCCTGCAGGTACAGGCTATCAAGCTCACAGCTCGACGATTGGAACTTATGATTCTTCAACAGGTATTTGGAATATTGGAGCTTTAGCCAATGGTGCGAGTGCGACTTTAGAGTTAAGTTGTATGATAAGAGTCGCTTCTGGAAGTGTGAAAAATTGTGTTAAGGAAGCTAAAGGTAATGAGTATGATCCGACTAGCTCAGGTGATGATTATTGTGAAGAAGTTAAAATACTAGCTCCTACGACAACTACGGTTTATGCAACTACTACGACGAGCACAACCACAACTACCACTTATACCACGACGACTACGACAACAAGCACTACAACAACTACGATATATTAAATTATAGAAGCCTTTTGTAAATATTAAATATTTACGCAAGGCTTTTTGAAAGAATTTACCAGAGTTTTCTACTATACCATTTCTATTCTTTAAGAGATTATAAGTATTCGAAATTAGGATATTTAATTGAGCTTACTTAATTCTCATTCAGATAGTTTTGTACATCTACATTTACACACCCAGTATTCTTTATTGGATGGAGCTTTACGTCTAAAAGACTTATTTCAAAAATGTAATGAGTTTGGAATGCCAGCGGTTGCTAGTACAGATCACGGTAATATGTTTGGTGCTATTGATTTTTACACCCAGGCTAAGAATGCAGGTGTAAAACCTATTATTGGAAGTGAAATTTATTTTACTCCTGGTTCTAGATTTGATCGTAAAGCAGCAAGAAGAACTACAGTTTTAGATTCACAAGATGCTGAGGAAAGTAAATTTCAAATTCATCATTTAGTATTGATGGCCAAAAATAAAATAGGGTATCAAAATCTTTGTAAGCTTTTATCTAAAGCTTATCTTGAAGGGTTTTATTATAAACCTCGAGCAGATATTGAATTATTAAAAGAATTCTCCGAAGGCCTTATCGCGACGACAGCTTGCTTGAAAGGAGAAGTTGCCTATAACCTTTTTACTGGAAATGATGAAAGAGCTCATGATGCTGTCTTAAAGTATAGAGAATTATTTAAAGATGATTTTTACTTAGAAATTCAAGAAAATGGTTTAGCTGAACAAGTTGATGTTAATAAGAAATTAATTAGTTATGCAAATGATTTATCTATTCCTTTAGTTGCTACTAATGATGTTCATTATTTAACAAGAGAAGATGCCGCTGCTCAAGAAGTATTACTTTGTATTCAAACAGGTAAAACTTTTAATGACGAGAAAAGAATGAAGCTTACGAGTAATGAGTTCTTTTTGAAATCCCCAGAGCATATGAGAGAAGCTTTTCATTACAATAAGGAAGCTTGTGATAATACTTTAAGGATCGCAGATAAATGTAACCTAGAGTTAAATTGGAAAGATGAAAAAGGAAGACAGATTTATCATCTTCCTGATTTTGAGATTAAGACTGAAGAAACTCCTGAAGAGTTCTTTGAAAGAGAATCCAAAGAAGGCTTGGAGAATAGATTTCAAGGGCCTCATTTTAAAAAGTTAAGAGAACTTTCTAATTGGGAAAGTGAAATTAAACCTAAATATTATGATCGATTAACTGAAGAAGTAGAAATGATTAAGAGTACTGGTTTTTCTGGTTACTTTTTAATAGTTTCTGATTTTATTCGTTGGTCAAAGAAAAATGATATTCCTGTTGGGCCAGGGAGAGGATCTGGAGCTGGTTCACTAGTTGCTTACGCCTTAGACATCACGAATATCAATCCCATTCCTTACAACCTTCTTTTTGAAAGATTTATTAATCCTGAAAGAATTTCAATGCCAGACTTTGATGTAGATTTTTGCCAGGAAAGAAGAGCTGAAGTTATTGATTATGTTACTCAAAAGTATGGGCAAGAAAGAGTTGGGCAAATTATCACCTTTGGAAAGTTACAAGCCAAAGCATGTATAAGAGATGTTGCGAGAGTTTACGGACTTCCTTACTCAGAGTCAGATAGGTTAGCAAAACTTATTCCGGATGAATTAGGAATAACACTAGATCGTGCTCTAGAAATAGAGCCTAAGTTTCAAGAAGCTTATGATGGCGATCAAAAAATCAAAAGAATTATTGATATTTCAAGAAGATTAGAAGGCTTGATGAGGCATGCTTCAATTCATGCAGCAGGTGTAATTATTACGAATGAGCCTTTAGTGAATTATTGTCCATTATATAAAGGACGAGAAGGCGAACAAGTTGTTCAGTTTGATAAAGATTTTTCTGAAGAGATTGGATTAGTAAAATTTGATTTTCTTGGTTTAAAAACTCTAACTGTTATTCAAAATGCAGTAAATCTTATTAGAAGAGATTATGATGACGCTTTTGATATAGAATCTATCGATTTAGAAGATAAAAATATTTATGATTATATTTCAACAGGTGCGACTTCTGGAGTTTTTCAATTAGAGTCAGCAGGGATGAAGGATCTTTGTAAGAGGATTAAGCCTGATAATATAGAAGACATTACTGCTATTAATGCTCTTTTTAGACCTGGACCTCTTGGTTCAGGGATGGTTGATGACTTTATTGAAATCAAGCATGGAAGAAAAGACATGAGCTTTCCTTTCCCAGAGCTTGAAGAGATTTTAAAAGAAACTTACGGGATAGTTGTTTATCAAGAGCAGGTAATGAATATTTCTCGTATCATTGCGAATTATACTTTGGGGCAAGCAGATATGCTCCGTAGAGCAATGGGAAAGAAAAAAATTAAAGAAATGGATAGGCATAAAGAGATCTTTAAAAAAGGTGCTCTTGAAAATAACTTTGATGTCGCTAAGGCTGAAGAGTTATTTGATTTAATGGCAAAGTTTGCTGAGTATGGTTTTAATAAATCTCACGCAGTTGCTTACGCTTACATTGCTTATCAAACAGCTTTTTTAAAGTACTATTATAAAGCTCCATTTTTCGCAGCTCTTTTAGGTACTGAAATTAATAATACAGATAAAATTACTAACTATATTAATGATGCAAAAGAACATGGAATAGAAATTCTTCCTCCTGATATTAATGAATCACTTTGGCTTTTTAATACGATAGGAAAAGAAACTATTCGTTTTGGAATGGGAGCAGTGAAAAATGTTGGTAAGGGAGCTGTTGAGGCAATAATTTCTGAGCGTGAAGAAAATGGTCCGTATAAAGGTTTAATTGATTTATGCTCTAGAGTGAGTCTTTCTAAAATGAATAAGAGAGTTTTAGAATCATTAATTAAAGTGGGAGCATTTGATTCTTGCGAGAAATATAATAGAAGTACTTTGCTAGAGAATTTAGAAGCAATTTTAAGTGCATCTCAAAGAAAACAAAAAGATCTTGAATCAGGCCAAGGGAATTTATTTGATGCTTTTGGAGCTGAAGAAAGTGAAGCGGTTAGTATTGATATTAAAGAAGTTGAAGGACTGGATGAAAAAGCAAAATTAAGTTTTGAATATGCTTTAATGGGAATTTATGTTTCAGGCCATCCTTTAGACCGAGTGAGATCTGTGATCAAAGATTTAAGTTCAATGGAGATCTCAAGTATTCCAGGAATACAAGGACATGATAAAAGAGAAGTGACTCTTGCAGGTTTAATGACGATAGAAAAATCATTTATTACCAAAAAAGGTGATAAGATGTGCTTTGCTCGTCTAGAAGATTTAAGTGGTAAGATTGAGTGTGTTGTTTTTCCATCAGTTTTTTCTGAGTATGAACATTTTCTTGGTTCAGAAGATCCACTTATCGTTAAAGGTTTTATAAATTTAGCTGAAGATCCTAGGAAATTTTTTCCTTCTAAAATTTTCAAACTAAGTGAGAGAGCAGAGAGTGAAGTGAGAAAAGTTTCTGTTTCAGTTGATCTTCATCATAAAAATCAAAAATCAATAATGGAGTTAAAAAAAATATTACAAACATTTAAAGGAACAACTCCTATTGAATTAATTTTTGATGATGGAGAGTGTAAAGCAAAAATGAGTCTCGGAGAAGATTACTATGTTAATCCTCACCCTAAAATGGTCAGTCAAATCAACGAGCTTTTTAAAGGAAACTGTGTTAACTTTAATATATGAAATTTATTTTTTTAGCATGGATGCTTTTATCTTCTAGCTTTATTTTAGCTAATGACACAATAACTCAACCCAAAAGAATTTTTTTAGACTTTGAATATTCTCTTAGTAGTTTTTCTTGGAAAGATTTTGATTTAAACGAAACTCAATTTTCTAAAAAATTAGTAAGTTCTTGGATGAAAAAAATCTCTGAAGCAAATTCCATTGAAGTGTTAGATTTGAAAAAAACAAGCTCTGAAATTACCGATGAAGATATTAAGCTAAAGCTCTATGTTAAATTAAGAAAATTAAGTTATGAAAGAGAGCAATTTTATTTTAGTTATAAAGTTGATTATACTTTTTTAAATAATAAGGGTGATCTTATTGATAGAGGACAAGAATTTGAAGGTTCTTATTCTCTTCATACCAAAAAAGAAGAGCTAGCAGAAAAAGTAGGGAAATTTATTTATGCTCAATCTTCAAATTCAATTTCTCATATGAGTTATGTTCTTTCTAGACCTATGAGGAAAAAACAACACACACTTTTATCTGTTAGGTATAATAATTTTCAAGAGGTTCAAGATTTTGTAAAAAAATTAAATGAGAACTTTGCGATGGCAAAAGTTAAGAAAATTTCAGATTCTAGCGCTATATTAGAGATAGAAGGTCAAAAACAACAAGTAGAGCTTGTTGTGAATAGTATGAAGCGAAAGGGTTCTCCTGTAGAGTTCGTTCAGAGTCGAGGCCTTGCCAGCGACACTAGCTTGTAAAATTTAAACTAAATGCACACAAAAATAAAATTAGACATAAGAGCATAGTCTTACTTGGTTTTCTTTTCATTATAAGACTCTCAAAAATAGTAGTTAGTACTGGCCCAGTCACTGATATCGCTGTAATAACTGAAAGAACACCAAGCTTGATTGCATTTAAATAAAAAAACAAAGAAAGAAAGGTCCCTATAAAACTAAAGATGATAGCTTTGAATTTTAGATTCTTATCTAATTCTTGAAATTTCTTAATAAGTTTTATAGGTCTGAAAAAAGAGAGTAGTAAAAAAAATAAAATGGCTCCCAAGCATCTAATAAAATTAGCAGTACTTCCATCGAACTGAGTTGAGATAAAAGCTTTTTTACTAAGATAGACACCCGTTCCATCAAGAAAAATCCCAAAGATTGCGGCATATAATCCAACTAAATTCCAAGACTTATTTTTCTTAATATTTTCTAAGGCAAAAAGAATGAGACATATAATAAAAAGAGTAACTGCTAGAATATTTTTTAAATGGATATGCTCATTTAAAATTAAAGCATCAACAAATAAAAACACAATAGGTTGGAATGCAAATAGGATTAGAGTTCTTGCAGGGCCAAGCTCAACAAAACCTTTAATAAGGAAAATATCTCCAAGTCCTAGCCCTATAAATCCTGATAATAGAAAAAATAAAGAACCAGTGACAAAGATTTGATGATCAGAGAATAAAAAAAGAGCACTAAAGCTTATCGTGGCAATAATTGCTTTAAAGCAATTCATCCAAAGCGATCCATTTTTTTTAGATAAAATAGCAAAGTAAATTGTAGATATAGAGAAGCAAAGATTTGCGCTAAGCGCAAAAAGAGTAGCTATTTGAGCGTTTTTCAAGCGTTTTCGACACCATCGTCACCAATTGAACAGACTGGACACATATCTGCTTGCTCTTGGCATAAATCAATTTCTTCTTGAGTTTGAGGCTGTTTTTTTACGTAAGCATTTCCATAATCATCTTCAGCAAAAAAATCTGGCGCACCTGAATAACAAACATTACAAGCAATACAGCCTTCTCCATCATCATCATCAGGATCAGTACAATACCACTTTCCAGCAATATTTAGTTTGTGTTTCTTTTTTGGGTTTGCCATTAACTATTCTCCTGAATGAGGTTAATATAAATAAGATTATAAAGTAGTGCAATATTAATTGGAAGCAGGAATGAGAAGTGATAAGCAATGCATAGAATTAGCTAAAAAATGGGCCGATAATCCCTATTTTGATTTAAGTGATAGAGAACAGTTAAAAGAAGATTTAGTTTCTAACCCTAAAAAGGTAGCCGAGTCTTTCTATATGGATTTAGAGTTTGGAACTGCTGGGATTAGATCTATTGTTGGCTTTGGCCCTAATCGTTTAAGTATTTATAATATCAGAAAAGCCGCATTTTCACTGGGAAGTGTTGTTAAAAATGAGGGTGGTAGTAAAGTCGTCATTTCTTATGATTCAAGACTTACAAGTTTAGAGTACGCTAATGCAAGTGCTAAAGTTTTTTCAGCTCTAGGGTTTGATGTTTTTCTTGTTTCTAAACCAACACCTACTCCAGTACTTTCTTTTTTCGTTCGTGAGTTAAAATGTGATTGCGGAGTAATGATTACTGCTAGTCACAATCCACCTAATTATAATGGTTTCAAAGCGTATTGGTCAGATGGAGCACAAATTACGCCTCCAAACGATTCTAAAATTATTAATAAGTTTAAAGCTACCTCTTGGGAGGATCTTGAAAAATTAGTAACACAAAAAGAGAAAATTCAATATATAGAAGATAAGTTTTATGACACTTATATTGAAAGAATCACAAATGAGCATTTAAGAAAAGATCTCATTCAAAAAAAAGGAAATGAATTAAAGATTATTTATACTCCTTTGCATGGTGTGGGATATGAGTGCATGAAAAAAAGCTTTGATGCCCTCGGGTTTAACTCTGTTGATTATTTAGAATCTCAAAGAGATCCTAATGGAAATTTTCCTACTACAATGTATCCTAATCCTGAGGATCCAGAAGCTTTAGAGCTAGCAGTGAAAGCGATGCAGGATCAAGGTGCAGATCTTGTTATTGGAGCTGATCCAGATGCTGATAGAATGGGAATTGCTCTTAATGATAATGGAGTGAGTTATCCGACTGGAAATCAAATAGCGTATGCTACTTTGTATTATAAGCTTTTAACCTTGAAGGAATTCTCAAAAATTCCTCAGAAACCATTTGCTGTAAAAACAATTGTTACAAGTCCATTACAAGAAAAAATCTGTTCTCATTTTAATGTAAAGTTAATTGATACTCTTACCGGATTCAAGTGGATTGGTGCGGCGATGGAAACTAGAGATGATTCTAATTATATTTATGGAAGTGAAGAAGCATTTGGTTCTTTAACTCATAAGTATATTAGAGATAAAGATGGAATAAGTGCTGCTTGTGTTTTTTCAGAAATGCTACTTTTTTGTAAGAGTAAAAATATGAGTTTTCATGATTTCTTACAAGAGATCTATAAAATGTTTGGTTATCATTATGAAAAATTAGTTAGTAGCACGTATCCTGGTAAAGAGGGATTAGGGAAAATAAAAAGAATAATGACAAGCTTAAGAGGTGAGGGGGCTCATGAAATTTCAGATTTAGACCTCTTAGAAATCAGAGATTATGAAGGCTTGTTTGTTTATGATCTAAAAAGTAAGAAGAAATCTCAACTAGATTTCCCACAAAAGAGTAATGTTTTGACTTTTGTTTATAAAGAAGGAGTGAGTGTTCATGTCAGGCCTTCGGGAACTGAGCCGAAGATAAAATTTTACTTACAATACGCAGAAGATTCATTTGATAAAGATTCTAAAATGAGAGCGAATTTAATTTTAGAGAAATTAGAAAAAACAATAAGGTCATATTGTGATGAAATCTAAATCTTTGATTTTAGTTAGTGGGGGGATGGATTCATTACTTATCACTGCTCTTGCACATGAAAGATCTGATGAGCTTTATGCTCTTTTTTATGATTATGGGCAAAAAACATCTAGAAAAGAAAGGTCTGCTTTCGATAAGATTTGTGATTTCTATGATATAGCTTTTGAGAATAGAAAAGTTTTAGATCTAAAAGAATTGAAAACCATAGGTGGAAGTTCTTTAACTGATGAAGGAATTGATGTTTCAGTTGAGCTAGATAAGGATGAGATTCCTAAATCCTATGTTCCGTTCAGAAATACCATTTTTCTAAGTTTCGCAGCGTCTGTTGCTGAAGCGATGGGTGTTGATAATATTATCATTGGAGCTGTATTAGAAGATGCTCCAGGGTATCCTGATTGCAGACCGGAGTATTATGAGTCGTTTAATAAACTTTTAAGAGTTGCTGCAAAAGATCAGTCTCTTCAAGTGGAAACACCTATTATTCATTTAAAGAAATCAGAAATACTAAGAAAATGTTTAGAATTAAAAGCTCCCTTAGAGCTTTCGTGGTCTTGTTATCAGTCAGAAGAAAAACCTTGTATGAGTTGCGATTCTTGTTTGTTACGAACAAAGGCCTTTAGAGAGATTAATCAAGAAGATCCTCTTATAAAATGAAAGTTTATCTTGTTGGAGGCGCAGTACGAGATGAGCTTTTAGGAAGAAAAGTTCATGACAAGGATTATGTCGTTGTCGGGAGCTCTCCTGAAGAAATGAAAGCAAAGGGGTTTATTTCGGTAGGGAAGTCTTTTCCCGTTTTCTTGCATCCTAAAACAAAAGAAGAATATGCTCTTGCTAGAAAAGAAATTAAAGTTGGGGAAGGTTATAAAGGGTTTAATTTCATTTTTGATAACACCGTATCCCTAGAAGAAGACCTTTGTAGAAGAGATTTTACAATCAATGCAATGGCCAGAAGTGACAAAGAAATCATTGATTTATTTAATGGACAAGAAGATCTTAGAAATAAAACATTGAGGCATGTGTCTCAACATTTCTCAGAAGATCCACTGAGAGTCTTACGAGGACTCCGTTTTGCAGCGACTCTAGGATTTAATATTGAAGCAACGACAAAAGAATTGATGAAAAATATGATAGAGAACGGAGAACTTACAGAGCTTTCATCAGATAGGATTTTCAAGGAGCTTAAAAAGGTTTTTTCTTCTGGGTACACCTCTCGATTTATAGAGCTTCTTAAGGATTACAATTTATGTGAATTTATCTTTGGATCAGAGCTTGAGGAGAGAGAAGATCGGTTTGATCTTCTTTTTTTTGAACAACTTCTTTATGTTGGGGTAGAGGAATCTTTTTTTAAAAAATATAATGTTTCTAATCAGTTTAAAAAAATATACAAGTACTCACTTGCATTCAAAAATCTTAGTTTTTCTCCTGAGAGCATTTATGAATTTTTTAAAATGATAAGAAAAGATGAGATAAGTCTTGCTTCATTGGAAAAAATTTATCAACCCGAAAAATCATTGATTCCGACACTCAGAGCGTTAAGAAAGCTGAAAATTCCTCCTAAGATAATTTTGGCGGAAAGAATAGAAAGAGAAAAAGAATTAATTAAAGAAGTTTTTCAGAAGGAAAATTAAAAAAGCTCCATCAATGAACTTGATAGAGCTTTAGTTCTTGCTAAATAGTTGCGCCACCATTACTAGGTTGACTCAATGTCTCTTTCTTTTCCATTTCTTCTAGTTTTTTTCGTTGTTCCTCAATTTTATTATCAGTCATGCCCATTCGATGAAATCCCCAAGTAAGCATTATCGACAAGGCATTTAAATTCTTTTCCTTAGCAGTATTTCCTGAGAAAAAGTTTATTTGATCGTATACCTTGTGCTTACCAAGTAAAGAATAGCAAAGTTCTACACTGAATTGACCAAAATTCATTCCAAGTGATGGTCGTATAGTAAAAGAAGAAACAGAATCTTCGGGTGCATAATCAAGCTTCATAAGCGTAACCCCTAGGCCTAATCCAATAAAAGGATACAAGTTTGAACTAAGTGGATGATAATATCTTCCTACTGCTAAGAGTGGAAACATCGATTTGACATGGCCTTTTTTCCCTTCATCAAGATCTGCAAAGTTAACTGAAAATCCTAGATCGGCACCAAGAGTAATTCTCTTGCTAAGATCATGATTATATCCAAAATTAAAGCCTAATAAGCCATTATGATCTCTGTCTTCAGCTACATCTCCTGTGATTTTTGAGTATGAAAGAGAACTTGACCAGCTTCCAGAAATAGCTTGGAGAGTAAAGAGTGTGAGTAAAATAAAAATTTTCATTATTTAATTTCCTTTTTTATAATTTGTAATTTTTTAACGTATCATTTTAGATTCCATGAGTGTGAGATAAATGTCTTTAGCGAACTGTTGTCCTCGACCGGCACCCCAAACATCCAATTGCCAAACCTCTGATTGGTTTTCTAAATCTGTAATTTTAATTAAATATTTAGAAGAAGTACCATAAGAACCGGTTCGTCTTACTGTGTCATCTATCGACATAATAAATTTGGGCTTGAAATCTTTCATTTTTTCAGCAAGTTTTTTATCTTTGTTGAGTGCTGTTTTCCCATAGGAATAGTAGGTATTTCGAATAGAGTCACTTTGAAACTGGTTTTTTAATTCAAGAAGTAAACTATTTTCATAAGTTTCTGATACCATATCAAAACTTGTAATTATTAAAACATCTTGAAGAGTTTTGTTATAATTTTCAGCTTTAACTGGTTTTAAGGGAACAGTCCCACAACCAACTAAAATTATAAACAGAACTAAGTGCATGATCCTCATTGTTTTCTCCTAGAAAAATGTAAAATAAAGTACTTTTAATAATAAGCAATTTCTTCTTCTTGTCGATAAAATTACCAGCACTAATTTGCAAAAATTTGTAAAAATGAGAAGGAACCTGATCTAAAGTGTCGGAAAGCTTACATTTTGGTTACTTTTTTTCTTTTTGGTGGCAATTTGGCACTTTTTCTAGCCTGGTGCAGGAGCTCAACTATAAGTTAAGGCTAGGAAAGATCTTCCAGATCTTGTCACGATTCTTGCATCATGCTGGGTAAAGGAGAAGGCATGAAGCTTCTAGTGAGAATTTTATTTATAAGTTTGTCGGTGTTTGCCGTTGAGAAGGAGCTTGAAAGTGAGACTGAGATAAAGAAAAGTAGATTTAATGCGAAAATCTCAAATACTTTTTATACAAATAGATATAAGTCTAGTTCTGCAAGATCCAACTTTTTCTTGTATTCAACTGCTGGATTAGGTCATCAATTAACTGATGATTTGAAAGTTAATTATAGATTGAGTTATTTAAAGAGGTTAGAAAACTATAGAGAAGGTTACTTGAATGATTTTCAAGTAAGCTCTGTGATTGCTAGTATAAAATTAAGCGATAAAATCTCTTATTCGCTAACTCCCATTGTAAAGCTAGTTTTGTCTCCAGATAAGAGAAAGCAATACTACGAAAAAGGATCAATAGGTTTAAATAATAACTTTTCGTATCAGTTGAATGAAAAAATAAGTTTAGGAATCAATCCTCGAATCACTAAATACATTCATAAGTACAAAACGAATTTTTTTGGAGGTAGTAATACTAGCTATGCAGGAGCTGCCTCTTTTTGGGGGAGTTACGCTTTTAATTCAAAGCTAAGTTTATATACAGAGTGGGATTGGAAACAACCTGTAACTTATAGGAATAATAAAAAAGATACAATTGGAGCATTCCTAGTTAATGCAAGTTATGCTTTTAATTCTAACTTTAAAATGAATATTGGTGTTAGTTCTGAAAATAGTATTTTAAATGATATTGGTGAAACTCGTGGAGTTACTGATTATATAGTCACAAACAATTCCTTATTTTATGGAGGCATAGATGTTTTATTCTAAAGGAGAGAGTATGAAAGCTATAACTATCTTACTAATGGCCTTGTTTTTTTCATGTGCAAAAGAAAGGCCTTTTGAAAAAGTTTTTAAGAATCAAGAAATTATTCCTAAAAGCTTAATTACTACCGATGAAAATCCTGGCGAAGCTGTTGTTTACAATAAAGGAGATGCTGATCTAGAGATGAAACTTCATGACAGTATTTATCTTTATATCCCTACAGTAGAACAAGGAGGATATTATAATGCTGGAGCCAGATCTTTTTTCGTCGGAGAAGAAAAACTTGCAAAGTTTAAAATTACTAAAGATAAATTAGAAGTTTTTAAGTTAGTGATTGATGATAATATCAATAATAATCAATTAAATTCACAAGCAATTTTAGAAATACCGGTGACTCATAAAGATTATCAATGTCAAGAAAATGCAGATAATGAATGCTCTAATAAAGAAGAGGAAAAAAATGATGTAGCTTGGAATAAAAAGAGTTTAATGGAGATGAATTTTTCAGGTATGAAAATACTTGAATCAGGAACTTTACCTATTGATATTCAAAACCTGTTTATGCCTTGTTATCAAGAATTATCATCCAAAGTTTCTAGCTGGAGTATAACTAAAGATTCAGTTCATATTATTGTCGATAAGACATTTAAAACAAATATTCTATGTTCAAGGGTCAGAACCTTTGAAGATCTTGCAAAAACTACTTTTACACAAAGACATCATTATCAGTTTAAAAAATTAAATAAGATTGCTAAGAAGAATTATAAGCCAATTAGTTATAATAAAAATCCTGGCTTTGGTTACTTTTTCACTGAGAAGAAAAAACTTTCTGCTGATAATAGAGAAGTTTATTACTCAAAAACAAATCTTATGAAAAGGTTTGCACCTAATGAAAAGATTAAATATTACCTAAGTGCAAATTTAATGAAGCCTGAGAATGCATCAATTTTAAAAGCAACGAAAGAGTCGGTTGCAATGATTAATGAAAGTTTTCAAAAAGCTGGGAATACGACTGAGATAGAGTTAATGGCCACTCCGAGAGAAGAAGGAATTCATGATGTTAAGAATTCTATTATTTTAGTGGAGGAACCACTAACTTCAGGTCTTTTAGGTTATGGACCGAGTATTGCTAATCCTTTAACAGGAGAGATTGTTCAGGCTCAAACTGTTATGTATCTGGGAAATCATATTAAATATATTAGAAGAACATATGATGAATTAGTTTCAAGAGCATCTCAAAAGCAAGCAGTAAAGGCTGAGGCTGAAAGTAGTGCAGATGATTCAAAGGCAAGTGAAATGATTGCTGAGCATCAATTTGCACCTATGCTAGATATAGTTACTAGTGATGCTTTAGATTTTGAAACATCATTGAGAGTGAATGGTACTGCTGCATTCTTTGAGAAGCAAAGATTTAATGCATATATGAAAACGCAAGAATCGGATTTACCAACGATGCAAAGACTTGATGCACTTTTTGAGTCAGAGTCAGATTATGATCTTTTAGCCAAAAGAAATATGTTTCATGGTGATTTCTTGAACTCTGATAAATTAGTTAAAGATATTTTGAAAAAAAATAACTGGAAAGTTAATGAGCTTAAGCCTTGGATGCTTTTAAGTGACTCTGAAAGAGAAGATGTGATCGACTTGATTGTTCCTCATATTTGGAAGTCAGTTTTAATTCATGAGCTTGGACATAATCTTGGGCTAAGACATAACTTTTCTGGTTCTGAAGATAAAGATAATTTTTATACCAAAGATGAACTTGATTCGATGGGAATAGAGCAAGATATTAAATTATCTTCAGTGATGGATTATAATTATTCAGATCTTGATGCACTTCCTATTCTTGGGAAATATGATATTGCCGCTTTAAAGTTTGGGTACTCTCAAGAAATTGATACAAAAGATGGAAAGACTCTAAGTTTTGAAAAATCAGTATCTGAGATTAAGCCAGCAGATCTTGCAAATAAGGTTGCCTTTAAGTATTGCTCAGATGAGGGAGTTTCAACTCAACCAATGTGTAATAGATTTGATGAAGGAACGACTTATAATGAAGTTGTCGATCATTACATTAGAAACTTCTATAAGTCTTATAAGTACTCAAATACAAAGTTAGATAAATTGCACTTCTCTGAGTATGACAATTTAGCTTCTTTAAATGCTAAGTATCAAAGAACATTTCTACCTTTAAGAAGATTCTTTGAAGTCTTTGAGATTTATGATGATGCTTATAAAAAAGGTCAAATTACTCAAGGTAGTGCAAATTACACTGCTTATATGGAGCTCTATCAAGCAGTGAATAAAATCGCTATTTTTGCTATAAACGTATTAAAAGAAGTCGATGCTCATTGCCAAATAGTAAATGCAATGAATGGGCAAGGAGCTTGGTATTCATTAAGTATGTTTAGAGAAACTAGTTGCGCTGCCATTGGACCTATTCAAACTGCTTCTGGAATGTTTATTCCTGTCGCTCAAGTGGGAACACCTTTGAATCATGTTAAATCTGCGAAAAATGGTTCATCTTATATTGATGAGATTGATGTAAGAGGATTCTGGATGGACAAAATTTTAGCGGTTCATCTTTTAACTAAAAAAACTTTTGGAAGTCCTGCTTTTGATAGTTTAACTGGAAGTTTTGTTTCAAGAAATGTTTTACTTGCTAAGGATTATACCGTTGGAGAAGCACTTAAAGATGTTATGATTTCTCAGATTGATGGAATACATACTGGAGAAAAGTTAGTTGTAAGTTTAGCTGATGGTTCGGTTTCTAAGCAAAATGTTCAAATCAATCAAGCAGAGGCAGATTTTATTGAAAATGATATTAATAGAATGATGAATAGAGTAGTTGGTATGAAGAAAGGAGCGACACATATCACGAAACTTCTTTTAAATTTCATGCTGACTGGTGATGATGGTTTTGACGCTAAACTCTCAAACCCTTTAGTCAAAGATTATATCGTTTATGATACAATGGATGCTACTAGACCTAATCAAGTAAAAACTCAGTATGGAACATATTCTTTTCCTGACGGGAGTGTTGCTATCAAATCTATTGTTGAAAAAATGAATCTCTCTGAAGAAATCAAGAGCAAAGATTCTGGTGCCTTAGAGGTTATCTCGACTGGAATTATTCAAGGTAAAGATAGCGAATCTATTCAAAAGGATGTTGCAACTTATATCGATGTAGTTTCTAAAAATCTATACGATAGTTTTAAAGCGATTCTTGATGCTCTGAGTTCTATTAACAAAGAAAAAGTTGAAGCATTCCTTGCTGGAGATGAGAGTAGTCTTTCTAAGGAAGAAGGTGAGTTACTTAAATCTCTTCCGAAAACTTTATTAGAAGTGAAAGTGAAAAATGCTGAAGCTTCAGGAGAGGTTTTAGCAGAAGAGTTTGTTGTTTCTAATATAGGAGGAGCGGACTCTTTGAATGAGACAATTAGTGAGTTAAGTGAGTTAACCAAAGCTACATTAAAATCAATAGCTAAGGGTTCTTTGAATACTAAAGAGCATTACGAGAAAGTTTTAAGTTCTCTTGCTTTATAAAAAAACATAAAAAAAAGGGCCTTCTTAGAGGCCCTTTTTTTTTCTCTTCTTAAACTTTAAAATTATTTCTTTAAAAACTCTAATGCCTGTTGATACTTCTTTTTATTTTCAGACTCTACTAGATATTGATATGAACTACATGAATTAATTCTAACTAATTTATTTTTTGAATCTAAAAATAAAATAACACTTTCTTCTTTTCCAAGCCTCACTTCTTGCCCGCACATAGCAAAATTATTACCACCTCTAACAAATAAAACATCATTGAGTAAAAAATTCTCAGGTAAAAAACTAGTATCGTATTCACCTGTTACAATTTTATTTCCTTTGAAAATATCAACAATCTGTAATGATTGATAATTTGAATTATCATCAATATAAGAATTTAATGCTTTCGCTTCAATTATATATTTAGAGTTTTTAATAAGTTCTTTTAACTTGGGAGGATGAGCGCAAGAACAAGTAAATGCTTGTAGAGTAAAAAGTGATAAAAGAAGTAATAAAGTTTTCATAAAGATCCTTTGTTCCAGCCGACTTATACGGCATGAATTATTTATAGTTCAACTATAAGTGAAAAAGCTTTACGAACGAATTTAAATATAATAAACATATTATTAAATGAAACTTAATAATATTGATTATAATAAACTCAAGTATTTGAGTGTTTTAGCAGAAGAACAAAGCTTAAAAAAAGCCTCAGAAGTTGTGGGTGTAACGAATTCTGCGATGCATCAATCGGTTAAAAAATTAGAGTCAGAAATTAATGAAACTCTCTTCTTTCGTTCAGGAAACTCTTATATTCCTACAGATGCATGTAAAAACTTATTACAATTTTTTCATGAATTTGAAATTCATTTTACCAACTTTTTAGATTCAGCTGATGACGATAAAATATCAGGTGCAATTAAAATTGGTTTACCTATTAACTTTTCAAAGAATGTTTTTAATAAGGTATTAAAGGAATATTTTGCTCATTACCCTAGAGTAAGCTTTCAAGTAAAAACTGGAAAATCCAATGACTTAGCAGAGATGGTTTTAAATTTTGATTTAGATCTTGCATTTATTGAT
This sequence comes from Bacteriovoracaceae bacterium, assembly GCA_020630335.1. Taxonomy (GTDB): domain Bacteria; phylum Bdellovibrionota; class Bacteriovoracia; order Bacteriovoracales; family Bacteriovoracaceae; genus JAHDHG01. Next base: position 98,176 of record JAHDBN010000003.1, read on the forward strand.
GAAGGGTCAATGTCAAAACTTTCAGATAAATTATTAGAAAAACATGCTTATAAAGAAGTTTTAGAGTTATGTTGTTCAAAAGATTTTTATACGCAGTTTGTTAGAGGTGAGAAGCTAAATTTGGCAGAGCTTCCTCATATTGCCTACTCTGAATCGTTAGGCTTATTAAAGCGTTGGTATAGTAAAAATCGCTTGAAGTTCAAAGAACCAAAAACATTGCATATCATTGATAACCTTGAAACAATTAAACAATATGTTTCAGATGGTTTTGGAATCGCTGTTCTTCCTAATAATTTCTTAAAAACAGATCCCAGCCTTAGAATTTTAAAAAAAGACTCGCGTGGAATACAAAATAATGTCGTTATGATTCAGAATTTAGATTATATTCCAAGCAATCAGGTTAAAAAACTATTAGAATTTATTTAGATTTTATTCCTTGGAATTCTTTGGGCATCTTTTTTGATAAAAATATGGATCTCTAATTTTTCTTATTAAATTTCTCATTCTATTTTTTCTAAAAAGAATTTTTGAAAATTCCATTTCTCCAAGTAAGTAAAGAAGATCTGTCTCTATTGCTAATAACTCAGGAGTATATTTATCTAGGCATTTTTTATTTTTGGCATTCTTTTTTGTGTGCAGAAAAAAGACATTAGTAATACCAATCAAATCTGTAACGAATCTTTTAATTGAACTTCTAGTTGAAATATTTTCATTTGGAAGTATTTTAAATGATTTCTCACCATTCTTTAAAAACGCCATATAAAGATCTAGGGAAGGATATCTTTTTTTAGAGTTACATACTGAGTAATATATAGAATCACTAATAGTAGCTCCCTCTATACCAATAAGGTGACTTATTAGAGTTTGATTTAAGTAGAAGTGATAATTCTCTTTTTCATCTTTGTGTATTCTTAGTTCTTCTCTTCCAAGGCATCTCGTTAATCTATGTTGCATTTTTTCTGTTTTGCTAACTCTTTTGTTTATAGTACCTTTAGAGTTAAAAGAGTCATGATTTTTAACTTGGTGTTTATGATGTGGATGAGCTGAGACATTAAGAGAAAAATACAATGAACCGATAAGTATAATATTGATAAGTTTCATACTTATTAGTTTAAGATGAAATAAAAGGAATATATAGAGGCCATTAGTGAAAGAGATGAGTTTTTCTGATCATTTAACCGAGTTAAGAAGTACGATGATACGCATTTTATTAATTTGGGGAATTGCATTTATGGTATGCTATGCATTTGGTGATAAAATTGCTGATTTCTTATTAATCCCACTTAGAAATGCATTGAATGGTGAAGGAGAAATTGTTTTTCTTGAAATCTTCGATAAAGTCTTAGCTAAATTCCAGCTTGGATTCTGGTCAGGTATTATTTTTTCATCGCCTTTATGGTTTTATGAGCTATGGAAATTTATTAAACCTGCGATGTATGAAAAAGAAGTTAAAGTTGTAAGGCCTTTTATTCTTGTAGGCTTTATCCTTTTTGTTTTAGGAATTTTATTTGGATATTATATTGCATTTCCTTTTGCTTTTGATTTGATTTTAAATTTTGATATTTCTACGGTCGAAGAGATTAAAGCAAGTATTAATTTAAGATCTTATCTTGTCATGTTTTCTAAAATCTTATTGTTTCTAGGAGTTTTGTTTCAGCTGCCCAATCTGATGTTGGTTCTAGGTTTTATGGGAATCGTAACGAAGCAATCACTTGCAGCAATTAGATCATATGTTTATGTAGGCTTCGCTGTTGTTTCTGCAATGTTAACTCCACCAGATCCGACAACTTTACTTCTACTATGGGTTCCCTTAGTTTCATTGTACGAATTAGGTATCTTGGGAGTGAGTTTTATTGTTCATCCTTACCTGAAAAAAAAACATATGTCTTAAAAAGAGCGTTTGATGTTCGGCATTATTTTTTAATTTGTGTAATTTAAATTTGCCAATTTCTGTTGGTGTTATAAACCCTTATCCAACTAGATAGCTTTGAAGAATGTGAAAAAACTTATAGTTAAAGTTTCTGGTAAAATTAATCGATTAGTAAGAAATAAGTAAGGAAGGAATACTATGAGATTTTCATTTTGGATTTTATTTATTAATCTAATTCTTTTTGTTTCGTGTAATCAAAATGCATACTTGGTTGAAGGAGGTTCAATTAGCCCCTTTGTTGATTTATCTGATATTTCTAGCATTGTAACTCCAGGTACTCACAATTTATCTGGAAGTTGTTTGCCCAATGGAAGTGTGATTACTGTCGACTGCGGAACGGGATCCAGTGCGCCTGTTTTATGTTCTGGAGGAGCATTTACTATCCCGAGTGTATCCATTTCATCTCTTCCTGCAACTTGTTCGGTTAGTTCTACACCGCCAGGAGGTACAGCTTTATCTGATGATGAAACCACGGGAAGTCCCGTGACAACATGGCTTTTAGGACAAATAGAACTTGAGAATTATATCAATACGAATGGGGAATATACTTTTAGAAACTCTTCAAAAACTAGTCCAAACAATAATATTGTTAATACGAGTTGGGAGATTATTCCTACTGTTTATTCCTCAAATGGTTATAATGGATCTAGTAGTACTTCTGGTACAGGAGAGATATTTTCTTTTTTAGCTCCAGTTGTAGATGTTACACAGCCTACAAATCTGTATGATACTTGTGACACAGATAGCACACTGTATGAGGTAGAGAGTGGTGCATATAATGTAAATGAATTAACAAGCCTAGAGTTTAGTGGATTTTGGGTAGAAGGTGGAGGTGGAACGATAGATCAAAGTTTAGGTTCTGTCGTTGGGGGGATTTTTATTTATGATTCATTAGCAGCTACGCCAATTCAAACATTTGTTGAGTCGACTTTAGATGCTCAGGGAGTTGTTTATTCTAGTGTTTCTGTGACGGTTTCAAATACTTTTCCTTACTTGAGTTTAAATATTTTAGGACTCCAACCCATAAGTACAACATTAGGAATACGATTTCCGAATATCAGTTATTCAATTAGAGGAACGGGTGAAAGCTCAGGCGGACTAGGTTCATTACCAGGTGAAGGGCTCTCCTACTTAATTGCATTTGTGAATAGTTTTGAGGATTTCTCTAATTGCTCCGCGGGAGTGACAACAATTTCTGGTGCTAATCATGATTTTACTCTTAAGATGACTACAACAGATAATTTAGGGAATACTGTGACTACTCACTCTTTGTTTTGGCTAAGAGACAACTATCTAGGTGTATTGATACCCGGTGCTGATATAAGTGTTAGTGGAACAATTTTAAATCTTAATGATGACAGTGTATCTATTTTAGATTCATCTCCTCCAGATACGGTTTATGATGATTTCTATCTAGATATTAATGCTGATGGTACAGATGATTACAATCAGACGACAACTCCAGGGTTTGTGCATGATTATGTTTTACCTGGAAGCTATTCAGGAAAGTATTCAATCGATGATGCTGATTATTGGGGAATGGGATCAGGGGAAGTCTTTTCAGAATATATAATAAATATTCCTTAAGTTAGAAAAAATAGTAAGGATTATCAAGTTTTAGTAAATTGGATGATTTTACTTCAAAAGTTATGAGGAGCAGTTTAGGGATTCATTTCAATTATGCTTGAGGGGGCTTCTTGAGAATTGAAGATTTCTTTTAGGATTACTACTATATATAGAGAGCTTCACAAAATTGATAAGATCTGAGTAGTACTTTAAGATTCACTGTTGTAGGGTGGAAGTAGTGGAGTGAATTCTTACTAGGGTTTTAAATTACTAAATTTTCCTGATTCACTCTTTATTTGCCAATTTTTCAAGGCAGAAATTTTCAATTTTTTTAGCTTATCTCAAATCTAGAGCATCCTTTAGAGCTTTTGATGTTTTTTAATAAACTTCAATGGAAGTGATTTTAAAATAGAATAGATGAAAACTTTAAAACTTATTTCTTTATTTCTATTTATATTTCTTAGTTCGTGTGGACAGAACACAAATGTTTTAGTTTTTGATGGCATCGGTTTTAAAGGCTTAGAAAAAAAAGAAACTGATAATAGCTTTCAATCCTTAGGATGCGCGCCAACTCATAAAGAAGTACATTTGTCTGGCTTTTGTTCAAAAGAAAATTCAATCATTGATATTTCGAGTACCGATATGCTTCCTAGTAGTGTGAGTTGTGATTGTGTCAGTGGAGAGTATAGGTGTGGAGGAGTAGTCTTTCCAGGAAATTTAAGAAATGGTTTGAGTCCAAAAATATCTATCAAAATATCTGATGATGAAAAGGTAGAAGAGATTTCAGAAAGTATTAAGATTTGTGCCAATGATTTAAGAGTTTCCAAAGTTGTTGATGTGACTGAACCTATGGTTGGAGATCTTATTGAATATACAATTAGAATTGAAAACTTTGGGCCTGGAGATATAACAAACTTTAGTCTTAAAGATATTTTACCTTCTGGTATTAACTACGAAACTCATTCTGACCAGCAAGGAACTTATAATCCTACTTCTGGTCGTTGGGTTGTTGATCGCTTAGATATAAAGGATAGTTTTGAATTAAATATTCAAGCGAAAGTTGATATTGGGACAGAAGGTGAAGTTATCACTAATATTATTACTGATATAGAGATGGATTCTGAAGATTCTTCTAGAGGTGATGATTTAGAAGAAAGTATTTCAGTATTTAAACCAGTACCGACAACTACGACTACAACTACGACTACGACTACGACTACAACTACAACTACAACTACAACTACAACTACAACTACAACTACAACTACAACTACGACTACAACTACGACTACAACTACGACTACAACTACAACTACAACTACAACTACAACTACAACTACAACTACAACTACAACTACGACTACAATGCGAGGTTGTGGTGGAGGTTTATGTACAACGACGACAACAACTAGTACTACTAGGACCACACAATGTCGAACTATGTGGGTTCAGCCTAGCCAAATAACAGTTGATTCAGGAAGGTTCGTAGGGAATGGACGATGGATTGTTTCACCAACAGAAACGATCACAGCGAATATTCAAGTTCCTTCTAATACTAAAAGCTATAGAGTTTGGATAGAAAGTGGTTTTGGAAGATCTTCAGAAGCTTGGCTTGCAAATGGATCGAGTGAAGAAACAATTACTTGTTTTCCGAATTCAGATAATACTAGATATTCTTGTACAGGAACTACAGCGCCAATAACAGAAAATGCGATTAAATGGTTTGAGATTGATCATCCTTCATGTGAAAGTCCACCTTGTACTAGGGTTTGGCTCGAGTATTCTACCTGTGAACTTGAAGATTAGGTGAGGCTTAATAGTATCTCTCTTGTTATCTTAGAGACAAAACAATCAGAATTTCCAGTTGGATCTAAGTTAGGGGCAAGTTCAACAATATCTGCTCCGACAAAGTTTTTTTGATTTAAAATTTTAAGAATTTTCATGAAATTATTAAAACTCTCTCCTCCAGCTTCAGGGGTTCCGGTGCCAGGAATAAAAGAAGGGTCAAAGAAATCAACATCTAAAGTAAGATAAATGGGTTGAGAGTCTGGAACATCCTTAAGAGTTGAAAGTAGATCTTCTAGATTTAAAATAAGACTCTTTGCTTCTCTCATTAACTTATATTCTTCTTGAGTTCCAGACCTGATTCCATATTGAATAAATCCTTGTTCTGGCCCTAAAAGATCTAAGGTTCTTTTCATTATACAAGCATGAGAATCTGGAGTTCCTAAATAAGTATCTCTTAAATCTGCATGAGCATCTAGTTGAAGAATGAGTAAATCTTCAAACGTTTCAAGATATGCTTTTATAGGCATAATTGAAATAGAATGCTCACCTCCTAGAGTTACGAGAGGTGATGTTTTTAAATCTTTTTCGATTAAAGCTTCAAACTCATCTTTTAAGCTTGAAAAGTTTTCAGACTCAATATTACCTAAATCGAAAATACTTTTTCCTTCTAAGTTTTTGTCTAAATAAGGAGAATATGTTTCTAAATTATCACTCGCTGCTCTAATGGCATCTGGTCCTAGACGAGCACCTTTTCTATAACAAGCGGTTCCATCAAAGTTAATACCAAGAAGATAAATACCTTCATCATTTTGTAATTCTACTTTTTTTGACTCTAAAAAATTCATTATAATCCAATTTTTCTTTTATGAAGGTTTGAAAGTTGAAAGGCCCCAATGTGCCAATCTGTGTTATACCACTTTAGACTTCTTTCTAAGTTCTTCATTTGTAAAATTTTAGATCTCACAAGGTTTGTTGGTTGATATTTTTTAGAACTAAATCCAAAAGTCCAATATACCCCTGGATAAATTAACATGGGAGCATAGAAGGATTTAACGATAGGGAATGCCTTTTTCATATTTGAATAAATCTTTTTAATTCCGTATTCATCAAGAAATGGATTCTCTGTTTGGTTAATCATAATTCCATCATCTTTTAGTGACTCATAAACGTTTTTATAAAACTTTTCAGTAAATAGGCCAGCAGCAAAATCTTCAGGATCAGTTGAATCGATGACGATAATATCATAATGATTTTTTTTTGATTGAATAAATTCTATACCATCAGTTGTATGAACATTAACTCTGGGATCGTTAAGGCCTGATGTGCACTCAGGGAAGAATTTTTTTGAAACTTCAATGACTCGTTCGTCTATTTCTACAAGGTCTATTGATGTAATATCACTATGTTTAACATACTCTCTGACAACACCACCATCACCTCCACCAATGACTAAAACATTCTCAACTTCAGGCTTACACATATAGGGTACATGAGAGACAACTTCGTGATAAACAAATTCATCAGCTTGAGAGACCATGGTTTTATTATCAAGAAGAAGAAGTTTTCCAACACTATGAGTATCAAGAACTTTAATGTTTTGATATTTTGATTGTTCTTCATGAAGCAATTGCTTAACTTTAAAACCAGTCATGTGAGAGTTAAAGTAAGAAATTTCACTGAACCATTGATCTTTATGCATGTAAGGTACTCCTGTAAGAATATGGCCAACACTATCTCATTTTTAAATTAACTTGCAAACCGGTGGAAGATGATCCCAATGCGGTGTGTAACTGACACTTGTCTTTTTTAAACAGCTTTTATTGGCCCTAGGAATTGGCATGGGGCCTGCAGTGTATAGGGGCAGAGAGAGTGTCCTTAGGATGAGGAATTTAGAGTCACAAAAAGTTACAGGAAGTAACTTAATCTCTCTCTCTAAAAGAAAAAAGGAGAACACTTATGGATAAGAAATTTTTAAAAGAGCAGGAAGCTTACTTTTTAAAACTCATGGATGACATTAGAAATAAGATGTCCAACTTTACTGGCGCTAAATTAACTGATGGAGATGTAGTTGATCAATGCCATACCAATGACGAAAACGATAAAAATATTAAGTTAAATAAGAGAATGACGAATTTTTTAAGAAAGATTACTCATTCTTTAAGTCAGATTGAAAATAATACTTATGGAACTTGTACTGAATGTGAATGTGATATCTCTAAAGATCGTTTGCAAGCAAGGCCAACAGCAACTCTTTGTATAGATTGTAAAGAAGCTCAAGAAGCTTATGAGAGATGTACTCATAAAAATAGAGCGATTCATCAGCTCGCTTGGGTTAATGTTTCTAATAAGATGCAGTAAATAGTTACTGCATCTACTCTTTTAAATTACTTCTCTTATTAAAGATTCATGGCTTTATTCCGATAAAACCATGTGAAGTATTTTTTTATAGTTTTTATTTTTCTTAGTTCTTGTGAATTTAATTCTTCATTAGAGAAAAAAGAAATCAAGATTTCAAAAGATAAAGAAATTACACCTAATACTCCCATTATACCCAATAATCCATTCTTTGATAAATCTGGTTTAATAAAGTGTGAAGACTTTGAAAATGTTCTTGGAGTAAACGATCCATACTCTTGTTTTCAATGGCACTTAAATGCGAACGCTCAATCGATTAGAGATCTTTCTCGTTCAGGGTTTATATCATCAAAACCTGTGATTGATATCAACGCAGGAGATACATTAAAGCAATATAATGGGAGTGGAATACGAGTTCACGTTAGCGATGGAGGACTTGATGCTGATCATGAAGATCTTAAAGAAAATTTTATTTTAAAAGACTCTAGGAATTATTTAGAATCTATTAGTGATGCTTTTAAACCAACTCTTGATAATCACGGAACAGCATGTGCAGGATTAATAGCAGCTGAAGGAAATAATAATATTGGGGGGATAGGGGTTGCTTATAATTCAACCTTCTCAGGTGATAATATCATTGTTTCCTACAATTCTTCACTACCTCAATCTGCCATTCAAGCTGATTCCATAAAAAAAAGCTCAGACATTGATATAAGAAGTGCAAGTTATGGCTTTAGTATTTCAAATGGGAATTATGTTCATATGGAAAGAGATGAGCTTGAATTTGAGAATTATAAATACTCCACAACTCAAAATAATATTTTTCATATTAAGTCTAGTGGTAATGATGGTGCAATTATTGGAGCTGATGGAAACACAGAAGCAGCTGATTCAATTGTTTATGTTCACAATGTCGCTGCAGCTAATTGGGATAAAGAAATAGCTTATTACTCTACTCCAGGAGCAAATCTTTTTATTACAGCTCCAGCGGGAGAAAATAGAAACCTGGGAACTTGCACGACTAATGATAATGATGCTTATACATGTCGCTTTTCAGGTACTTCTGCAGCAACACCAATTGCTGCAGGTGTAGGGGCTGTGGTTTTAGAGGCCTTAAAAGAAAATAAGCCCAATGCTAGGTGGATTGACCTTGCTTGGATTTTAGCGAAAACAGCTAAGCCTAATCTTATTAGTGACAGAAATGTTTACAATCAAAATATAGGATCTCAAAAAAAAATCTCACGTGTAACGAATGGTTTTGGATTAACTCATAGTTTTGATCAAGGTTTTGGATTAATTGATCTCTCAGCGGCTGTTGATTTTGCTAAAAAGTATACAGGAAGTATTCCAGATCCTGAACTGTTAGAAAATTCTGAGGAGTTTGAGAAGACTCTAAAAGAAGGAACTTGTGAAGATGTGAGTTTTGAAATTAACCAAGATTTTCAAGTTTGGTCTGCGGAAGTAAATATTCATATGCATGACGTAAATTATGGAGATATTGGGATTTTTCTTGTGATGCCGGATGGTAAGATTAGCATGGTGAAGACGAGTCGAGCATCTACAAGTCTTGATGATGGAGCTGATAATTTAGAACCAGAATCTTTTTTTGGAGTGAGAGCACCTATGGGAATTAATGCAAAAGGTATATGGAAGGTTAGAGTGTGTTCGAGAAAAGATGATGGAGATTTCACCTCAGCATCTTTGAATATTTATGGGTTTAATAATTTAGAAACTTTAAAGTAGGGATAAATAATGAAAGTTAAGATCATATTTTTTTCAAGTTTCTTACTAATACTTGGATGGTTTTTCTTTACTTCAGAAAAAACAAAAAAAAGAAGTGAGATGAAACAAACTAAAACAAAATTACATAAATCTGAAAATACTATTAAAGAAGTAAAGAAGACTGCTGAAGTTCAAAAAAACAAAAGGGAAGTTAAACGAGAGCTTGCGCAAACGGAAGTAAAGAGGTTAGAAGAGAAAGAGAAAAGCACTAAGAACTTTTTTAAGTGGGAAGAAGCGAAAACAAAATTTTTTCTAAATGAAGAGAAAATAAAATCAGGAACCAAAGATTACTTCGTGTCAGATAAAGTTTATTCAATCAAAAAAGATAATTATTCAGAAGATTTGGGAAAAATCATCTTTGAGCATGATAACTTAATTAGTTTTCTTCCTCACTCAAGAGTGGATGATTCAAGCTTTTTTCCAGTGATATTTAAAAATCATGGACATAGGCCCTTACACATGACGGGCATTGTCGTTATTGATTATAATCATGATAAATCAATAACAAATTATAATGATCTAGAAATATCTAAAATGGATTTAGGGGAAGTGAAATACGATGATAGAGAATTAAAAAAAACTTGGGTTGAAATAAGTTCTTTTGATAAATTTGAAAAAATTTCAGAATTATCACCCACTTCAACCAAAGTATATTTAGAATTTCACAAGCCTAAGCTTATTCGTGAATGAGTTAACTATATCGCAAACCCGCTAAGCTCTTGAATGATCTCTTGAGATCTTTTAACAAAATCACTTTTCTTCTCTTGATCTAAGCCATCACTTGAAATCATAGCAAGGTCTTGAACATGATGAACAATTTTTGATGCTAATTCTTTTTTATCATTACTTTCAAAAAGTTTATAAGCATTTTGTATGAGTGAATGAGCAGGGTTTACAACTAAAGTTCTTTTTACCTGCATCGCTTCAGCGTTTTGTCCCATTGATCTTGTAATTTGTTGAAATCGTTTCATGTTTTGATCAAATTTAAAGTATGCGGGAGCTGTATTAGCTTCAATGTTTTTTACTTCAACTTCTAAGTTTGGATCATCTTTTAGAGTCTCTTTAAAGAAGTCTTGAACTTTCATATCTTCTGGGCTTGAAGCTTGAGATTCAATTAAATTTTCAAACTCTGTATCAATTGAAGAGAACTTATATTCATTCTCACCTTGCTTTTTATACTCAATGTGCTGAGTTAAGTGAGGATCAATATAATTATCTGTTTCTACAGCTGGAATATTTTTGGATTGAAGTTGGCTTAAAAGAGCAGGGTCTCCAGCACCAATTTGATAGTTCAGTACTTTTCCTTTGAGTTTTTCTTTAAACTCTTCAGGAATAGATTCTTGGTATTCACTTAAGGTAACAAATTTTTCATCTGACGTTTTTAAAAGCATATGTTCTCTTAAGATTTCATCAAACTTATCATCAGAGATAATTCCATACTTTACAAACATTCCAATATCAGGCCAATAGTTCTCAAACTTCTCTCTATCATTTCTAGAAAGCTTCTTAAGAGACTCTGCAACCTTTTTAATAATATAGTTTGATATCTTCTTAATATTTGGATCACCTTGTAGGGCAGATCTTGAAACATTCAAAGGTATATCTGTTGAATCAATTGCACCTTTTAGCATTGATAAAAATTCAGGTACGACATTTTTCATATTATCAGATACAAAAACTTGCTTGCAATAAAGCCTGATATTATTTTCGTTGAAAGGTTTAGCTGGATTAATTTTAGGAAAGAATAAAATTCCTTGCAGGGTAAATGGATGATCAATGTTTAGATGTAGCCAAAATAAAGGTTCAGGATCCATTGGAAACATTTTGGAATAAAAGTTCTTATATTCTTCATCACTTACTTTGGATGGATCTTTTTTCCATAAAGGCTGAGTTTGATTAATGATATCAATACCAATTTCTTTTTTATCTTCTTCTTTTTCTGCTTTTAAATTTTCTTCTAATGTCTTAGTTCTTTCATTCTCATCGATAAGCTCAATAGGATAAGGCATAAAATCACAGTATTGCCTTAAAGTAGATCGAGTTTTAAAACTTTGAAGAAACTCTGAAGAGTCCTCATTGATATGAAGAGTAATGGAAGTTCCAATCTCATCTTTAGAAGAATCAGAAAATTCATATTCAGTATCTCCCTCACAACTCCACATTACAGCTTTGCTATCTTTGCTCATAGATTTTGAGTTAATAACGACTTTATCAGCGACCATAAAACTTGAATAAAACCCTAGACCAAACTTTCCGATAATTTCATCTTTGGAATCATTTGAGTTTAAGTCTTTCATCTTCTCAACAAATTCCTCAGCTCCAGAGAAAGCAAGTTGAGCAATGTATTTCTCTACCTCTTCTTCCGTCATCCCAATTCCATTATCAGTGATGGTAATTGTTTTAGCATTTTTATCTATGCTGACATCTACCTTACCCTCAGGAGCGACTTCATTATTATTTTTAGAAAGAGTGATCCTCTTTGTGATCGCGTCACAAGCATTTGATACTAATTCTCTTAGAAAAATATCATGCTCAGAATAAAGCCATTTTTTAATAATAGGGAAAATGTCATTAGTATTAACTGAAATTGTTCCTTTTTTTGATGTCATGAATCTTACTCCTAGCTATAAATTTAAGTTTTTGTTAATATGGGCTGAATTTAGCAAGAGTCAAGGGTGAGATAAATGAATCATTTAGAAAAGTTCGAAAAATTTGAGAATAAAAAGTCTAAAATGCTTATTCTCTCGACTGGTGGGACAATAGAGAAAACCTATGATGAAGGTGATGGGAGCTTGAAGAATAGAGAGTCCGTGATTAAAGATCGAATTATAGACGAGCTGCGTTATCCTTATAAAGAATTTATTATTAATGAAGTGATGCAGAAAGATTCCTTAGACATGAATGAAGAAGATAGAGATCTGATTTATGATTTTATTAGAGGTTTTGAGCGTATGCGATTACCAACTATTGTTTTGCATGGCACAGATACTATGGATCAGACTATTGCTCGCTGCCAAGAACGATTACTTGATGACACAGCTATTAGTGTTCCGGTGGTATTTACTGGAGCGATGAGACCTCTGGGCTTTGAAGACAATGATGCTTCTCAAAACTTAGTAGAAGCAATTGCTTGCGCTGATATTTTAACTCCAGGGTTTTATCTAAGTTTTCATGGCCAGCTTTTTTATCCAAATAGTTTTAAAAAAAATAAAAGTTTAAGAACATTTGAAAAAATTCTAGGAGAGAGAAAATGAAAGCTCTAAGAGATTGGGATGTTTTAGATACAACAAGTTATTTGAATTCAAGAGGAATTGATGGACAGGTTGTTGATCTTTCAAAAGCTGGTGAAGGAAATATGAATTGTACGTTAAGGGCCACCCTGAATAATGGAGATGTTGGAAGTGTGATTCTTAAACAATCAAGTGACTTTTGTGAGAAATATCCTGATGTGCCTGCTCCTATCTCAAGAATAGAAGAAGAGGTGAGGTTTTATAATTTGGCTTCAGCTAATACATCGATCAATTCTAAGATTCCTCAGGGGAAGCATTTTGATAGAGAGAATCATATTTTTGTCATGCAAGACTTAGGAGAAGGACATGATTTCTCCTTTGTTTATGAAGGAGAAAATATTTCAGCTGAAGATTTAAAATCGATTGCTCAAATTTTAAGTGACTTACATTCGATTGATACTTCAGGGCAAGTTTTTTCTAATTCAGAAATGAGAAAATTAAATCATGCTCACATGTATGATATTCCCTTGAAAGTGGATAATGGATTAGATCTTAATTCAATTTGCTCTGGGCTAGATGAGCTAGCGAAGAGATTAAAAAATAATAATGAATATGTTCAAGAAATTTATAAACTTGGTGATTGTTATTTACAAAGTGGCGAGACTCTACTTCATGGTGATTTTTATCCTAATAGCTGGTTGAAATGTAATGGAGAAATCTATCTCATTGATCCAGAATTTGGCTTTATCGGAGCTAAAGAATTCGATTTAGGCGTGAGTGTTGCTCATTTACACCTATCAAATCACCCTGAAGAGTTAATTAATCTTTATTTGAATAGTTATAAGCAAAGCTATGATGAAATCTTAATGAATAAATTTACTGGAGCCGAGATCATGAGAAGACTTCTAGGATATGCTCAGCTTCCAATTAAAAAAGATCTTAAGAAATTAGAGTCTTTATTAGAACTTTCTAAAACACTTGTGTTAAACTAGTTTACTGTTTCTATTGGATTATTTAAGGGGAAAATTTGAAAACAATTGATGTATACGCTTTAGGAAACGCTTTAGTTGATTCAGAGTTTAAGGTAACTCCAGAATTTTTAAATGAAGCCAGTATTGAAAAAGGCTTGATGACTTTAATAGATGAGAAACGCCTAAAAGAAATTTCTGAAAAATTGAATAGAGAAGCAGATAAGAGAGCTTGCGGTGGCTCTGCAGCGAATACAGTGATTGCTCTTGCTCAACTGGGAGGGAGTTCGTTCTATGCTTATAAAGTTAATGATGATGAAGATGGAAAATTTTATACAACAGATTTAAAAGCCAATGGAGTAGATTTTTCTAAAAAATCTATAGCAAAAGGAGCAGACCCGACTGGAAGATGTGTGGTTTTTGTTACTCCGGATGCAGACCGAACAATGAATTCCTATCTTGGGATTTCTGCGAGTTTCGCTTCTGAGAATTGTGATTTTGATCAAATAAAAGATGCTAATTACTTATACATTGAAGGATATTTAGTAACTTCAGAAAAAGCGATGAAAGCAGTTGATGAAGCGATGAGTATTGCAAAATCTAGTGGAGCTAAAATCGCTTTAACTTTATCTGATCCAGGGATAGTTAAGTTTTTTAAAGATCAGTTTAAGCATATATTGAAAGAACCTGTTGATTTATTGTTTTGTAATGAAGAAGAGGCGATGAGTTTAACTGATACTGAAAATATATCAGATGCCTTTGAGGGATTAAAAAATTATTCAAAAACATTTGCGATCACGACAGGAAAGTCTGGATCATTAGTGTTTAATGGTGAAGAAAAAATAGAGGTAGAAGGTTTTGAAGTTGAAGCAGTTGATAGTAATGGAGCAGGGGATATGTATGCGGGAGCATTCATGTTTGCTCTTTCTCAAGATAAAAGTTTTTCAGATGCTGGTAGACTAGCAAGCTTCTTTTCATCTCGTGTTGTTTCCAGTTATGGGCCTCGAGTAGAAAAGGGGCAAATGAGATTATATATGAACGAATTTAAAGGAATGAAATAATGAGAACTTTAATTAAAGATCTTTTCTTGGATTCAAAAAAGTTTTTAAATAAAGAAGTTGAAATTAAGGGCTGGGTTAAATCTTTAAGAAAATCTAAAGCGTTTAGTTTCGTAGTTATAAACGATGGATCTTGTTTCCAAGACCTTCAAATTATTGTTGATCAAGATGCTCCTAATTATGAAGAAGTCTCTAGCTCTTTAACAGGAACATGCATGGCAATTAAAGGGATAATTGTTGAATCGGGTGGGCGACAGCCAATTGAGATGCAAGGAAAGGTTCCTTCTATAATAGGAAAAGTTTCAGAAGATTATCCTCTTCAAAAAAAGAAGACATCTTTAGAGTTTCTAAGAGAAGTTGCTCATGTAAGAGCGAGAACTAATACTTTATCCGCTGTATTTAGAGTAAGACATCACCTTGCTCAAGCGACGCATAAGTTTTTTTCTGATCTAGGATATTATTATATTCATACACCTCTCATTACTGCTTCTGATGCTGAGGGGGCGGGAGAGTTATTTAGAGTGAGTACTTTGGATATAAAAAACCCACCAAAGACTGATAAGGGTGACATTGATTTTTCAAAAGATTATTTTGAAAGTGAAACCTTCTTAACATGCACGGGGCAATTACAAGCGGAGAGTTTAGCTCTTTCAATGGGAGGGGTATATACTTTTGGCCCAACCTTTAGATCTGAAAACTCTCATACATCCAGACATCTTTCAGAATTTTGGATGGTTGAACCAGAAGTTGCTTTTGCTGATCTTGATGATGTTGCTGATCTTGGAGCGAAGTATATTCAATATTTAATTCAGTATGCTTTTGAACATTGCCCAGATGAGTTAGCTTTTTTTGAAAAACAATATCAAAAAGATCTTCAAGAAACTCTAAAACACGTTGCTGAAACAGATTTTAAAAAAATCACTTATACCGAAGCTGTCGAGATTTTAATAAAGTCAGATAAGAAGTTTGATTTTAAAGTAGAGTGGGGTAGTGATCTTCAGACTGAACATGAGAGATTTTTAACAGAAGAGCATTTTAAAGCTCCAGTGATTGTGACGGATTACCCAAAAGATATAAAAGCTTTTTATATGAAGCTTAATGAAGATGGAAAAACTGTTAGAGCGATGGATATTCTTGTTCCGGGTGTAGGTGAAATCATCGGTGGTTCTCAAAGAGAAGATGACTATGAAGGCCTTCGCAACAGAATAAAAGAATGTGGCCTCGATGAAAAAGATTATTCTTGGTATCTTGATCTAAGAAAATTTGGAGGAGCTCCGCACGCTGGTTTTGGGTTAGGATTTGAGAGAGCGATTATGTATATCACCGGAATGAGTAATATTAGAGATGTGATTGCTTTTCCTCGTTTTCCTGGGAATGCTTCTTTTTAGCAAGAGATTTTATGGTTATTGATATTATCAAGTACAAATTAGCGGATGGGATTACAGAAGAATTCTTAAGAGAATCAGCTGAAGATATTTTGTCATTATGGATGAGTAAGCAAGAAGGTTTCGTGAAATGGCAGATTAATAAAACAGATAAAGGCTACGTGGACTTTGTCTTTTGGGAAACAAAAGAAGCTTTAGACTCAGCAACAGTAAAAATGAAAGATATTCCTGCAGATCATAATTGGCTTAAATGTTATGATATGACCTCTGTTAGTGCCGAAAAAGCATCTAATCTCTTTACTTTTTAATTAGTATCTCTGACTAAAATGCTTCTTTCTATGCAGAAAGTAAGCTTCTTCATAACATTGATAAGTGGCTTTAAAAAAAATAACGATGTTTCAGAATACTTTGCTATATATCTGCTTAGTTTTTTCGCTCTCTACTTATTCTCAGTTAAGTCCATATTTCTCTCCTCATGATTTAAGACATTCTAATAAACAACTTGGTAAGCAAAAAAAGAATAAACTCTATTTTTCCGACAATGGACTCCCTAATATCATTCTGTTGGGATATTGGTATCCGACTAATATGATGATTCGAGATTTTAATGCGAATCCTAAGCTCAACCCGAAGTGGATAGGTGAGAACTGGGAAGGCAGAGGATATAATATTTACTCTTTCTCTCCTGACTTTCCTTATAAAACATTGAAAGGAGTAGGAGATTTTACAGTAGATTATCAAAGTAGTTTTAGTGATTTTTGGAGAATCATGCCTAAATATACACCTGTTGCGATTTTATCTTTTGGACGAGCAAAAGAAAATAATGACTGGGAGATAGAGAGTATTGTCTATAATAACTTTAATCAATGGCGAGGGGATTTTAAGTTCCCTTATAAACCTAAAAGAAAAACGGTAAGATATAAAAAATTTCAAAGAATCCAGACAGCGTTCCCTAAAAAAAGAATAAAAGAACAGCTCGTACGAAAACTGCCTGAACTGAATGTTTTCATTGATGAACAGGGATCAGGAGATTTTTTATGTGAATATATGGCCTATCAAATTTATTGGTATCAGAGTTTTTATCCGAATATGAGATATGGCATTCATACTCATATTGGAGCAGAGAGTTCTATGAGTACATTAAAAAAAGGTCTTGGGATCACTCTTAGAGAGTTAATCTTATCGTTGTAAAGTGATTGTTAAAATTAAAAAAATGGAAAATTCTTTTCTCGTTCTTGTCGAAGTAGTCTAGATGTTTGTGAAGGTGCTAAGGTAGATAAAAGAATATTTCCCTTTAGAACCTTACAGACGATGAAAAAGATTATTCTTGGTATCTTAATTTAAGAAAATTGGATTGAACTTCGCACGTTTTTCTGGGAATGCTAATTTTTAATTTAAATTGACCACTTTTTTTGTCATTTGTTTCTTTCTGAAAAGACGATTTTCTTGTTATTAGGTGGAATGAGTGATGTAGTTTATTCTCAATAGATGGGAATGGGAAAATATATTATTTTGATGAGCATAGTTGTATCTTGTGCTTTTAATAAAAATGAGAAAGAGCAACTTTTCTCAAAATCAAAAAACATTTATGTTTTAGATAAAAAGAAAGTTGATATCCTGGAAGGGAACTTAGTGTTTTTAATGACAGAATTAGAGGATGGTTCTTCTCAGGTCACTGCTCAAATAGTTCTAGAAAATCAAGACAGAGTGAATATACCTGAAAAATTCATAGATAGAGATAAACATAAAACAGGTCAGAAGGTAATTGCCTATAGGGAGGGAAATAAGATTGTTAACTGTAACTTTTTATCTGAAGTAAAAGTTTCTAATCGAAATGATAGTAAGAAGAAGAAATTAAAGTTTTATATCGTTGTATCTAAAGATTTTCCTAGCCAGTTAATTACTGAAAGTAAGCTAAAAAAGCATTTAGATTACTTCGAAGATGCAATGTTTCGGACATCTAGTAAGCAATACTTGAAAGATCGATATGACATAGAAGTTTTTGATGTTGGGGATGATGCTAACTTTTATAGCTTTCTTTCGTATTCAAACTATATTAATGAGAGACGAGATAATTCAGAATATGATCATGTTGTTTACTTATCCTATGCTTTTAGAGGAGGAGGATGGGCCGGAAAAGCAGACTTGGGTGGTAAGCAAGTTTGGATGACTATAGCGCCAAGTGATAAAAATGAGTTTAACCAAGTACTTTTACACGAGATAGGACATAATCTCGGCTTTTTGCATTCTTCGACCGAAACTCATGAGTATGGAGATAAAACAAGTCTTATGGGAGGTTTGTTCGATAGTTCTTGTCGAGAATCTACTAAAAAAATGAATTTTTCAGCATATCATTTTTTTAATGAATGGGGAGGAGTATTTAGGCATAAATTTAAAATGTATAGAGATCATCGAGCCAAGAGCTTTTCTGAAAAACTTATCCTTGGACACTTTAATAAAAAGAAGTCATTAAATGATTTAAAAAAAGAAAAATGGGGAGCAGTTAAGATTTATCGTAATGATCACCCTGAACACGGTGATATTGATATTACTATTTCTCTTTTAGATAATTGTCATCAAATTTCGAATGGAAAAGATGGAGTTTTTATTCATGAGAAAAATGTATTATTAAAAGAATTAAAAGAAAAAGAAACTTATAATTATAAAAATTTGTATGAAATCAAATATGTTGATAAACAATCTTTTCGATCAAGGGCCATTGTAGAGATAAAGAAGATTGAGCAAGCTTCGCCTGTTTCATCAGTCCCATTATCTTGTCGTTCTAGTATTGAGATTTGTGAAGCTGCAAAGTTAGATGAGGATATGCCTATATATATTTTTCATGGAACATTAAAACAAGAGTATGACAAGATATCGCCTATCACAGAGTGCGAAGAATATCTTCCTGCTTGTATTCATTGATGTTGAAGTTTCTTTAATTTAAAGAAGAAAGAAATTATAGGGTGCAAACGATTTTAAGGGCTAGAATGTTCTTAAATAATAGAAAAAAATACCCACTGCCACATATTGTGTACAAACCCTAATTTAACTATAAAGTTTTCTAGTTTTATTCCGAGAAGTAATAAAACAAGGATAATTTTATGATTAAGAGTTTATCAGAATTTCGTTTTTTCAAGTCTTTTAGAATTCCTCTCAATTCTAGTGATGATGTACGTTACTCCGTCACTAAGGAAGATCTTTATTCAGATAGAGGAGAGTTTCTAGATGATGCTCAGATTGTTGATGTAAGCATTACCGGTCTTGGGCTAAAAACAAAGGCAAAGCTTTCTGTGGATGATGAAGTCTCAGTTTCAATGAGCTACAAGCGATTAAGATTTGATGTGACAGGTAAAGTCGTTAGAGTTTTTTCTGGTCATTTTAATGATCCAACTATGACTTATGGACTTGAGATTTCTGAAGAAGAAGACCTTGTTTATATGAAAAGATTTGTAGATCAACTTATTTCCCACTTTAATCAGGAGAGAGTGAAAGATAGCTTAAAGAAGCTTGCTCTTGCTGAGTTTAATGAGGACATTACTGAGGGCTTTGAAATGCTCTCTTTAATGTTGTCACTTTATAAAGATATTATGAATTTTTCAGGTAAAGAAGGGTTTATTGATTCTATCTTAGAAGAAAGCTTAAGAATGCTGAATGCTCAAAGAGGTGTTGTTTATTTAATTAATACTGAAACAAATCAGTTAGAAGCAAAACACGCTATTGGTGTTGAAAAGAAAAAGTTATCTTTTGATTATAGAAAAGGTGTAGCAGGAGCTGTTTACACTACTACTAGTGGACTTAATGTTGATAAAGGACATGAGAAATTAAAATTTTATGAAAAAATAGATAAAAAACTTGGAGTAGAAACAAAGTCTGTTATTTGTAATCCAATTTTTAATAAACAAGATAAACCAATAGGTGTTATTGAAATTGTAAACAAGAGAAATGAGCCAAGGTTCACAGAAGAAGATGAAAAAGTGATGAGATTTTTATCTTTGATTTATTCAAGCTTCTTTGCTCAATATGATCCAGTTTCAGAAAAATCTCTCATTAGACGTTTCAGTGCACCAAACCCAAGAGCTTTAATTTGGATTGGAAGATCAGCACATACGACAGATTTAAGAAAATGTATTTTAAAGTTAAAAGACTTATCTGATCCCGTTCTCATAATGGGAGAGAGAGGAGTTGGGAAAAAACTTTATGCTAAAATTCTTCATAAAGAAGGAAATAGAGGAGCAGATGATTTTGCTGTGATAAATTGTTCAACAATGAATGATAAAGATATAGAAGAAAAGTTTTTCAAAAATGAAACAGGTTATCTTTACAGTTGTGTTGGAGGAACAGTATGTTTTTCTGATATTGAAAAATTATCAAAAGACATGCAACGAAAAGTATTCAAGGCGTTTAGTGAGAATGAAGCAAAAGATAAAGATCATAGTATTAGATTTATCTTTACTTCAAATACCTTACCTCTTGATTTGAAAAGAGAAGGTGTTCTAACAACTGAAATGTTTAATATTTTAAATGAAAATATTGTAAATATTCAACCAATTAGAGAAAGAAAAAAAGATGTCAAAGAACTACTAGACTATTACTTAGCTAAGGAATGTCAGGCTCAAGGGTATTTATTAAAAGTTTTCTCTGATGAAATCAAAGAAAAACTCACAGAATATGAGTGGCCTGGAAATGTTGCTGAATTAACCAATGCAATTGGAAGACTAGTGAGATTTAATACTAAAAATCATGTTATTACTGAAGTTGATGATAAGATTTTATCAATCCTTCAAAAGCCAATGAATGTGAGAATTTCTTCAGAAATACCATTTGTGAATGATTCTTCATTGCCTCTTAAAGAAAGAGTTCTTTTAGTCGAAAGAGAGCTTATCCTTGCTGAGATTAAGCAAGTTAAAGGAAACAAATCTCAAGCTGCTAAGAATATGGGGATTAGTAGAGAAGCCTTAAGAAAGAAGCTTATTGCTTGTACAAGGGTTCATGAGAAGACTTTAGAGCTTGCTAAAGAGCGTAAAGTTAAAGGTATTGATGAAGAGACAAAAATCATTAAAATGCCAAAAGCTGTTTAAATTTATTTCCAATAAGTAGTATTTAATATTACTATCAGTTCTATAGGAGTTATCTATGAAAAGAAAACTATTTGGAACCGATGGTATTCGAGGTAAGGCAAACTTATTCCCAATGACTGGCGAAGTGGCCATGGCATTAGGCCGGGCTGTTACTCATTACTTTCAAAAATCACAAACGAGAAGATCTAATAGAAAAACTCCTTTAATTATCATTGGTAAAGATACAAGACTTAGTTGTTATATGTTAGAGCAAGCATTTGCATCTGGAGTGTGTTCTCAGGGAGGAAAAGCGATTCTTACTGGGCCTCTTACAACTCCAGGAGTTGCTTTTGTAACGCAATCAATGAGAGCAGATGCTGGGATTATGATTAGTGCGTCTCATAATCCGTATTATGATAATGGAATAAAGATCTTTGATAGCACAGGACATAAACTTCCAGATATTGTAGAAGCACAGCTTGAAGAGTTAATTTTGAATCAAGATCTTTTAGATGAAAAATTACATGAAGATTTAGGACGAGCAAAAAGACTTGATGAAGTTATGGGCCGTTATATTGTTCAGGCGAAACAAGCCTATAATCTTAATAGCTCGTTAGAGGGAATGAGAATCGTTGTGGATTGCGCTAATGGTGCTGGCTATAAAGTCGCTCCTATGATTTTTGAAGAACTAGGAGCAGAGGTTATTTCTATTGGAGTAAAGCCTAATGGAACTAATATTAACAAAGGATGTGGCGCTCTCTTTCCTGATCAATGTGCTAAAGCAGTAATCGATTATAGAGCAGATATGGGTGTTTGTTTAGATGGAGACGGTGATAGATTAATTGTTGTCGATGAGAAAGGTAAAGTTATCGATGGAGATAGTTTAATAGGGACTTTATCCAACTATCTTTATGAAAGAAATGAATTAGGCGCTGATAAGTTAGTTGTTGGAACAGTGATGTCTAATGTGGGACTAGAAAAATATTTAGAAAACAAAAAAATTAATTTTCATAGAACGAAAGTTGGAGATAGATATATTGTCGAGAAAATGTTGAACTCAACTTGTGTGTTTGGGGGAGAGCCTTCTGGGCATTTAATTTTTAAAAATTACTCAACTACAGGTGATGGAATCTTGGCAGCTTTAAAAGTGATTGAATGCGCTCAGTACTTTAATAAACCAATTAGTGAGTTAACTGCAGAAGTTGAATTATATCCACAAATCTTAAAAAATGTCCGAGTAAAAGAAAAAATACCTTTTGATCAGTTAAAGTCAGTCCAAAAATCAGTAAAAGATGCTGAGAATCTTCTAAAAGGAAATGGGCGAATTCTCTTAAGATATTCAGGAACTGAAGAGCTTGCTAGAGTCATGGTTGAAGGGCCTAAGGACGAGACGATTTATCATATTTGTGAAAATATCGTGACGGCTTTAGAGAAAGATATTGGAGTTATTCAGTAAGACCAACTCCTTTAATAAGACTTAAAAAACATCTGCCTAATTGAGTAAAATTTTAAGCATGAGTATACTATATACTCATGAGAGTCGTTAATAAAAAAGAAATCCTTGAAATTGAAAAAGCATCTTTTGGTGAGTTTGGATTAACTAAAGATTTAGTGATTGAAGGAGTCGGTCGAGAGATTTCAGATTTTATTTTAGAAAATTTCATTGAAGATTTAGATACTTCCAGTTTTATTTTTTTAATTGGTGCTGGTAATAACGGAGCTGATGGATTAGCAGCTGCTCGAAACCTTAGTAATAAGGGATTAAATGTTAGAGTGTTTTTTATCGCGGGAAATGAGAAACTTTCTGATGAGCTAAAAATTCAAATGGATAGGGCAAAAGCTTTCGAGGTGCGAGGTAATGAAATAGACGATGCGAAATATCTAGAATCTTTTTTATTACAAAATTCTCAGCAAAATATTATCATAGATGCTATTTCAGGAACTGGAGTCAGACTTCCTCTAGCTGAAAAAGTTTATGACTTCATAAATGTTATTAATGAAAATAGTGATTTCACTATTTCTATAGACCTTCCTTCTGGCGTAGATACGAATTCTGGTAAAGTACAAGGGACTGCAGTGAAAGCAGATATTACTCTTTCAATTGGATTTCCTAAAATTGGTTGTTTTATAGGAGAAGGAGTGAATTATATAGGGCAAATAGAAAATTTAGAGATTGGTTTTTCTCATAAATTAAAGTCTGGAGACAAAGAGCTCGCCGATCTTGATCAAGTAGTAGATATAGCTAGACTTAGATCAAAGTTTGAAGATAAAAAGTCATTTGGGCATACACTATTACTTGGTGGTTCTCACGGGTTAACAGGTTCTTTAGTGATGGCCTCTGAAGCAGCACTTAGAGTTGGTGTTGGAGTTGTGACTGCAGCAACTTGGGAGCCACAGTATTTAGAATTTGTTAGTAGATTAATCCCAGAAATTAAAACAGGTTATATTCCTTTGGATGATTCTAGGTGGGGAGCATTAGTAAGTGATCTAGAGAAATATGATTCTATAGTTATCGGTCCAGGGCTTGGAGTTTCAGCTCGATCAAGAAGATTAGTTCATAAAATTTTAGAATCTTATCAAGGCCCAGTTGTGTTAGATGCTGATGCGATAAACGTTTTGAGCATAAAAGATGATCTGGCCCTATTACAAAACAGAAGAAATCCTACTATATTAACTCCACATTTTGGAGAAATGGCTAAATTTTTTAAAGTTGAGAAAAGTAAAATTCACGCTGAACCAATTAAGTATCTAAAACAAGCAGTTGATCAAACCAATGCCTTGGTTGTTTTAAAAGGCCCATGCACATTTTTAGGTTTTCCTAGTGGGCAAGTTTATTTAAATTATTCACCTAACTCTGGTATGGCATCTGGTGGGGTTGGTGATGTTCTTGCTGGAATTTTAGGTGGTTTTGCAGCTCAAGATCATACAATGAAAAAAAATATATCAAGATATGAGAAAATAGTAAGCTTGGATAAAACAGTTTTACTTGGGGTAATGATGCACTCAAGAGCAGGCTACTTTGCTTCTCAAGATCTTGGTGATCGTTATATGACTGCGACCTCAATTATTAATTCATTACCTAAAGCCTTTGAAGAGATTAAATAATATGCATAAAAAAGAATTTAAAATTTGGAAGAAAGCAAGAACAAATGATTACCCGTATATTGTTAATGAGATTAAAACAGAGGTCGTCTTGCCAGCGATCATTTTTCTAGAAGGCCCTATGGGAATTGGGAAAACAACCTTCACTCAATATTTCACTGAGGATAATATTAGCAGTCCTACTTACTCAATTCTTACTGATTATTCTGAAATAGTGCATGCTGATTTCTATCGTTTAAAAAGTTCTGAAGAACTTTATGAGCTAGAGCTTTCTATGTACTTAGAGGAAAAATCATATTTCTTAGCAGAGTGGGGACTTCAGTATTTTAATTCTTTATTTTCTTCTCATATTCCTGAAGGGTTTAATTATTATTTACTGGAGTTAAAAAGTGTTGAAGGAAATAATGAAGAGCGAGATCTAGTGTTTTATGAAATTGATCCATTACTATCTTAAGTAAAAGAAAAACATTGATGGTAGATTTTTCCTCTCTATATGAAAGAAACTTTAAGAATTATAAATAAAAAATTCAAATTTTCCTTGCATAGGGGCAAGTTTTGCCATAGGTTCATAAGTTTTTAATTTTTTTTACATCTATTGTTGACGTAAGTGTTTTAATAAGGTGATACTTATACTTGAGAAGAGTTTTAGTATCAATTACTAAAAAGTCTCCGAATGGCAGGGAACGCCATTTGATAGTTTTTACTATTAAACTTTATGGAGGATGAAAAATGAGACTAACGTCAAAAGGACGGTACGCCGTCAGAGCAATGCTCGACCTAACAATGCACAGTAGTGGAAATCCAGTTCGACTACAAGAAATCTCTAAGAGACAAGCGATTAGCTTACATTACCTAGAGCAACTTTTTAGAAAGTTGAGAACAGGTTCTGTTGTTAAGTCTGTAAGAGGACCAGGTGGTGGTTATGTTCTTTCTAGATCTATGGATGAAATCACTATCAGTGATGTTCTGAAAAGTGTAGGAGAAAACATTGACCCTGCAAGAGATATCAAAGGTAACCCTAGTTCAGGTGTAAACTTTGGTGAAGAAAACGCAGGTATGGTAACAACTCCTGAATTTCACATGGTTAAGAATTATTTTCAAAATCTTGGAACGATCATGAGTGAGTACTTATCTACAACTACTCTTGGTGATCTAATGAGAAGATCTAAAGATCTTCCAATGCAAAATTTTGCAAACCAAAATCCAATTGCTCAGCAAAGTCCAATGCAATCTAGTGAATCATCATGGAGACCATCTACGATGAC
Organism: Bacteriovoracaceae bacterium; assembly: GCA_020630335.1. GTDB lineage: Bacteria > Bdellovibrionota > Bacteriovoracia > Bacteriovoracales > Bacteriovoracaceae > JAHDHG01. The sequence goes on from JAHDBN010000003.1 coordinate 123,662, forward strand.
TAACAATGCAAGCGGAATTAGCAATAATAGTAATTCTCAAACGAGTACGAATTCATCTTCATTTATTAATAACACGAGAATTGGTTCAGATTTCTAATCAAACTCGGTGATATATTGTGATTACAATTCATCTGCCCCTCTAAGTGAAAACTTAAGAGGGGTTTTTTTTGATCTTCCTTTTGCGAATCCTTCTGCTCAGCATCGGGAAGGAAAAAAATCTTTAAAAGCTATAAACGAAACAACAAAGTATTTAAAAGAATATTTTGGTGTTGATGATTATGAAGTTTTTTATCATTCAGGTTCTACTGAAGGATGCAATCAATGCATTCAGGGCTCTTTGGAAAAAGGTGATACCTTTTTTTATTTTCCCTTAGATCATTCCGCTATTTTGTCACAGGTTAATTATTTATCAAAAATGGGGATCAAGTGTGTTGAATTAGAAATTTCACAAGACTTAGACTTCTTAGAAAAAAATATTGAGATCATGAAAAAGAGTATCTCTAAAAAAGGACTTTTAAATTTCACATGGGTTCATAATGAGACAGGACGAATTTGGAACTTAGATATTATAGAACGCTTGAAAAAAGATATTCCTAATCTTTTGGTTCACGTTGATGCAACTCAGAGTATAGGGAAAATCAAAGATTACAAGAATGTGAGATCTGCAGATTTTTTCACTTACAGTGGACATAAGTTTGGAGCCTTAAATGGAGTAGGCTTTAGCTTTTATAAGAAAAAACCTAAAGCTTTGATTTATGGAGGGAAACATCAAAAAGGCTTAAGGGCTGGCACTTTAAATATTCAAGGTATTGTTTCGTTACGATATGCGCTTGAAGATTTAGAAAGTAAAATCTCACTTGATCATTGCATTAATATTCAAAAAGAACTGGATGATTTATTTCAAAGACTTGTTTCTAAGAATTTAATCTTGGATTTTTCACATCAACCAAACAAGGCGTGGAATACCTTGTTTCTTGTTTTCAAAGAATTAAAAACTCAAATCCTTTTACCGGCGATTGATCTCGTAGGAGTTTCGTTAGGATCAGGATCAGCCTGCTCTTCAGGTATTTTTGAAGAGAATAAGCTTTTAAACTCTTTAGGGTTGCAAGCGTACTCTAAGAACACTTTAAGAGTATCTGTCTCTCCGCTAAGTGATTTAGCGACTTTGAAAGAGACATTACTTCGGATTGAAGGAGTGATTGAAAAACTAGCTTAAAGTTGTCTCCAGGATTTGAGTATATGCTCTAAATGTTCTGGATGAATATGAGTACAATAATTTGCTCGATGTCTGGACTCTAGCAATGGACTAGAAACAAGAAAATATTTCATAGGCTTTCTATTTCTTTTCCTAAAAAGTGAATGAGTTCTATTAGGTAAATACAAAAAATCATAAGGAATATCTTTAAGACAAGTAAAATCTTCTCTATGAGTAAAGTAGCTAATCAAAAATAGATCCCAAGGAATAAATCCTTTTGATCCAGGCCATATTCTCCACAAACTCTTCCAGATTTTAGTTTTTTTCGCAACCCAACGATAAGGCCCTTTTAATTTTTCTTTCATAAATTCAAGGTGTTTCTTGCTCCATAAAAGGTGAGTCATACTTTCCACAGGAATCATTGTTATTGGAATATAAGAATTCATGATGGCCCTCACAGCTTCAGGGTCACCATCTATATTAGTATCTGGAAATAGAATCCTTTTTTTTCCAAAGACAACTTCATATTCTAATCTCTTGCCTCCGAGGAGAACGATTTCTTGAATTTGAGAAATAAGATCAGGTCTAAGAAGTATAAGACTTGCAATATTAGTTAATCGTCCAGAAGCAATAATAGTGATTTTCTGATTTTTGAGTACTTTTATCATTTGATAAATGGCTTGATTATAAGAACCAAGTTCTTGGCTACTTTTTGCTCCCTGGTAAACTTTTAAATGATCTTGATTAAAGTTTTTGAGGAGCTTTAGGCTCCATTTTTTTTGATGTTCAAGATCATTGATATTTCCATAAACGGTAGAAAGCCCCTTGATATCGAGTTTATCTTGATGATTAATCAGATGAATTAAAGCATAAGCATCATCTGGATCTCTAATTTTTTTCCCAAAAGCGAGGTCGTAATCAAACCACAATGCAGTTTTTGCAAAGATAGTTAAGGGAAGTATTAAAAAAGTGATAACCTTCATAAGAAGCTTCATATTATGTGGATGGTGTCCAAAAGTCATGGCCATAATGACTCCAAATGGTGCTTTTAGATTCCAATCTTGTAAGAAAAATCTGCCATGGCGATTAGCATTAAGTGCGGTGCTCAGAGATAAGTACTTGAATTTAAAGCTAAGATAAAACTTGGCACGGGGCCTGCTATATAGATAAGCAGAAAGAGGTTAGGTGGTGATTAAGACCTGATATCATAATCAATCTAAATCACATCTTCCGAAATTTCGAATGAAAGATCGGCCCAAAATCCTGCCTCAACCGTTCTGAAGTAGTGAAATACTTCATTCAGGTTGATCGCCGCCTTCTCTTACATTTAAAAAATCACAAAAAAAAGCCTCTTTTACAGAGGCTTTTTTTATTCTACGAAAAGTTTTTTAATAAATTTATAAAGTAATTTATGTTTTCCTTGTAAATCAATTCGACTTCAATAAAAATCTCTATCAAGTTAAATTACTTTGCTTATTTGAAGGAGTAAGGATGAAATTTTTAATTTTATTTATATTTGCTGCAGGAAGTTGCCTCGGAGATATTATTGATATTCACGCTCACATTTGGACAAAGAGACCAGAACTTTTAAAAGAATATGAAAAAAAAGCTAAAGCCAACAATATTACACATTCTGTTTTAGTTTCTTTAGCTCATGGATCAGAAATATTTGAACAAGGTTTTAAAAAAGTTAGAGAGTTAGTAGAGAAAGAAAATAATTATAGTTCAAAAGTTGCATTTAAAAATCCATCTAAATATTCATTTTTTTGTTCTATTCCTTGGCAATACAAAAAAACATTCTATGAACTCAAGAGATGTAAAGATCAATTGGGAGCTAAGGGAATTAAGCTTTACCCAGTATATTTCTCATATAATAATACAAGTTCAACTCCTGTTGATTTTCTATTAAAAAATGAGCTTACTTATTTAAACAAAGTATTTACATTTGCGAATAAAAACAAGCTTCCAATTTTAATGCATTCTTCGACAATAGATAGCAAAGATCTGAATTCTATTTTGATTTATTCAAAATTTATGAGTCTAGGAGATCTAAAATTGGCTTTTGCTCATGCCACTTCTGGAAATGCACCAATCACTTTCCAGGATTTTTATTATTTTTTTAAAGCTGTACCTAGTTTTAGTGGCAGGCTGTTTCTAGATCTCACAGAAGCCTCGGATATATTTGATACAGATAATCCTTTTTATGAATCTTGGAAAAAACATCTTCTTAGTTGGGGAGTTAAGAGTAAGGCTGTATTGTTTGGATCTGATTTTTCAGCATTTGGAGTACAAAGAATGATTAATGACTATATTCACATCTTTGGTCAAGAGATCTTTGATAAAGAAATATCCCAGGAAAATGCTAGATTATTTTTACAATCAGCAAAAAAACCTTCTCTTAAAAATCCTAGTTTATCAGAGTCAGAAAGAAAAAAAAGATATAACTTCTTGCGAGAAAGAGCTATTAAAAAAGGAGCTTTACTTCACTCTGAAGGAATGTATAAGAGAAAAAAGAAGAATAATACAGGTGATCACCATATGGAGCACTTAATTAATATCCTCTAATAGGATTCATAGCAATAGACTTAATAAGTGGCTAATTACAACGAGTACTTCTATCGTTCCACTCGCTTCTACATACAAACAAACCGTTTTTTCCATGAAGAGCACGATCATTAGAGCTAAACACTAATTTAGTCACATAAGTTTTGATCCATGAATTATTTTTACAAACCTTTGAAACATCAATGCTTTCAAGAGAGATAGTTTTGTATTTATGAGAAGGTATAGCTACCTTTTCATTTTCTTTGTTTAAATAAACAACTTGGTTTTCTACTTGTCCAAAATAGTGGATGACTGAATTATCCGCATTATGACAGATGGTTTGAAAATAACTGGAATGAGCTAGGGTACTAAAAAACGCTAAAGTTACAAGACTAATAATCTTCATTGAAATCTCCTTGATAAAATTATTTTTCAATCAAACCTCAAATCACTAGCAAGTTGAACACCTTGAATTATATCCGAAGGATCAGGGATAAAATCAAACTTCATTGGAGTAAGTTGTTCTAACTTCTCTTCAAAAGCAACTGTGATTGTTTTAGGTGCAACATCTTTTAAAAGATCTATATAATAATGATCACCTAGATGAGCAAAAGGATTGATGACTTCAGCTACATCCGGAGTACCCTCTTCAGTTTCTACTACAACATTGTTTTCAACCATAGGTTCTCTAGCAGTGCTCTGAATAATTATCGCACCTTGAATTTTACTAGAAGGGATCTCAGAGGTCATATTCCAGCTCTGAAAGTTAAAATAATCTAAATAAAAAGTAGATCTTTCGTAACTAAGCTTTCTTGTTCTAAGAAGCCTATTCATAAATTTACGAGTAACCTCATCTTTAGATTTTCGTGCAAGTTTTTCAGCTAATCCACCATGTTCAGCCCTGATAATATAAGCCCCAGGCTTTTTACTTGATCTATAGAGCATATACTGAAATGCGATGCTAAATAGCGTATATAGCTTTTGTTGGGTGAAATGAATGTGGTCAAAATCGCTTTCAATTAAGCTTTTAACTGATTCGTAGAGGTCTTTTTTGTCAATATCTTTTCTGCTCATAAACTCTTTTTCTGATATAAACTCAGGGGTTATCTCCGTTTTGTAGAGGCAATTTAAACTAAGATGTGATTTGGGTCAATAGAGAAGATGAAAGTGTGAAAAAGTTTTGTACTTTCTAAGGCCGGTCTTTTATATTATTCAAGTTAAAAATAAGATTCATTAATTATGGAGATTCTATGAAGCACTTACCTAAAACGCGGAATATTGGTATTTCTGCACACATCGATTCAGGAAAAACAACACTAACTGAGCGTATCCTATTTTATTGTGACAAGATTCACAAAATTGAAGACGTTAGAGGTGGTGGAGATGGTGCGAAAATGGATCATATGGAGCTTGAAAAAGAGAAAGGGATTACGATCACTTCTGCAGCGACAACGGTTCATTGGAGAGGAATAAATAATGAAGGTATTGAGCATGCAGAGGGAGCTGGTAAAGGAAAAGATATCAAGGTCAATATCATTGATACTCCAGGTCACGTTGATTTCACTGTTGAAGTTGAGAGATCATTAAGGGTTTTAGATGGAGCAATCTTAGTTCTTTGTTCTGTTGCCGGTGTTCAGTCACAATCAATTACGGTTGATAGGCAAATGAAAAGATATAATGTTCCAAGATTGGCCTTCTTAAATAAGATGGACAGAATGGGAGCAAATGCTTTTAACGGAACAAAAGCTTTAAGAGAGAAGTTAAATCACAATGCTGTTTTAATGCAATTACCAATTGGTTCTGAAGAGAATTTTGTGGGTGTTGTAGATCTAATTACAATGAAGGCTTATTACTTTGATGGGGATAATGGAGAAAACGTAAGGATTGAAGATTGTCCTGCAGAGCTAAAAGATGAAGCTGATAGCCTAAGAGGCGAGATGATGGAAGCTGTTTCAATGTTTGATGATCAAATGATGGAAGATCTCTTAGAAGAAAAAGAAATCTCTGAGGAAACTATTCATAATGCAATTAGAAAAGGAGTTCAGTCTTTAGAGTTAACTCCAGTTTATTGTGGATCAGCTTTTAAAAATAAAGGTGTTCAAGTTCTTCTTGATGCTGTTTCAAGATATCTTCCAAGTCCACTAACTTGTGAGAAACCTCAAGCGATTAATGCAGACGATGAATCTAAGGTAACTTTAGAGCCTGATTTTGCAAAGCCTCTTGTTTGTATGGCATTCAAAATTACAGATGAACAGTTTGGACAACTTACTTATACAAGAATTTATCAAGGTGAATTAAAGAAAGGTGAGTTCATTTATAATACTAGAACAAAGAAAAAAGTTAGAGTTGGTAGAATTGTTCGAATGAATTCAAATGATAGAGATAATATTGATAGCGCTGGTGCTGGAGATATTATCGCAATGGTTGGTGTTGATTGTGCTTCTGGTGATACTTTTGTTGGTGATGAGAAGCATTTAAATCTTTCTTGTGAAGGGATGCATGTTCCTATTCCAGTTATCGAGCTTTCAATCGAAGCAAAAGATAAAGATAATCAAATCAAGATGAGTAAAGGCCTTACAAGGTTTAGAAAAGAAGATCCGACATTTCACGTCTTTACAGATGAAGAATCTGGAGAGACTAGAATTGCAGGGATGGGAGAGTTACACCTTGAGATTTATGTTGAAAGACTTAAAAGAGAATATAAGGCAGAAGTAACAATTGGTGCTCCACAGGTTAATTATAGAGAAACAATTAGATCAGAAGCTCAGTATGATTATACTCATAAAAAGCAATCTGGTGGTGCTGGTCAGTTTGGTCAAGTTGTAGGGAAAATTAGACCGCTTACAGAAGAAAACAAAGATACTGAAGATCAAAACTTTAAATTTCATAATGAAATTAAAGGGGGATCAATCCCTACTGAATTTATTGGAGCTTGTGAGAAAGGATTCCAAGACGTTATGGATAAAGGGCCTTTGGCAGCTTTCCCACTTATTAACGTTGAAGTGTTCTTACAAGATGGTAAGTCTCACGATGTCGACTCATCAGATATGGCATTTAGAATCGCTTCAAGGCAAGCGATGAGACAAGCTATTAATGCTGGAAGTCCAGTTATTCTAGAACCACTTATGAAAGTAGAAGTTGAAACTCCTGATGAATTTCAAGGTTTTGTTATTGGAGATTTAAGTAAGAGAAGAGGAATTATTCAAGGTTCAGAAACAAACGCTTCTGGTGATACAATTGTTAACGCTTTTGTTCCACTTTCAGAGATGTTTGGATATTCAACTGATCTAAGATCAGGAACGGCTGGTAAAGCAGGTTATACAATGGAATTTGCTAAATACGCTGAATGTCCTTCAAATGTTCAAGATGATGTTATGAAGGCGAGAGCAGAGAAATTAGCTAAAGAAGAGTAATTTTTACTTTAAAATTTATTATTTTATAAAGGCAGCTTATAAGCTGCCTTTTTTTATTTAAATTTAAACTCTCAGCTCGATTGCTTCTAAGATACATAGAAGAGTCTTGTCTGTAAGACAACTAACAATCATGCTGGTGAAAAATAGAGGTCTACTTTTAAAGCTAAGGAATTCAAGAAGTGGACGACTTATAAGAAAAGAATTCTACTCTTAATCTATATTCCAAGCTTTCTTTATAAGTACGAAATGCACTAAAAAAAGCATAAGTTCGATAAATATCAAAAATTAGCATATAATCAAAAGCATAGTGCTCCTAGATGGTGTTCACTTCAATTTACAAGAAATAAGGTCCATAAATATTCATATCAATGGATGCCTTGGAATTATTCCTTAGATTTACAAGAGAAACATCGTAAAAGGTAATCCTTCAGAGTTCACGCAGGCTAAGTCGGAAGGACACTGTCTAATTATCTCGCCCCCCAAATTATAGCGCCTTTAGTACGAGTTTTTTATAGTTCGATCACGGTATATCAATAAAATACTCAGAGAAGACCTCGCCTGGTCCGACACTCCAATAAGGAATATGATCTACTGTATAAACACCATTATACGCCCCTGGAATTACATAGTCATGAACAAAGCCAGGTAAAGTGCCTTGGCTGTAATCATAAATAGTATCAGCATCTATATCTAAGCTAAAGTCATTAAACGAAGTTGAAGGATCTAGAGGGTCTAAACTACTGTCATCAACATTAATAACTGTTCCTGTAACTCCCAAATCAAATCCTGGAATAAGTGCGCCACTATAACTACCCCATAAATAGATTAATGAATGTGAAACTACAGTATTTCCTAAATTATCCGTTGATGATAATTTAATATTAAACACATGGTTTGAGCCAGGAGAGCTTGTTACACCTGAAGAACAATTATTCATAACAAGTGACTCTGTTGAACCAGCCACAACTATACAATTGATAGGCTCTTCTCCCAAGACCCCTGTAGGAGTTGCAGCTCCGCAATCAAATGATCCTGAAGCAACAACCCGATAAGAAACCGTCATACTCGGAAAATCCAAAGGTGATCCATCTGGCTGGATTCCGTAAGCTTCTATAGAAAAATTTGGGAAGGCGTTTTGTACAGTAATAACGGTAGATGCATGAGTAATTCCTTCTGTTCCTAGAGCCAAATCGAAAATCGATTTAATAGTTGCAGCAGTTGTTGGATCAAAAGTGTAGACACCCGAAACAGACTGACCAATATTTACATTTACAGGATAGATCGTTCCATCAATTGTTATATAATCAATAAGAAACATTCCCATTGCTGCTGGATCAAGATGAGGAGATAATCCTCTATTTGCATCACATGTATCTCCCGACGAAGATGGGCTTAAAACAGAATCTGTACTTGCTTGAACAGAAAAAAACTGCCCTGATCCAGTTAAAGGACTACTTCCATTATAGCCAACAGAAGAATAACTACTAGGAATAATTTCCCAGCTTGATGACGCCACACTGTTAAAAGCTGAAGTTTTAGATGTGTCTTCAAAGGTGTAAGTAGCTGTAGACGTATCATAAGAAACAAGCTTCATCTGAGCTCCTATCCAAATAGGTTCTGCTTCTCCTGTAGGAGCTGAGTCATCAGCTAAGCGTCCACTAGGATCAGTTAAGTTTGATTGACAAACTACTGGAAGAGTTGCAATTGCAACTGATGTTGCATGATATACTCCCCCAACACATATTACGGGAGCAGAGGGACCTGCTCCACAGTCAACTACAATACTACTATTATTAGGAAAACAACTTCCCGTAATTGAATGATTTCCAGTCGTAACTATTCCTGACAAATCGGCTATCTCAACACTAGGGCTCGATGAAATGTCATCAAAAAGATGGGCATTTTCATTACATGAAGAAAGAAGAAAGCCTCCAAGTAAACATAAGATTCTAAAAAACATCATATTCATTCCTTACCAGATTAAGAGTTTTAATTCCCCGAATTTTTATTTAACTTATTATAATAGAACTTAAAAAAAGACATTAAGCGTTTAAACGACTGAACAGAATATTGGGATTGAAAGAGATCTGTGTGTTTTTTTGGGCACTTCTCTCATCACTACGATTAAATCCTCACAGCCATAACGTTTTGTTATGGGCGGAATATATGCTTGAGCAAAAGATTGAGAGCGATAGTGTGTTAAAAATGTTGAGTTACTCAGTTACCTAAAGATTCGAAAGTGATAAAAGATCTCTTCGTATGACGACTTTATAGACATATTTCTTTTTCAATTACATTAATCAATTTAGATCCTTTCTGATAATTTTCTTGGTTTAAAAGTCGCGTAATAATCCTTTGAGTTAATTTTTCTTTTTTTAGTTTTTCGAAGTTAATAATTATGTTTTTATCCTCACAATGGAATTTGCTAAATACGCTGAATGTCCTTCAAATGTTCAAGATGATGTTATGAAGGCGAGAGCAGAGAAATTAGCTAAAGAAGAGTAATTTTTACTTTAAAATTTATTATTTTATAAAGGCAGCTTGATAAGCTGCCTTTTTTTGTTATTAAAGACATATGAAACGATTTATTTTTATTTTGTTTTTTCTAAAACTCGGTTTAACCAATGAATTGTCTGAGTTTAGCACTGATTATTGTTCTGTTGTTCCTGACAAAACAATTCTAGGAGAAGATTTAAAGACATGTTGCCTCATCCATGATGCTTATTATTGGATGGGAGGAAGTGTTTTCGAAAGAAAGTTAGCAGATCGAATATTCAAAAAGTGCTTAGAAAAAGATGCAAACAAAGTTTTAGCCAGAACAATGTACGAAGCCGTAAGGAGAGCAGGAGCACCTATTTGGAACGCTTCATGGAAATGGGGCTATGGTTGGAGTGGTGAAAGAGAAGATTATCAAAGACTTAATAAGAGTGAGCGTTTCTTGGCAATGTCATTGTTATTAAAAACTGACTTGTTAAGTGAAAGCCAGAAAAAAGAAATTATAAAAATACGAAAGTTAAATAGCCGCTATATATTTAGGTAAAATTATAAACATAGAGTTTGCTTATTAAGCTGAATCAACTTAGATCCTCTCTGAGAACCCCTTTGATTTAGAATTCGTAATAATCCTTTGAGTAACTCTTTATCTTTTAGTTTTTCTAATTTAATAATTATGTCTTTATCTTCTCCTGAATCTAGACTTAAGGTTGGAGCAGAGAGTAGTTTTAAATCGCTAGATTCTAAAATAAAATCAAGATTATCTTTCGAACAAGAATCATTATTATTAATGATTCTTGCTCTTAGCTCTAAGGTATTATCCCCTAAATCTTTTGATTCTAATAACTGAATATCAAGTGGTTTTTCTGTACAGCTCTTAGGAGAGTTTAAATATTCAATTTCTACATCAATTCCTTGAGAAATATTTGCGAGATAAGTGATTCTTATACCTAAGTCTGAAAGAGTAAAACTTTCACCTTTTGAGAAAAGTGTTTTAATGTGTTCTGATCCTGTTGGCCCCCAGTTTGTACCATTATTAGGATTTCCTTCTCTATAAATATTTAGCCCTCTATATTCTTGTTCTAAGAGCTTATCAGAACCAGTATTTTTCCTATAGCCTAAGTATAATTCTTTATCCAATCCATTTACTTTAATGAGTTTAGAATGAAAAGCACCTGTGCCTGAATGAAGGAGTGATAATGAATACACTCCTGAAGTTTCAACATTGGTTTTTAAGTGAGAGTAGTTATCCAGTAAGTCTAACTCATCAAAGTTAAGAGGATTTAAGTGAACTTGACCAGGTCTTCTTTTACTCATAATACATGAATAATCACCATAGATTTCTTCGATATCTTCTTCATCGCTTCCTGTAAAACCTATCTTTCCATCTCCATTAATATCTTTAGAAGCATGAAACAATCCTAGATTATGTCCCATTTCATGAGTCCAGATACTATCAATTTTAGGAGCATTAATATGTTGATTTCTGCCATTGAAGCTGGCGCGACCTGAGTAATCACAATGCTTATCTCCATTGGCATTTTGAGCTGTTACATAAATGACGTGATCATATGTTCTTGCATCATACCCATCAACAATTGCTCTTAAATTCCCCGTGTAATAAGACAACTGACATGAAGCATCTCGATCAACCGTCACACTTGCTACATCAGGCGCACCGTCTTTATTAGCATCAATATCAAAAACGATTTGATTTAAGCTCATAACTTTATAATAATCCCTAAGCATTCTCATCATATCTTGAGCTTCTGGAACACTAAAATATTCTCTTGTAAGAACATCATTAAAAGTTACCCTGACGACTAGTACTTTTCTAGGTTCATTAAGCTTGATCTTAGAAGAAATATTATGAATCAAAGAAATTGAACTTATTGAAAAACCTTCTTTTAAAGAAACACCCGTAATCTTAACATTCTGATTAACATACTTAAGTAAGTCGATGTTTTTAGAGATTAAAGGAATCGTTTTTTCTCCAACCTCTAGAGAGTATAATAAATCTGTCTTTCCTTTAATTAATTCATCATGAATTTCTAATTTTAAATTTCCCTCGAAAGATGCTTCATCAGTAGAAGAAAGTATCCCAAGAGTATGTTCCGTTTTTTTCTCACACTCTAGAGTATCTGTTTGCGAGGAATTTGATTTGATGGAGCTTTGAAACTCAGAGGAACACGATAAAAGAAAGAAGGCCATAACTATAATCCGCATAAGAAATATTATACCTTAAAAGAAAATCTTCAGTTGCCTATAAAGTTATCGGTCATAAAAATAGAGTATTTTGCTAGTAAAAAGGCACTTATGTCATTTCTGAGGCAATCTGTACATTCCTGAGAGAATTACTGTAAAGTAGAGGGTAGTGAAAGTAGAAAATCCTCAAGATTGGAAATCTCATATTTATAAAGCAAAAAGCTCATTAACTAATAAAAGTTATGATCTAGAGCTTATTGAATTTATTCAAAAAGATGATAGAGATGATGTTATTCTTTTATTAATTCCTGGCTATTTTCAAAACGCTCATAGCTTTGATTTACTTCCTGAAAAAGAAATTTCAGTGATGAGGTATCTTCATAGAAAATTAAAAATGCATACTTTCGTTTTACACCCTAATGGAATAGGGAAATCAGATTATGTGAAAAAAAGCAGTATTGATGATATTGCGATTGATGATATCTCGAATGCCATTAGTTTTCTAAAAAAATATAAGAAAAAAATTTTCGTACTAGGACATTCAAATGGCGGAATGACTTTACAAGCTCATCTTGGTGGCCTTACTAGATCAGGAAGAGGAAATATTTTCAGTGAAACTATTGCAGAACAAAGACAAGCAGAAATAGAAGCCGTTGTAATTTCAGCTGGTAATGTTTGCATGACTGATTCTCGAGATTTATTAATTAGATCTAGAGCAAAAAAAATAGGACATACTTTTAAAGGTGTTATTGCAAAGCTAGGATGGATTAATGGTGCAATGATTACAAGGCGTTTAATTCCTTCAAAGTTTTTTGGAAAAAAATCAGCGGCCTATCATAGCTTTTGGGAATTTTTATATCACCAAGAAAACGTTTCTAAAGAGGCCATGAAAGCACTATATGATAAAACTATCGAAGGTACGAGTGCTCGATCATTAGTTCAATATATTGAAGCAATTAATTCAGATGGAATTTACTCTCTTGGTGGAGATCCTTATCAACGAGGGCTTTTTAATATTAAGTTGCCTTTTCTTCAGATGACTTATGAACTAGATACGCTTGCTGATCCTACTAATACGAAAAAAGATAATTTCTCTCATATCCAAAGTGAGATTAAGGAATTTCATTACTTTGAAAATCAAGGGCATGAAGATTTCATGATGGCCGAAAAATGCCTTCAAAACTTAAATGTTGTGACTGCTTTCTTTGAGAAATTTTTGAATTAACACTTCCTCGAAAGGTAATAATGAACTTTGTATGTCTATTTTTAACTTTAAGTTTTTTAGCTTTTTCTAAACCAGGTGTATATCCTGTAGAATCTTTAGATATTAGTGATGGAGTTGAGGATTTAAGGCCTTTATCTCACCCAATAAAGCGTTTTCAGATTGTAGGTATAGGGGAAAGTGCTCATGGTTCTCGAGGATTTTTACAAGCAAAATTAAAAGTAGTTAAGTATTTAGTTGAAAAGAAAAAAGTTCGTTTGATTTTACTTGAAAGTGAGTATTTAAAAACGGAAGTATTTAATGATTACCTATATTCTTGTTATCAAAGAAAAAGACCAAACAAAGATCTAGATGAGATATTGAAAAACCTTAATATCATTTATCAAAATGAATCAACAAAAAAACTACTACAATATTTATGTACTTTCAGCTATGAAAAACAAGAAGAGATTTCTTTTCATGGCATCGATATTTGGGAGAATCCTTGGGCAAATAGAAATGTTCTTGAAAAACTTGCAGATAAGATAAAAAACAATTCCTTTAATAAAGTTTTTGGTATAGCAAAAAATAATTGTTTCGCTTGGGATGTAGATAGTTGGCAAGCTGCCAAAACTAAAAAGTACTGGAAATATTTACTTGAAACATGGCGCTTACCAGCTGAATCTCATCGTCGTTGTTTAGGAGCTCTTTTTAATTTGGGAAGCGTGATTGAAAGATTAGATAGTATAACTAAAGATGAAAAATTCTTAGGGTTAATGGCCTTGAAGGTCTCTAATATTTATCAACAAGTAAGAGATTTATACGTGATTGATTTCCCGAAAGCTCTAGAGTTACGGGATAGCTTGCAAGCGGGGCTTGTGATTGATTGGTATGAAAAATACAAAAAAACTAAAAAAGCAGTATTGCTTGCTCACAATGTTCATATTTCTAAAAAACAATCAGCAATTTTAGCCAAATATCCTGGCTCTAGATTTCGTTGGTCTGGAGTTCAATCTGCAGGTGAAAGTTTAGTGGGACACTTTGGAAGTCAGTATAAGGCAATTGCAATCTCTGGATATGAAGTGGCAAGCTCTCGTGATGGAGCATATGATTTATTAAACTCTTTGGATGCGCTAGATTTTCATCTAAAAGACTTTGGTCCTTATTTACTTGTAAATCCTAAAGCTCCTTGGATAAAAAAGAAAAAATGGTGGCTTCATAATGAAAACGATCCAATGTATATGAATCCAGTTGAACAGTACGATATGATTTTTTATATTAGGAAGTCAATTGAAGCGAAACCTTTTTAAGATCTAGATATTAAAAAGAGAATGACTTCTCGTCGAAAAAAACAATTAAAAATAATCAAAATACTGACGTGCTTATTTTTATAAATTATTTTTTCTTAGTTTTCTTCTTTTTCTTAGCAAAAGTCTTTGCTCTCGCTTTATCCTTATCATCCATAATTTTTGTAAGCTTAACACTCACATCTTTAAGCTCTTCAATCAGCTTACCCTTAACTTTCGCCGGGCTTTTAACTATCGCTTTATACTCTTTTAATAATTTTTTATCTTCTTTAACATAGAGCTCTCTTTTTCCAACCTCTTCTTTAGTCATTCTATAAATTGCCATATCCGCAAGATAATCTGAGTACTTAAATTTCTTTTTAGATAAATATTCAACAAAAGCTGCTCTATTAGCTTTTTTCTCAGCTTGAGCGTAATGCTTTTCTTTGATGAAACGAATAATTTCATTGTTCTTAATGATATTTACTTCGCAATCTTTAATTAGTAATTCATAACGTCTTTTAGTGACCTTAATTCTTTGAGCTGTAAATAAAGTAATAATTTCTTCAGCTTTTTTAAAAATTCGTACACCACGTTCACTGATAAGTGTATAGTTTGGAGTTACGGCACCCTTCGCTCCGATTTTACTTTGCGCTTCTTCTAAAGTTAGAGATTTTCCACGCTTAAAAAGCAATTGAATTTCAATAGTATTATCAACACTAGAATCGATATAATCTTTAATAATATCCTTATCAATCATTTTGTTAAGATGCCTGTAAACTCTTTTAGCATCCCATCCTTTAGGAAGTTCTGTAATAAAAAGATCACTTCCTCTTTTTTCTATCCCAAGAGAAAATACTATTCGGCCACCTTTCTCTACTTCAACTGGTAGGGTGTAATGTCTCACCCAAGGTTTTAATTTAGAAGGTTTACCTTTCTCTATGCAAGCAATCATTGATTTAACAATATCTTTGTGATGAAAACTTGGAATAACTGAAGAGAAACCAGTTCCAATACCTTCAGCTCCATTTAAAAGCATGATAGGAAGTTTAGGAAGTAAGGCTAAGGGTTCAACTTCACGCTCATCATAATTAGGAACCATTTCTACTTGGTTCATATCATCAAATAATAAAAGCTCAGCTGTTTTGCCTAGACGACATTCAATATATCTTCCAGCTGCAGCTTGAGTTTCCATTCTCTCCCCAAAATAACCTTTTTTATCAATCAGAGGATAGTTATTTGAGAAAGTATAATCTTGGGCCATGTTCACAATAGAAGTTTCAATAGAAGCCGGTCCGTGAGGGTGCAGAGTTAATACCAAACCTGTTAATCCTGAAACTTTAACTAAGCCTTTATTTCTATTTTTAAAAAGAGTATAGAGAATTCTTCGTTGTGAAGGCTTTAATCCATCTTGCAGGTAAGGAATTGCTCTATCCATCAAAGTATAAATTTGATAGGTTCTGTATTCACTTTTGACTACCTTTTCTAAAGAGATAGTCTTCATTTCATTAATATTTAATTCATCCATAATTATTTCTCGTCTAGTAATAAATCTTTTCTAAGTTGAGTGTCTTTTCCAAAGCAAACGTGAAGAATATTCTTACACTTTTTTGCATCTCTTGCTGAAATTATTGTAAAGTCATCTTTCCCAAGAACATGTTTAAAAGCATTTTGACTCATTTCCCCGAGACCCTTGTTTCTTTGAATTTCTTTTATTTTAATTCCTTTTTTCTTCTTTAACTTCTCTAGAGCTTCAGGAGATTCGATATACTCTGTTCCTTTATCCGTTACGACTTCAAATAAAGGGGCCTTAGTGATTTGAATCATGCTCATTTCAAACATCTCTGGCCAAAAAGTATAAAAGAAATTTGTTAGAAGAGTATTAATATGTCCTCCATCAACATCAGAGTCGGATAAGAAAACTATCTTCGTAAATCTCAAAGAAGCTGGATCTGCTTTTTCTCCAATCGTTAAGCCAATAGATGCCATAATATTTGCGAATTCATCATTAGCCAGAACATCTTTAATACTTGATTGAGAGACATTCATTGGTTTCCCTTTCAAGGCTATTCCACCTTGAAGAATTTTATCTCTGGCTGATCTTAAACCACCAATCGCGGAATCTCCCTCACAAATAAAGAGAGTACAGCCCTGTCTATCTTTTCTAGCATTGGCATCTAAGAGTTTTTCTATTCTTTGCTTTTTAGCTTTCTTACCAGTTTTCTTCGCATCTTTTAAATCTTGAAAGTGAGTTCTTGTTTTTGCTCTTTCAATGATTAGTTCTAAGAAATCTGGATGATTTCTATAAAACTTTTTAATATTCTTCGTTACAAATTGATCAATTGCTTTTTCAAGTTGATTATCTCGCACTAGTTTTCTTTTCGTTTGAGATTCAAATCTAGGATTTGGCATGACAATACCAATAACAAAAGTCATTCCTTGAAGAATATCATTATCATTAATAGTGACTTTTGCTTTCTTTGCGGCTCTGGTAAGTTTCTCTTTTATGTGATTAATGAAATGTCTTTTTACTCTATCATTGTGAAAACCACCATCAAAAGTCGGAGTAGAATTTACAAAAGAAATAAACTTTTCTCTTTCATCTGATTTTTGATCAATAACAAAAGCCACTGTCATATCAATTCGGCCTTTAACTTTTTTCTTTTTAGCATTAGTCGTCTCATAGACATGACTAATGACTCCGAATTCATAAGAATTTTTAGGATTAATCCTCGCTGCCAGTTCTAAAAGTCCTTTTTTATATAAATGAACTTCTTTGTTAAAAATAAACTTAAGCCCAGGATTATTATAGGCAAGATCAATAATTCTTTTTCTTAATAATTCTTTATCAATTTTAGGATTTTTATAAACTTCTTTTGCTAATTGGAGTTTTACCTTTACTCCTGCACTCCCTTTGAAGGCCTTGGCTGCTGATTTTTTTGTTTTAAGAGCACCATCAGTAAATGTATAAGTTTGAGCTTTCTTCGTATTATGATGTTTTACAGTTGCTTCAAACAAATCAGAAGTAAGACAAGTAGCAGCGGCTCCTAGTCCATTTTGGCCTAGAGTTCTAAAAAGAAAGCCTTTTGAGTCTGTTTCTTCATCTTTAAACTTCGAACCCGTTCTAAACTCTGTATAAACTTGTGGGACTTTTTTGAGAGGAAAACCAATCCCATTATCTTCGATGGTAACTGTCATGCAATCATCGCTTAGTGTGATTTTAATTTCATCAACATGCTTTCTATAAAACTCATCAATACAATTATCTAAAATTTCTTCTACCGCTTTGGATTTTGCTTGATGAAACTTTACAGTTTGAAACTTTACACCTTTTGCTGTGTATAAATAAGTTTCAAGATCTTCAATGTCATTACTTCCAAAAACTAATGTTACTCGGTTTCTACAATGCCAACGTTGATCTTTACTTTCAATTTCAGCTTCTTTAACTTTTGTGCTTCTCTTTTTCTTTGTCATATCTCTTCCTTGAAAAGAACAATATCATATGAATTTTGTTTGAAATTATTTTCTCTTCCATTAGATCGCACCAGAACTTAAAAGTCTACTTGCGTTAAGGTGATCTTATTTTAATAATTTATTTAAATGAAAAATTTGTCTTTTATTTTCTTGATCTTTTCACTCGGGCTAATGGCAAAAGACTTAGAAAAAACTCTTATTAAAAAACTTGAGTTGGAAAAATCTTATTCAAAAACAAATTTAAGATATTTAAAAGCAGGGCGACCCATAATAAGAACTGATGTTACAAGTCCTAAAAAAAAGCGTCAGAAAATCGACGAAATGATACTAGGGCTTCACAAAAAAGAGTGTTCGAGTGTTTTAAAGAAAATGGGGAGATACGAAAACTATACTGAATACTTTGATTTCATCAAAAAAAGTGATTATAAAAATGGTTATATTTTTTTGAAAATTAAATTTTTTCTCGTCCCTAGAGAATTCATGATTAATGTAAAAATAGATCGAATGAAGGAAGTGAAAGACTATCCTTTTGTCTTTAATACTGGATTTCTTGATGGATTAAAGGGTATCCTTAAAGTAGAAGAATTTAATAATCGTTGTCTGTTTCATTTTACGATGGATTGGGAAGGAGAGCATACAGGGCTTTCAAATTTTATTCTCGAAAACTTTATGTACACCATCGCAAAATATGGCATTAGGAAAATGCTTTTAATAACAGGTCATGGAAGGGCTTTTTAAATGAGCAAGATTAGTGGATACAAATTACATTTTTTAAACTTAGGTCAATCCTACGACTTGCATGATTCTGTTTCCATTGGAAGGATGGGGCAAGATCTAAATCTTGATATGGAAGGAATAAGTTTTAAGCATTGTTCTTTATTCTTTCAAGATGGAATTCTTTCAATAAAAGATCATGAAAGTGCAGAAGGAACATTTGTTAACGGAAATAAAATTTCAAGTGAAGAGTTAGTAATTCTTTTCCCTGAAGATAAAATTTCAATTGGAGTACATCCTGTCTCATTGAGTGCTATTTTTGAAAAAGTTGAAGAGGTTATAAAGCCTGTTACTCCTTCTTTACCTGCGATGCCGAGTTTACCCGAACAGGTAGCTGCTAATACTGAAGGCTTACCAGACTTACCTAAACCAAGAAATGTTTCGTTACCTGAAAAATCTGATCTACCTCCGTTGCCTACAAATTCTCTAGAGAAGAGTAATTTTAATCTTGCAACGAGTGAGAGTTCAGGAGCATCAGGAATCGATGATCAATGGCAAGCTCAGACAGATAATTATAGAGACACTGAAATTCGAGAAGCTTTTTCAGGACATGATCAGACTAATACTGTGCAGTTCTCTCATACCAAAGAAAAAAAGAATTTTTTTGGTTTTTTGAAAAGAAAAAATAAAAATGTAGTGGAGACAGACAATAATCTTCCTAAAGCAGCACCTAGTTCTCAAAAACTTTCAGCAACTCAGGTAAGTGTTGATATGGATAGTACGGGGTTAATTGATAATTCTCAATTTAGGCAATTTAAAAAAGAACGTTTCCAAGAAGAAGCATTGAAAAGTGGGATCATTTTCCCGGTAAGGTTTCTAGCTTTTATTATTGATGTAAACCTCGCGATTATTGTTGGATATTTTTTTAAAAGTAATGGTTTAGAGTTCTCTAGCTTAACCTCTCCAATAGAAGGGATTTTATCTTTTCTTTTTGGATCAAAATATTCAGGATTTGCTTTTTTTATCTTTGTCTTTGTTTTATTAAAAATTATTTTTAATATTATTTGTAGAAGGTCTTTAGGACAGTTAGTGTCCCTTGTTTTTGTAGAGAAAAAGAAGAAAGCTAACTTAAGAGCTCTAGGTAGATCCGTTCTTGGGTTTTTATTAGGCCCTTTTATGTTTTTTGATGTGCCTGCATTTGTATCTAGATCAACGGCCAAAGAGGTACTTTTACTTTCAAGGTTTTATTCTTCCTCACATTTATTTTCATTTCTTGCTAGTATATTTTTCTTTTTACTTACTTCCTTTTTTGCTTACTACCTTCCAGTCATGAACTCAAATAAATCTCAGGTAGAAAATTTTGAATATAAGACAGTAAAGTTTGTTGAAAATTCTGGTATAGCAGATGATTTGAATGCTTCTTCGTATTTTAATTTCAGCCAGCCTAGTATCAAAAAGAAGTTTCTTTATTATCCATATTTTAAAACTAAAAAAGTAAAAAATGTTCGACAGTATTTTCCTTTATTAAGATTATATTTTGCAAAACCTAAAGTGTATGTAGATTTTGAGAAAGTAGATTCTTTTAATCTTAAAGATTTATTAGAAAGTGCGAGATCTACAAATCCTTTATTTGGGGTTCAATATCCAGATTTAAATTATTTTCTTGATGAAGTAGGTTTTGATAAAAGAGCATTCCTAGAACAATTTAAAAATCTCTTAAATCGATCTCTTGATTTGAATACAGGTTCTGTGTCAGAGTATTTATTTAAAGTCGGGCCTTTTATTAAAGGATATAGTGATTTAAAAGACTCTCTTTCAAATCTTATTAGCCGAGATATCGGAGAGGTTGGTTTCTTTGAGATAGGTGGAAAGAATTTTTTAAGAATAAAGTCTGAGGATGGAAAATTTTCAAGTGAAAACTCTAGAGAAGAGTATTTATTGGCCCTTGAAGAAGAAAAAGGGTTGATATTTAGAGTATTACTTGATGGATTGGGCTCTAGAAAAAAGCAGCAAACGATGGAGTTTTATCATAGTTTTTTAGATAGAATTTTCTGGGGAGATAACGAATTTAGTAGTTTAACAGAAACGATCCATGGATACGAAGTCATTGATTATTTTCTAAAGCCTGAAAAAAGAGATCATACAGAAGAGGAACATGAAAAGATTCACCAATTTTATTTTCGTTTAGCTAAAAAAATAGTTCAAGCTAAAAATGATAAATTAAAAAAAGATTTTAGTGATAAGATAGAAAGTTTCCTGAAGATGCTTGTAGGCTTAAATAACATGGAACAAGAAAAAGGTACAACTCAGACGAAGTATTCTAAATTAGTTGAAAATATTTCTAAATTATTGAATGCATTCAAAGAAGAAAACAAGGAATACTTTGGAGTCAAAGTCGATTGAGTTTTTTTGATGTAATTATATATTCATTAATTCAAGCTATTTGCGAGTTTCTTCCTGTTTCTAGCTCGGCTCACCTTGCCTTGGCACCAAAAATTTTAAACATTACAGATCCTGGAATAGTCTTTGATCTCTTTTTACATTTTGGCTCAACATTAGCGGTCATTTTGTATTTTAGAGAGAAAATCATAGAGATTTTCCAAGAGTTTTTTAGATCGTTTAAAACTCAAAGTATAAAAACTACAAAAATGTTCAAAATTATCTTGGTGACATTTGTCTCAGTTCTTCTTATCGTTCTTCTAAAAGATCGAGTCGAGTTATTAAGAGGACAAATCCAACCCATTGCATTTGGTCTGATCACTTTTGCAATAATTTTATCATTAGCCGATTTTATTGGTGAAAAAAAAAGCAAAAGCTTTAAAGCTCTTGGTTTTCTTCCTTTAGTAGGAGTTGGAATTGCTCAAGCCATTGCTGTTTTTCCAGGGGTAAGTCGTTCGGGAGCAACGATTTCAATGTTCAGATTTTTAGGAGTGAAGCGACATGAAGCAGGGGAGTTCTCTTTTCTTATTTCAATACCTGTTATTTTGATTGGAACGCTTTATAAGAGCTATAAAGTATTTGATGGAGAAGTAGTATCTTTTGCTTGGAGTAATCTTTTTCTAGGAGTTTTTCTTACCTTTATCTTTAGCTATCTTGTTATTCACTTTTTCTTGAAAATTTTGAGAAGATGGAGTTTACATCCATTTAGTGTTTATCGGATTACGTTGGGAATCCTTCTTTTATGTATCTGAATGTACCTGGCATGTAAACGCAACTAATGAAATCACCCTCACTCTACTTCTCCTAGGCTGATCATTGATATAATCTTGTTATTTAGTACAAGAGAAAAGTGGATCCTAGTGAAGAGGCTTCAAGTTTAAAGCTATACTCTTCATCATATTCCTCGCATCTAAAACTAACATTCACATATCCAACATGAGAATCCATCATTATTTCTTCTTTCGTTATAGTAAATAATTGATGTAGTGGTAATGAAATTGTATCATTCTGAGTCCCTGTTTGAATTGATTTAATAGAGTGATTCTTTCCTTGGTGATGAAGGATGATTTGCATTTTAGTTCCTTGATCTAAGTCTTTTGCAGAAATAAACATTTTTCCTTTCTTATGACAATCTCTATTCGCAAACCTAAGCATCAGCTCACTCGTTATTTCACCCTGGTTCATTATTAAATTAGGAGATGTACTTGAGTGAGCGATAATTTGATTTTCTTTTACATAGCTTATTCCAGGATAAGTATAAGCTCGTGGAGCAACATCTGTTATTATTATTGGTAAATCTGAGAATGCTTCAGCTACAAACTTTCTAACAACGTTTGAGTTAGGAGCATTTTCTGTTCTTCTTGAAACTTTATAAACTGCTTCATGTAAGAAAAATGCTGCTTGATCTATTGGGCGTTCTAGTAAATCAAACATTTTTTTCTGGACAAATATCTTTCCACTTAAATCATGCCAGTTAGCTAACTGTTCGTAACTACATCCATAATCAACCATTACAGTGTCTGCATCATCGACAGGAGAGAGTTTTTTGTTTTGGACAAACTTAATATTCTTCTTAATATATACGAGTTGATCGCTTATGAGGTTGGCGAGTACTGGTTTTGTTTTAAAAATCTTATTAATAATATTTTTTAATATAAGATCTCGAGATCCTATTCTCTTTGGGATAGGTAGATCATAAATTTCACGACCCTCGTACAGATCATAGAACTCTGCTTTTTTGGAAGATTCTGGGCAGTAGTGAATTCCTCCTCCATTTCCTCCTTGTCCATTGCGAGCAAAAATACTAGTAGAGATTAAGAACATCAGAAAAATCAAATTTTTCATTTTTAAACTTCCTTAGTGAGTGGGTAAAAAGCCACACATAATTGATAGACTTCATTTTTATTATGACCATTTAAAAAATCACCAGATTCTTTAATGAATTCTTCTATTTTTTTACTAAATTTCTTAATTTTATTTTTATTAATAGCAATCGTTAGACTTGAGTTGATTCTATTTTCAAATGATGTTTTATCTACAGCTTCCAAAGCTTTTGCGAGTAATTGCTTTTGTAGTACTTTTCTTGATTCGGAGCTTTTTTCATGATCAAACCAGTTGTTATTGCTTTTTTGTAAAAAAATATTATTCTTTCTTACAAAAATAAAGCCTAGTCGTATAAGTCGAGATAAGGCCATTTCAATTTCTAGCTCTGAAACACCTAAGGTTTCGGATAAATCTGTAACATTCGAAGAGCTTTTTTTTGTCTTGATAAGTTCAAGGATTGCGAAATGATACCAGTCTGCCATGACAGTAAAAATGTCTTCTGAGATTTGTTCGGATTCATTTTTTTCTGATTTTTCTTGAATGTAATCATTGATTTGAGAAATGGTTAAGCCAAGTTTTCCGCCGACCTTATAAGCCATTTTTTGAGATAAACTCAGTTTACCTCTCATTATCTTTGATAATAAGGAATGATCAACTTCTAAGTATTTAGCGTACGCTCTAATGCTATAGCTTGAATTAATTTGAGATCTTTTAATAAACTCTTTTTTTAAAAGATTACATACTATTGCTGTTTTCATTAATTATTTATAACAAATAATAGTATTGCAAACAAAGTAGCTCCACAAAGTGTGGATTTTTTTCATTCACAAGTGTGTTCTTTCTATACATGCAATAGATGTATTGTTCATAATAAGAAACAACTATGTAAAAAGTACATTTATGTAAACGATTGATACGTTTGATGATGATCTAATTACTAAGTCAGAGCATCGTTAAAGTGTTATTAGTTTTTGATATTTGGATAAAGACCATGAATTCAATCATGGTCTTTGTTTATTCTTTTCTGATTACTTCATTAGTTTAATATTATTCAAAAGAGATATACTTTATTTTACAAACTCTCTTTCGTGAGAAGAAGCCTTTTTTAATCTTGACTTCTCTTGTCGCCACAAAAGAAGGATTCTCATATAATTCATTCAAAGTATCCTTGCAGCTATTTGCTTTAACTTTTAGTTTTTCTTTGTGTAAGAATTTTCCTGATCCACCTGAATTGATCACCCAAATAGAACATTCATGTCCTAGAACAACCGGGTTATCAATATGTATCCAAACTTCCACATCAGAAATAATGCTTAATCCATCATTTTTTTGCTCCTGAGTTAACATTTGTTCATATACTTGAGTTCTTTTCGCACATTCCGCTTTTGCTCTTTCTTCTGATCTCGAAAGTAACTCTTTTCCGATGAGAACTTTTTGTTCTGCATAGCTTAAAGTAGTAAAAGTGATAAAAAATAATAAGCTAAAAAATTTCAAAATAACCTCCTAAAGTTATATGTTAAAGTTAAGATATATTAGTGTCCCTATTTACGAGGGACACATTTTTATTTTTATTAGTTGGATCCAGAATATACAATGTCGCAGGTCCACTCATTGGTTCCGGTTGAGTGCTCTTTTCTATAAATTGGCTCTACAATTGTTCCGACGTTATTAGTAGTTGGCCCCGAAAGACTATACGAGTACATAATTTTATTCACTGATTTTAAATCATGGGATAGCAAGAAAGTATATGAGATATTCAGAATATAATCTAAGTCAATATGATCTAAGCCAAGAGTAGGATTGTCTTTTTTAACCTGGTTATAGTCATAATAATAACTCAGTGTGATTTGATCTCCATCGACAACAATATCATACTTACGAAAATGGTTATTTAAAATAGAGTTTTTTGAGACTTTTTTTCCATCTTCACATTTAAATGTGGAGAAGCGAAGGCTGTCTTTTAAAGCCTCGATAATTTTCTTTTTATCATTTAGTTCACCAGTGATATTTGAACTATTTTTGTTTTCGTAAGATGAGCTCTCTGCATGAACTAGGTTTACTGAAAGTAATGCCAGTAATGTTAAAATTTTCTTCATTTTTTCTCCTTTGTTAGTGCCCTATTTTTTAAGTCGGAACACAGTTATTGTTTAAATCGAGGAGACTATAACAGCTAGTAGGGTTGGGAAACAAGCACTTTTCCACAAAGTGTGGAAAAGTAGAGTTCTACATATATTTTTTACAGTGTTAATTCTGGAGAGTTTTTTGTCTCTTTTAGTTACCACTATTCAAATACTAAATTGTTTATCGAGATCAATAATTTTGATGATTAACTACAAGAAAAGTAATAGTTCAGAGTTATTTTAGTTATTTTCCCAAAAACGATCGGATCCCACTAAATATATGCTCAACGGAAACTGCCATAAGAAAAAGTCCCATTACTCGAGTGAAAACATTCAAAGCAACTCTGCCAAGTAAGGCCCTGATTTGTCTACTAAAGGTAAACAAGATCTTTACTATCAAAGATAAAACAACCATGCAGACGACTGCATAGAGCCAATGCTTTGGAGAAGAGAATTTATACGAATTAATAATTGAAGCCGTAATTGTTCCAGGACCTGCAAGCATTGGAATAGCGAGTGGAACTATTCCAATCTCTCTTATTTTAGACTGCCTATCAATTTCGTCTTGGTTAATCTTCGTTGGAGAGTTTTCTGCTTTAATCATGTTTAAAGCAGTCAAGGCAATAATAATTCCTCCGCCAATTTGAAAAGAAGGAAGTTGAATACCAAAGAAGCCAAGAATATTGTTTCCAAAAAACGTAGCAAGCAAAAGAGTTACTAAGACTGCAAAAGCACAATTATTTGATATTTTTGAAAGCTCATCTCTTGAATAGGGTGCAGTTAGGGTGATAAATACTGGTAGTGCTCCTAAAGGATTAAGAATGGCAAGCATGGACATAAAATAATTAATAATTTCAGCACTATTTTCCATGTATTCTCCTTTTAATTATTTCTCCAGAATCTCTTTTAAAAAGTGAAAGGCAAGCTCTGTGAAAACGATCTTATTTTTATCTCGGTCTTTATGATACTTAAAAAATTTACTGTCAACACTATTTTTTGAAGATATTGAAATCCAAACATGAGGCGGCGTTTCTCCTTGAAAATCTAAGTGACCAGTTGTTGAGATGGCGTAGTCTGTTTGAAACTTTTCTCTAATATTTTGTGCCATTGCTTCTGAGACCTCTTTGCTGACAACGCCGTATTGCTCAATCATATCTTGCGAGACTTTAAGCTGAGAGGTTTTTAAGTGGTTTTGATAAGCAACTAGAGATCCTTGGAAATAAGCAGAACTCCCAGAGTATTTCGTTAGATTCTGAGCGATCATACCTGAGGTACAAGATTCAGCGGATGCGATTGTCTGCTTACTATTTAAAAGCATATTATGGATAATTTCTTGAATCGAAATTAATCCCTGTCCCCAGATGATATTTGAAATATTAGAATTTTTGATAATTCTTTCAATTTTAGATTTTTTTTCCTTGAGTTCATCTAAGGAATCACTTTGGATTTTGACTCCAATATCAACACCATAATCTTGTGGTAGGGAAGAAACTTCTCCCAGTAATGACAATTTTTCCCAAAGCTTTGGAGCTAATTCTCTAAAAATAGTAATCTCTGGTACCCCATGTGTTCTAAAGATGAACTTTTCTTGTAATGTGTTTTGAGTCAAAAGATTAGGCAAAAAACTTTCAATCATAGAAGAGAACTCTCTTGGAACTCCAGGAAGCAAAAGGAGTTTATGTGTCTTTGAGTATAGGCCTGGTGCAAATCCAGTCGGATTGTAGACTGCTATGAAATCTTTAGGAATCAGATGATAGTGATAATTTTTCTCAATATAAGGTTTACTCTTTAAATCAAACTGCTTTTTAATAATTTCTAAAGCTTCATCTGAGTAAGTTAGATCTAGGTTTAAAGCTGAAGCGATGGCTGATTTAGTGAGATCATCTTCAGTAGGGCCTAGGCCTCCGGACAAGATCAGTAGATCATCGTTATGAGTGAGGTGATCTTTGATATTTTTAGGATCATCAGAGCAGAATATGGCCTTTTGAAGAGAAAAACCCATGTTTTCTAAGTACTTTCCAAGAAAAAAAAGATTTTTATCTTGAGTCGTTCCGTCTATTAATTCATTGCCGATACATAAAAGAGATATTTTTTTCATAGGATTTGAATTCTCACTTAGATAAAGTATAAACGGATTGTGATGAAAAAAGAAATTAGCTTTTCTCTAGATTTTGATAAAGATGTGGATGAGTATCTACAAAAAAAGTATAAAACTACTAATTATCAAATACTTTCTAGAAGTCTCGACGCTAGGAAAGCGCCATTGGGAAGAGTTCCCCAATATGTTTTTCGAGTATTATTTGGAAATGATGAAAAGCAAGATTTTTTGCCTAATATTAAGCTTTCGTTAAATCAGCCCCCTGTGATTATTGGCTCAGGGCCAGCAGGACTTTTTGCGGCCTTAAGACTTAAAGACTATGGGATTAAATCTATTGTCTTAGAAAGAGGAGAGGCAGTTCAAGAGAGAATGCTTAGTATTTCTAAATACTGGAGGTATGGAAAACTAAATACTGAAAGCAACGTTTGTTTTGGTGAAGGTGGTGCAGGTCTATTTAGTGATGGAAAGTTATATACTAGAGTGAAATCACCTTTTATTAAATATGTCTTAGAAAAATTCGTCTCTTATGGAGCTGATGAGAAAATTTTATATATTGCAAACCCTCATCTTGGTAGTCATAAGATTAGAAAAATTATTAAAAAGATGACTCAGGAGTTAATTGATTTTGGATCAGAGGTTCGGTTTAACTCTAAGGTTGAAGATTTATTGATTGAAAATGATAGAGTGCTTGGAGTTAAGCTTTCTAATGAAGAAAAAATACATACTCAACATGTTATTTTGGCAGCAGGACATAGTGCTAGACATTTTTATGAGAAAATTTATAAGAAAAATGTAAGTATGAAGAAAAAAGATTTCGCTGTAGGTGTCAGGATAGAGCATCAAAAAAAGTATTTAGACCAAATTCAATTTGGAAAGTTTGCCAAAGACCTAGGGGCTGCGACTTATAAAATTAGTTATCATGACCATGAAAAAAATGTGGGGACTTATAGTTTTTGTATGTGTCCAGGTGGTTATGTGCTTTCAAGCGGAACAGAAGAAGGGAAGATTGTTACGAATGGAATGAGTAATGATTCTCATAATTCTCCTTGGTCTAATGCGGGGATAGTGGTTAGTGTTAAATCAGAGAACTTATCAGAGGGTATGTTCTCTGGATTTGATTTTATTGAAGATATTGAAAAGAAAGCTTATGAGGAAGCTATAAGAAAAGGATCAGGAAGAGAGTTACCTGCGGTGACATTAGGTGAATTTTTGAATGATTCTCTAGATGAAAGTAAAGAGCTACCTAAAACCTCAGTTCCATCAAAATTAGTGAAATCTAATTTCAGAAATATTTTTCCTGAATTTATTATCAAGCAATTACAAATTGCTTTTGAGGAATTTAATAAAAAGTTATCAGGGTTTTCTCATCATGATGCCTTGTTAATTGCGCCTGAAACGAGGACTTCATCACCAATTACAATCTCAAGAGACAAATCTAGCTTTGAGAGCATAAGTACGAAAGGCCTTTATCCTTGCGGAGAAGGAGCGGGGTATGCTGGTGGAATTACTTCAGCAGCAGTTGATGGAATTAAACTCGTAGAATCTTTGGTTAAATCACTTTAAATTATGGATTTTGTCTTTTTCTATATTTAATAAAATTCTTTTCTTAATTTTGTGTTTTTTATTAATAATATAAGATGGGTGAGTTCCAGCAGGCATTCTATAATTATCAAAAGGCATTTTCTTAGAAAAAATTTCACCTTGATATTTATATTTTAGAACTGTCCCGTTAGGAAAGACATTTCCTGAATTTAAAAGCCCTTCTTCTCTGTACTTTAAATCATCAATATAAATCTTCGCTGTTTTTGATTGATCAGTTAAAGTAACTGCATGATAGAAAGGAGTATGGTTTTTCTTTTGAACCTTAATTCGTAGCTTTTCATTTAAATTTACTCTTGTTCCAAGCCCAGAATAAGCCACCTGATCTCCATTAATATATATAGCAGTAGAAGCATCGTAATTTTCAAAAAAGATTGTACCTTTAGTATCATTTTCTTTGATAATTTTTAAAATATCTTTATCTTCAGCATCAGTGTGAGACTTATTAGAGCTGATCACTCGCTCAATTGTTTTATTTTCTTTTAAGTATGGTAATCCCAAATAGCCAAGTCCTGCAATCAAAGCAATAGATAGAGCAATTCTATATGATCTTTTCTTTGGCTCCTCTTTTCTGAAACTTGGGTTTGATAAAGACTTTGGAGCATAACGAACTTGATTTGTTTTAGTTCTTCCACTTTTTGTTTTTTCTAGTACAGGTACATCTTTTAGTGCTGATTGAATTCGAGCATTTTCTTTTGAAATAATATCATTGAAATTATTTCTTCTTGTTGTTCTTGTGAAATCAACACTTAAGTCCGCATCCGTTTCCTCTAAAGCAAGATCTATTGTTCTATTTTCTTTTTTAGTAACAATTAAAGCTTCTACAGTAGATGCATCAATTCCTTCATACATATTCTTATTAGCATTTGAAGAATCATAATCACTTAAGAAAGGCTTAATGTTAATTTTTCCATATTCTTTTAACCTTTCTCTATCAGCTTTGATATCTTCTTTAAATAATTCTTTAGAAAAATAAGCTAGATCGGTAGAGTTAAACTCTGGATAAGAAGAGTAAAGAAATCTAACTAACGCTCTATTAAGAGCGTCCATGTTTTTAAATCTATTATTTCTATCCTTACTTAATGCCTTTAAAACAATGTCATCTAGCTCTGTTGGAACATTAGGATTAATTGTCGAAGGAGGTGGAATCTCACAAGCTTGAATCTTCTTTAAAACAGCTAGATCATTAGCAGCAGTAAAAAGTTTGGTGCTACATAACATCTCCCAAAGAGTGATACCTACTGCGAATTGATCATAACGATGATCAAGTTCTAGTCCATCTAAGTATTCAGGAGCTAAATAAGAGAGTTTTCCTTTTATCGTTCCTGCTTGAGTTGCTTCAGAATTTGTTTCTGCTTTTGCAATCCCAAAATCAATAACTTTTACTGAACCATCATAGGTGAGCATGACATTGTGAGGAGAAATATCTCTGTGAACAATATTATAAGTCTTACCTGTTAGTTTATCAGTAAATGTATGAGCATAATGTAGAGCTTGAGCTACTTGTGAGATAATAAAAGTTGAAATCTCAACAGGGAATACAAACTTTCTTTTCTTTAATCTATCTAGGTATTGTTTCAAATTTTTGCCATCAACATATTCCATGGCAGTGTAAAGAACTGTGTCTACTTCACCATAGTCATATGTTTGAGCAATGTTAGGGTGTATAAGACCAAAAGTTACCTTCAGCTCGTCTTTAAACATTTGAACAAAGGCCGGGTCGTTTGAGTATTGCTGCTGAATCATTTTAATCGCAACAATTTTATTCGCTTGCTCTCCAAGGAAACGCGCACGACAAATCTTTGCCATACCACCATCAACCAGATGATCTAAAATAAGATAGCGCCCAAATCGTTTAAGCTTTAAGTCTTGCGACATATTATTAACCTCTATGAATCTTTTCGGTAATGAAAAAGATTACTTGAGGATATTTTTTGGCAGTGTTGTTTTTTTTCTTTTACCTATAATTAGGAAAATCTATTTACTTGTTTAGAAGCAGAAATCTTTCTTTGATTAATAACATTAGTCATTTCGATCACGATTTGATCTAGGGATTTATCGGTAATATCAAAAATAGGCCAAAGGGGATTAGCCTTAAATACCTGACTGGAAAACTCAAGCTCTTCTCTTACATTAGATATCTCAGAATAGTTTTCTGAATAAACATCTTTTGTAACCATTCTATTCTTTCTAATATCAGCTAAGTTGTCTGCTTTTATCGTGAGGCCTAAGATCTTTCTTTGATCTATATCTTTTAAAACTGTATTTAAATCTAGGTCTTTACTAAGTGTTATATTAACGACTTTAAAGCCTTCAGTTGAAAGAAAAACTGAAAGAGGTGACTTAGAAGTCCCCGAAATACCAATGAGAATCAAATCAGCTTCATTAAGACTTTCAGTTGAAATAGACTCATCATTTTTCAGAGCAAACTCAATAGCTCTAACTTTATGAAAATATTTATCATCTAATTTATTATGTAATAAGCCGGGAATATAGTTAGGCTCTTGGTTTAAAACTGAAGAAAATTGCTGAATTAATGGGCCCAAGAGATCAACATGATTAAGAGTCGCTGCATTTTTTAACATATGGTTTCTAAGCTTTGGATCTACAAATGTAAAAGGAATAATATCATGATGAATAGAAGCTTCTAATAAGATTTTATCTAGCTCTTCTATAGATCTAATATTATTTTTTAACTCTAAGGTTTCATTAAGATTTTGATATTGAGAAAGAATAGAGTCTAGAATTGATTTTCCAGTTTTTCCTGTTCCATCTGATAACAATAAAATTTTAAGATTATTCATATAAAAACTCATCGACTTTTAAATCGATTTTATCTCTTTGCTCTAAGGGGTTAAATGTTAACTTATCAACCTTATTAAACCATGTACGCTGAGATTTGGCGAGTTGTCTTGTAGATATATTAATGCGCTCTATACACTGCTCTAAGCTAACTTTTCCATTCAAATAATCAATTGTTTCTTTATAACCAATCGATTGCAATGGTTTAGGAATATTTGGAAATTTCTTAAGAAGGCCTTGTACTTCTTGAATTAAACCAGAATCTATCATCTTTTGAGTTCTTTTTTCAATGATCTTTAAGTGCTGCTCTTTTGGAAGATCAAGATGTAGGTGTAAGAGATCCCAATTGAATTTTTCAGAGTTCCAGTTTTCTTGGTTTTGATTTTCTTTGTCTTTTAAAGATCTCGCTTGGCTAAATTTCAAACCAGTTAACCAGAAATATTCTACAGCTCTTCTTATTCTATAATGATCGTTTGCATGGTATCTTTCATAGCTTTCAATATCATTTTCTTTTAAGATAGTTAAAAAAGAAGCAATACCTTCTGTTTCATACAAGTTTTCAGATCTTTTTAAAATCTTAGGGTCTGTTTTTTTTGATTGATACATTCCCTTAATGATTGCTTGCAAGTAAAAACCGCTACCTCCAACTAAGATAACAGTCTTCGAGTTATCTAATAACTCATTAATTTTAGGAATTGCAAGCTCTATAAAAGAATGAGCATTCAGAGGATTTGCGGGAGATCTAAAAGAAACAAAGTGATGTGGTATATTATCCATTTCAAGACTACTTGGTTTAGCTGTTCCTATATCAAGTCCTTGATAGAATAATAAAGAATCAAAATTTATAATCTCTGCTTGATGCTTTTTAGCTAAATGAATACTTAATCCTGTTTTCCCTGAAGATGTAGGCCCTGAAATAATAATGATTGGGCGTTTCATTTAATGTTTAGCAGATTATCAGTGAAATTACTTTTAAGAGAGATCAATGAAACTTTGTCTGAAAAGTTATTTAAAAAGTACTGTATTTCATGAGATTGGATAGTGAGATCATTAAGTGATTGTTCTAGATTTGGATTCAAATCTAGAGAGGAGAGTAAAGATTTAAAATCAAAAAAGCTTAGTACTTCAGGTATGGATTTAATTAAAGTGTCATCATCTAAGTATTCGATTTCAATTTTTAAAAGCTTAGCAGTCTCATGACTGATTTTTTCATGTATAGGCTCAGATACCAAAAGTGGTATCCTTTCATTCACTTCATTTAGTGATTTTATAATAAAAGAAGTAAGTTCAATCTTTTTTAAGATGAAAACTTCCTCATCTTTTTGAAGCAAGAATAATTGATTGTTTGGCCATGAAAATTTTACTTGATAACCAAGAGTTTGATCAAATGTATGAAGATGACTTTTTTGATTTTCGTTATTAGTTTTATCAGAAAACAATGTGCTTTGAGTTGGAGAATAGAGATTTACTTCTTTAGTCATCTGAGTGTTATTAAACTCTATCTCAGTACTGACTTCATGTTTAGAAATCGATGAGAAATAACTTTTTAAGGCAGAGGAAATCATCGAAAGAAGAGTTGATTGTTGATAAAGAAGTAAGGTTGTTTTTTTAGGATGAACATTTATATCCATATGATTAGGTGGTAAGTCTAAGATAAGGGCCCAATCAATATTTTTACTCTTATGAGCATTTAAGAACGTATAATTTATTGTATTTCTAATCTTATCATCTAGTATAAATCTTCCATTAACTATAATCATTTGTCTTGGCCTAGATTTCTCAACCTTTCCAATGATAAGCTTCATATTTATTTGTTCATATTCATGCTCTAGAACTTCAGATTCATTTTTTGCTAGCTTGCAGATTGAAAGAAATCTATCTTGAATATTTTTAGTAGGGAAGCTTAGTTTTTCTTTAT
Organism: Bacteriovoracaceae bacterium; assembly: GCA_020630335.1. Taxonomy (GTDB): domain Bacteria; phylum Bdellovibrionota; class Bacteriovoracia; order Bacteriovoracales; family Bacteriovoracaceae; genus JAHDHG01. The sequence continues at coordinate 156,987 of JAHDBN010000003.1, forward strand.
TATCAAACTTTAAACTAAAAGAGATCTTAGGATTTGAGATCATATAAGCATAAAGTATTTTTAGAATTTCATTTTTTTGCTTTGACTTTGAATTTAAAAACTTCATACGAACTGGAGTATTATAAAAAAGATTTTTTATAATTAATTGAGTTCCAGTACTTGATAATTTGTTACTTAGTAACTCATGTCCCAAGACTAATTCACCTTTTATGTGAAATTGAGAGCTCTCTTTTGAAGTCGTCGTTATACACTTTATTTCTGAGACACTTGAAAGACTGGCAAGTGCTTCTCCTCTAAAACCTAGAGTGTGCATTTTGTATAAATCTTGAAATGTGTTTAGCTTACTCGTCGCATGTCTAGAAAAAGCAAGTGGAAGATCTTCAAATCTTATTCCATGTCCATTATCTTTAATATTGATCTGATCAATACCATTTTCAAATAAACGAATATCAATTTCATCTGCCCCTGCATCAATAGCATTCTCAATAAGTTCTTTAATAATTCCGGCGGGAGAATCAATGACTTCGCCGGCCTTTATTTGATTAATCACACTTTCTTCTAGAAGGCGAATAGGGCGTATATTCATGAGATGATTATATTCAAAGAGCTTGGTATTTTCAAAGATTAAGAAAAGAAATGATTCTAGGCATTACTCTTATAAAAACTGACCTGGTTTCTACCAGCATTTTTAGATAAATAAACTGCAGAGTCGGCTCTTTTAAACAATTCAGTACCAGAATCAACTCCATTTCTGTAGTCAGCAACACCAACAGAAGCAGTTACAGGAAGCTTCTTATTTTCATAACGAAAATCATGATTTTCCATCATTTTTCTAATTCTTTCTGCTATTTCAAAAGCCTGCTTAAGATTAGTTTTAGGTAATAAGATAACAAATTCTTCTCCACCATAACGAGCAAACACATCTCTATCTCGAATTCCATGTAGCCTAATAATATGAGCAACTTCTTTTAAGACATAATCGCCAGCATCATGTCCGTAAGTATCGTTAAGTTTTTTAAAGTGATCGAGATCGAAGACTAATAAACTCAATGGCTCACCAGTAGCTTTTGATTTATTCACCTCTACATTACATGCATTATTGAAATACATTTTATTAAAACATTTCGTAAGGCCATCAGTGTTCGCTTCTTCATGTAATTTATCATAAGCAAGTCTCTCACTATCTCCTTTAGGAATAAATTTAAAGGCCATGGTTCCAACTTTTACCATATCACCTTTTTTTAAAATTCTAGGATCAATAACTTGCTGGTTATTAATAAAGGTTCCATTACTAGAACCTAAATCTTTAATAGTGCTCACTGCTTGTAGTTTATTAATATCTTTAGTTTGAATTTGAAAATGTGCTCTTGATATACCTGCAAATTCAAGAGTGATTGTATTCTCAGGATTTCTCCCAAAGGTGAGTATACCTTCTGGTAAATCAAAGATAGTACCATTAAGTTCTCCACCAACAACTACTAAGCAAGCAAGCTTCTTTTTTGCTTCCTCATCAGTTGTACTTAGAGCTTGGTGAATATCGGTAATAAGTACCGTTGAGTTATCATCAGTCATTAGAATTATTTTATCTCAGTATGAAGATTTATAAAATAGGTAGAAGTTATCTATCCATTTATTTTCTTGAGTTCTTCTAAACAAAGCTTCTTACTTAACTCTACGCCTGGCTGATTAAAAGTATCAAGCTTGGCAAGGTTTCCAGTTAAAACTGTTAGTACTTGAAAAAATAAAAAGAGCTCACAAAGGTTAGATTCATCTAATATTGGAAGCTTTAAAGTAATATTAGGAACACCTTCTTGGGTAAGTGCGTTTCTAGTTCCTGCTAGATGAGCATTAATAATCGTCTGAACAGAGATCTTGGTTGAGTTGTTTAGTTTAGTATTGCCAAGGTTATCACTAATACTGAAATCTGATTTTGAATTTTCAACTTCTAAAAAAATCATGAACTTATTTTTGGGGCCTTGCATGAATAATTGAAGCTGGGAATGTTGTCCTGTCGACCCATAGCAAACTAAAGGAGAAAATCCAAAACCATCTTTGCCAAGGCTTTCGGCCCATAGCTGCACAAACCAATCAGAAAAAGATCTTAATTTACTAGAGTAGGGCATGATAACTGTTTGATTAAAACCTTTTTGATAAAGATCAAATAGTGCAATACTAAGTTTTGCTAGCTGATCACCTTTTTCAAATTCTAAATCTTTTAAAAAATTCTCTTGAGCGAATTTAAAATTTTCTTCAGAGATATTAGAAAATGCTAAGGGAAAATAACTGACATTACTTAAAACAGAAAAACGACCACCTAAGGTTTCTGGAAATTTTAAAGTAGGGATATCCCATTTTTGAGCGAGCTCACTAAGAAAACTTTCATCTTCAGTACAAGCCGCTAAATAGTTTTTTCTCTGATATTTTTCTCCTAATTCTTTTTTAAGTAACTTATCTATTAGCGAAATAAGAACTAGAGTTTCATGAGTCCCACCTGACTTAGAAACGACATAAAAAAGAGTTTCTTTTATATCAATCTCATCAAGAATAGATTGAATATGATCAGCATCAATATTATTAAAAAAGTGATATTTAATATTTTGTTGATCATCAAGAGCATCAATTATAGCTTCTGTGCCTAGCGAGCTTCCTCCAAATCCAACATGCACAAAGTATTTTTTATCCTGAAATTTTTCTTTTAAAATATGAGCAAATCGATCTTGGTGAACATCTCTTAAGAAATCTGATCTCGAATTCGATGAGATAAATTCTTTTAAAAAAGATTTTTGTTCTTCGATTCTTGAATTAGCAACTTCAGGGATGAGGCTTGAAAATTGAATTTGCATTATGTGTTCTCTCTTTTTAATTCTCTTCCAATAATAACTTTTTGAATTTGATTTGTTCCTTCTACAATTTGAAGAACTTTCGCATCTCTCATATATCGTTCGGTAGGGTACTCACTTGTATAACCAACACCACCAAGAATTTGAACAGCATCAGTAGTGACTTTCATGGCTGTGTCTGTTGCTTTCAGTTTTGCCATGGCTGCGAGCTTTCTATTAATTTTTCCTTCATCAAAATTCTTAGCAGCTTCTCGTACAAGATATCGACTCGCTTCGATTTCAGTAGCACAATCAGCCATCATGAATTGTAGGCCTTGAAAATCAAAAATTGATTGGTTGAATTGTTTTCTTTCCAAAGAATACTTAATAGCAGTTTCTAAGGCTTTATCTGCAAGACCTAAAGCAACGGCACCAATAGTTACTCGGCCTCTGTTTAGAGCAGCGAGAGCAATATTAAATCCTTTACCTTCTTGGGCCAACAAGTTTTCTTCAGGAATAAAACAGTTTTCAAAAAGTAACTCTCTTGTTGGACTTACTTTCCAACCCATTTTCTTTTCTTTTTTTCCATAGCTAAAACCTTGAGTTTTATCTTGCACTATGAATGCTGATATTCCTTTCGCTCCTTTTTCACCAGTTCTGGCCATCACGATATAAGTTTTAGCAATACCTCCGGAGGTGATCCACATTTTAGATCCATTAAGAATATATCCGCCATCTACCTTCTTAGCAGTTGTTTTCAAAGCAGCAGCATCAGAGCCAGAGTGTGATTCTGAGAGTGCAAATCCTGCTATCTCAGAACCAGAGGTAAGCTCGGGAAGATATTTTTGTTTTTGCTCTTCATTTCCAAATTCGTTAATAATTGATTGGGCCATCACAGAAACAGATAAAGTAACTGAGTAAGAAACTGAATATCCAGCGATAGCAGCCAGGATAGGACAAAAAGTTTGATAGTCTAGGTCCGCTCCACCAAACTTTTCTGGCAAGGTAAGACCTGTTAATCCGAGACTTCCAAATCCTTGATAAATCTCTTTTTTAAAAATACCTTCCTCGTCATCATGTTCGATATGAGGTTGGATTTTGTCTTCACAATACTTTTTAATCTGTTCAATGACTTCTTGTGCGAATTCACTCATAAATTATCCTTTTAAGAGCTATAGCTTAGCAATAATGAGCTTTATTGTCGAAACGCGTCAGGATAAACATTTATTAAACTCTACTAAATATTTTATTTAAATTATTTAAATTGCAAAGGCCTTGAAAGTAGTAGATTGTGTCCGTGAAATTTGAATTCATAAACCCAAAGGAGAAAATTATGAAGAAAGTGTTTTTATTATTAGCTATCTTAAGTTCATTTAGTTTTGCTGAGATTATTGAAGTTGATATTCCAGAAGTTAGAAATTACACCAAACTCCCAATTGTAACAGTTTCTAGATCTTACATGACGTCTGGTTGCTCAGATAAAACAATTAAGTTGTCAGTCTTGAAGTCTGAAGAGTTTGAACTTTATGTTATAGGAAAAACTTTAAAAGAGCCTGTTGCAATTGGTTTTCCGATTACTTGTAAAATGATAGTTACTATTACTGAGAAAGCATCATTTGCAGTTTATGGAAATCCTGGAAGCATTGCTATCGAATTACCTGATTCTAATTATAAGGTTGATGTGAAAGTTAAAAGTTTTCCAGTTTATTAGTGGGAATTATTGCGAATTGTTTTTAATATCCACTTCATATAGGAGTGGATATTAGCTCCTAAGAAAGCCCCTTCAATAAGTTTCTTAGGATCATCAGGATCAGTTGCGCCTGTTCCTGCGTTTACTAATCCAAGTAGTACAGGTTTCTTTTTATAGTTTATCCATGAAAGGGGAGCAAGCTTGTTATAGATATAATAATGCTTTGTGAATTTTTTTACGATGCCACTTCCGCTATCTCCTCCACCAAAACCTTGTTTTTCTTTGAGAGTAGAGTAAGGAATATATTCTCCACTATTAAAATAATTCCATGCCCAATCTCCATAATTGGTAGTGAAGTATAACTCTCTATGTCTTTTTCTTTCCCAAAATTTACTTCCCTTTAAAGGTAAAGTGTAAAGTTCTAGCTCATTCAGGACATCACTGGCCTTATAGTTTCCGAGCCATTTTGTATTTCCCCAAGCAGCATAAGAGATTTTTTTAGGATTTGAAGAGATCAACTGATGAATTTTCTTACGTGGGTTGGGAAGAAAAATTGGTTTTATATTTCTTCCAAATTTAATTGGTTTTGAAAGTTTTATAAGAGCGATGTCATGGCCGAGGGCCTTATTCATATCAAAGTCATGTAGAAATACTTCTTCATGTGAACCTAGAGAAATTAAGTTTTTTCTTTCTCCGTCACCGCCAGCTCTAATTGAGATAGGAAATTTGGGATTTTTATCTGTTAAACTTATAGCGCAATGAGCAGCTGTGAGAATAAAACGTTTCGAGATAATTGATCCACCACAAAAGTGTGAAATTCCTTTATTTATACTTCTTAAATCTTGACCGAGAGAGACGCTCCACGGGTAGTTTGTGGTGCTTGATTTTTCTCCACCGACGACGTTGTGGGTTTGGGCTTGGATTATTGGAGATGTAGTTATGAGTAATAATGTTAAAAAGAATTTCATATATGGTCCTTTAGTTTAATTGTCATCCTACTCGATTATGTTTGAGTTGAGCAATAAGAATAAAATCTTTGGGTACAACCTAATTATAAAGAATTTAAGTATATTTTTATTTAGCCGATCTGAACAACAAGTTAATTTAAAGGAGTATTAATGGATAATTTCAAATTGAAGAAAGAAGATCGAACTCTAACTTTGATTAGAAGCAAAGAAAGACCAAAGACTATCAGGCAAAATCGATTGACTAGTGATGTGAATCTTTTAAAGGTTTTAATTAACAACACTGAATTCAATGTTTTTAATTATTCTAAATTTGGTGTTGCAATCAAAACTTCTAACGTTGATTTTTTTAAATCGGGTAAAAGAATTAATCTACAGATTAGAGTAGATGAGTCTATCGTTTACAACGAAAAAGCTGAGATGACACACTTAAGAGCAATAGACGAATATTATGTTATTGGTTGTAAATTGAGTCATTTTTTGGAATTAGATGAAATTCAAGCATTGTTAGCTATGCAAAAATTGTTTCGAAAATCGGAGGGCTCGATTGAAAAAAGAAAAAAACTAGATCATCAGTTTGTTAAGGAGATTGATGAGTTTCATTATTACTTAAAAACAGTGAAAAAAGAAGTAGATTCTATAGAAAAAAATATAGAGACACTGGATTATGAAGTTCGTACAAAGTATCTTCAGAAATTCAAAGAAAATTTTAATGAGAAATTTAAGAAGTTTTTAAAAAATGTCAATGATGAGTTTTGCAAATTTCAATCTCATCCTGACATGGATGAGAAATCATTTTACTTAAAATATGCTCAAGATATGGTTACTCCATACTTTGCTAAAGTTGGGATTGGAAAGCGAGCTGTAACTAAACCTCTGGGGTATGCAGGTGATTATGAAATGATGAATCAAATTTATCGCAAGAAAATTGATTCAGGAACCTTGTTCGATAATCTTATGAATAGTGCTCTCGTTGAATCTAGATGTGGTGAATCAGTACGTTATCGAAGGGAATTATTAGCTGGAATTTTTTCTGAACGTTATAAATCCTTACCAAAACAAGAGAAAATAAAAAGCTTAAGTGTGGCTTGTGGCCCAGCTAAAGAAATTCAGGATTTTGTAGACCGAGAAGATAAACATATGATTAATAAGTTTGAATTCGATTTATTAGATTTAGATAAGTTTGCCTTGAAGTATGCTCAATCTAAGATATATGAAAAAATGATCAAAAAAGATACTTTTGCTCCATTAAGGTTAATAAATCATAACGTTATTCATCTTGCAATGGGGAAAATAGAATCGTTGCCTATTAATGAGTATGATTTGATTTACTCTGCAGGGTTGTATGATTATCTTGATGTAAAACTATCAAAGTTATTAACAAGAGAACTTTTTAAATCTCTTAAGCCCGGAGGAAGGTTAATTATTGGGAATTTCTCTTCTAAAAACCCTGAAAAGGTGTTTCTTGATTTGATGCTGGATTGGTTTTTGTTGCACAAAAGTGATGACGAGATGAAAGTAATCGCTCCAGAAGGAGCAGAAGTTAAACTCCAACATGATCCCAATAATGTAATCGTTTATATGACAATTATAAAAAAGGAATAATTAATTTAAAGGCTTTAAGTGAATGAAATGAACAGAAAGTTTGAAAGGCAGTATAAGCTTGCTCTCCGCCGAGAAGTATTAGGACAGCTTCATAATACTTTCTTGCATTATGCTGTGCCTATTTTTTTTCTTTTTGTGTTTGTTGATTATTACTTAACAGGTGCATTTTCCCCTTTTTTTATTGGTAGGGGAATCATAACTCTTGTTTCTATTGGGTTAATATTAGTTTCAAAGATAAAAAGAAATGTGATTGCTAGACTTTATAATGTTATACCATGCTTGTTGTTTTTTTCTTACAATGCCTTTATTTGCTTATCAATGTACTATTTTCCTGAAAAGTTAAAAATGTATTTTGCAGGTTTGATTGTTGTTAGTTCAGGAATGACTGCAGTTTTTGTAAATGTTGACAGGCAAATATTCGTTGCAAGTATTGGAACTTTAGTAGCTTATGGCTTAGTTCTTTTTTTACACTTCGATTTTTACCAAGAAAATTATACTTTTTTAATAATCAGTAGTTCTTTTTTGATTACGAGTTGTATTGTGAATATAATCGGAAGCAGATCAGTTGCGGTAGTTCGAAAAAAAGGCTTTCAAGATAAGTATAAACTACGTTATGAAAGAATAAGACGGGATCAAATTATTCGGTCTAAGGCTAAAGAGCTTGCAAGTACTGAGCTTCTCAACAGTCAATTTAGCCCCCAGATTTCAAAAATGTTTAAAGAAGGAACTTTAAATACAGAAGAGTTTGAAAGCGATATTATCTCCGTTTTAGTTATTGATGTCGTTGATTCTACAAAGAAACTTTACGAGCTTGAATCAAAATCTGCATATGTCGCAATTGAACGAACTTTTGATATTATTGCAAACACATTATTAGAATACGATATTACTGTAGATAAATTTACTGGAGATGGAGTGATGGCGCTAAGTAATGCTCCTGTTAAATATGAGAATCATCTTGAGAAATGTTTTCAAGCATGTATTGAAATAAATGCACGTATAGAGGAAAACAATATAATTCTATCAGCTCATTGGGGTGGACCAATGCAACTAAGATATTCTATTCATACGGGTGAAGCTATTTATGGATTCATCGGAAGAGGAAGAGTTAAAAGCTTTACGGCTTTAGGGAAAAGTGTAAATTTAGCACACAGAATAAACGGACATGCTCCTATTAATGGCCTTATTGTTTCAAGTGATTCAATAGTAGATAAAGAGTTTTTTATTAAAAAATTAGATCTTCAGGAAGTAGATTCCACAAAAGTATTATGTAAAGGGTTTGAGAAAATGATTGAAGTTTCTAGTTTTTCTTTCTTATCTAATAAAAACAATATTAGGAAAGTTAACAACGAAATTATATGTGAATGTGGTAATGAATTAATACTTAAAGCTTCCAAACATGGTAAATATGAACTTGTTTGTGAATCATGTAATCATAATACAGATGATATAAAAAAAGCTGCATAGAGAAAGTATCAAGCAGCTCTCTTCATCCTCTCCCGCAATCTCCTCTCTTCCTCAGTCTCCGCAATCTGCTGATTCATACTCTTCATCTTCTCAATAAGCTTACGAATAACAAATCTCGCATTGGCACCAAACTCATCAATATGAGACTGGTCAATAACTTTAAGACTAACTTCTTCTAGTGCCATCACTGAAGCAGTACGCTCTAGTTGATCAAAGAAAGCAAATTCACCAATGAAGTTTCCTGCCTCGACTGTAGTAACAGGAACATTTTGATCTTTTGAATCCTTGCAAAGTATCGCGACTTTGCCTTTTTCAATGTAAAACATTTCTGTACTGACTTGTCCTTGTTTAAATAAGAAATCACCGCATTTTAAAGTTTTATTTTTCATACTGATTATATCGGCAGGAGAGTAAGATAACTTAAGCTAATAGATTATAGGAGATAATTAGTGATCTCTAGAAGGATCTGTCAGTCCAAAACTTCTAGAGTTAAGAATGTCGTATAAAGATGATTTTGCTTCCAAAACATCGATGTTTGAGCGTCCAAAAGAATCTTTCAGGCACTCCTTATATCCAATCACAGCTTTAATCAAGCTACCTTTGCAATCTAGATCTAAGTTATCAACAGTTAGAATTCTTTTGGCCTTTAGAGCTGAAAGAGTGTGAGTCTTACAATTAGATTCTTTTATTCTCTCAACATTTTTTTCGCATAATAAAAAAACAGATTTCTTATTTGTTTTTTGACGTTTAGCCTGATTTTTTTCGTATCTTTCTTGAGCAGATTTTTTACTCTCTGTTTTTTCCAAGTCTTGAGAAAAAGAAAAAATTGAAATGATAAATAAGGCCATTAATTTGAGATACATTCATTAACTCCTATTAAAGTTTCTAATTCTTCTTTTCTATTTAATAAATCTTCTTGTAAGAAAGGACTTGGATTTCCATTTGCATCTACATGTAAAAAGTTATTCGGTGTTGTAATAGTACTAAAATCAATAACACCCATTCCTAAAGCTGAGCCAGTAGCTCCGAGAGATGGATTGTAAGATGGATGAGTTGCATATGTTCCTGAATGGCATGATTGACATGTATTTAGAGAGAATCGATATTTTGAAAATGTTCTCTCAAAAGGGTTTAATCCAGCAGAGTTAATAGTTGAATTATTTTTTAATAATTCTCCCCAACTTGTTTGTAATTGATAGTCTGCTTGCCATGCCTTGTTTTTATCTTGAAGATCATAGGTTAATCCTGGATTTTTAATAGTATTAAAATTTGATAAGAAAAAATTTACAATTTCACTTGATCCTGTAGGAAATGGAACAATTCCATTATTATTAAAAATAAATGCTAAGGGATCATCAGAGTAGTTATCTTTTGGAGTTTTAGGCATTCTGTGTCTTTGTAATAAACCATTGCCAGCTAATCGATACTCAAATAATGACCAAGGTTGTTGTAAGAAGTCATTTACTCTTAATTGTCCTAGAGCAGAGCCATTCTGCCAGTTTGAGCTAGGGTAGTCAGCGAAGGCAACTCTTCTCATAATATCTCTGAGAGCATTTTGATAAGTAAGACCAGTCTTACAATTAAGTTCAGCAATTTCTCTTGCCCAATCATCTCTAGAAAAAGCACCTATTGAATTTCCAAACAAAGTAGCTTGCTCTAAAGGTAGCTTGAATTCGAAAATGATATGATTTTGTTGTATGGCATTTAAGGGTACGATGGCCGGATCAAATTTAAAAATAAATCTGAATTCTCCTCCATCAATTGGATTATTTAAACTGTCTGTAGAAAAAAGATCTGGTCTATAAACAACAGATACAAGTTTAAAAGGACTAGCTACAGAAGAATACAGTCCTGATACTTTAGGCCATTCATTATGAATAAAAGAAAAACTTCCATTTCTAGATCTTAAATCATTAGGCTCTCCTGGAAGTGCCTGTCCTGCAGGAATATTATTTAACATCATTCCTTGTAAAAATATCGAGTTAAACGTGTGAAAGTTTTGTCCCGGAGCCGTCATGTTATTAAGAATATGATGAAATCCAAATTCAGTATTTAACTGATTTATTAAATTTTGATCATTAATTAATAGAACTTTAGATGTATTTATTGGAATTACATTCGAATTGTTGTCACATAAGCAAGAATTAATAGGTATTGGAACAGTAGTAGTAGTAGTAGTAGTAGTAGTAGTAGTAGTAGTAGTTGTAGTAGTTGTAG
>JAHDBN010000004.1:0-91159 GCA_020630335.1 Bacteriovoracaceae bacterium
TGGCCTACATGGACTTGCACCTCGTAGAGTTTACCTGGTTTCACTACAGCCGAACTGTACATACTTTCTGTTGCACTGGTCCTCATCTCACGATGGACGGGTGTTACCCGCTACAATGCTCTATGGTGTCCGGACTTTCCTCGAAGAAACTTCGCGATACCACCTTTTTCTCGGTAGTATTTATTTAGCTGAAAATCCGTTAATCTTCAAGCTCTCTTCTGGGCACAAACACTTGATTTTGTTAAGATTACTCCAATGAAAATTTTTATTCTTATTCTTCTTTATTCCAGTATTTCTTATCCAAAATTTCATGATTTAAAAATCGATTATCTTAAGAATAATCAAGATTTAGAAATACAAAAATTAGTAGATCAGCAGATGAATAATTCTGAGAAAATCTTGGAAAGCAGCAATCAATTATACTTAAGCGCAAACGTGGGGCATCTGGATGGAAGACCTGCTGGTTATTCTGCTTTTCAAGCTGATACAAGTACTAATTATTTTAATGCAACTCTTGGTAAGAAGTTTTGGTGGGGCGGAGATTTTCAGTTTACTTCAGGGTTTAATATTGAAGATATTTCTAATCAAAACCCATTACTAATTGGTGGTTTTGGAGGAACAAAGGCAAATGTCTTTTCAAATAAGATTAAATTTTCAAAAGATTTATGGGGAAATTTTCTTGGAAAACAATATAAACTTAATAAGAAAATTTTAAATGAAAGATCAGCGATTTCTAAAATTCAAACTGGAAAGATTTCAAATGATGGATTACTAGAACTATTTAATACGTATTTAAATGCAAAGTTTCAAAAATCAATGCTTAATCTTGGTAGAAATGCTTTATCGAGAGCTTCAAAAAGAAAACGTCTTGCAAGAAATCGTTATAACGATGGGCTTGCAGTTAAAGTAGATAAATTACAATCAGACTCTTCTTATGTTGCTGCTGAAGAGAATGTACAAACTTATCAATTACAGTTTGAAGATTATTTAAGTTCTTTATCAACTCTAATCGTTAGGAAAGTGAAAAGTTCTGATATTCAAGATGGTTTATCGTTTAAATCATTTAATACTGAGAACCTGGAGAAATCAGAAACGATAGATCAGAGATTATTAAAACAAAACATTGCAATTGCAGAACTTGAATCTAGGCAGGCGAAATCTCAAGATGGTATAGAGATAAAGCTTAATGCGGAATTTTCTAGAAGTGGGGTTGATCCAAAGTTTAATGAAGCTTTAGGTGATTCTTTTTCTGATACCACCTTTGATAATAAAGCGGTCTCTTTAAACGTTGTTTATCCTCTTGGGGAAAACCCTAAGAGTCTTGAAGCTCAAAATAAAAGACTTCAAGCAGAGATCGAGAAAATTCGATTTAAAAAACTTTCGAGCACGCTTTCAGGTAATCAAAATAAGTTAAGCCTGTCTTTGAAAAATTTAGAAAAAAATATTTTGATGAGTGAGAAGAAATTAAGAATAGCTAAGAGTGTTTTAAGAGAACAATCCCGTAGATATGAAAAAGGTCAAATAGAAATTGATCAGGTTTTAATCAGTGAAGATAGTATTACTCAAACAGAGATTACTAATTTGCAATATATTAAAAACTATTATCAATTAGTGGCGAATTCCTATTTTACAGCAGGGAAGTTTGATCAATTTATTGAGGAGTTTCGTGAATAAATTAATAGAATACTTTGTTTCAAAGTCAGTTCTAGTCAATCTAATCACTTTGTTGATTGTTGTCGTTGGAACTATTTCCATGATTCAGTTAAACAAAGAAATGTTTCCTAATGTTGATTTTGAAAGAATCATGATCAGAACTGCCTATCCGGGATCAACTGCTGAAGATGTAGAAACTTTAGTTTCTATTCCTATTGAAAGAAAAATCAAAGAAGTTTCAGGGGTAGAAGACTTAAATATAATGAGTGGTTCTGGTTATTCGCTTGGAGTAGTCTCTATTGATCCTGCTTATGATGTGGATGAAATTCTACAAGAAATTAGAAATGGAATTGATCAAATAGCAGATTTTCCAGGTGATGTAGAATCTCCTTCTATACAAAAAATTGAAAGTAAAAACCAACCAATGATGAAGGTTGCTCTTACAGGTTTAGAAGAAAGAGAACTTAAAAAGCAGGCAAAGTACCTAAGAGATAAAATTGAAGCAATTGATGGTGTTTCAAGAGTGAGTATTTCAGGAGCTAGAGATTATGTTTATTTTATTGAAGCAGATCCAGATAAATTACAAGATTATGATTTAAGTTTAGCAGAACTTTCAGCTGCTATTCAGGATAGAAATATTAACTTATCAGCTGGAAAAATTAAAACTAATAATAAAAACTTAATGGTGCGAACCTTTAATGATTTTAAAAGCATCGATGATATTAAAGAAATTGTAATTAGATCAAATACTTCAGGTAAGTCATTAAAAGTCTCTCAAGTAGCAGACGTAATATTAGCATTTAAAGATGAAACTATTTCTGAGAGAGTTAGAGGCGAAGATGCTATAACTCTTGATTTAGTGGCCAAGCAAAAATCAGATTTATTAAAAACTACCCAAATAACGAAAGATTTAATTGAAGTAGAAGTAGCAAACTTACAAAAAGTTGGAGTGCCACTTAAATTTGAAATAGTAGATGAGCAAGCATTTTATGTTAAAAGACGACTTTCGATTTTAGCTGAAAATGGCATACTCGGAATTTTTCTTGTGTTCATATGTATGCTTTTCTTTTTAAATTTTAGAGTTTCATTTCTCGCTTCAATGGGAGCACCTCTTGCTTTCATGGTTTCATTTATTGTTATGCAATATTTTGGCATAAGTTTAAACCTAATGAGTATGTTTGGATTGATTTTAGTTCTAGGTATGTTGGTAGATGACTCTATTATTGTCGCTGAAAACTTCTATCAAAAACTAGAAGCTGGTTTCGAGCCAAGAGAAGCTGCAATAATTGCAGCTAAAGAAACTCTAGCACCAGTTACCGCAACAATTCTTACAACAATTGTTGCATTTGGATCATTAATGCTTCTCGGAGGAATTTGGGGGAAATTTTTATGGTCAGTTCCAGCCGTGGTTCTTATTTGTTTAATTGCTTCTTGGCTTGAATGTTTTTTCATCTTACCAAGTCATTTAGCTGATTTTGTAAAAGTTAAAAAAGGTGGAGTTGAAAAAAACAGATGGTATCAACCTTTGTTGAATGTTTATCAGAAAATCATTTCTTCTGCTTTGAATATTAAGTACTTAACAGTCTTATTCTTTGTTGCTCTTTTTGCTGGAGCAATGGCCCTTTTTATTTTTGATGTCGAAAAAGAGCTTTTCCCTGATGATGACGTGAGACTTGTGTTTTATAAAGTAAAAGGAGAAGTTGGAACTTCTTTTGAATCGACAGCGAATGCGATAGCAAAAGCAGAAAAAGTTCTTTTAGATACAATACCAAAGCACGAACTTGAGAGCATGAGAAGTATGATTGGCTCTCAGTTCTCTGAAGAAGGAACAAATAGAACAGGTGATCAGTATGGAATGATTTTTGTCTATTTAGTGACTGAAGATTTAAGAGAAAGATCTCTAGATCAAATTATTCAATCAATGAAAAAAGCTACCGATGGATTATTACCCAATTTTATAACAACGATAGAGAGAGTAGAAACAGGCAAGCCCAAAAAGCCTGCTATCGATGTTGTGATCTCAGGAGATGATTTAGATCTTTTAGTAAAGTCAGCTGATGAAGTACTTGAAATAATTAATGGATTAGAAGGAGTTGTTTCTACTAATAAAGATTATGAAGTGGGTAATAAGCAATTATTAATAAACATTAATGAGAATGAAGCCAGAAGACTAGGGGTAACGAATACGTCTTTGGCCATTGAGTTGAGAAGAGCTTTAGAAGGAATAAAGCTAACAGAAATAAGAAGATCTGATGAAGATATAGAAGTTGTTGTTAGGTTGAATCAAAAATCAAGAACAGATAAAGAAATACTCTCAAAGCTCTATGTTCCTAATCAAATGGGACGAAGAATTAAGTTATCAAGAATCGCAGAAATTAAAGAAGTTGAAGCTCCTTATGTCATAAGAAGGAAAAATAAAAAAAGAGTGATTTCAGTTTATGGAGATATTGATAGCTCAAAAACTACAGCCATTAAAGTTAATGGGATTATTGGCCAGAAGTTAAAAAAGCTTTGGAGTGATAAAAAAATTGAAGGTGTGGCCTATAATTTAGAAGGTGAGTTTAAAGAAACTAAAGAAACTTATTTCAGAATGGCAAAGTCTGCAGTGATTTCTCTTTCCTTAATTTATATAATTTTAGTGGGAATGTTCGGCAGTCTAATACAACCATTTATTATTATGTCTTCAATTCCATTTGGGTTAATTGGTGTTGTAGGAGTTTTTTGGCTCTTAGATTTACCACTTGGCTTCATGGCAATTATGGGGGTTATTGGACTTATTGGAGTTGTTGTAAATGACTCAATTGTATTAGTAAATTATATTAATATTAAAATTCGAGATCAGGGAAAAAAGCTTAAAAATGCAGTAGTAGAAGCGTGTCTTTCTCGCTTTAGACCGGTAATTTTAACGACTTTTACGACAGTTGCAGGATTGCTCCCAATTGCGCATATGCCTGGAGGAGATCCGTTTTTAAAGCCTATGGCCTTAGCTTTTGCTTATGGACTTATATTTTCAACTACTCTGACACTTATTTTTGTTCCTTGTAGCTATTTTATTTATGCTGGCTTTGCCTTCAAAGACAAAAAGTAAATTTTTTTGCTAGAATTTAGTATGAAATTTCTCATCTCGGTGATTATATTTTCTTACTCAACTCATGCTTCATTGCTTGGATTGCAAAATATTAAAAATGTTAATCAAGACTTTTCATCAGGAAATTTTCAATCTGATGATTTTTTATTTTTTAATTATATTGAGCATAGGTTTCAAAAAATTATCGAAGAAGAAAATCCAGATTACCTTTCTTCTCTTTCTCAAAAAGATTTGAAAAATAGTGCTAAAGAAGTTTCTTATCTTCTGGAAGTCATCTGTCGAGATTTTAAAATTGAAAAACTTTTATTACTTGGTTTAATTGAAAGAGAATCTTTTTTTAGGGCCAATGCAATTTCTCCAACAGGGGCAGTGGGACTTACCCAGATGACTAAGTGGGGAATCGCTGAAGTATTACATCAATTAGGAGTCATTCCAAATCAAGCAGATAAAAAAGCAGTGGAAGTATTTAGACGTTATTATAATAGAGTTAATCAGAATCTCATCTCTAAGTATAAATTACCAAGTATAAGTAGTTTTTCTAAATATCCTTCTTCAACTTGGTCAAATACTAAGACTGGAATAAAGAAAATGTTAATTAGTAATCCTGCATTATCGATTGTATTTGGAGCAATTTTTATGAAGGCACTGATTGCTAAAAATTGTAAAACAGATGTTTGTCTAGAGGAGTTTCAAGCGAGTCGTACAGGCCATAGAGCATCTACAGCTTTTGCTAAGGAGATTTATGAACAAGCTTTGATTTCCTATAACGGAGATACAACACCAATTAAGAACTGTTCAGGATTTTCTTTACCAAACTCTCAGCTTCAAGAAAAGTATTGCTATGCTAAGAAGGTTGTTTCTGTATCTTCTAAAGCCGTAGAGTTTCTTTCAGATAAATATGAAGATTATCTTCAAGTTAAATCAAATTTAAGCTCAATTGCTAAGAATTCTTATTATATTTCATTATAGTGTTCAAAATATAGACACTTTGATTCAGATTTGAAAAATATTCAAATTAGGCTGCTCTTGAAAGCTTTTCGAGGTATTGTAGCGGCGATGAAAAGAACTATACTTTTAATTTGTTTTTCTTTTACAGTATTTGCTGGAACTCTTGGAACCCAAGTCCCTGAAGAGTTAATCGAGCTAGACTTAAGATTTACGAAGCACAATAAGCAACAAATTTATTCATATATAAAGAAGAAAATGCTTAATTGGCGTGATAAAGGTTTTTGTAAAAGAAGAGATTGGGATTATAGAAAAGTAGATAAAGATGGGAAGCGATATTTATACAATAACTGTGTGAATATTTACAAAGATTATATTTATGATGAAAACTCTGAAAAATTAATAAAGAAATATAGAGCATCAAAGAGTAGTTCAAACTTTGCTAACTTGAAATATTTAAAAGTAGAATCAGAAGATAAAATTAGTAAACGAGCATTAAGAATAACTAAAAGTATTGTTTTAGCTTCAGAGGTGATGAAGGTTGATAGAACCTTCTTGCTATCATTAATTGAGCATGAATCATTATTTGAAATAACGAATCAAAACTCTGGAGGTACAGGCCTTACTCAATTTGTCCAAGATGGTATTAAAGAAAACTTAGAGCAACTTGGTGTTTTGCATGACAAGGATATAGATAAAAATGTTATTTCTACATGGAGAAAATATTATGAACGTATTTCCTCTAGACTTAGTGGCATAGATAGTAATTTCCCAGCACTAAGAACTCTGGATCAATTAAAGAATGTTAAAACAAAAGTATGGAGAGATACAGTTAAGAAGTATCTTAAGACTTCAACAAATTTTGCAGCTTTCTTTGGAGCTCTTCACTTAAAGGTTAAGTTCTCAGGAGTTTGTTCAGAGAAAAAAATAAAACGATGCAATGAATATGCCAAGAGAGCAAGAAAAGGTACTAATCGATGGTATTTAATGGATATTTATCATAATGCCTTAAGATCTTATAATGGAAATACCAAGAAAATGGATTGCAGTGCAAATGATAATAAATACATGGAAATAAGAGATTGCTATCCGCTTAAAGTAAAAAAAGTTTTTAAAGAAGCAGAACTTTATTTTAAAACGATAAAAACAAACTTAGAAATTAATAAAAAAAATAGGCAGGAACTATCTTCAGCTATCCTTTATAGTTTTCTAAGAAGAAACTTCCAAATATCAAGAGACTCAATTAAAAGAGAAACTCTAAGTATCGCTATAGCAGAAGCAAAAAATGAAGAAGGATTCATAACAAAAGCTTGTAGAGAAGGTAAGAAGAATTACGTAGGAACTCATTTAAATCTAGATAGGGAAGATAGTTTTCAAGCATCTTATCTTTTATCTCAAATAAACTGTCAAACTCTAGAGGTATCAGAAGTTGAAATTCTAGTTGAGTTTGATGAGAAAAATAAAGTTTTCACAAAATTAGAAGTAAAAGGCTTAAGTGATTTTGGAGTTGTTTTAGATGGAGACTGTAGTGTAGATACTAGCTTTACGAAAGAAAATAAAAACAATGTTTTTAGTATGCTAAAGGAGTTTAATATTGCTTCTGAGAAAATAGATGATGTAAAAAAAGGATCAGGGTTTAGCACTACTGAGTGGGATCAACCCAAAGAAGCTTGTTTGAAAGATTTTGAAAACTACTTAATAGAATTTGATTATAATGATCTTCCTATGAAGAAAGGTAAGCAATTTACAAGTCATAGCTACAAAGTAATCTATTCGCCTGCTTATCAATCAATAGTGTCGATAGAGTTAAAAAAATAAATCTATTCCAATGAACTTAAATTCGCTTCTAAGGCATCAAGCTTTGTTTGAAAATCTTTGGCCTTCGTTCTTACTTCTAGGACAACTTCTTCAGGTGCTCTATCCATAAAGTTTTTATTTTGAATTTTTTTATTAACCTTTTCTAGTTCAGATTTTACCTTGTCGATTTGTTTGTTTAACCGAGCTACTTCTTCAGCAATATCAATAAGGCCTTCAAGAGGTAAAAAAGTTTCAACAAGTGAAGTTGTTGCCATTGTTGATTTCTGAGGTCGTTTGGCATCTTTGTTATGAATCGTTCCTTTCTTTACTTGAGCTAAACTTTCTAGGTAATGCCTATTTTCATGAATAAATTCTGCTGTTTTCTTATCATCAGTAAAAAACTCTAATTCAATTTGTTCTTTTGGTTTTAAGCCTACTGAAGCTCTAAGGTTTCTTATTTGAGTAACAAGTTCAATAAAGTGGGCCATTTTCTCATGTTCATGATCAAACTGATATTCTTGCCTTAGAACTGGATAATCTTGATTTATAATAAGTCTGTCTTCATAAAAATAAGACCAAATCTCTTCAGTTATAAAAGGAGAGATAGGATGAAGTAATTTTAAAAGTTCTTCAAATAAAAATCTTAAAATTTCAGCTCTCTTTTTTACAATAGCTTGATCATCAGAGTAAAGAACAGGCTTTGAAAGCTCTAAGTACCAAGAACAAAACTTATCATAAACAAATGAATAAATAGTCGATGCAGCCTCATCAAAACGATAAGCTTCAAGATGCTTGTTCATAAGATGCGCGGTTGAATTGAGCTCTGTTAATATCCATTTTGTAGGAATATCAATATCTCTTGTCGAGATCTTATAATTTCCTACCTTTCTTCGTAAGAATGGTGAGATAAATCTAAAAGCATTCCAAATTTTATTCATGAAATTTCTAGATGATTCAATGAGCTTTGGATCAAGATTAAAACCTCTGTTAAACCCGCATCCATTTGCAAGGGTAAACCTCATGGCATCGCAGCCATATTGCTCTATTAAATCAAGAGGATTAATACCATTTCCAAGTGACTTACTCATCTTTCGACCTTGTTTGTCTCTGACAAGTCCATGAATATAAACATCTTTAAATGGAACTGTATTCATGAGTTTTATATTCATCATAGACATTCTGGCTACCCAGAAAAAGATAATATCAAAAGCAGTGATAAGCATTGTATTTGGAAAATATGTATCAAAGCCTTTTTTATCCATCTCTTCTTGCACTGGCCATCCAAGAGTACTAAGTGGCCATAATCCAGAACTAAACCATGTATCTAATACATCAGGGTCTTGTATAAGTGTTCTTGATTGACACTTAGGACATTCACTAGGTTCACTTTCAAATGAGAACTCGTACTCACAAGTTTTACATGTATAAACCGGAATTCTGTGGCCCCACCATAATTGTCTCGAAAGACACCAATCTCTTGGTTCTTTCATCCAGCCAAAAAATGTATTTTCCCATTGCTTAGGAACAAAATTCATTTTTTCTTTTTTTACAGATTGTAATGATTTTTTTGCCATGTCTTGGACATTTAAAAACCACTGAGTACTAACCATGGGTTCAATGACAGAATCAGATCTCTCTCCATGACCAACTTGATGTTTATGTTCTTTAACATCTACTAAAATTTCTTTTTCTTTTAGTATCTCTATTGTCTTTTTTCTAGCTGCTTGAGCGCTTAGCCCTTCAACTGCTTTTGCATGTTGATTGAGTTTTCCATCTGGATGCAAAATATTAATAACCTCAAGATCATGCCTCTTACCAATCTCAAAATCATTAAAGTCATGGGCAGGAGTTACCTTTAAACACCCTGTACCTAGCTCCATATCAACATAAGAGTCACCAACAATAGGAACAACTCTTTCACAGATAGGGATAATAGCATTTTTCCCAATAAGCTTTTTAAATCTAGGATCTTTGGGATTTACAGCTACCGCTGTGTCTCCAAATAAAGTTTCTGGCCTCGTTGTAGCTACTTCTAAAACTTCATCACTTCCTTCAACTTGGTAGTGTATATGATAAAATTTACCTTTTACTTCTTTGTATTCAACCTCAGCATCAGAAATTGCTGACTGCAAAACAGTATCCCAATTAATAATTCTTTTATCTTTATAAATAAGGCCTTCATTATATAATTTCGTAAAAACTTTTCTTACAGCTTTATTAGGGCCTTCATCCATCGTGAAAGTTTCATAATCCCAATCACAACTAGCTCCTAGTTTTTTTAATTGCTTAACAATTTCATCTCCATGCTCTTCTTTCCATTCCCAAATTCTTTTTAAAAAATCTTCTCTACCTAAATCATGTTTCGTTTTCTTTTCTTCTTTGAAGATCTTTTTTTCAACCTTTGCTTGTGTTGCAATACCTGCGTGATCTGTTCCTGGAATCCAAAGAGTGTTGTAACCACTCATTCTTTTATGCCTAACCAAAACATCTTGGCAGGTAGTATTTAGAGCATGCCCCATGTGGAGTATACCTGTGACGTTAGGAGGAGGCATAATTATTGAAAAAACTTTGTCTTTCTTTTTATCAGGAGAGAAAGCTTTTCTTTCCTCCCAGATTTTATACCACTTATCTTCTAGTGTTTTAGGGTCATAGTTTTTCTCAATATCTCTATTCATGTTCATGTCCATGTAAGCAATCAAGAACTTCTTCATTGATTGTTTTAAATTTTATTTCTTTTTTATGATTTAAATCTTTTAGTGTGTATGAATCATCTTCACATAAAATCAGAAAAGAATATTTCTTTTTCTCTGCTATTTGAAATGCTTTATTGATTTTTATTCCACTTAGATGATTTTCTACTCCATATCCTAAATCTCTAAGAGAGTTAGAAATCTTTAGGGCTTGAGCTTCATTCTTTTGCTCTTGAAAAGAGATGAAGATCGCATCATCTGGATGAGTGAAATCAGGCATGAGATCATGAGTAATGAGAAAGTCTTTTAAGGTAACATCTCCCAGTCCAAAACCACAACCAGGAAGAGCTGGCTCGTTAAAAATCTGAAGTAGGTTCGCATAGCTCCCACCTCCACAAATAGCTCGTCTATTATCAGGATGTTTATCGAAAACTTCAAACACTATTCCAGTATAATAATCTAATCCTCGCACAATGCTTGGATCGTATTTCAAATATTTTAATAGATCGCTCTCAGCAATCTTTTGATAAAGAGTCTTAAGGCTACAATCAATATTAAAAAAATCAAAAACATCTTCAAAGTTTTTAAGGGAAAGATAATTTTTTAATATAATTGCTTTTTCGTCATCTAGTACTTCACTAATCATTTTATCTAGCTTCTCAAGAGAAACCTTTTTTGATTTATCTATAATTTTATAAAGCTTATAAGAAACTTCTTCTGTAATCTTGAGCATTTCTTTGAAAAGTTGATCAACAAAAGCTCTATCATTAATTAAAATCGAGAAATGTGTTTCGTTTGCTCCATAAAGTTTAAGAAGATCTTTTACTAAATTTAAAACTTCTAATTCACCCAAAACTTCAGGTGCGCCAAAAACATCACAATTAAATTGCCAGTGCTCTCTTAATCTTCCTTTTTGAGGCCTTTCATATCTCATAAGGTTAGGAATCGAAAACCATCTTAGAGGTTTAGGAGTTTCACGGTGAACTTGAGCAACCATTCGGGCAAGAGTTGGAGTCATCTCTGGTCTAATGGCTACAAAACGATCTCCTCTATCTTGAAAAGAATAAATCTGATCATTGATGAGTTCTTCACCAGATTTTGCTTTGTATAAATCAACTAGTTCTAGCATGGGGCCATCATATGGTTCATATGCATAAAGTGCTGCAGCATCCTTCATAACAGAAAACAAATACTCTTGCTCTCTTTTATCTTTGGGAAATAAATCTCGGCACCCTTTATATGGAGTTTTAACTAATTTATTCATAGAAGTATTTATCCCATAAATATGCCCATATGTGGAGACTAAAAAGTTTAAGATTATCGCTTTAAAGGCTAGGTGCCATTTTTAATAGGCACTCTTTTTAAAAGAATAAGGGGACTTATGAAGATATTAAGAATTCACTTATTCTATTAGTAGGAAAGAGGTAAGAAATGAAATTAAAGATGAAATTTATTTGTATTATATTTGCGAGTTCTCTCGTTTGGGGACAAGCTGAAAGTCCTGGAACTACAGGGGAGCCAGGAAACTCATCGGCAACTTCTAAAACCGAAGAGCTTCAACTTAAAGCATCAGAATATTGTCCATATTCTATAGATTTATCAGAATTTAATCGTTTCAATACAGTAGATAGCGCAATGAAGGATCTGGATAGAATAGTAAAAGAAGAAAAAGAAATCAACAAAGATCCTTGCTTACCATTAATTCAGAATCTATCAATTTCAGCTGGTAGCTTGGGAAACACTGGTGTCCAAACTAGCGAAGATATAGATCAGCTAGAGAGAGGTCTAGCATCATTTAGAGGAATAGTGACTGAGTTTACCGCAGGTAGGTGTAAAACAAGGAAAAATGAAATTATTAGATCAATAGTTTCAATAGTTCCTGCTATTTTACCTAAACTAACGGGAAGTTCTATTGCAGTAGCTGCAGCTAATGATTTACTTGAATTTCTAAGAAGTGAAAGCAATATAGAGAAAACTCTTAAGTCTTATGGGAAAGAGAGAATAAAACATTTAAAAGAAAAGTTAGAAGCAAATGTTGTATGTAATGCTAGTAGAATATATGCGCAAGATTACTGTCAGGGTGAATATCTTGAAAATATGAGAAGAGTAATAAAAAAATCTACACGTGATTCTAAAGGGAAAAAAATTGCAAAACCTAAAGATGTTAAAGCTATTCCGAAAGATCAATTCCTAGATTTGTATAAATGCTATTATGATCTCAGCAAAATAAAAGATTTCAATAATAAACCAAGTAATAATTTTTCTAGATACGAAAAATGCTTAAAAGACAAAAAAATTAATCCACATTCAGTTGAGATGTTTAGAGTTGGATTAGATGATAAAGCTCGTGAGTATCAAGAGTTACAAAGTTTAATGAAAGATCCAATAAAGCTTTCTGTTAATCACATAAAAAAAGATTCTAAAAAACTTGAAAAAGAAATTGAGAAGTATAGTAAAATTTTAAAAAAATCAAAAATGACGAGTTTTTCATTAAGAAAGTCATCTATTGGAGGAAATATTGGAGATTATAGAAATATGGTATCTCGATTAATTGATAATTGTTATTTTGGTAAAACCTTAAAATCAATTAATTCATCTGATCTATCTATCGTTAATGATAATGTTTCTTTAAGTAATCAACAACATTGTAGAGAGCTCTTTGTTTGCAGCTCAAAAATTATTAAAGCTAAAAATGGTTACGGAGAAAACTATCTTCCTTTAAATAGATCTGTTTTTATGAACTCTAGGCCAAGAAATAAATTAGGAATTTGTCATTCTAGTCTTTTCTCTTTAGACATTAAAAATTCTAATAAATCAGATTTAATAGATGATTTAATGGATAGTGATTTTATTCTTAAGACATCAGCAGAAAAGATTACTTCAAATTGTTCTCCAATAGAGTATGAAGAGGAAGTAGAGAGTATTAGTGAAACTGCTATTTCAAGATAAGAAGTCTAATCATGAGAATTGATGAATTGTATATAGATAATAGAGCTGAGAATCATGAACATACCGATTATTTGAATTGAATTTAAGTTTTCATTAAAAAATAAGTATCCAAAAAAAGAAGCAAAAATAGCTTCCATGAGAAAAATAAGTCCAACTATTTGAGAAGGAATATATTTTTGTACATAGACTTGAATAGTAAAAGCCACTATTGCCGAGAAGAAGCTACAAATAATAAAACCCAGAAAAACTTTATCATTAAATTCTGAAGCAAAAGGAAGAAAAGCATTAGGAGAGCTAGGTCCTGAAATTATCATTGCAATGATAATTCCTGTAATGCCCATGAAAATAATCTGAAATCCATTTAGGATTAATGGATGAAAGTCCTTTGAATACTTCTCAATTGCTATAATATGAAAGGAGAAAAATAAAGCTGAAAGTAAAATATAAAGATCTCCTTTATTTATATTTTTTATTTCTAACTCACATAAAAAAGCCATACCTATGAGAGCTACAAATACACATAGCCAGTATTGTTTTTGAAATTTTCGTTTATACAAAAGACCAAGAAGCAGAGGAGTGAACAAGGCATAAAAAGTAGTAATGAAACCACTTTTTGCTAAAGTTGTATGCTTAATCCCAATCGTTTGAAGTAAAAGTCCAGCCGTCAAGAAGCCTGATATAAGAATTGCTGGTTTAATTTTCACTTCACTTCTTTTTGAATAAACAAATGGAGCCATAAAAAAAGCAGCAATTAGAAATCTCCAAGCATGCGACCAATAAGGATCATAAGCCTCAAAGGTAAATCTTGTTCCTACAAAACCAGCTCCCCAGATCATAGTAGCGAAAATAAGTAAAGAAATATGCATGAAGAGATTTTAATATATTCCATTTTGGAATGCTAGATATGATTTCGAAGTCATATTCGATCAAAATTTAAATATTTAAATTAGGTTATGACAAAAAAGGAGATTGTTATGAAAATTTTAATTACACTTTTAACATTTAGCTTTCTAAGCTTTTCACTTACTACTGAGAAAGTAGAAGTAAACACTTTAACTACAGATGAAGGTTTAACTCTTTATGTTTTTGATAAGGATGAAGAGGGAGTTTCTAATTGTAATGGAGGATGTGCGAATGTTTGGCCTCCATTGTTAAGAAAAGATGCTCACATTCAAAATAATGAATTAGGGGTTATTAAAAGATCAGATGGCACAGAGCAAATAACATTAAATGGAAGGCCTTTATATCTATTTCATAAAGATATAAAGCCAGGAGATATTAAAGGAGATGGCCTAGGAGGAGTTTGGCATATAATAACAAGTCCTAAGCTTAAATAAGTCTAATAACTATAATCAGATCTAAGTGTTAGACCGGGGAGTAGAAATACTCCCTTTTTTTTGCCCTAGCTCCTCTTTTTTGTTACAAGTAAGTCTCTAAATACTTAAAAGAGGGTTTGAATCCCTCCCGAATGAGTTCGGAAAGGAGAATTAGTATGTCTGTCGCGAATCCTTATGCTTCGTTTTTAAATGATGTGATGAAACCAGCTCGATACATTGGTAACGAACATAATTTAACCAAAAAAGATTGGGAACAGTGTAAGTCAAAAGTTGCTTTATGTTTCCCCGATACATATGAAATTGGAATGAGTCATTTGGGATTTAAAATTCTTTATGATGAGATTAATAGAATTCCTGATCTGTTAGCAGAGAGATGCTTTACTCCATGGGTTGATATGGAAAAAGAGCTAAGAGAAAGAAACCTTCCTCTGGTTAGCCTTGAAAGTTATAAACCTCTTAGTGAATTTGATATAGTTGGTTTTTCTCTACAGTATGAAATGAGTTATTCTAATATTTTAACAATGCTAGATCTTTCGAATATTCCGCTAAGAGCTGAGAATAGAAGAAACGAAGATCCTTTTGTTATCGCTGGTGGTCCATGTGCAACTCACCCAGAACCACTTGCTCCATTCATAGATTTTTTTGTCATCGGAGATGGTGAAAAATTATTTGCTCTTCTTGCTAGCTATATTGGTGAAGCAAGAGAAAATAAAATGAGTCGTGGAGATATTTTATTAGAACTAGCAAACTGGGAAGGAATCTATGTTCCTCAGTTTTATGAGACAAAGCTCGATGAGTTTTCTCAGCTAGAATATGTTTCTGGAGCAAAGCCAGAGTTTAAAGGAAAGATTCCAGATAAAATAACTAGATTTTTTATGGAGAGTTTAAAAGATTATCCTTTTCCAACTAAATCTCCTATTCCACATATGACTGCAATTTTTGATAGGTTTTCAGTTGAACTTGCTAGGGGCTGTACAGAGGGCTGTAGGTTTTGTCAGGCGGGAATGATTTATAGACCAGTTAGAGAAAGGGCTCCTCAACAAGTTATTGACTTGGTAATGGATGGTATAAAAAATGGTGGTTTCGACGAAGCTTCGCTTACTTGTCTTTCAACAGCTGATTACTCGGCAGTGACACCTTTGGTTGTGGAATTATTAGATAAACTTTCTCAAGATAAATCGACTCTTGGTATTAGTTCTTTGAGAGCTTATGGGCTTGATAAGCGAATCTTAGATAAATTAGCTGAAGTTAAAAACAGCTCTCTTACCTTTGCGCCAGAAGCAGGAACTCAAAGAATGAGAAATGTTATTAATAAGAATGTATCTGAAGAAGATATGATGCAAACAGCTAGAGATGTATTTAGTAGAGGTTGGAAGAAGATGAAATTATATTTCATGATTGGTTTACCAACCGAAGAAGATATAGATGTTCAGGGAATAATGGAAACGGGTAGAAAAGCACGAGAAGTTGCCAAGAAAGATTGCGGAGTGAGTAATCCCGAAATCACGATTTCTGCTTCAACTTTTGTTCCCAAACCACATACGCCTTTTCAATGGGCTCCTATGTTAAAGCTTGATGAAATAGTAAGAAAGCAAAACTTACTTTTTGGTCTCGCTAAAAACTATAGGCTTAAATTTAGAAAACATTTTTCAAAAATATCTCTTCTTGAAGGAATTATTGCTAGAGGAGATAGACGACATGGCGATCTTTTAGAACTTGCTTGGAGAAAAGGAGCTCGTTTTGATGGATGGGATGAGACATTTAATTTTGATCTTTGGATGGATTGTATAGAAGAGTTAGAAATTAACCCAGAATATACTCTCGGAACAATTCCTATGAACGCTAAACTTCCATGGGATCATATAGATGTTGGACTAAAAGAAAAGTTCTTAGAAAGAGAATGGCTTAAAGCTACTAAAAATAGATTGTCTCCTCCATGTGGAAAAGTAGCTGGGGATATTGTTCATGATTCCAATCTAGAAACTTTAGAGAAGAAATTTGATATAGATAAGAAAAAGCTAGTTTGCTATCACTGTGGTATTGCTTGTGACCTCAAAGGAATGGTTGAAGAGAGACGAGAGTATTTAACTGAAATGAAAGCATTCACAGATGAGGATTATCAAGAACCTGAAGTTTTAAAGAAAGATATTATTGATTTTCGAGATAAAAGAGGGCAATTCATTGGACATAAATATAGAATTAAGTTTTCAAAACTTGGAGCTATTACTTTCGTTGGTCATTTAGATCTTCAAAAAATTATGGCAAGAATATTTAAAAGAGCTGAAATAGATGTGCTTCACTCCGAAGGTTATCACCAAAGGCCTTTAATTTCCTTTGGGCCTGCACTTTCTGTTGGTATTAGTAGCCTATCTGAATATTTTGATATCCGAGTTCCTAAAGAGTGGGAAAAGCCAGAAGAAGTATTATTAAAATTAAGCCAACACTCAGAACCTGGAATTGTTTTTGAGTCATGTGAGAAAATTGAGAAGAAACAAAAATCTATCCAGGAAGCAACTGTTAGGACTAAATATTTCATGCCTTTTATGGAGTCAACTTCTATTAAAAATTTAGATTTAAAAGATGAAATTATAGTTGAAACTTATAATAAGAAGAAAAGAAAACACACTCAAAAAAATATAAGGCCTTTTATTTCTAGTATTAAAACTTCAGAAGTGAAATTCCAAGAAAGTGAAGAGAAGCTTATTCAGGAAGTCTTAGATCTAAATAAAGGAGCTGGACTAATTGTTGAGGTTGAAAAAATCGATGGTAGAGCAGTAAGGCCTAGAGAGCTTCAAATAGGCTTAGATTCTATAGGAATTAAAGTAAATACACCTGTAAAAATTGCAACCTCAATGGTTTAAAATTATAAGGTATAAAAAAATATCAAAAGACAATTAAAGTTTTAATTTTTGCTTCCGATAACTACATTAGTATTTGCAATTGGAGGCAAAATGAAAGCTTTAACTTTATGTACGTTAGCTCTAAGCTTACTTTTTTCATTTAATGGCTTTAGCCATGAGACAGGGTTTTCCCACACTGAACACTCAGAAAGATTTTTCACACCTGACGGGGAACTACGAGTATGTATTCCAGGAAAAGGATTATTACCTCAAAAATCATGTGTTTGTAGTGATCAGTTCGCTCAAGCAGGGAAAAAATTAACTTGTTCAGGCGATAGTTTTTGTAATAAAGAACTTGTAGCAACTCTTTGTAATTCAATGAGAAATGATGAGTTAAGAAAAAGAATTAATTATAAGAGAACTACTGTTTTATCAGGACAAGAATTACCTAGACAGCATTTTCACTCACATCACAGTATGAGAAGTGTTGCTTCTGATCACAGTCATATGAATAATGGTAATTATCATATGAATCAGCAAACAATGATCAAAAGAAAAGTCATTCCTAATAGACATTATTCACTTAATAAAAAAACAACTCAATATAGAGGTTTAGCATCAGTGACAAATGGAACTTGTGATAGTGATACATCACTTCAACCTGGAGAGTCTTGTCTTTGTGGATCTGAGTATAAGTATGAAGGAAAAAAATTAACTTGTGCTGGTAAAGCAACTTGTAACTTTTCTGTAGTAAATACTGTATGTGGAACGCATCATGCTGAAAGAAATATTAAAAACCAAGGTTTTCATGTCCTTCATAGAACCAACTCTGGTAGAATCAAGTATAGACCTAAATACAGTGATGTTTTAAAAACAAAAAGAACTAAAGTTATAAAGAAGACGAATAGACAATTAGTGGAAAGTGATCTTGATAGTGAAATTTTTAAAGATGAAACAGAAGATTTTAATGAAAGCTTTTCAGGAGAAATGGGAACCAATACTAGAGATATAGCAACTAGTGATTCATGGACAGAAGGTTCTGGGAAAACATCTAAAACAACGATTATCAAGAAAACAACGAGAACGGTAATTGATGATGATATTGATTTAGATGAATTAATTGAAGATGAAGATTGGTAAACTGCCAAATTACACATTATAAGTTTTTTGATATAAACTCCTGAGAATTCAGGAGTTTTTTTATGTCTAAAATTAATAGAAGAAGTTTTTTTGAAATATCAGCTTTAGGTGGTGTTGCTATTGGTTTAGCGCCTCGTGCTTTCTCATTAAGTACTAATAAAAGAAGTGAGCCATTAGCTAGGTATGAAAAAAGTACTTATGATTTCTCTCATAGAGAGCTAATTAAAATTGCAGAGAAGTATGGATCTCCAGCATATGTATATGACTGGAATATGATAAAAGACAAATACTTGGAGCTTTCTAAAGCTTTTAAAAATAATTATCCAAAAGTAAAAGTTCATTATGCATATAAAGCAAACACCAACCTGAATATTGTTTCTTTGCTAACTTCTCTGGGAGCAGGAGCAGAATGTATCTCAGAAGGAGAAATGAAAATTGCTTTAGAATGTGGGCAAGATCCTAAAAATATGATCTTAACTTCTAATAGTAAATCTACTAAAGAATTAAGCTTTGCAATAGAAAAAGGAGTTTTGATTAACATTGATTCTTTATCTGGCTTAAAAAAGCTCATTAAAATAATAGATGAGAAAAAAGTTAAAACAAGAATAAGCATAAGAGTAAATCCTGATGTTACAACTACTTCAACTCATAAGCATATATCCACAGGACATAAGTTTACTAAATTTGGTTTAATGTATTTGAATGGAGATATCTATAAGGCATGTAAATTGGCTTTAGATCATAAAAAGATTCAATTAGTTGGGATACATAGTCATATAGGATCTCAGATTTTAGAACTGGGGCCATTTGAAAAGAATATAAAAATTCTTTCTAAGGTTGCTCTAGAGATAAAAAAGCAATTTAATTATGAAATTAAAAGTATCAATATGGGAGGAGGCTTAGGCATTCCTTATAGAGATGGAGAAAAAGAACTTAGCCCCAAAACACTTGCTCGCCAAATGGGCATTCAGTTAAAAAGAAAGTTAAAATCATTTAAAAGATTACCAGAGCTTTGGCTCGAACCAGGTAGATATTTTGTTGCTCAAGCAGGAATACTCTTAGCTGAAGTGAACTCAGTAAAGATGACTGATATTAGAAATTTTATAAATATCAATACAGGTTTTAATCATCTTGCCAGACCTGTTATGTATGAAGCATATCATCGAGTGAGAATTTTAAATAAAAATTCCAATATAAAAAAGTTTCAGGTCGCAGGAAATATTTGTGAAACTGGTGACGTCCTTACTCAAATGAGAAATCTTCCTATGCCTGAGATTGGAGATAAAGTAGCGATTCTGGATGCAGGAGCTTATGGTTTTAGTATGGCGAGTGAGTATAATAGTTTCTATCTCCCTGCTGAAATTGCAATAAAAGATGGAAAAGAATTTATAATTAGAGAGCGAGAAGATTTTGAAGACTTACTTCGAAATCAGAAAATTATAAGAAAACTGGTTTAGTTATAAATATTACATTTTTCTAATGCAATATTATTCGGAAGAAGTTTAGCTTCTTGGTTACTATTAGACTTTAAAGCATCAATTCTTTTTTGAGTATCTGGATGAGTAGAAAACCATTCATGAGGAGATTTCTTTCCTATTTCATCTTCTATATTTTTAAAAAACTCATCAGCCTGATTTAAATGACCATAGCGCTCTAAAGTGATGTTTTTGGCCATTTTATCTGCTTGTTTTTCTAAATTTCTTGATACTTTCAAATCAAATAAGTTACTAGCAGTTGATAATAGATCACTCATTGAATCTATTTGAATGAAGAAATTTAAAAAAACTTTAGGGATGATTTTTCCTACACCATTTTCAGGATGTCTAAAATAAGCGTGGGCAATCTCATGAGCTAGAATAAAACTTAGAGCATTTTCATGACAAATATTATTAAAGAGCTCATCTGATATAACAATAATTTTCCCAGGTAGAGTTGCTGCAGGAATTTTTTGTTCAATATATTTTAACTCCCATTGATCTTTATTAATTTCTAGTTGATCTAAGATTTCATAAAAGATATTGGCAGCATAAACATAACGAGGATTTGAATCATCTGTCTTATCTATCATTGCTTTAAAATACAATTGACTTATTTTTTTATGAACAGCGTTAGGGACTAAAGGAGCAATTAAATGACCAAGGAAATGAGAACCAACACTTATTAGAGCAACAACTAAAAGAAAAGATAAGAAAAGTTTAGATAATTGTTTCCACCATGCTTCATCTGGAGCATTTACTTTATCATCAGGTAGTTTGGATTCATATTTCATGATCGATTAAGAGCAGTTCCATAGGCCATAACTTCTATAGAACTCATACCACCTTTTTTATGAGCAGAGCTTCCGATATTAGATGTTTCTATTCTCACATTAATTATAGAGTTAAAACCATTTCTATAAGCTTGTTCCTTCATACGTATCACTGCTTCTCGTCTTCCCCTGTCGATAAGACTTTCAAAAGAAAAAACTCGTCCTCCCGTAATATTAACTATAATAGATGCAAATCTTTTAAAATAATCCAATGCAACGACTACATGGCCTGTAACTAAAGTAGCGTGATGAGAGTTTTCAACAAACTCATGAGTTTTAGTACTACTAAGAATAATATTTTTATATTTTTCTTCTCTTTGCTTTAAACTTTGAAAGTGCATCTTTTCACCCAAAGTCCCAAAGATGAACCCTAATACTAATAGAGTTAAAAATAAGCTTGATACTCCCATTGTCTAATCAACCACTACAGCTGTACCATAAACATAAAGCTCAGCTGCTCCTTGAGTAATTGAGCTGGTTGAAAAACGGATATTAATAATAGCGTTGGCACCCAGAGATTCAGCCTGAGTAATCATTCGTTGTACTGCCTCTTTTCTCGATTCATTAAGAAGTTCTGTATAACCTCGTAATTCTCCTCCAAAGATATTCTTAATACTGGCTGCAAAATCCCGCCCTATATGTTTTGCCCTTATAGTACTTCCACTTACTAGGCCTTGATGGCCAGTTATACGTTTCCCAGGGACAGATTCAAGATTTGTAAGGATCATAAGTTTCTCCAAAATTAGTAGGAAAAATGATTTTACCTATTGTTTCATGAAAAAACTTCATAATAAAAAAAATAGATAGATAAGTGGTTGACTTCTTCTATAAGGATCTTTATTATACACAAGACTCTAATTTGGTGTGTCTATAGCGACAGTGAAACACCCGGCAACATCCCGAACCCGGAAGTTAAGCCTGTCAGCGGCAACGATACTGCCAGGGCGACTTGGTGGCAAAATAGCTCGACGCACCTTCTTTTTAAAAAACCTCTTTTAGAAATAAATATTTTTAAAAGAGGTTTTTTTATTTCAACTGACTTAATCAGTTTTTAAAGCCAAATATTAACTACTTTAAACACTGCGCTAAAACATGATATATTTTAATAGTGCGTGTCATTAATAATAAATTGATTTTAGGAATAATTGCTGCAACTAGTTGTATTAATGCGTTATTTTATTTTTTTCGATCAAGCTTTATAGATAATACTTATCACATCTCGTCTGGCACAGGATCTATTAGTTCTATCGCATATTATTTTTATTCTTTTTTTGCTTCGATTGAATATTTTTCAGGAGCTTTTTTATTCTTAGTGTTTTCTTTTGCTTTTCTAGCTAATCAAAAGAAATTTCAAAATACTAGTACTCTTTCGTTTGGAAGTTTCACTTTGGGAACTCTATTAAGTTCAGTTTTTATTGCTTATCAACTTTTTCCAAATTCGTTAGGCCTAGGACTTAAAAGTGTAATTACGACTTATGTTAACTCTTATCTTTTTTTCTTCTTGTCACTATTAGGCTTAATAATTATTACGAGTTCATTGATGGGTTTAAAAAACTTTATAAGTTTGTGCACTTCAAAAGTGAGTTTAAAAAATAGCTTTTTTCAAAACATAAAAGATAAGAATTTTAATCTTCAAAGTTTAATTTCTAAATTAAAAGAAAAGAAAAAAGAAGAAAAGTACTCAAATCAAGAAGAAGTAGATCTTGAAAGTTTTTTATCATTTCATGATGAAACTATAAATTCTGAAATTGAGATTAGTGAAATTCTCCCAAAGGAAAATGAATTTTTTATTAATAAAGAAAAATCTCAAATAGATGTAAGAGTAAATACTGAAAAAGCAAACCCTAAAGAACCCAAAACTATCTCCAAAAAGTTAATAAGTAGAAAAATTATATCTGGGGAGAAAGCGGTTTATGAGAGTCAAGATTCTTTAATTGGATCGCTGGTAAGTCAATCAAGAATAAATATATCGAGCCCAGATCAAGTTTATTTTGAAGATATAATGGGGCGAATCGAAGATAAACTTAAAGAATTCAAAATCGAAGCTAAAGTTATTAATGTTTTAAAAGGACCTGTTGTTGATACTTACGAGATAGAACTAGGGCCAGGAATAAAAGTATCCAAGGTCACTGGCTTAACCGAGGACTTAAGTTTAGCTTTATCAGGTGCTCCGATAAGGATGATTTATCCTATTAAAGGAAGAACTAGTATGGGAATAGAAGTTCCCAGAAATCCTAGAGAGATTATCTATCTTGATGATGTTTTAAAAGCAAGAGATTATAAAAAATCAGAGAAGCGTTTACCAATTGCTATGGGGAAAGATGCTTTTGGACATACCAAAGTTGTAGACCTTGCTTCTATGCCTCATATGCTAGTCGCCGGTTCTACGGGGGCGGGTAAGTCAGTTTTTATTAATACTCTTCTCGTTTCCTTATTAGTTAAACTTGATCCTAGTAAACTTAAATTAATTCTTATTGATCCGAAACAATTAGAACTTGCTTTGTACGCAAAGCTTCCTCATTTATTAATGCCAGTAATGACTGATCCTAAAACGTCATCGCTTTCACTTTTATGGGCATGTCAGGAAATGGAAAGACGTTACACTATTTTAAAAGAGATGGGAGTTCGAAATATTGAAGGTTTCAATGAGAAACTTAAAAGATCATCTAAAGAGGATGTTGAAAAAATTAAGAAGCTTTATAAAACAGGAGAACCTTTAGAGTTACCTTATATTGTTATCATTGTTGACGAGTTTGCGGATTTGATTTTAAGTAAAGTTGGTAAGGATATAGAAACAAATATTTGTAGACTAGCTGCAAAAGCTAGGGCATCTGGGATTCATTTAGTTCTAGCAACTCAAAGGCCATCAGTTGATGTCATTACAGGTTTAGTTAAATCAAACTTTCCAACTAGAGTTTCATTTAGAGTTACTTCAGCGGTAGATTCTCGAACTATTCTTAATAAAATGGGAGCAGAGAAACTTCTAGGCAAGGGAGACATGCTTTATAAACATGGCGTAGAAATGGAGCGACTTCACTCTTCTTATGTTGATGAAAATGAAATAGAAAGCCTTGTTGAAAAAATGTGCACTAAAGATCCTGAGTTTCATACTGGAGCAATGGAATTCTTAGATGATATGGAGAACGGATCTTCTGATTTGAAACTACCAGATGAAGTAGTCATGACTCAAACCCTACCTGAGATAAGTGGAAAAGATACCCTCTATGATGACGCTATAAATCTTGTTCGTGAGACTAGATCAGCAAGTGCATCCTTTCTTCAACGACGCTTACGTATTGGATACAACAGAGCTGCAAATCTAATTGAGCAAATGGAATCAGATGGAATTGTCGGTCCTTCGCAAGGCTCTAAACCTCGAAAAGTTTTGATCTAGCAAGCTTTTGCCCATTTAAATTCTCATATTCTAAGCACTTTTTTTGTCTATATTGCTCTTAATCTAGGGTTTCAAGAAATTAAGCTTTTCCAAGAATGTTTTCTTTTAAAATAATTAAAGGGGAAAAATAAGGAGAAAATAATGACAAAAATTTTCAATGTAGTATTTTTAATTTTGCTTACCAGTTGTCTTGGCTCATCGCTAGAGTCTGAGAAAGTACAGTTGATCGATAGTGATGAAAAAACGTGTAAGGAAAGTCAAAAGATAGAAAGCTTAGACCAAGTCTTTGAAGGTTCATTCTCTAGAGAGATCAGTGATAATTTTGAAGAAGGAACTTACAATCAGATAAATTTGTTAACAGATGATTTGGGCAATAGATATGAGTTGAGAGGAGAAGATTTAGAGAAGTTACAAAATGGAGATAGAGTACATATTAAAGGTACTCAAAACCTTCTTTTGTCTTCTGATGACTCTACTTTATCAAAAATTGAAGTGAGTAGTGCTCTAGTCCTGAATTCAAATATTCAATTAATAAAATCTTATGATGTAAAAGTATTGATGGTCATTATGGATTTTACAAATAGAAAAACTACTAACATTTATAGTCTTGATAAAGGAAAATCTGATTTAGAAAAACTTAAAACTTATTTTGATACCAACAGTGGGGGACAAATAAAAATAAATATTGATGCTAATGATGACGGAAGTCCTGATGTTGAAGTTTTAGATATGGGAGGGAGTTTCTCTAGGCAATTGTGCTCTCCCAATATAGGAACATTGGCTAAAAGTAGATTGAAGGAGTTGAACTATAATGACTATGATCAGGTCATTACAGTTGCTGCAAATTCTTTAAGTGGAAACGATACAACTTGTAGGTATGGAGGAGTTGCTAGTCTTGGAAGACTTGGAGATGGAAGAAACACAAAGACTCATATCGGAATTCCAAAGTTTAATGTGATCTTACATGAATATGGTCACATGCTAGGATTGGGACATTCTGGAGATGCAAAAGCATCTGGTGGAAGAAAAGTATATGGACATAAGGTTTGCCCTATGGGTAATTCTTTTCATAATGAAGTAACATCATTTAGTGGTGTTAAATCAAAAATGCTTGGATTATTAGATAATGAACCAGAGCTAGAAAGAACTATTACTGATGATGGTACCTATGAGATAGAGGCAATTGGCTATGGCGTTTTAAGTAATGGGAATAATTTACCACGAGTCATTACGATTAAATCTGGTTCTCAGACATATTATTTAGATTATAGATTTGAAGTAGGTGAGGATGATGATATGCCTCAAGATATTAGAGGTTTTAGAGGAATTAATATCGTAACAGGACAGTTAGGTAACGGTGGAGCTTCTCATTATCAAAGTATTTTAAACACACCTAATGAAAAGTTTAATGGTTCAGGTGTTTCTATAGAAATTGTAGGTGGTATCGATGAAGATAAAGCTAGTTTTAAAGTAACTTTCGATAATCCTTCAGCAAATCCTACAGGTGGTAGTGGGACGAATGGTGGTGGAAGTAGTAACCCTGGAAATGAGAAACCTGAGTGTGATGCTAGTAAGGTGAGTTTTGATTTAAGCCAAGTCGAGAAAAAATCGGATGACTTATATGAAGTTTCTTATTCAGTAAAAAATGAAACGAAGTGTGACAAACTAAATTTTTCTATTAGCGTTGTTTCAGATGTTTTCAAAGCCCAAGAAGAACAGACTATATCTGTTAATAAGGGTGAAAGCTTAGAGGTTTTAACAAAAATAGAACTTAAAGAAGGTGAAGAAATACAAGCAGATCAAGAAGTTGAAGGACTAATAGAAGCATCTGAGAAAAGTTCAAAAGTCGAAAATAAAACAATGAGATTCTCTGTTTCCCCAGAGCAAGATGATAAATGCTAAATTTATAGCTTATTCTAAGACCGATTTAGAGATAAATCGGTCTTTTTCTTAATTCTTAGAGTTGATCTCCTTTCTTATAAATGATAAATACATTCTGTAACAATAATCATCCTGACTTTGGACGTCTGCGTTAAAACACGCAGTAGGGATGATTCGAAATAACGACCAGGGGAGACATTCATGGCGAACAAACTGAATCTAGAAGAACTACTTAAGGCCGGTGCGCATTTCGGGCATCAAACTCAAAAATGGAATCCAAAAATGAAACCGTATGTTTACGGTGAAAGAAATGGAATTTACATTATCGACATTGCTCAATCAGTTGAGCTAGCAGAAAAAGCATTTAATTTTATTAAAGGAACTGTGCAGGAAGGTAAGTCTGTTCTTTTCGTTGGAACAAAAAGACAAGCAAGTCAGGTAGTAAGAGATACTGCTGAACAGTGTGGAGCATTTCATGTTTCAAATAGATGGCTTGGTGGAATGCTTACGAATTACAAAACAATTGCTCTTTCGATAGATAAACTTAGAAAAGTTGAAAAGATGAAAGAGAATGGTGATTTTGATTTACTAACAAAAAAAGAGCAATCAAAAATTAATAAAGATATGGATAAGCTTGAAAAAAACTTAGGTGGAATTAAAAATATGAGAAAACTACCTGGAGCAATTTTCGTTATTGATCCAAACTCTGAGAAAATTGCTATTCAAGAAGCAAAAAACTTAAACATTCCAGTAGTTGCTTTAACTGATACTAACTGTGATCCAACTGATATTGATTATGTTGTACCTGGAAATGATGATGCAATTAAATCTATTACTCTTTTCGCAAACTATTTTTCTAATGCTGTAACTGAAGGTTCAAAAAATATTAAAGTTAAGGCAAAATCTGATCAAGGTGGATTAAGAGATCACTCATTAGAGAAAGAAATTATCGAAAAATATGAAAAAGATATCGAATTAAAAGCTGAGTTTGCTGATCCTATTGAAGCAGAAGTAGAGAAGGAATTAGCAAGTGATGCAACTATTGAGAAAACTACAGATAAAGCTTAATTAAAAAGGATATAAGAATATGAGTATTTCAGCACAAAATGTTAAAGATTTAAGAGAATCTACAGGCGCAGGAATGATGGACTGTAAAAAAGCACTTCAGGAATCAAATGGAAACCTTGAGGCTGCGATTGATTACCTTAGAAAAAAAGGCTTAGCTAAAGCTGCGAAGAAAGCAGGCCGAATAGCAGCAGATGGTTTAGTAGGATGTTGTGTTACTGATGGTGGTAAAACAGCGACTGTAGTTGAGATTAACTGTGAAACAGATTTCGTTGCTAAGAATGATGATTTCAAAAAATTCGTTAATG
The DNA here is from genome assembly GCA_020630335.1 of Bacteriovoracaceae bacterium. Classification (GTDB taxonomy): domain Bacteria; phylum Bdellovibrionota; class Bacteriovoracia; order Bacteriovoracales; family Bacteriovoracaceae; genus JAHDHG01. The sequence continues at coordinate 27,396 of JAHDBN010000004.1, forward strand.
AAGTAACTGAGTTCGTAAATAAAAATGACTTCTCTGATAATGATGCAGTCATGAATGCAGGTTATGGTGATGGAACTTTTAATGATGAAATTAATAATATCACTTTAAAAATTGGTGAGAAGATTGCTTTTAGAAGATTTAAAAAAGTACAAACTAGTGGTTATGTTGGTTCTTACTCTCACGGTGGGAAAATTGGTGTTTTAGTTGAAGTCGATTCTGATAATGATGTGAGTTCAAATAATGAATTCCAAGAAATGGTAAAAAATATTTGTATGCATGTTGCAGCTTCAGATACTAGATTCATTAATGAAAATGAGATTGATGAAGATTTCAAAGCTAGAGAAGCAGAAATTTATGCAGCTCAATTAAAAGATCAAGGTAAACCTGAAGATATGATACCTAATATTGTGAAAGGTAAGCTTAATAAATTAGCTTCAGAAATTTGTTTAATGAAGCAAAAATTTGTTATGAATCCTGATCAGTCAGTAGAAAGTTATGTTGCAGAAACATCTAAAAGCTTTGGTGCAAGTGTAAACGTAAAAAACTTTTACAAGTTTAGCCTTGGAGAAGGAATTGAAAAAAAGCAAGATAACCTTGCTGATGAAGTCGCAAAAATGACAAGAAACTAAATATCTTAAGGGCCTTTTTGAAGGCCCTTTTTTTGGAATAAAAAATGAAATTTAAAAGAATACTACTGAAATTATCTGGAGAAGCATTAGCGGGTGATAAAGGATATGGGGTAGATGTAAAAATATTAGATACTTTAAGTGAAGAGATCTCAGAGCTTTCACAATCAGGAGTGGAAGTTGCTATTGTTGTTGGAGCCGGAAATATCCACAGAGGAGTAGCTGGTGCGACAGAAGGAATGGACAGAGCAACCTCTGATTATATGGGTATGGTCGCTACTGTTCTTAATGCTCTTGCTATTCAAGATGCTCTAGAAAGAAGAAATACATTCACACGAGTATTATCTGCTATTGATATGCAAGAGGTTGCAGAACCTTATATTAGAAGAAGAGCAGTGAGACATCTTGAAAAAGGAAGAGTTGTTATATTTGCTGCTGGAACAGGTAATCCATATTTTACTACTGATACTACTGCAGCATTACGAGCAAATGAAATTCATGCGGATGTAATTTTGAAAGCAACGAAAGTTGATGGGATTTATGATAAAGACCCCGTTGAGTATAAGGATGCTATAAAATATGATCAAATTGAATATCTAGAAGTTATCAAGCAAGGAATAAAAGTCATGGATTCTACTGCCGTTACTTTATGTATGGATAATAAAATGGATATTATAGTTTTTAATATGTTTGAAAAAGGAAACATCAAGAGAGTAGTTTCCGGTGAAAAAATAGGTACTTTAGTTACATTGAAATAAGAGAGGTTTATGATGATTGATGATATAAAGAAAACATTAGAAGAAAATATGACTCAAGCAATTGAGAAACTAAATACAAATCTTATGAAAGTAAGAACAGGAAGAGCGAATCCTTCAGTTTTAGATAAAGTTGTTGTGGATTATTATGGAACTCCAACTCCTATCAAGCAGGTAGGACAAATGAGTACTCCTGAAGCAAGGCTACTTCAAATTCAACCATTTGATAAATCTTTAATTGGAGAAATTGAAAAAGCGATTATTAATTCAAACCTAGGATTAACACCTTCAAATGATGGTAACCTTATCAGGATTTCTTTTCCTCTTTTAACTGAAGATAAAAGAAAAGATTTAGTTAAAGATGTAAAAAAGATGGGAGAGGATGCCAAGATTGCAATTAGAAACTCTAGAAGAGATCAAAATGATCTTGTTAAAAAATCAGAAAAAGCCAAAGAACTTTCAGAAGATGATTCAAAAAAATATCAACAAGAAATTCAAAAAGTAACAGATACTTTCGTTGGAAAAGTGGATGTTGTTATTGAAGCCAAAGAAAAAGAGTTGATGACTATTTAAATGAAATCAATCCAAAATGTTGCTATTATTATGGATGGTAATGGTCGCTGGGCCCAAAATAGATTTAGGCCTAGAATTTGGGGACATGTCCGTGGTGCTCATGTCATCTCTAATATCTCAGAAAGAGCAAGTGATTTGGGTCTCAATTCGCTAACTCTTTATGCTTTTAGTACTGAAAATCTATCTAGACCTGAAGCAGAAGTGAGTTTCTTATTTCGATTGTTAGATAAATTTCTTATTAGAGAAGAGAAAAAAATTTTAGAAAATAATATACAGTTTAAAGTCTTAGGTGATTTTTCATTTTTAAATAAGAAGACCTTAGAGAGAATTTCAAATTTAGAAAACAAAACAAAAGAGAATACAGGATTAAAACTAAGATTTGCTTTTGGTTATGGAGGAAGATCTGAAATTCTTCGTGCTTGCAAAAAGTTAAATGAGAATCAAGAAGAAATATCTGAAGAGAATTTTTCTAAAGCATTATATGATGATGAAAGTGATATTGATCTTTTAATAAGAACTGGAGGAGATCAAAGAATTTCTAATTTTTTATTATGGCAAATTGCTTATGCTGAGTTATTTTTCACAAAAACTCCTTGGCCAGATTTTACGACACAAGAGTTTTCTCAAATAATCCAAGATACTTCAAAAAGAGAAAGGCGCTTTGGACAAATATTAACTGAATCAATTAAAGAGATGAGTTTATGAGTTCAACTAAACCTCGAATTATTTCTGCTTTAGTTTTAATGCTCATAGTAGGTCTCTGCTTGTATCTAGGACCAGTAGTTTCTAGTTTTTTAGTAATTATTTTTGGCATGTTTGTAATTGATGAACTTTTAGTAAATTTTTTTAAAAAAGAACGATTAAAGTTTGATTACTTTATAGCTTTTATTTTGTACTTTTTTTCGTTATTTATTTTTTATAGATATCCAATAAGTAATTTGTATCTGTACTTAAATTTAGTTTTAAATTTCTTTTTATTATTATTTTTATTCATTAAAAAATTTAGATTTTCTATTCTCTCAAAACATAGGTACTTAGGAGGATTTTTAGTAGTATTACCTATTTTATCACTAATCCAAATCTTATCATTAAATCCTTGGCCTATTTTTATCATTGGATTGATTTGCGTTACCACAATATCTGATGCTGGGGCTTGGTTTTTTGGAAAAAATTATGGAAAAACGGCTTTATGGAAAGCTGTTAGCCCTAATAAGACAATAGAAGGTGCAGCTTCTGGAATTTTTTTAACAATCATATTGATGTCTCTTTTCTGGTTTACTCTTCTTGATAAGTTCTCTTGGTGGTATATCTTGATCTTTGCTCTTTGGTCTATTTTAGGCATCTTAGGTGATCTTATTCAATCTAAGTTTAAACGTAAGTATAAAATAAAGGATAGTTCATCGTTAATACCAGGGCATGGTGGATTTTTTGATAGAGGAGATAGTATTCTTTTTTTAGCTCCTTTTTATTTGATCTTACTTCGGCTTATGTAGTCATGAGAACAAATTCATAATAATATCAATCTATGGCCTTATTACAACAAATTGCAATTTTTCTTTTATTTCTTGGACCTTTAGTTTTTTTTCATGAGCTAGGTCATTTTTTATTTGCGAAGTTTTTTGGTGTTAAAGTTGAAAAATTTTCAATTGGATTTGGAAAAAAGATTTTAGGTTTCACTAAAGGAGATACGGAGTACAAATTCGCGCTTATTCCTTTAGGTGGATATGTAAAAATGTTTGGAGATGATCCAACGAGAAAAGATGAAATCTCTCCGGCTGAAAGAGAACAAGCGTTTAATCATAAATCTAAATGGGCCAGGTTTTGGATAGTTATGGGTGGCCCCCTTGCTAATTTCATTTTAGCATTTGTGATTTATGGCTTTTTAATTTTTAAATCAGGAGAAGTTCGAAATTTTAAAATTGCAGAATTAAATGATGAAGCGAAATTATCAAAAGTAGGTTTTCAGACAGGAGATATCTTAAAAAAACTGAATGATAAATTCATTTATACCCAGGAAGATATTTTTTTTCTAGAAGAAAAAGAAAATATTTTTGAAGTAGAAAGAATGGGGGAGCAAGTAGAGATCAAGACAAATGAGTCGGTAGAAGATCTGTTTGAAGATTATATTCAAAATTCTTCATACTTAACTCAAGCTAAAGTTTTTGATAAGAATAAAAATACATTCTATCTCTCCTTAGAAAAAGATAAGTTTATCGAATTATCAATGAATGAAGTAAAACTTCAATTTAATCAAGAGATTCATCTTTTTGATAAAAATAAAGAGTTTGCAAAAACTCTAAAAGGAACAAATTTAACTCAAATATTACTTGCAAATAATTTATATTCTCATGATTTGAAAATAAAAAGAGTTGTAGAGAATAATCCCGCATCTAAAGCAGGACTTAAGTCTGATGATATATTGATTGAGTTTTCTAATGAGAATTTACATAGTTTCTATGATCTTCCTAAGAAGTTAAAAGAAGTAAAAGAAGAACCAACATCTTTAAAATTTATCAGAGATGGGAAAATTCAAGAAACAATACTTTCTGCAAAAAAACTAGAAGGTAGTGAGGATATTTTTAGGATAGGTATAGAAAGTTCAATGGAAATGTATGATTCTGGAACCTCTGAGATTCAAAGTCCTGGCTTGTTTCATGCATTAAAAATGGGTTGTTTTAAAACTTACCTAGGAATGAAAAAAACGATAGAAGTCGTAGGAAAACTGTTTACAGGTGATGAAAAAGTGATGAAATCTGTAGGAGGGCCAGTTGCAATTGCCAATATGGCGACTCAGTCTTTCATGATAGGTTGGAAGCATTTTCTTTCTCTTATGGCAATTCTCTCTATAAACCTTGGAATATTTAATTTATTGCCAGTTCCTGTTTTAGATGGAGGGCATATTGTTCTTCTAGGTATCGAAGCAATACTAGGTCGACCTTTATCTGAAAAAAAACTAATGCTTGTCCAGCAAACGGGTCTTTTTGTTCTTCTTTCTCTTATGAGTATAGTAATTATTAATGACATCATTAAACTCTTCTAATTATTTAATCATAGACACCTCTGAAGCGTGTAAAGTCTGGTTCTTTTTCAAAGGAGAATTAGAGAAAACATTAAACTTAAAAGAAAGACCTTCAGTTGTTTTATTTGAATCAATTCATCAAATCTTAGATGAGTATTCCCTTGATATTAGAGAAATAGAGCGTTTCTATTTTTGTAAAGGTCCAGGATCTTATACTGGGCTTAGAATTTCAGAGGGGCTTGAGCAGTATTTAAGGATGAATAAGATAAATTGTTCAGGGTTTTATTCTTTTGAAATATTGAATCTTTTTGATTCAAACTATTGCTATCTCTCTAACGCTTTTAAAAATGAATATTTTTTTGCTTGGAAAGACAAAGATATTAAATATAAAAAAATAAAAAAAGAATTTTTAGAGCAAGAAATTGGAGAATTAGAAGTTATTTCTTCAAATTGTTTAGAGAAAACATATGATAAGTTCATAAATGATAAAATTGTTGATTTCTTAAATTATTTAAAAAATGAAAACAAGGTGAAAGAAGTGTTTTATTATAGATCTTTAGATGAAGAGTATAAAAGAAAATGAATTTTTTTTCTATTACTAAAATACAAATATTTTTTGCTGCAGTAGTTGTTATTTTTGCAGGGAAGTTTTCTCTTTTATTAGGAGGGATTTCTTTTCTTCTTTTCTTTATGATTTTATGGTTTTTAAGGAAAAAGAAATTTGAGAATAGAGCCGAGAAGTATGTTACAGATGATATTTTTCTTTCTCCTATTACAGGTATAGTTAAAGATATCGAAAGTAATGAATATCAAAGTAAAATTTTAGTTAAAACCTCATTTTATCATCAGTGGGGAGTATATTTCCCTGCTACTTGTAAAATAACAAACTTTGGATTTAAGCGATTGAAACATGATGGAATATCTATCTTTTCAAGAAAAGAAATCAAAGATCTTGAAAATAATAGTTATGATTTTATTGAGATGGAGAATGATTCCATTAGAATAGAGTTAAGATTCTTAAATGCTAATAATTTTGAGGAGCTTTCAATTGGAGTTGATCTTGGTGATATAGGATCAATAGGAAGTAATATTGGATTTAAAGCATTTGGAGGATATTTATTGATTTCTATATATGGAAAGCATAGATTAAATATAAAAGAAGGAATGAAAGTTTCAGCGATAGAAACATTCTTATGTCAGTCTTATGAATAATGATACTAAAAAAATTCAATTTTTCTTACCTAATCTTTTTACTGCAATGAATATGGCATGTGGTTTTTTGGCCATCTTGGTAGCATTTAAAGGTGAGTTTTATAAAGCATGTTTTTTTGTGGGGATAGGCTGTATTTTTGATTTGTTTGATGGCCGTGTTGCGAGATGGACAGGAACTCAATCAGGTTTTGGAGAGCAATTTGATTCCTTAAGTGATTTGGTAACATTTGGAATGGCACCTGCTATTATATTTTATTTAAAATTTTTAAGTGGATATGAGAGATTAGGTATAGTTCTCTCTTTTTTATATTTGTTAGCAGGAGCCTTAAGACTTGCTCGGTTTAATGCTAATATTAATAAAGTTTCTTCAGATTTTTTTCAAGGTTTACCAAGCCCAGGTGGTGCATTGGCAATGATTGGATTTATTTTGTTTTCTCTTGAATTCAATATTCCTTATCTAAACATTGTATCTATCGCTTATATTATTCTTTACTCAATTTTATTGGTTTCAACGATACCTTTTTACTCTTTTAAAAAATCAGAATTTATAGCAAGACATAAAAGAAAAGTATTCTTGCTCATTATTGGTGTAATTGCTTCTATTTTTATTTATGAAGAAATTGTTTTGTTTGTAGTTTTAAACCTCTATGTCTTCATTTCTCTTATGGTTTTTCTTAAAAATAAGAAAAATATTATTGATGAGTCTTTTGCTCTTGATGATTAAGTTAAGATGGAAGATTTTAATTTTTATTATTTAATTCGACTGCAATATTTGGGAACACATTACCACGGTTGGCAAATACAAGTTGATGAAAAAACAATTCAAGGTGAATTAAATAAAGCACTATCTCTAGTTTTGAATAATAAAAATTTTAAAACATTAGGAGCAAGCAGAACAGATGCGGGAGTCCACGCACTAGATCAGGTATGTAAGATAAGTCTGAAAAATAATATTCCTCCCCAATCTTTAAAATTAGCTTTAAACAAAATACTACCTAAAGATATTAGTGTTAAAGATTGTCAGAATATTCAGGATAGTTTTCATCCTATTTATCATGTTGAAAGAAAAACTTACAGCTATTACTTCACTCAATCAAAGACATCGATAGACTTAGATAAAAGGTTATATAGCTATAGTACTTCATTTGATTTAGACCTTGATAAGATGAATCTTGCTGCTCAAGGTTTAATTGGAGAGTTTGATTTTCAAAATTATTTTACTCTTGGATCAGAGCATAAGAGTACTATTCGATCAATTTATAAAGCTCAAATTTCTAGTGTGTCGGAACATCATCCTTTTTTTAGTAATACTAATGAGCTTTATGTTTTTAGTATTTCTGGGAATGGCTTCTTAAAGCAGATGATAAGATTATTAATGGGCGCCTTACTAGAAATAGGAAAAAATAAGGTAAGCGTAGAAGATTTTTTTGATTCTTTAAGAATTAAGAAAGATAAGAGAATAGGGCCAGTAGTTCCCGCTCATGGACTTTTCTTAGAAGAGATTATTCTTAGTAAGAAATGACTCAGTGCAAAGCAGATAAGCTTTGATTTGTAAAAGCTTAATTAAAGCTTACTTGCTGAGAATAAAGAATTATGTTAGATTTCGTCAAAATATAACTTATTTATAGGAGCAAAGTACTTATGAGCTATTCTGTTGAAGAAGTAAATGGATGTACGAAAAAACTTAAATTTAATTTTGAATCAGTTGATCTTTCAAATGAAATCAATGCATCACTTAAAGAAAAGCAAAAGAGTGCAAAGTTAAAAGGATATAGACCAGGCAAGGCACCTCTTTCTATGATCCAAAGTTTATATGGGCCTCAAGTTGAAAACCAAGCCCTTTATAGTTTTGTTACCAAAGAATTTTATACTGCAGTAGAGTCTGAAGGTTTTAAAGTCGTAGGTTATCCTAAGTTTTCTGAAACTAATTATGAAGTGGAGAAGAAAAATATTTCTTTCTCAGCAGAAGTTGAAGTTTTACCTACTTTTGATTTAAATGATTACTCTGGCTTTGAGTTTACTCAAGAAGTATCAACAATTACTGAAGATGATGTTAATAAAGTTAAAGAGCAATTACTAAATTCTCGAAGCGAAGTAGTTGCTATCAATGATGACAATGTTACTTTAGATAAAGGACATATTGCGATAATGAATTTCGAAGGCGAAAAAGAAGATGGAACTCGTCCTGAAAATATGAAAGGGAGTGAATTTTCTTTAGAAATTGGTTCTAACCAATTCATCCCTGGATTTGAAGATGGCATGCAAGATATGAAGAAAGGGGAAAAGAAAACAATAGAATTAACTTTTCCAGAAAACTACCACGCAGAAGACTTAAAAAATGCAAAAGTTAAATTTGATGTTGAAGTTTTAGAAATAAAAGAAAAAAAGCTTCCTGAATTAACAGATGAGTTAATGAAAGAGTTTAACTTTGATTCTGTTGAAGATTTTAATAATAAAACAAAGCAAAGATTAGAAACTGAAAATAAAAGAAAAGCAGATGAAAAACTTCATCAAGAAATACTAGAAAAACTTGTAGCAGAGAATAACTTTGATCTTCCAAAAGCTTTAATTGAAAACCAGGTCACGGCTTTGAAAGAAGAAGCCAAAAATAGTCTTTTAAGATCTGGGTTTAACGAATCAATGCTAGAAGAGTATTACAAAAAATGGGATGATGATTTTCAAACAAGGGCTAATTTTCAAGTTAGATCAGGGTTAATCTTAGAGAAATTGTCGGAAAAATATAAAGTTTCGGTTGAAAGCTCAGATTTAGATGATAAGTATAAACATATGGCAGAGCTCTCTTCTATGGAGTTAGAAAAAATCAAGACCATTTATGCCGGGAATGAAAACTTACAAAAAAACTTGAGTTATGCAATCAAAGAAGAAAAGACATTTGCTGAACTTAAAAAAGAAATTACTATAAAATAGAATTTACCGATATAATTATCTTAATAACATAAGGAAGTGTTATGAAGATAATTTCATACGTCATACTAAGCTCATTTATTTCTCTTACGACTTACTTTTCAGCGAGTGATTTCTCTTTTGAATATCAAAATGGTCAGGGTCAAGGATCTTTTAGTTTATTTAAAAATGATGCTATTTTAAAAGAAAATGGTCGCTTTGAAATTTTAAAAGAAAAATCGATTAAAATATTTATAGATGAAGAAGAAATCGAGTTAACAGGTTTGCCTCGCTTTGCTTCGGAATTAGATCACTTAAAAGTAGATTCCTTGTCAATATTAAGTCAGACCGCTCAGAAATTTTATATTTCTTTAAAAAGTGGTTTTTCAAAAAGTGAAGATGAGAAAATAATAAATTTTGAGAGTTTAGTTATTAATTGTTTGAATCATCGTCATTCAAACAATTTATTTTTTGATGATTTCATTTTAAATTGTCTTGAAAAGGGAAATATTCGGCTAGGAACTTTAGTATTGCCGAAAAAATCGTTCTTGCTTCAAAATTCTATTAAGAATGCTGTAGGAAAAATAAGATTAGGGAACATTGAGCTCCAAGCAGATTTAAAGATGAGGATTTCAGGAAAGTTAAAGATAAAAGCATTTGCCAGTTATGATGAAGAGCAAAAAATCCTTCAAGTTAAGATTAAGTCTGCAAAATTAGGAATTTTACCAATTACAAGTATTCTTCTTGAGGAATTAGCAAAAATAAAGAGTGATGTACTTAAAGTAGATAAGGCCAAGAAACAAATTAATATTTATTTAAAAGATCAGATAGTATTTCAATAAAAAGTTTTACTAAGATTGTTGACCAGAAAAATATTCAGATTAATAGAGTAAAGCGATAACCATAATATTGTAATGCTTCTTTTAGAACTCAAAAAAAAGCATAAAATTAGAATAATCATAAAATCAATATTGATTGCTTGAAAAAAGCTAATTATTTCAGATGAAACATTTACAATTTTATGAAAAAGAAAAGTAGGGTATGAAAAATCAGCCGAAAAAAGATAAGTATTAATCCAGAAATTTAGAAAAATGAAAGGAAATAAAAAAGAGAAAAGAATTGTTAATAAACTTCCAATAATGGGAGCTATTAATGATACTGCTTCAAAATTGAAGTATGCGATAAGGATGTTACTAAAAAAAATGAATACGAAAGTTTCTAATCTATTTCGAGCTGAAACGATAGAGCCTATAAATAAATAACTATAGGCAAAACTTAATGGAGAAGAGCTATAGTTGGAATTTACCAAGCTTAAAAACATCGAAAAGAGAAAAATAGAAAAAACTGAAAAATTGAGATTAAGCGATTGAATTAATGAAAATATAACTTTCATAGTAATTATTCTTTCTAGAGAATGAAACTGATCAAATCTCCATAAGAAAAACCCTAAAGAAAGCAAAACGAAATTCAAAAAAGATCTAGAGAAAAGTTTTTTTACGATAATAAAAAGAGGAAAGATGTGAATCCCTGAAGGTGTAAATAAATGTAGCAAATGTAATTTCTTATAACTCTCTTTAACGCGTTTATTTAATCCTTTTTTGTTACCAGTATTAAAAGCATTTTGGAGTCTACAAGCCTGAGTCTTACAGTTCTTAAGAGCCGGAAAATGCTTCTTTTTATATTGATAAAAAGCTTTGTTAGAAAGAGCAAAATTTTTACTTTGAAACGAAAAAAGAGTAAAACTAGAAATGAATATAAATAAATACCTCTTATTCATAAGAATTACTATTCTTGCAATATCGAGGTATTTTTTCATAAGGATAAGTGGTTAAAATGACAAAGTTAAATCATGAATTTGTAAAAAAATTTGTTCTTGAAAGTTTGAGAGAAGATGGTTTTAAAGAAAATTTTTATTATATTAATAAACTTCCTTCTGATGAAGTAGCTTGTTCTCTAAAAATTAAAAGTGATCTAGTTTTAGCGGGTCTACCTTATTTCTTTGAATGTTTTAATGTGATGCTCGAGAAGCCTTTAAATTATCAAAAATATTTAGAAAACGAAGGAAAGTTCTTTAAAGAATCAGATAGAAAAGAAATTCACTTCAATTTACCTTTTTCAGTAGCCCTTACTTTAGAAAGACTTGCTTTAAATCTTTTAAACAGAATGTCGAGTATTGCAACTACGACAAGAGAGTTTAGTAATATTGTTAAAGATAAAGATATTAAAATTCTTGATACGAGAAAAACTACTCCAGGTTTAAGAGCATTTGAAAAATATGCTGTAAGGATAGGAGGAGGATATAACCATCGTATGCATCAAACTGATGTTTGGATGGTGAAAGATAATCATAAGTATTTTTTTGGTGGATTAAAACAAGCAATAGATTACTTTAAATCTATTGGAGCTTTTTACAATTCCATGGTTGTTGAAATACATGATCTCAATGAATTATCTGAAGCGATTAAACTTGGGGTTAGGCATGTGATGCTAGATAATTTTACTCCTGAGAAAATAAATGAAGCAATCAAGGTTAAACCAGCTGGTATGACTTACGAAGTCTCTGGAGGACTAAATTTAGAAACCTTAAGTAATTATGCAATTAAAGGTGTGGATGCGATGAGTGTTGGGAGTTTAACTTATGCTCCTAAAAAAGTTGATCTGTCATTAAAATACAAGAGGATCTAATGAAAACTAAATATGATATTTTAATTATAGGAACTGGCATTGCAGGATTAACTGCTGCAATTAAACTAGCAGAAAACACCAGTTTAGAAATAGGACTAATTACACGGGGAGAAAAGCCAGAAGAGAGCAATACTTATTGGGCCCAGGGTGGAATTATTTATGTTGGTTCAGAGGATAAGAAAATATCTGATGATATACAATTAGCGAGCAAGAATACATCTTATGATGAAGCTATAAAAGTTCTACTTAAAGATTCATCTAGAATTTTAAATGAAGTACTAATAGAAAAAGCTAAAACTGAGTTTAATAAAAATGAAGATGGAAGCTTGGCAATGACTCAAGAAGCCGCTCACTCGATCCCAAGAATTTTATATAATGCAGACGCTACAGGAAAAGCTATTGAGATCTCTCTATTAAATTATATTAATGAAATCAAAAATATTTCGATACTGACTAAAATGACTGCAATTGATCTTATTACACCTGCTCATCATGGTGTTTCGATACACCAGAGATACGAAAAAGACAGGATAGTAGGAGCGTATGTTTTTGATCAAGAACAAAATAAAGTTCATAAATTCCTGGCAAAGAAAACAATACTAGCTACAGGTGGAGCAAATGCTTTATATCTTCATCATACGAATGGACTTGGGGCTCGAGGTGATGGGCATGCAATGGTCAGGCGTGCTGGTGGTGCTTTAACGAATATGGAATTTATTCAATTTCACCCCACGACTTTTTTTGGCCCTGTTGCTCAAAAGAGATTTCTTCTCACCGAAGCACTTAGAGGAGAAGGAGCTAAGCTTTTAAACCCTAAAGGTGAGCGTTTCATGAAGCGCTATCATAAAGATTTAGAGCTTGCTCCAAGAGATATTGTTTCTGATGCGATAATGACAGAGATGATTGAAAATAAATGGGATTCAGTTTTTCTTGATATTACCCATGAATCTAGAGAGCATCTAGAAACGAGATTTCCAACTATTTTTAATCACTTACTCAATCATAAATTAGATATGAGTAAAGATTTAATCCCAGTTGTCCCAGCAGCTCATTACACTTGTGGTGGAGTGAAAACTGATCTTGATGGACAAACAAGTTTAAAAGATCTCTATGCCGTTGGAGAGGTTGCTTGTACGGGACTTCATGGAGTTAATAGATTAGCTTCTACTTCTTTATTAGAAGGACTAACTTTTGGTCATAAAGCAGCAGAAAAGATTTTAACTGAAATCTCTGATAATAATTTTTATGAAGGTGAGAAAATCAAAGATTGGACTTTATCTAAAGAACATTTTGATATGAGTCTAATTAATCAAGATAAAATGGTAATTAAGCATACAATGTGGAATTATGTCGGAATTAAAAAATCAAGAAATAGACTGCTTAGAGCGAAAGCAATGGTTAGTGAACTAAATACTCAAATTCAAAAATTTTATAAAGATGCAGTTTTGCATGATGATTTAATTGGTTTGAGAAATTCAGTTGAAGTTTGTTATATAATTATCGCTTCATCTTTAAGAGGACATCAGAGTATTAAAGAGTCAAAAGAAAAATAATTTCTTCTGACTCTTAGTTATTACATTCTTCGTATTCTAGTAGTTCTTTTTTTATGATATTTAGGGGTTGCTCCATATCTATTATAAACTTTAGTTCTTCTTATTGGCCTTGGAGAGTAGTGGTGTCTATAATGCCTTCTTCTATATTTGATAGGTTTTACATGAGATCGATAATAAGGCCTAGGTGATCTATATCGATAGCTGACATGAAAATGAGAGCTAGGGCAATACCTATCATGAACGTGAGAGTGTGTTACAGTTGTATGGCCTGAGTTTAAAGCTCCGCCAATTAAAATACCTGTTGCTAAGATTAATGGTTCCATTTAAACCTCCTAATTTCTAGGGTTTAGAGTTTATATGCCCTCTCGGCACATTTGATAGTGTTACGCTTTGAATTGATAAAAGTTTTGATCTCGGATAGAATATTCTAAGTGACTGAATTTATTAGAAAAAGTGCTGGACTACTCTCAAAACCTTTTGGAGGTTCAGACGTAAAACATTTAAGTGATGAAGAGCTGATGTTAAAGGTCCAAGCAAACGATCAAGATGCATATAAAGTTCTTTATAATAAATACAAAAGGCCAATAATGAGCTTTGTATACAATATGATAAAAAAAGTAGATGTCACCGAAGATTTGGTGCAAACAACTTTTTTAAAAGTATATAAAAGTCGTGGTTCTTATAGAAATCAATATAAGTTTACAACTTGGCTTTGGACTATAGCGAGAAATACGACTTATGATTATTTACGCAAGAAAAAAGAAATATCAATTGAAGATTTTAGGTCTGAAGATGGTAAAGAATTTGATATTGAAGATAAAAGTATGGGTATTGAAGAAAAATTAGTTTTAGAGTCTGATAAAAACTTGATTTTAAAGTGCTTAGAAAAGATGAATCCTAGACAAAGAGAAGCGTTAAACTTGAGGATATTTTCAGAATCTAATTATGAGCATATAGCAGAAGTTTTAAATATTTCTCAGTCAGCAACGAAGTCTTTAATTAATAGAGCTAAGAACTCATTAATTGCTTGTGTTAAAGATTGTTTAGCTAAAGGAGAACGTCATGAGTAAAGATTTTTTTAATGGATTGAATAAAAAGCTTTCACATGAACCCAGTAAAGATTTTGATAAAGACTTTTGGAATAAGTTTAATGAGGAGTTTAACCATAAGCCAGCAAGAGTAGCTTGGTTTATGAAGTTAGTACCTGTAGGAGTATGTTCGATACTTCTTTTAGCTATTGGATTGAAATTTTCAAATATAACACCTTCTCAAAAGATTACTAAAATTAAAAACCCTGAAATTTTACAGAACTTAGATCTTTTGATGCATATTGATGATGAAGTTTTTGAATTAGCAGAAGAAGACTTAAATGAACTTCTAGAAGAGGAAAGATCATGAAGTTATTAATTTGTCTTTTATCTTGCATGGCTTTTTCTGCTTTCGCAGAATTGAGCATTGAAGAGTTTGCTAATCTTAGAGGTTTGGAGCCTTCTGAGAGAGAATTCTTAGAGAAAAAATTCATTGAATACAATAAATTACCTCCTAAAAGAAAAGAAAAACTAGAAAAAAAGTGGAAGAAACTTCAAAATCTTCCTGAAGACAAAAGAATGATGATCAAAGAGTTATACTCTTCTCCTGAAAAAAGACAGCGAATACGTAAAAGATTGAAAAAAAGAAGATTACGACGTCAAGGGTATTAGAGCTTTTTCATTTTTTATCCATCTTTATTCTGAATCTTTCTTCTTATTTCTTCGTTCCTTCATTTATTTAACCCTTATTTGTATAGATTTTAGACACTGTGAAAAAAGAATAGATGTTTAATTCCATTATAAAGTCTCATGTTATAAAGACGGCGGCATTAGGAGATTTTATGAATGTTTATGTAATTTTAGGGTTATTCTTTTTTAATTCAATATTTGCGATGGATGAAATTATTCCAACTAGAACAGGGCAGAGCTTAATTAATGTTGTTAGCGAATTTAAAAGAAAAGATGCAAAAAAGAACATAAATTGGAGATTTTTTGTTTCTTATGAAGATATAGTTACTTATTATCGAGAAGTTCAACCATTATTGATTCCTACTTCATTTTCTAGAGTTATAACGAAAGATTTAAAAGAAATGAAAAAGAAATCTAGTGATTTGTTGTTTTTAGTAGATTTACATAAAATGGATATTACCCCAAGATTAAGAGAGCAACCTCTTTATCAAAAATCAATATTAGATCCAGACTTTAATCAAAGTATTTTCTCTTTTGATGTAAATGGATTTATGAAGCAACAAGGTGAGAGTAGTTTTGTTGAAGCAAAAAATAGATATTACAAAGAAAGAGTGTTCAATGTAAAAAAGCAAAAATATGAATATGAATACTTACATTTAAACGATTGGAAATCTTTATTTTTTCCTCCTATCAAATCCATGAAGGCTAAAGGAGAGCAGTACTACTTTAAGCATGACAATAAAGTAGATTTTAAGTCTAGAATTTTAACTGAAGAGTTTAATACTAAGCTAGATAAACTTACTGATTCAGAGTTAAGTATAGGTAATAGAATAAAATTACTTCCCAATAAAGATGCATACGAAGAAAAAATGAAATTAGTTCAGAATGCGAAAAAATCAATTTTAGTAGCTGTTATGTCTATAGCATCAGATGAAAGTTCATTGAAGCTTGTAGATGCTTTAGTTAAGAAAAGCAAAGAAGGAGTAGATGTTAAAGTCATCATGGAGAGATTGTGGACGAAGTTAGCTTTCAAAAAAACTTTAAGGAAAATGACTGATGGTGGAGTGCAAGTCGCACTAGCTGATGACATGAAACTGTTTAAAAAGAAAAAAGAAAAAGGATTATTTCATAATAAGTTTTGGGTATTTGATGAGAAAGTTGGAATAGTCGGCGGGCAGAATGTGGTTAACTCAGCGAATAGGGCATCGGGTTATAATCATTGGAACAAAGATATTGATACTCGGATTGATGGCCCCTTAGTTGCAGATCTTATGTTGAACTTTGCTCTTTTGTGGAAAAGATATGATAAGCGAAAAAAAAGAGAGCATTATAATAGGAACGTTGGTACAGAGATTACTTATTATGAAGATAAGGCGCTAGAAAAAAGAACTGAACAAAAAAAGAACTTAAAAAGAGGACAAAGTAATTATTCAAATTGGTTCTCTGATAAAAATTCAAGTATGAATGGAGTTTGTCGATTTGTTATACAAGGGCCACAAAATGATATAAACAGACTTTCCAAAGCTTATCTGGCTTTATTTCAACAAGCAGAAAAACATATCTTTCTTTCAAGTCAGCATATAGAGTATGAGCTAAATAAGTATATAAAAACTTCTTGGGAGACAAAAATTTTTCAGGGCCTTTACGATCTTGTCAAAAAAGATGTTCGAGTTGATCTGTTAACTAATGGAATTGATGGGGGATTTGCTGAAATTGGACAAAATGTCGCTGAAGGGAAAAAGTCTCAAAAAAAATTAGAAAAAGTTGAACGAAAATTTAAAAAACAATATGAAGATGGAAAGAGGCCAGGAACTTTTTTATCAAGAATAAGCAATATGCTTGGATTGATGGCAACTAAAAAATATAAACCTTATTTATTAGAGTTTATTGATAGGCCTAACTTTCATGCTTGGATGAGCACGCAATATCTTCACTCAAAAACTGCATTAATAGATAATATTATGGCCTCAGTTGGAAGCTTTAATTTTGAAGGGTATTCTGCCGAGAAAAGTCATGAATCTGCTATTTTTTGTTATGATCATGCCTTAGTTAAACAATTAAGAACTGATAATATCTTAGATATTGTAAACTCTACTCCTGTTTTAAAGTAGAGTTTTTCGCTCAAGACAAAAATTCCTAACAAATCTAAAAATTCTATGTGCTGTTATGCTGTAGTAAACTTAACTATAGCGCGGCGCATGAAAGACTTTGTATTTGTTGTTTGTTTTTTTATATCTAATGCTTTTTCCTCAATCGATCTCTTTGAAGAGTTAGTAAAAGAAAACGACTGTCACCCTAAAGTATTAAAAAGTTGTCCACTGTACTCGGTTAAGAATAGAGGGAAGAGATTTAAGATTTCATATTCTCAACTCGTTGATTATTACAATTATATTTTGCCTGGAATAATTTTAGAGAATACAGAAAAATTTGTGTTAAAAAAAACAGATGGATCAATATTTTCAAATCAAAAAAAACAAGATTTAACTTTTATAGTAAATTTAAGAAAAATGCGTATCGATCCTATCGATGATATTTCACCGGATACTATTTCAAAAATGTTCAAAGTTCATATTGAAAATTTTACGAAAGCAGTAAATGCTGAAAATTTCTTGGAAGCAAAAAGGAATTATTATGCAGAAAAAGGTTTTAATAAAAGATCTTTAAGATTTAAAAGAGATTTTTTGTTGCTCTCTGATTGGAAGTCATTGGTTCATCCACCTGTTCGTGATCTTAAACTAAGTTCACGAGAGACAGCTTCTATTGATAGTATTGATATTGAGTTTGAGAAAAGTTTTGATGAAATAACACAAAGCTCTCTAAGTGCTGGGAATAAATTAAAACTCTTAGTGAATAAGGTATCGTATGATGAGAAAATTCGGTTAATAAACAAAGCGAAAGATTTTGTTTTACTGGCAGTTATGACTTTCGATCATAAGGGAGAAAGTGAGAGAATTATCACTGCTTTATCTGAGAAATCTAAATCAGGAATTCCTGTATATGTAATTGTAGAAAAAGTATGGAATAAAGTAGCTTTTAATAAAACGATCAAGAGACTGAGAAAAGCTGGAGTTCAAGTTGGACTAGCAAATGATTTAATCAAATTTGGAAAATCTCAAGGATTGTTTCATTCAAAGTATTTAGTAGTTGATGGGAAAGAAGCTATTAATGGTGGACAAAACCTTGTAGCAAGGAGTCACTTAGCCACAGGTTTTAATCATTACAACAAGGATACTGATGTTTATAGTGAGGGCCCAGTTGTCACGGAGATGGTGAAAGATTTTTCTAAGTTGTGGCAAAGATTTACCAAGGAAAATCTTGATATATCTATTTTCAAGAAATCATTAAAGCTTAGAAG
Organism: Bacteriovoracaceae bacterium; assembly: GCA_020630335.1. Classification (GTDB taxonomy): domain Bacteria; phylum Bdellovibrionota; class Bacteriovoracia; order Bacteriovoracales; family Bacteriovoracaceae; genus JAHDHG01. Next base: position 45,796 of record JAHDBN010000004.1, read on the forward strand.
TTATTACAAAAAGTTAGGATATATTGGAAGTCAAAATCATATAAAGTGGGAAAAAGATTCTTTAAAAGGTGTTTGTAGGTTTTTATCTCAAGGACCACATGGAGATAAATTTAAAATTAGTAAGGCTTACCTCGAACTTTTTAGGAATGCTGCTAATAATATAATTTATACAAGTCAGCACATTGGTTTTAAAAAAAGAAAAAAAAATAGCTGGAGCACTCGGATACACCAGAAGCTTTTTGAAAAAGCAGAGGAAGGGATCAAGGTTAGTTTAATTACCAATGGCATTGATGGTGGATTTTTAAAACTAGGATCCTCCTCTAGACATGGAATTAAAGCCAGACTTGCTAGAATAGTTAATGGACTTACTGGATATTTAAATACATTTTTAAGAAGATCTAAGCTAGATTATGTGAGTAAGAGAGAAAACTATAATATCTGGCAACACTTTCAGTATATTCATTCAAAAGTTGCACTGATAGATGAAAAAATAAGTGTTATTGGAAGTTATAATTTTGAATCATATTCTGCTGAGCATAGCTATGAAACAGCCCTTGTTTGCCAAGATGTAGGCTTAGCCTATGAGCTAAAGAAAGATCTTTCTTTGGATATGATGAATTCCACACCTGTATTAAACAGTACTCAGTAGAATTTACATATTCAAACCACTTAATTTGACCTCTTTTAGCACATTCTGTAGAACAAAGCGTGTCAGAAAAAAGCTTATATTTCTCATCTCTAGGGTGCTCTAAAAACCTTGTTGATTCTCAGGTAATGCTTGGTTATTTAGGTCTTGATGGATACTCAATCGTTCAAGATCCCAAAGAAGCTGAAGTTATTATTGTTAACACTTGTTCTTTTGTGGAGGCAGCAAAGAAAGAATCTATCGAAACTATTCTAGATTTTGCTGATTATAAAGATCCTGAAGTAGGAAGTTGCAAGGCTTTAGTGATGGCAGGTTGTATGGCGCAAAGATACTCTACTGATTTAGAAGATTCTATGCCAGAAGTAGATCTTTTTATTGGAACGGGAGAATATAATAAAATTACCACTCTTTTAAAGGCCTTAAAAGAAAACTCATTAGAGAAGAAATCTTTTGTAGAAATTCCTAAATATATTCATACAGATTTAGATCCGAGAGTAAATACTTCTCCTGGGTATATGGCATGGCTGAAAGTTAGTGAAGGATGTAATAGAAATTGTACCTTTTGTATTATCCCAACTCTTAGAGGGCGCTTAAGGTCTAGATCGGTTGAGTCCTTAGTCAAAGAAGCAACTAAGTTAGCAGAGTCTGGAGTTAAAGAATTAAATATTATATCTCAAGATCTTTCTGATTATGGGGTTGATCTTAATGATAAAAATGATCTTCATCAATTACTTGTAGAACTTGAAAAAATTAATGGAATAGAGTGGATTAGACTTTTTTATTATTACCCAGATGATTTAACTGATGAAGTTATTGATATCATTGCAAACTCTAAAAAGATTTGCTCATACCTAGATATGCCTGTTCAACACTTTTCTTCACATATATTAAGAAAAATGAATAGAAAAATCTCAACAGAAGCAATGATGAGTAAAATTAAAGATTTAAAAAATCGAATACCAGGTATCTTTTTAAGAACTTCTGTCATCGTTGGATTTCCTGGAGAAACTGAAGAGGATTTTGAGCTCTTAAAAGAAAAGATTCAAGAGATTAAGTTTGATCATCTAGGAGTCTTTAAATATTCAGATGAAGAAGGAACTCCGGCAATAAAACTTTCAGAGAAATTATCAGAAGAAATTATAGATCAAAGATTTCAAGAGATTTATGATATTCAAAAAGAAATTTCTTTTGAAAAAATGCAGTCTTTAGTTGGAAAAAAGTTACAAGTGCTAGTTGAAGGATCTCACCCTGATACAGAACTACTTATAAAGGGTCGTCATGTAGGACAAGCTCCTGATATAGATGGTTGTGTTATCATCAATGATGGACTTGCTTATCCAGGGGATATAGTAAATGTAGAAATAACTGATGCTCATGATTATGATTTAGTTGGGCATATTGTTACTTAAGTGACCTCTTCTCTTAAAACCACTTTTACTTATATTGAAAAATCCCATTCACCTGTTATTGTTTTTGACTTAGATGATACTCTTTTTGATTCCTCATTTAGAACATTGCAGATATTTAAAGAGTTTTTTACTGAAGAAAAAAGAAAAGAATTTTCATGTGAATATGAAAAAATAGTTGGGCTTAAAAGAAGTAATGTAAAGTATCGCCTGAAAGATACCCTGATAAGTGTGGGGATTAGAAATGAGTTTTTTGGGAAACAGCTCTTGAGTTTTTGGAAAGAAAAGTTTTTTAATAATGAATATATCAAATACGATCAGCCAAATGAAAATGCAGTAGAGTATTGCCAGCAAGTAGCTAATACACAAGCTAAGATCTTTTATTTGACAGGTAGGCAGCATCAACTAAGACCTGGAACTTTTAGTTCATTGAAAAAGTTTGGATTCCCACAATTTGAAAATCTCATTACTAAAGAAGAGAAGAGTGAAGATGATCTTGTTTATAAAACTAGGGAGATTTCTAAGTTAAAAGATAAAGGTGAGATTGTTGCTGTTTTCGAAAATGAGCCAAGAAACCTTCAAGCCATGCAGGAAGTGCTCCCTATGGCTTTAGCTTTTTTTATGAATACTCGTTTTTCTGATAAGAGTAATGAAATTAAGCTAAAGAATATTATTGAGATTGTTTCTTTTTAATCCCAGAAAATATAGTCAGTTTGCTTAAGTGCACCATATAAACGATCTGCTCCTAAAGCTATTCCACTCGAGACTGGTAAATTTTCTAAGTTTTTTAAAAACCTTGATGGCCAGGGTAATTTATATTTATAATTTTGTTCTTTTAAGTCTTCAAACTCCTTGAATCTTATTATTTGCTCTTCAACATCTCTTAATTCTTGAAAACAATTAGCTATTTCTACTCCATGAATATATAACTCAAATCTTTTAGCGACTCTGGAATCATTTTTATCTATTTCAGAAAGAGCACTTAAAGGTGAGGGGAAGTTTGTAATAATCAAAAAAGGATATTTTTTAAGTAATGGCTCAATTTTATTTAAAAACAGAAGAAAGAAATAATCATCCCATTCTAGTTCTACACTTCCTATAGGAATATCTTTGAAGTCTTTTTTAATTTTTTCTAACAACTGATCTTTTGTTAGGAAATCTAAAATACAAAAATTTAGAAATTCTTGAAAAACTTCACTCATCGTTTTAATTACAAGCTCACATTTATTATTTGAGAGGAAGGAAAGTAAGGATTGAGTATCTTCAATGATTTTATCCAGTAGTTGATCTCTTCTATACCACTCAAGCATTAAGAATTGCTCTCTGTGAATTGGGCTTTTGGGCTCTTTTCTAAAGCAATAAGATAAGGAAAAAATATTTTGAAGCTTAGTCTGTGCGAGTACTTCCTTCATTCTAAATTCTGGTGAGGTATGAAGAAACTTATCATGAACTTTGAATGGATGGATGTGAGGCTCCATTCCCGGATTCTCTACTAAGGGAGGAGTATCTATTTCTATAAAACCCTCAGAAATAAAGAATTCTCTTAGCTTTTGGACAAATTTTAGTCTTTTTTCAAGATCTAGCATACTAAAAGAAGTTTACTGATTTAAGTCTCTTATGTAATTATCTTAAAAGAAAATTTAGAGGATTTATGGATATAAGTGCAGTTTTATTACGAATAAGAGAATTAGCGATTAATACAGGTGCGGAGAGTTTTGTAAACTCATTAAGTGATGATCAAGTGGCTGCAATCCTTGGAGGAGGAATCACTCTACTTGGATTAGTTTTATTTCTTATTTTTAGAAAGAAAACGAAAAGAGAAAGTGTTCAAGATATAAAAGAAAGTGAGTTACCTGAAGCCTTAAGAAATCGGACAGAAGATGAACAAGAAGAAGCGAGTAGTTTAGTAGAGGAAAAGGTAGAGGTTGATACTACTCCGAAGAAGTCTTGGAAAGATCGTTTAAGTTTAGGACTTTCTTCAACAAGAAATGGAGTTTGGGGAAAACTTGAGAATATATTTAATTCTAAAAAATTAGATGATGACACCTTAGAACATATTGAAGAGCTTTTGTACTCAGCTGATATGGGACACGCTGTTATTGATGAGATTATTGAAAATTTTAAAAAAGAAATTACTAAAGATGATTCTAGTTTTGAAAGTTTTAAGTCTTGGACAAAAAATTTTTTAAAAGAAAAACTTAATCCTATTCAAAAAAAAGCAGATCTTTCTTTATTTCAATTTAAAGCAAATTCAGGTTTAAAAGTATTTATGATTGTTGGAGTTAATGGTGCAGGTAAAACGACAACTATTGGAAAACTAGCAACAAAATTAAAAAAACAAGGAGCTAAAGTTGTAGTTGGAGCTTGTGACACCTTTAGAGCAGCAGCTGTTGAGCAATTAGAGGTTTGGTGTAAGAGGGCAGATGTTGAAATGATTAAAGCGAAAGAAGGTAATGATCCAAGTGGAGTTGCCTATGATACTTTAGCCAAGGCTCAATCTATAGGAGCAGATTATTGTTTGCTAGACACAGCAGGAAGATTACATACAGCAACAGGCTTGATGGATGAGTTAGCCAAAACAAAAAAAGTTTTGAGTAAATTAGATGAATCAGCTCCTCATCAAACACTTTTAGTGATTGATTCTATTACTGGACAGAATGCTTTAAACCAAGCAAAAGAATTTAATAAGGCCTTAGATCTTTCAGGGTTGGTTCTTACTAAGTGCGATGGATCTTCAAAAGCTGGAAATGCAGTAAGTATGGCGGCTTCTTTGAGTGTCCCTATTGCTTATATTGGAGTAGGAGAAGATGTCGAGGATTTAGAGGTTTTCAATACTGATGATTATTTAAATGCTCTTTTAGGATAAAATTTGTCATAATGTGTCTTCTTCAAATTGACGGTAATTCATAAGTTCTGTATTTTAAAAGAGTAATGAATACATCTAAAGAATTTGACATATTGAGTCATAAAGTTCGACTCAGAGATAATGAAAGCAGTACTACTGATGCGCAAAAAGTCGTCGACTTATTGAACAAAGAGATTACTGCAATTAGTTCTATGAACTCAAGACTTGAACCTAATAAGAAAATTTTGTTAGCTGCCCTTAAGATTGCAGGCGATCATGTGCGATTAAAAGATGAGTGTAAGCAACAAATGGTGTCTTTTGAAAACTCTATTAGTGAGGCCATGACTCTTATTGATAAGTTTAAAATAGTTGAGGAGAGTCCAAGCACTCTAAACTAGTTCTTATTTCTTTAGATTTTTAATGTAAGAAGGTTTTGTGAAAGCAGAGTTACGTACACATTTTAAAAATCTGGATTTTTCAAATATTGATATTGATTTGGCTTCTTTGTTAAATAATTTTCTTGAAGATAAAGAAGAAGTAAAAAGCCTTGGTTTATATTCTGCTTTAAAAGGAGAATATCCTTTATTATCGAAACACTTGTTTAGTAGATGGAAGATAGCTCTTCCTTTTATTGATGGAAAGGAGATGAAGTTTTCATTAGTTGAAGAAAATATTTTAGATCATAAAGTAGATTATGATCTAAATCCTGAATTCAGAGGTGATGAGGTTGCTCCAGATGCACTTATTATCCCTGCACTTGCTTATGATAAATCAGGAGTGCGTTTAGGAAGGGGAGGAGGATTTTATGATAGATACCTTTCAGACTATACGGGACTCACTATTGGAATAAGTAAAAACTTTGTAGAAGAACTTCCAGAGGAAGATCATGATCAAAGGGTACAATACGTTTTTAATTTAAAAGAAATAATAAAAGTAAAAAATTAGGAGAATATAATGGAATCAAATGCCATAGTTGTTAGCGCTTTAGTTGGAGTTGTTGGTTTTGTCATCGGTTTTGCCCCAATGTTTATGAAGGGAAATGCCGAGAGAAAGAAACGAGAAAAAGAAGGCGATGAAATTTTAAGTGCTGCTAAAGAAAAAGCAAAAACTATTAGAGCTGAAGCAAAAGGTGAAGCTAAAGCAATAATCAGAGATGAGAAACAAGCTCTTGAAAGAGAGTATCAATCTAAAAATGATAAACTTTCTAATATTGAAAGAGAGCTCACTAAAAAAGAAGTAAAGCTTGATCAAAAATTAGAAAATCAAGAAAGATTAGAAGCAGATGTTAAATCAAAAGAAGAAGCTTTAAAGATTCAATCTGAAAAGCTAGCAGAGAAAGAGAAAAAATACGAGCAAAGAGCAAGTGAGTATGCAGAGAAGTTGTCTTCAGTTTCTGGTATGAGTAAAGAGACGATTAAAGAAGAACTTATTTCAATTTATACAGAAGAAGCGAAACTAGATGCTTCTAGAGAAATTAAAAGAATTGAAGATGACACAAAAGAGCAATCTGAAAAGAAAGCTAAAAAAATTATTTCAACAGCTATTCAAAGATTTGCTGGAGAATATGTGGCTGAGCAGACAATTTCCTCAGTAGCTCTTCCTGATGATGGAATTAAAGGAAGATTAATTGGTAGAGAGGGAAGAAATATTAGAGCATTTGAGCAAATCTGTGGTGTTGATTTAATTATTGATGATACACCAGGAATTGTTGTTATTTCTTGTTTTAATGTCGTGAGAAAAGAAATGGCTCGTATGACTCTTGAAAGACTTATCGCAGATGGAAGAATTCATCCTGCAAAAATTGAAGACTTTTATGAGAAATCTAAGGTTCAGTTTGAGTCAAGATTAAGAGATCTTGGAGATAAAGCTCAAATGGAAATAGGTGTTCACGGAATGCATCCTGAAATTTTAAAAATGATTGGTGCTCTAAATTGGAGAACATCATATATGCAAAATCAGTATCAGCATTCTTTAGAAGTTGCTTTTCTTTGTGGAGCTATGGCCGCCGAGCTTGGATTAAATACAAAACAAGCTAGAAGAGCAGGACTTCTACACGATATTGGAAAAGTCATGGATGCTTCAATGGAAGGATCGCATGCGATGGTAGGAGCTGATTATATTAAAAAGTATGGAGAGTCTGCTGATATTGTCCATGCAGTTAGAGCTCACCATGAAGATGTTAAGCCTGAAACTGTTCTTGCTCATCTTGTCATGGCTGCTGATGCAATCAGTGGTGCTAGGCCAGGAGTTAGAAAATTCTTAAAAGAGTCTTACGTTTCAAGAGTTACAGATATAGAAAAAATTGCAAACGGATTTGAAGGAGTAAGAAAGTCTTATGCAATTTCAGCTGGTAGAGAAATAAGAGTCTTAGTAGAGAATGAAAAAATCAGTGATGAATCAACAGTTGTTTTATCAAGAGATATTGCTAAGAAAATCGAAGAAGAAATGTCTTATCCAGGATCAATTAAAGTTTCTGTAATTAGAGAAACAAGAGCTGTGGGGATTGCAAAATAATGAAAAACTTAATTATTACTTTATGTTTATTTATATCTTTAAACTCATCAGCTGAGTTTATGAGAAAATTTGGTTTAGGAGTTTCAATTGGAGTGCCAACAGGGATTTCTGCAAATTATTTTTTAAATCCTCATACATCAATTGATGCTTTAATTTCTTATGATTTTGATGATTTTTATAACTTAAGAGTTGATTATCTCAAGCATAAAAGAAATATTTTTACTATAGATGATTATTTTTTTGATGCTTATTATGGACTAGGTCTAAGAATGAAAGGAGATAAAGAAAATCCTAAAGATGAGGACTTTCTTTTTGGTCCTAGAGCAGTTGCTGGCGTTGGACATTTTTGGAAATCATTTCCACTAGAAGTTTTCGTTGAGGTTGCTGGTGTTTTTTCTATCTGGGAAGAGACAGATTTTGATTTTGAAGCAGCTTTAATCACTCGCTGGTATTTTTAATTCGATGCCTAAATTTATCTCCCTTGGTGTTATTTATAAGTTTATAAATGCTAAGCCACATGTTTTTATGCAAAGAAGAGATGAAGAGGGGCCTTTTTTTAACTTTTGGGAATTTCCAGGAGGAAATATAGAAGAAGGAGAAACTCCTTCTGAAGCGATAATTAGAGAAATTGAAGAAGAAGTTGGAATCAAGGTTCAAAATCCTTATATGTTTAAAATTGCTCGCTATGATTATGGAGAAAAATCTTATATCTTTTACACGCATCTATTCAAATACGATGAAGATTATAAGCTAGATAATTGGTTTGATTTAGATGATGAGAGTTTTTGGAGTAATATTCCTCCTGCGAATATTGATTTAATTAAATCTTTAAGAAAATTTTTTGGAAAAGAGATGAAAGAATATAAAGAGTTTGAAAAATATTTATGGAAGTAACAATAAAAATCCTTTTTCACTTTTTTATGATTCTCTCCTTAGGGATGGTCGTCCATCTTCCTTTTGTAAATATTAAAGAGACAGGTATTGGGTTTTTCAGATTAGTTTATGCAATAGCAGGAACTTCTCTTCTTTGCGCTCTAAGCTTATCTTTTACATCCTTTGTCACTGTTAAAACCTGGAATATTATTGTTTTTTCAGTATGGCTTTTGAGCTTAGCAGTTTCTTATGTAGTCTTAGGTCATTGGGATATAATAAAAGCTAAAAAGTTAACAAAGTTGTTAGCTCTTATTGAGTTAAGTGTCTTGGGAGCTTATCTTTTAGGTTATTCTTTTTTTCATGCATCATTTCTTTTCGTCACGATTTTTTATTTTGGAAGTATCACTTTTGCAATGATTCTTGGACACTATTATTTAGTTGTCCCACGATTAAGTGAAAAGCCTCTTTTAAATTTACATATTGAATTTTGGGTTTTTCTTATTTTTAAAATCATACTTATTAGTTATGTTTTTTCAGTGGAGAATATTAATTTTGGGCTAAGAGAAATGTATGACTCAATCATGCTTGCAATGAGAGTTCTTTGGGGGCCCGTGGCAATTTTTTGCTTAAGTATTTTTAGTTTTAAACTCTCTAAGATGCGTTCAACTCAAAGTGCAACTGGAGTCTTGTATGTGGAAACATTTTTTATGATTTCATCCGAATTAATTGCTTTATATTTTTTTATTGTAAAAGGTTGGACTTTATAAATGGAAATTCAATTTACATGTGATAATTGCCAATCTAGCGTTGAAGTTTTTCCAAGCTTAAATGCTTCAGAGATAAATTGTTCTGTCTGTCATCACACTCAAGAAGTAAAGTTCTCTAATGATCACTTGGATGGGAACTTAATAGATTGTCCTAGTTGTGGTCGAAAAGATTTTTATAAGCAAAAAGATTTTAATAGGAAACTTGGAGTAGCTTTATTTATTATTGCAGCAATAGCGTCGATATGGACTTATGGCATTAGCCTCATTGTTTTATGGTTATTAGATCTTTTTTTGTTTAGTAAAATTGGAAACGTTGCGATTTGTTATAAATGTAATACGAACTTTAGAGATGTAAAAAATATGTCAAAAATCCCTGGATTTGATCACGAAATGAACGATAGAATCGTGTATTCTGATCATGATTTCGAAGGGAAGCCACTTGAGCACTAATTATCGGATAAAAGAATAACACTTAAGATTGAGAGTATCTCGAATACATGATATAATAGATCTAATAATCAGGGCCATAATGGTGGTTTCCACGATTGGATTTATTGCCTTAAAAAGCAAATAACCTAGATTAGAAACAAACAAGGAGCTTTTGAATAGAACCCCCTTCAGAAAGTTTTTATCAAATTTTAGTATCATTCAATTCATTTTTTTTAAACCTAGGCCTTAACCATGCCTAGTTATTTAGATATAAGCTTATTTGTCATCGGGCTTATTGGCTCTGGTTTCTTTTCAGGATCAGAAGCAATTCTTATGTCTATTCCTCTCGATAGAATTAAGCAACTTATTGAAGAGGGAGATAAAAAAGGAAAAGCTCTAAAACTAATGCATGATAAGCCCAATGAAATATTAGCAACGATTTTAATTGGAAACAATTTAGTTAATGTCTTTTTAGGTGCTTTAGCGACAACTATTGCTCAGAAGGTTTTTCAAAGTGATGCCATTGCAATTGCAACTGGTATAACGACAGTTTTCATTGTTATTTTTGGAGAAATTTTTCCAAAAACTTTTGCTAGATCTAGTGCTGAAAAATTAGCAACACCTGTAATGTATATTCTAAGAGTTTTTTATGTACTCTTTTGGCCAGCAGTAAAGTTTGTTACTTGGCTATTAGAAACTATTCTTGGAAAAAATGCTGAATTAAGAGGAAGAGCTATTACATCAAATGATATTGAATATATGGTAAATCAAGCAGAGGAAGATCAATCAATAGACTCAAAGCAAATTGATATGCTTAACTCTGTATTAGAATTCCCAATGATTAAAGTTCGAGATGCAATGGTGCCAAGAGTAAAAGTAAAGGGGATTAAAAGCGTAGCAAGTTTTACTGAAGTTATTGAAGATGTAAAAGAGCATGCTCATACGAGATATCCTGTTTATGAGGAGAGTTTAGATAATCCTTTAGGATTTTTACATGTAAAAGATCTCGCTTTTGTTGATGAGGTAGAAAGAGAAAATTTTAATTTAAAAAAATATATAAAAGAACCTTTTTACGTTTATGAAAGTATGAAGATTCAATCTGTGTTTGATCATATGAATAAAAAGAAGGTTCACCTTGCTTTGGTAAAAGATGAATCTGGATTAGTTGTAGGTATTATTACTCTTGAAGATATAATGGAAGAAATTTTTGGTGAAATCATGGACGAGCATGATGAAGAAGGTGATCTTATTACTTCAGAACATAAGATAGGACCTGAAGGGCTAACGGTTCCAGGTGTAATTTCTCTAAGAGATTTATATACTGAATATGATATTAAGATTCCTTTAAATGATAATTATTCAACATTAACGGGTTTTATTCTTGAGATGCTTGAAGATGTTTTTCCGAAAGAAGGACAAATCATTTTATGGGAAGAATATTCTTTTGAGCTTGAAGAAGTAGAAAATTCTAATATAGAAAAAGTTGTTATCAAAGCACTTGATGGACATCAAATAGAATCTGCTAGTTCACAAAATGATGCTGAAGACTCTGAAGCAAAGTCACTTTCCTAGATCTTTAAATATTGTTACCATTTTTATATGGATATTTACTCAACATGTGTAATTGGTGGAGGTTCGGCTGGAGTTATGGCCGTATTAAGATCAGTTTTAAATAATGACAATACTTTATTTTTTCCTGGTACAAAGTTACATCGAAAAAGATCTAGAGAGTTCTGGGTTAGAAAAGTTGAAAACATGCCAGGACATTTAGATTATACAAGAGGAATTGACCAGCCTAATAAAGAGTCTTTAAAGTGGCTTGAAGAGGGATTATTTAAAGATAAATTCCATTGGAAAAAGCAACGAGGTGTTGTTGATATAAAAAAAGAAGAGAATAATTTTATTATTACTGATTCAGAGGGAGAAGTTTATAAAGCTCAACACGTGATTCTTTGTACGGGAGTGATGGATGTTCAACCACATATAAAAGAATCAATTAAAGATATTTTACCATTTGCGAATAAACAAACAGCTGATTATTGCCTTAGATGTGATGGACACCACATCTTAAATAAAGAAGTTGCTATTATAGGACATACTGAATCTACTGCTTGGGTGTCAGTGATGCTTTATGAAAGATATAAAGTTCCTAATATGATGATTCTTACCAATGGAGAGAAACCAGAATTTTCTGAAGACTTATTAAAATTATTAAGTCTTTATAAAATTGATGTTTTTGAGGAACCAATTGAACAAGTTTTAGGTGATAAAAAATCAGGACAATTAGATGGATTCATTCTTTGTTGTGGAACAAGTGTCCATGCTCAAATGTGTTTTATTTCTCTTGGGATGATTGTTTATAATGAGTTAGCTAAATCCGTAGGTGCAGAAGTTGATGAAAGAGGTTTTGTATTAACAAATTCCAAAGGCGAAACTAATATTCCTAATTTTTACGTAGCTGGAGATTTAAGAGCGGGAGTAAAAAAACAAATTTATACGGCATGGGATACCGCTGTTGATTCAGCTGATGATATTAATGCTAAAATAAGAAGAGATAAAAGACAAAGATTATTGGATCAATCATGAGTGAGAAAGAATTTAATCCTGAAACGGATTTGAAATTTAGCATTGATAAGAAAATCAAAGAAAAGTTTGAAAGATTAGAGAAATCAGCACAAGCAGGAGTAACTATTCTTGGAACTAACGAGTCAGTTGAAGTTCCTGCTGTAAATGCAGCGAAAGCAAACTTTCCTGAAATGCTAGGAGGACAAGCTTCTCCAAAACCTACTCCTGTTCAAATGAGGGCCTTTGCTTCTCAAATAGATAAAATTAAATCAAGAATAGTTTTATTTGATTATAAAACAAATTATTACGAAGAAATGCTTACTGAAGAAGCGAATGTCTCATTAGAAATAGTTAAAGAATTTGAAGAACTTCCCAAAATGCTTAAAGAAGAAAAAAGTACAGTTCTTTTCTTAAACTACAGTGGGTATCCAAGGCTTTGTAATCAAATGATTCCCTTAGTAAAAGAAAAGTTTAAACATGTAAAAATTGTTTTAACTGCCAAATTATTAACTCCTGAAAAAGTTAAAGCACATAGAGAATCAGAATTAGCTGTTCATGATTATTTAAATATGCCTTTTACTTTAGAAGATTTTTACCGAGTTTTATTAAAGTACAATTAAATTTTTTCGAAATGAATTTCACCAGGATGAATTTGCTTTGCTTTGCATGCTAAGCGAATATGATGATTTGTGAGTTCAGGTTTTTCTTTTTTTATAGCGTTTAATGTATCTAGCTCAATTGTTCTTGGAGCCTTAAGTAACTCTGATCCTTGTTTGACGTCGATAAGACAAACTCCACAACTTCCTGCTAGGCAGCCATGTGGTAATACTTCCCCGGCACGATCAAAAGCATCACACAAAGATTCATTTTCTTCGAGGTAAACAGAAATACTTGATGATAGATTTATTGCAGTGTGCATATAAAATTAGTACTCAAAAAACTGTGAAAAATCTACTAATATCAAGTCGAACTTAAATCAGATTAAAAAAGGCATAATATGAGCATATATGAAAAAGTAATCACTATGGGACATGAGCAGGTTGTATTTTTTAGTGATCCAACTTGTAATCTAAAAGCAATTGTTGCTATTCACGATACGACACTTGGACCAGCTTTAGGTGGAACTAGAATGTGGCAGTATGCTTCAGAAGAAGAAGCACTTAGAGATGTTTTGAGACTTTCCAAAGGTATGACTTATAAAGCTGCCGTTTCTGGACTTCACTTAGGTGGAGGAAAAGCTGTTATTATAGGTGATCCTAAGAAAGATAAATCTGAAGCACTATTTAGATCTTATGGAAGGTTTTTAGAATCACTAAACGGTCGATACATTACAGCAGAAGATGTAAATATTACTGTTGATGATATCGAACATATCTATGTTGAGACGAGCAATGTTGTAGGTGTTGCAAAAATCAGAGGTGGTTCAGGAAACCCTGCTCCTTATACTGCTCTTGGAGTTTTTAGAGGATTGGAAGCTTCTTGTACTCAAGTTTGGGGAGACAGATCTCCTTCAGGAAAGACAGTGGCACTTCAAGGTGTTGGATCGGTAGGGTTCGAGCTTTCAAAGCTTCTTCATGAGCATGGAGCTAAAATTATTTTTACAGATATTTCTGAAAAAAATATAGCAAGAATGAAAGAGCATATTCCAAGTGCAGAATTTGTAGATCCTAGCAAAATTTATGATGTTGAATGTGATATTTTCTCTCCTTGTGCTTTAGGAGCATCTATAAACGATGATACTATCGATAGAATTAAATCTAAGATTGTATGTGGAGCAGCAAATAATCAACTTGATAAGGATTATCACGGAGAAGAACTTAAAAAAAGAAACATTCTTTATGCTCCAGATTATCTTATTAATGCTGGTGGGTTAATGAATGTGAGCATTGAGTTTGAAGGATGGTCTGATTCAAAATCAAGAAGAATGATCGATAGTATTTATAATACAACTCTAGATATTTTTAAGCTTTCTAATGATGAAGCATTACCTGTTAATGAAGCAACAGATAGAATGGCCGAAAGAAGAATTGCTTCTATCAAAGAGATAAAAACTACAACTCTTGGTAATGTTGCTCATAGGTTTCCTGGCAGGAGTAATAAGTAAGGCTTTCGTGAAGTTTCTATTTCTATTTTTATTTCTTTTTATTGGGTGTGATTCACTAAAAAAAGAATCGGCAGACTGTCCTTATGAAGTTGCTTCTGAAGAGTACTGGAATAATATCGTCGCTCATATTGAACAACTAAAAAGTTGTAAAGAAGCATCAAAAACAGCTTATTCTTGTTCATTAGGTGGCTTAGGTGATAGAGATATTTTTGGAGCTGCCCGACAAGTTTGTGAAAAATATTTTTTAGAAAAAGCAGATGCTGATTTAAAATTGAAATATGAGAAATCCTTGGAGAAATGTCTTAAGAAGTATGAAAATGAACAAGGCTCAGTGTTTATTTCGGTGAGATCTTCATGTATGCTTAATCGTGCAGTTAAAATGACTAAAGACTTGAATAAATTCTAATCTGTAAAGCTAGAGAGAAGCTTTCTTTTTTCTCTTCTTAATCAATAGTCTTAAATATTTGATCTAACTCAGAGTTAAGATCTTGGATGGAGTGAGAAGACTCTATATTCTCTTGTGTGATATAACTTGTATCTTGAGGAATCAGGGTCGGAGAAGGGCCCATAACTTTCATCGATACCTTAGATTTCATTAACTGCAATTTCATAGAAATAGAATCTAGTATTTTTTGATATGATCCTTTTAAAAATGTATCACTTTTCTTAGATCCAAAAAACTTGATCCATGATTCTATATGAGCCTGATGCTTTCTAAATAATGTTCGATCGTTTAAGTAATCACGCTTTAGACCATTGTAGACATAACTTGTTAGTGGGCAATAAGCAGCAGGTGCTTCTTTTTGAAAGACTGAAGATGCATCTATATTTTTGTCGTTTTTATAGCTTTTTGGAAAAAAAGAGTCAGAGAAAAGATGCTTTAATGTAGTTGTGTTAATAAGTTTTTCGAATTGTTTTCTAGAAAGATTCGAGTGAGATGATTCTAAAGAGCTAAAAGCACAATTATTAATCATGTCTAAATTAACATTAGTCCATAATAAAAGAGGTGAGAAAAGTAAGCATATGATCTTCATTGTTTGACCTCATAGTATAAGTCTTCATTTAGAAAAAATACTTTATCATCTTGTTTGAAAATATTTATATTATATGATGATTTATGAAGAGTTGTAAGAGAGCTGTCTTTAAGAGAGTAAGCTATTGCTTCAAACTTCTTATTTGTTAAAAGCTTTTCTTTGTTATTTTCTTTTACGAAGATCAAGTGTTCATCATGACAAATCAAGGGCCCATTTATTCTAAAATCAGTTAAATAAAGATTAGTGCCATATAAATCAGTAATGCTTGTAGCTTCTTTATTTTTAAAATCTAAACTTGTATTTAATATGTAAATCATTCCTTTTGATTCATTGCTGCAAAACTTGAAATATCTATCTTGTGATTTAGCAGTGATGAAAACTTTCTTTTTCTTAGATTTGAGATTGTACTGCATCACACGCATAAGGCCATTTTTTGAATAATCATTATAAAAAATATCTTTACCGTAATTCATGACTACTTCAGGCCTAAAGTATGGATTCCACTTGTTAGAATAAGTTAATGAGTGTTCGTGATTATTTTTTAGGTTTAGAATTGAAATCTTTTGCTCATTTATTTTAGAAAATGAAGCGTAAATACCATCTAAGTGTAGATTTAGATTAAGTCCTTTTCCTATTTCCATAACTTTGCTAGAACCTAATTCACTTATAAATAAATGATTGTTTTTTCTTAAGTTTAAGTCTGTGAAAAAATTAACCTTCTTTTCTATTCCAATGATTTTAGGATTATTTAAGATAACTTTGTAAAAAACATTATCATCTTCATGTTTAATCAAATCTTTAGTCTTGGTATTTTTAGTCATTTGTAAGTGACCATTTCTTGATTGTTGATAAGATAGATTTTCACTTTTTATTGCTCTTATTTGTTTAATATTAAACTTTGGTTGAAAGAGCTTAGCTTTGATTCCAGCGAAGCTAGCGAGATTAAGCAAAAGGAGACTAGTCTTTATAAATCGCATTTAAGCTCCAATTGTTAAAAAGTTTATAAAATGTAGAAATTGATGATGAGATTTCATTCCATGATATTTCTCTGGTGTTAATCATATTATCAATTGATAAATTCATTAAAACATCTTCAATATTTCCAAGCCCTGATTTCACTCCTGAGATTAAAAAAGGCAAAGGAGTACAATCATTAAATGATAACCTCATAAATGCTTGTGGGAGAAGATCTTCTGCGCATCCAACTCCATGGATGATGACTTTCTCTTTATTTAAAAATCTTTTTAAAATAGTAAAATCTTTAATTGCTGATTTTCTGAAGTTGAATTTTGAGATAAGTAGGTTTTCAAAAGAAGTACTATAATCTTTATTAGTTCTTGATAGATAGTTTAATGCAATACTGGATTGAGAAGTAATACCATGTTTTATTTTTTTACCATTAATAAACACACTAAATGGGCAGGTGTGAAGTGAGCATTTCTCTGTATTCATTTGGATTTTACAACCTTGGTTTATTTCGCCAAGAGATAAAACTTTATATCTTGTAAGAGAGCAGCTTGATCCACTTTTAATAAATTTTGCTTCTTTTAGAATCCTTTCAATAACTTTTGAATAATTAATAGAGCTATCAGTTTTACCAAAGAGAACTTTCTTGCACCTTTTTTCTTTGTAGAGATTGTTAAAGTAACATAGGTTTACATCCCAAAGATTTTCTATGCCTTCTTCATTAGAAAAATTAATAAGCTTGTTTAACTTGTCACTAAAGCAATGATTCTCTTGTTTGCTAGGTTGTATTAAAGAAAGTATTCGAGATGCGTTTACAATTCCTTCATTTGGTATTTTTCCAGGACAATCAGAAGCTAGATTTTTGTTTTTTGAGAGGATATAGTTTTCTGCTAAGCTTATACAATCTTGTAATGGATAGAATGCTCGATTAAACCTTGTTTTATGTGTGTAGCAAAAGTTTGGATTTCTTTTGATATTTTCTAGACAAGAAGAGATTTCTTTATTTTTTAATTTTCGATAGGTCTTGAAATAATCTTTACATAAAGGTTTTAGTAAGTTTTGAAAAACAACAGGATCATTTTTAAGATTGAAAATATTCTTTCCTTCCTGAACTTGGCATATGTTTTTATCTCCTTTTATATATTTAGCAAACAAATTAAGCCCTCTAGCTTGTTCAGGAGTAATACTTTTGTTTATTTTAGGGTTTTTTGAAGAATCAATTGCCATTTTTGCTAAATATGAAAAATTAGGAGAATGGGCTAAATCTTGAATAGATGAGAGACAGCTCTTATGGTTTAATAATTTCTCAAAGTTGAACCTTTTAAGAAGTTTATAATTTTTCTTTCTTAATAATGTGGCATTAGCAATAGCATTCGGACATCTTTTTAGAAGATCTTCAAGATAGACTCTTTTGTTTGCTTTAACGAATCTCTTATTTTTATTTTTGATATTATATTGAGAGAGAATAAGATCATTTTTTAAAATGGGATGTTGAATGAGATCTAAGCTTAAGTATTCGTATAACTTACAAGTATTATTTTTAATTTGATGAATAATATTTTCAGAATTATGAAGAAATAAACTATTTAAATAATCTTGATGAATACTGTACTTATAGTTTTTATGATCTAAATCCTTCTTTGATCTTATTACATAAGGAATATTGGTTTCTTTTGAATAGTAACTCATTAATCTCTTATCAGCGCTTATAAGAGATTTAAAGCTCTCCAAAAGGCCCTGACTTTGAGCAAAAATATTTATCGTACTAAAAAAAAGAACCTTACAAAGAAGAGTTCTAGTTTTTTTCATTCCTATTCAACAGATTTAGCTAGGATCTGTGCTATATCTTCTACTTCTAAATTTTCAGTTGTAGAAACTGTTCCTTTTGAGGAGTTAAAGTTAATCATGCAATATGAACAAGCTGTAGCAAGTTTCGGAGCTTTTGTTTCACCTATTTCTTCTAGACGATTCTCAGCTAAATGCTTTCCTTCATCTAGTTCATACCACATATTTCCTCCACCCATTCCACAGCAAAGGGCCTTATCTTTATTCTTCTCCATTTCTGTAACTTTCAATCCAGGGATAGAATCAAGAATTGCTCTTGGTGCATTATATTCACCGTGATGTCTTCCTAAATAACATGGATCATGAAAAGTAAATTCATCATCAACATTCTTTGTAGGTTTAATTTTTCCAGAACGAACAAGTTCACTTAATAATTCTGTATGATGAACGGTATCAAATTCACCATCATCAAACTTAGCATATTCTTTACCAATAGTATGAAGACAATGAGGGCAATGAGTAACTACTTTATCAAAAGAATATTTTCTCATGTTAGCAATGTTTTCAATAGCAATTTCAAAAAATGTGTATTCATCTCCAAATCTTCTGATTGGATCTCCGTTACATTTTTCAGTTTTTCCCATCACTGCAAAGCTTACTCCTGCTTTCTTTAGAAGCATTACAGTATCTTTAACAACCTTTTGATTAGAAGCATCGTATGATCCAGCACAACCAACATAGTAAAGGTAATCAATTTTCTCACCTTCTTTAGCTACAGGAACATCTAATCCATCTGCCCATTTAAATCTATCATCCTGAGATATTCCCCATGGGTTTCCATTAACTCTAATTTTATTGGTTGCATCAGCAGCCGCTGGTGGGAGTTGGCCTAAAGTTAGTGCTTTATATCTTTTAAGATCCATGATGACATCAACATGCTCAATATTCATTGGGCATTCTTCCATGCAGGCACCACAAGTCGTACATGCATCAAGCTCATTGTTTAAATAAACTTGTTCTTCCCATAAATCTTTATCATCTTTCCCCGCAGCTTCAGCTGTATCTCTCATTTTGGTAATAATTTTTTTGGGATCAAGAGGTTTATCGGCGAGGTTTGCAGGACATACCTGAGTACATCTACCACATTCTACACAAGCGAGAGTATCTAGTCTTTGCTTCATGGAAAGTTCAGAGAGTTTTCCAAGGCCAAAAGTTTCAGCAGTTTCATCTTCAAAGTTCATAGGCTCTAAAACTGCACCTCTCATTGGAGGAGTTACTAAAGCACTTAGTGGAGCGGCGATGAAGTGAAAAAATTTCGTATAAGGAATAGATGCTACAAATGCCATTGTATTGAGCATGTGAACAAACCACGAAACTCTATATATCAAACTCAGTGAGTTATCGCTAAAAGAAAATAGATTAATAAACATAGCAACTAAATAACCTATAGGAGAATATCTTGCTTCTGGAGTTGTTGCCATATCTTCAACACCAGCGATTCTAATTCCTTCTAGTAAAAACCCTAGAATGACTAATGCTGCTAGCATGAAGTACATGAACTTTTCTTGATTAGGTTTTGTTGCACTTAAGAAATCAGGCTTATCTATATATCTTCTTTTGTAAGCAAGTCCTAAACCAATTAAAATTGCAAGTCCAGCAAAGTCAGCAAGAAAAGAAACGATGATATAAACAGGTCCTTTAAAAACTTTAAATGGAGTATCAAAATGAATGGCGACAAGATCTGTTGCTATCCATAAAATAACAAATCCATAATAAATTAAAGTATGAAAAATTCCGGGGGCCTTAAATCTTTTAATTTTTCCTTGAAAGAAGATAGTTTCAAATAAGTTTTTCCAATTTAATTTTTCAGGAAGAAGATTTTTAATTGATCCACCTTGAGTAATATATTGGTATTTTCCGTAAACTCCTTTAATAAATATTGCAAAAGCAACAATTAGCAAACCATACATTGCAGTTTTAAAAGAACTTGGGATGTTCCACATGATTTCTCTACCAGCATTCATGTCCATGAAATTTTTCCTTATTTAGTAGTTAATTTGTAATTACTCGATTACTCATTATTATAGTCAATAAGAACAGAAAAATGAAAAAGCTATTAATAATAAGATTCAGTAGTTTTGGAGATATCGTACAGTCTTTGTCATGTATTCCCAACTATAAAGCATTGTATCCTAATTCTAGGATAGATTTTCTTACGAAGAGTAATTTTTCATCAATAGTTGAACTAGACTCACAAATTGATCAGGTGATCAGTTTTGATAAATCTACTGGCATCAAAGGGCTTATTTCTCTTTGTTTGAGCTTGCGGCATGAAAATTATCAATTGATTTATGATGCTCATTCAAATATGAGAAGTTTGGTGGTGAAACTTGTCTTGCTAGGCCCTTTCTTTTTTCTATCTAAAAAATTAATTGTGAGGTCTAAGCAGCGAATGAAGAGATTAATGCTTTTTAGATTTAGAGTAAATCTATTTAATTCTTGGCCTTTTATCGCTAAAAAAAGTTTCTTGGATCCTTTAGGACTTGAAAATAAAAGAAGATCTAATTTTAACTTCGAAGGAATTAAAAAAGATTTGCCTTTAAATAAAATATCCTTAGTTCTTGGAGCGAATTGGGATTTAAAAATATGGCCTCAAAAACATTGGGAAGGATTGATTGAACTTTTAGACGAGAGTGTAGTCTTGCTGGGAGGAAAGTTAGAGGAAAGTGTTGCATTAAATTTAGAAAATAAATTTCAAGATAAAGTTATAAATTTGGTTGGAAAAATAAGTCTTAAAGAAAGCTCGTATATTGTATCTAAGAGTAAGTGTTTTGTTTCAGCAGATACTGGGTTATTACATATTGCTGATGCATTAGGCGTTAAAGGAATATGCTTAATGGGCCCCACAGCTTTTGGCTATCCTGAAAGTGATCAAATCAGGGTATTAGAAATTTCAGAATTAAAATGTAGGCCTTGCTCAAAAGATGGACGAGGTAAGTGTTCTCAAGACGTATATAAAAAATGTATGATAAATTTAACTCCTAAGTTAGTAGCAGAGAATATTTATGAAATATGTAATTAATTTTTTTGTTTTGATTTTATTTTTATCTTGCTCTCAAGTGGAAAAACTTGGTGATACCAAGCATTCTATGGGGAAAAAATATGAGAATATTTTTTGGATACAAATTCCAGGTTTTTCAAAAGAACACATAGCACTTTTAAAACTTACTGATTGGAGTCCTTCAAAAGGTGAACAACTTTCAAATTTTTCTTGTTTTGGAGAGGTGTGGGATTATTCTTTATTTGATTTGAGACCAAAGTCTTCTTTAGTTTTAAACTCTCAAATAGCAGGTGATAGTTTTCAAAAAAATTCTTGCGAGGATTTTAAGTTAAAACCTTTTTATCATCATGAGAAATTTAAAAATTATTCAAAAATTTTAATTGAAGAAAGTGTATCTAAAGATGAGAGTCTAAGTTCTAGTAAAACTTGTAAAGATTCAAATTGGTTAGATAACATGTTTTATTTAAGTAGAAGTGAAGGGAAAAGTGAACTTGAGCCATTTCATGTTACTCACTCCAAAGAGTTAGAAAGTAATATTTATCAAGATCAATCTTGCTTAAAAGATAAGTGTTATAACTCTATCACTTCAGTGCTAAATTCTTTGGAATCAAGGTTTATGGAAGAGCAGAGCATTTTTATTTATCGAAATTATAGATATGAAAAGCTATTAGAATCTAGGCTTTATAAAAACGCTCAAGAAGTTCTTTTAGAAATTGAAGAGCTCATTACATATATAAAAAAATACTATTCAAAAAAATCACTTATTCTTCTTAGTGGTGGAGCAAGTATCAACCTTGAATATCCCAGACAAGGAATGGACTGGGGAAATTTAACGTCTACACTGGTAAGTAAAAAAAGATCGCTTTTATCACCAATTTTTTCATTTGGTGCTGGAGCTGAGCGTTTTTGTGGGATTCATGAATTTAATAATATAGCTCATGAAATTATTCATGAGTGATTATAAATCCTTAAGACCAAATCTTTTAGACACAAGAATTTCTGAAAAAGAAATTTCTCATCCAATAGATTTTTTTAAATCCTGGTTAGAAGATGCGATTGAAAAAAAAATATTACAACCAAACTCAATGTGCTTATCTACTTATTCAGAACAGGTTGGACTTAGTTCTCGAATTGTATTGCTAAAAGAGATTAAAAAGGGAGGATTTATTTTTTTTACAAATTATCAAAGTGAAAAAAGTAGATCTATAGATGGAAGTGAAGATGTCGCTCTTAACTTTTTATGGATTGAATTAAATAGACAAGTGAGAATTAAAGGAAAGGCCTTTAAGATTTCTCGTGAAAAATCGGTAGAGTATTTTAATTCTCGTCCAGAAGATAGCAGGATCGCTGCAATTGCATCCTGTCAAAGCGAAAAACTTAAAAGTCGAGAAGATTTAGAACTTAAGTTTCAAGAGATTAAAAATCTAGGTGATTATTCATGTCCTGAGCATTGGGGAGGTTTTGAAGTAAGGCCTTACTTTTTTGAGTTTTGGCAAGGACATCAAAATCGATTACATGATAGAGTTTGTGTTGAACTTAAAAATGGTACTTGGGAAAAATTTAGGAAGTATCCTTAATGCTTTCTTTTCTTCACTTTCAAGATATTTCTAGTATTTATGAAGATTCTTTTTGGTCTGAAACGCCTTGTGAAGATGTATTAATCATTACCCCAGGGCCCAAAGAAGCAGATTTAATGAGATCGCAGTTATCTACATTTCAAACAGTTTCTATCTCACATTTTTTATCAACTCATCTGAATCAAGAAGGGCTTCTAAAAAAATCAGAACTGATTCAAGTACTAAGTGCTATTTGGAATAAAACGATAAAGAGTAAAAGTTTTTCATACTTCCTTGAGAGCTTCAATCTTTTAACTGAAATAAGAAATAATGTTTCTAATAAAGAATTATTTTTAGAAGTCGTAGATGGTTTTGATAAAAAATTGAAAAACTTCTTTATCGCCTCATATGATTTTTTAGAAAGTGATAGTTTTTTTGATGAGTCGAGAGCTTATAGATCTTTAGTTCTTGATAAAGAAAAAATTAAAACAAAGAAAATAATATTCTGGGGTTTTAAATTTCTAAATACAATACAAGTAGATTTTATACAAAAAGCTTCTTCTGAAGTTGATATTTTTATAGGCCTTCCAGAATATGTGTATGAAAACAGTAGTATGTTAGATTGGCCTAAATGGTTTTCAGGAATTCAGAAAAGATTTATAGGAGAAAAGAAGGCCTTCAGTAATGGAGAAGCTTTTGTTGATAACTTGAGTGTTAAGGCTGATTTTAAGAAGAAAAATAATATTGTGTCTAATCAAGAATTAACCTATGAGTGGGTGCAATCTCATGGAAAGGAAAATTACTATAAAATAGATGCTCAATACTTTTCTTTTGAGATTGAAGAAATCAAAGAAGATTTAAAAAAGAATTTTTATAAAAAAGTTCTAGATGTTCAAAAAGAAATACAAAACCTAATTTTTAAAGCACACAAGAAACATGACTATAAGTATTTCAAACTTCTATTACTTACTTCAAATTTTTTTAAAGGAATAGATAAGGAAATTATATTTGATCACTTTTACTTCAATTTATGCTTAGAAGTATTACGGTTAAATTCTCCTAGGGTTTTTCAGGTAGGACTCTCAGAAGAGAGTACTTTTTATTCTTTGACTGAAGCATTGTATTTGGGACAAAAAGAAGCAACTTGTTTTATAGAGTCAAAAGATTTTTCTGGCAGTGACCCTCAGTGGGTCATACCAACAAAAGTTCTTAGTAGACTTGCTTCGATAGGTGCTGTGAAAAATCATCAACTAGAAGAAACGTTTCAAGATTACTTTTTATTATCACTTCTTAATGATAAATCAAAAGAGGTTCATATTGATGAGAATTTTTATAAGGATAGTGAGAAATTAAAAGACTTTGTTTTGAAAGTAAAAAGAAGTGAACTAGAAAATAAAGAGAAAATAGTAAGAAATTATATAACTCAAGAGAAAAATAACCTAAATAGAAAAAAATATTCAGCAACATCTCTTCAAACTTATATTGACTGCCCTCAAAAATATTACTTTAGATATGGTAGTAAATTATTAAAACCTCTTATCAGTGAAGAGATTATTAATAATTTAGAGACGGGGTCATTTGAGCATGGTTTGATAGGTGATTACTTTAAAGAAGAAATAAAAAAAGATAAATACGATCTTTGGTTTGAAGAAAAATATGCAAGTGCTTTTAATATTAAAAGTGTCGATTTTTCTAAATATAAAGAAAGAAAAGAGAAAAGTTTTAGAAGAATTCAGAATGGTATAGAAGCGATAGAGGATCTTAAGAAAAATTTCCCAGATTTAGTGATGAAGTTTGAAGAACCAATTCAGAAATCTAGCTTTGAAGGATCTGCTGATTTCTTTGCTTATAATGATGAGATAGAAATATTACTTGATTTTAAGGCATCAAGTTTTGGTATTCCAACAATTACTGAAGTTAATAAATTAAAAAAAATTCAAATTCTCTATTATATAGATAAATTATTGTCTAACGATAAATCAAAGTTAGCAGGATATTTTTGTCTTGCGAGCCCTAGCTCTTCGGTTTATTTCTCTGATTATTCTTTTAGTTTTCAAGGGAAGATGATTAAGGAGAAAAAAGATTTTTCAGAAGTACTTTTGAAGTATAAAAGTTTTGAAAAAGAAATAATAAATAAAATTGAAAGCGATGAAGTTCATCTTGCTTTTTCCAATGAGAGTAATGTCTGTGATTTCTGTCAATTTAATAATATTTGCTTGGAGCGTAAATGAAGTTTAGCTCTGAACAAAATGAAGTCTTAAATACAAAAGGATCTTTGATTCTATCAGCAGGAGCTGGAGCTGGGAAAACATTTATTGTAGTTGAATATCTCATTAAGTATTTTACCGATTTGTTAGATGAGCATAAAAATCAAAGTCTAGATGATTATGTAAAAGAAGAACTAAGGTTGTTGTGTGTTGTGACTTTTACGAAGAGAGCGACATTAGAGCTAAAAGAAAGAATTGAAAAAAAGTTACAAGTTTTGAAAGAAGAAGATAAGCGTTTTCAAAGCATCTATAAAAATATTAATTATCTGTTTGTAGGAACTATTCATGCCCTTTGTTTAAAAGTGTTAAAAGATAAAAATATCCTACGACATGACCAAGAGCTAGTATCTGAGGTTGCGATTAAGAGAAAAATTTTAAACCTTACGAGAGAAGGCATAAATATATTGGAAAAAAATAGAGCTGTTTTTGATTTTAATGAAAAGGCTTTAGTTGAAACTCTTTTTAGTATTTTTAATGATGCTACTCAGCGAATGAACTATAAGGATGATGATCTTAAAGGGCATAAAGATTATATTGAAATGTTTTTTCTTAAAAATACCTTCGAGATCATTGATAAGATAGACGATCCTAAGAAAGCGTGGGAGAAACAGCTAAATACATTACTTCCAATACTAAAAGAAGAGAAAGTGTTAAAGAAATTTGATCTTCTAAATGAATTTTTTAAGCAAAGAGCTTCTAATCCAAGAGGAGCAGATGATATTAGCGAGAATGTTGAAGTATTTTTCAAAGATCTAAAAAAGTTTAAAGAAAACTTCAAGGCCTTTTCTCAGATAATTGAAGATTTTAAAAATAATAAAGAAAACTATGAAGTTTTTCATAATGGACTTGTGAGTATCTTTAGCTATATAGAAAAAAATTATTTTAAAGATCATACGATCTCTTATGCTGATATTGAGTATTTAATGAGTGTCACAGAAGAAAATATCTCATTAAGTTTAAAGAAAATTATTGTGGATGAGTTTCAAGATACATCTGCAATTCAAACTGAAGTGATAAAAAAATTAAGTCCTCACCCAGAATCTTACTTTTTTGTAGGAGATAAAAAACAAGCAATTTATGGCTTTAGGGGTGGAGATGTAAGAGTTTTTAGTAAAGAAGAGAAAAATATTAAAAACTTAAGTTTAACTCAAAACTTTAGATCTCAAAAAAAGATTGTAGACTTTAATAACAATCTCTTTTCTTCTCTTTTAGATTTTAAAAATACTTCTCAGACTACGGATAGTGAAGGAGGAGAAGTTTCTTTTTATGATACACATTCACTACCCGAGAAAGCGAATTCAAATAGTCTGAGAAAAATTGAAGCAATGATTTTAGGAGATTTACTTAATGCTTCAATGAAAAAATCAGAGAATGAAACATATGCAGTTTTATATAAATCTTTAACAGGGGTGAATGCTTTAATTGAAGTGTTATTAGATAAGAAAATACCTTTTATGGCTGAACTTAAGATTAATTATTCTGATGAACCCTTACTTGAAATTCTAATGCATTTATTATCAATGTGTTTAGCATCAGAAAATGAATCAATAGAAATAGACAAGTGTTTATATTTTAGCAATGGAATTCTTTTTCATTTTGGATGTAAAGAGAAGTTAGATTTGCGAGATATTGAGAAGTTTAAAGAGAATATATTGTTGCATGGAGTATATTTTTCTTTTTGTGATTTACTAGCTTCGAAGAAAATATCAGTATCGGATTACAGAAGTAATTTATTTATTATTAAAGAGATATGTTTTTTATTTAAAAATAATAAATCAGAAATTTTTCATTTCTTAAATTCTTCTAGATCACAAAAAATTAAGATTGGAATAAAAAAAGATGTTCATCATCGCTATGTAGAACTTCTTTCCATACACTCCTCCAAAGGCCTTGAATTTGACTGGGTTGGGGTTGCTGATCTTCACCATACGAATCAAGTCGCAAAATTTAGTGAATTGTCACTTGGATCAATCTCTGCATTTCGTTTTAAAGATTTTAAGTCCTATGATTTTAAGACTCCCCAATATTTTTTTAATCTAGAGGATAAAAAGAAGAAAGAGCTAGACGAAGATAAGAGATTATTTTATGTCGCATCTACAAGAGCAAAAAAAACTTTGAATTTTGTTTGCTTTGATGAAGTTTCTATAGGGAAAAAACCTAGTTGGGCAGATTACTTAAAGATGGCTTTGTTAAATAAGAAAACTGAAAAAATAAAAGTTACAGAGAAAAGTGATTCTAGTATTAAACAACCTTTTATAAAATATGATCTTGGAATAAGAGAAAAGAAAGAGAACTTATCTTTTATAGGATGTGATGTAAGTGTAAGTTCTTTATCTAAACTCGAATTTTGTCCTCATTACTTCTACTTAAGTGAGGTCTTAAAAATTCAAGATAATGATTTAAGAGAAATAAAACTTTTCCCGGATTTTAAGGAAAAAGAAAAGAAGAGTTCTTTGAAAAGAGGTAATTCAATTCATTTTGAGCTAGAGAAGTATTTTAAGGATGGAATTAAAAATAATAATTCAAAACATAAAAATGAAGTTGATTTTGTTATAGAAGAATTTTCAAAACTTCAATCTTCAAGAGTCTTCTCAGAGCAAGAAATGAAATTTTCTTATAAGCAATTTATGGTTTCAGGAATTATTGATTTATTAATAATTGATGATTCAAAAAAAGAAGTATTTATATGGGATTATAAAACAGGAGATATAGCTGATCATAAAGAAATGTATATTGCTCAACTAAAAACTTATCTCTATGGAGTGAGTCAGGTATTTAATCTTGATAATTATAAGTTGAATGCTAGCTTAATACTTATAGACGAAAGAAAAAAAATAGATTTCAAGGAAAGTATTGATGATTTAGATAAGTTTCTTTATGAATTATTTTTAAAAAAATCATCCTATTTCAGTAAAAACTTAGAATTGTGTAACGATTGTACTCATCAAAATATTTGCTCAAAATAGTCTTCTAAATAATTGATTAATTCATTTTGCAACCTTATTGATAGCGCTCTGAGTTATGTTAGAATTAAAGAGTTATAACTATTGAATTTTAAAGGAACTTATTGGCCATGAAGAAAATAATATTTTTGTTTGTTCTCATGTTTTCTCAATTCTCATTATCTGCAGATGAATCACTTTATAAGTTTGAGTGGATGGATGATGATAAGGAAATATATGTATTGCAAAATAGAAGATTTAGAAAAGCAGGTAGAGTAAATCTTTCTTTAATGGGAGTAATGAATCTTTCTGATAAGTTTGTAAACACTATAGGTGGAGCTTTAAAAGGAGCTTACTTCTTTAAAGAAGATTGGGGAGTTGAGTTAGGTTTTGGAATAGGTGCTCCAAGTTATAATGATACTTTTGATAGAGTTGCTGAACAATCAGCTGTTCCTTTTTATAATGCGATCACTCGTTTTATGAGTGCTAGTGTTGTTTGGTCTCCTTGGTATGGAAAATTTAATACTTTTAATGTGATTTATTACTTAGATTGGTATGTTTCTTTGGGAGTTGCTTCGGTTACGACTGAGGATGATAGAACTGCTTTTGATGTTTCAAATTCACAAGTTCGAGCTAAGCAATTTACACCTACAGAAGATTCTTCTATGGGTGCAACTTGGTCTACAGGGTTTCTTTGGTATTTAAGTAAATCTATAGGAATCAGATTAGAGTTTAGTGGTTATCATTACAATGGTTCTTTCTTTACAAAGAATACTACTGTAGGTGGTACATCCGCACCAAAATCAAACTTTGACGTAACTTTTCATAATTATAATTTAAGCGCTGGCTTAAACTTTTTATTTTAAGGAGCAATGATGCTCAAGAAAATATTATTAATAATAACGTTCATTTCTTTTTTAGGAAATGCGAATTCTAAATTAGAGAGAAATATTAAGTATGCTTATTCAAAAGGAATGAGATATTCCTTAGTACCTTTACTTAAAGAGTATATTTATCTCTCTAAAGGAAATCTGAAATCCATGGAGAGGTATTTAGAAAAAATTATACTAACAGTTGGAGCTAAAAACTTTGAAGGGTTAGATATTTCTTTACTACAAAGAGGTAATTCTTCTGTTTCAAAATATTTAGCAGCGAAAAAAATATTTGCAGAAGGTGAGTATGAGAAAGCTGGGAGTTTATTTAAATCAATAAGCTCAGGTAGTATATTTTATCCATTTTCTAGAAACTATTTAGCAGTTTTAAGTTATCTACAAAAAGATTATTCAAAAGCTTTATCATTATATAAAACTTGTGTTGAGACTTCGAAATCTCGTTTGGATAAAAATTTAAGCACGCGTGTTTATAAGCAGATAAAGGTTAATAGAGATATTTGTATAGCTGGAATTGCTAGAACTTACTATGCTCAAAGAAATTTCAAAAAAGCAGATTATAATTATTTAGATTTAGATAAAAGATCTATAGCTTGGCCTCCAACTTTATTAGAAGAAGCTTGGAGTTCATATTACGGTGAGAATTATAACAGAACGCTTGGAAAATTAGTTACTTACAAAGCGCCTCAATTGAAGTTTATTACTAATCCTGAGATTTATGTCCTAAGGGCCACGACCTACTTAAGGATGTGTCTTTATGGAGATGTAAATAAAGTTGTTGAAGATTTCTATTCTAGATTAGAAAAAACAGCGAAGAAATCAGAGAGTATAGCTAAACAGTATAAAAATAATCCCGATTATTATTACCAGTTAGTTAGAAATTATCAAAATGAATCAGATAAAGAATTCTATTATTTCTTAAAAGGAATTTATAAATCTCCGAATGTGAAATCATTTTTTGATAATATTAAGTATGCAGAGCGGGAAAGAAAAAAACTTTCTAAAATACAGAGTTCAAACCTGAAAGGTTTATTGAGTCGAAATATAGACGAATTTATTAAAATTCAAAAGAAAGTTATTGGATTAGTAGCTGAGACCAAAGTTGAAAAGTATGGAATAGATTTAAGAAAATCTTTTCAAACAATGAGTTATATTAAATTAGAAGTACTTGGTCGAAAGAAAGAAGCGCTTTATGAAGGTAAGGAAGAAGCTTCTAAAAGAGGTGAGATCAAATATTTAAAAAGAAATGATAGACAATACTTTTGGACTTTTAATAAAGAGTTTTGGAGTGATGAGCTAGGAGATTATGTCTTCGCTTTGCCTGTGGAGTGTCCAGATGAAAAATAAGGCCTTCTTTATATTAATATTTTTATCTTTTTCTGTTTTATCTCAAAATAAAAGAAATCGAATCTTATCTATTATTGATCAAGAAATTGAAGAAGTGACTAGGCTTTCTCGGCAATTTAATGGGCAGAATCCTAATATGCTTTTTAGAAGATCAGAGTTGTATTTAGAAAAAGGCCGACTTATTAAAGAAGAAGAAAATAATAAATACTTGTCTCTTTCTCCAAATCAGAGAAAGTCTGTAAGTAAAAGTTCATATTTTAGAGGATCTCAAGGATTGTTTTTAAAAGCTAAAAGTGAAGCCTTAAATCTTTTGAGAAAGTTTCCTAAATATGAAAAAGCATCTGATGTTTATTATATTTTAGGTTTTAACGAAAAAGAGTTTGGTGACGGAGTAAAAGCACTAGACTATTTAGTAAAAGCTGAAAAAATGGCGCCAGCTGGATCTAAATCACAAGTTAGGATTCAAAATGCATTAGCTGAAATTTACTATAATAAAAAAGATTATCCACGTGCGATAGAATTTTATGAAAGGAATATAAAGAAAACTTCAGATAGATGGTGGACAAAAGATGCTTATAATTTAGCCTGGTCAAATTTTCGTTTAAGAAGATTTGATAGAGCAATAGAGCTAATGAAAAAAGTAGAGAGTTTATCTAAAACTGGAAAATATGTTGATATGACTGCGAGTGTAAACAAAGACATAGGACTTTTTTATGCTGAGTCAGGACGTATGGAAGAAGGTGTTAAGCATTATAAGAATTATAATAAAGATTTTACTTTAGAGCTCATTACCATAGCATCTTTTTTAAAAGAATCAGGGAAGTTTGCCCAAGCAATGACTACTCTTAATGAGGCGTTAAAAATTTCTAAGACAAATAAAAATAGAGCCAAAATTTATCTTGTAAGAATGGATTTGTTTGATAAATATGAAAAAATTAATTACCACTTAAAAGATTCAGTTTCACTTTATAAATTAACAAAAAATCATAAGTTGACGAAAGATCAATACGATATTTTTAAGCATCAGGTAAAGAAGCAGATAGGAAAACTTCAAAAGAAAATTGGAAATAAAACCTATCAAAGTTCAAAAGTTGTAACGAATGAGAAAGTTAATCAAGTTGTTAAGTATTTAACATTACTAAAAGGATTAGAACCTCAAACAAAAAATGATAATCACTTCTATATGGCAGAAACATATTATCAAGCGAGTCAGTTTGATAGAGCAATAGAGAATTATCTTAAAGGTTTTAAGATTGCTAAGAAAACGGGTAATAAAAAGACTATGGATAGATCCATGGATGGTATGCTGCAAGCACTTGCTCAACCTAAGGGTAAGTTTCCTAATAGATCAAAGTACTACTATCCAGTGTATACGACTTATTTAAAATATGATCCAAGGTCTAATAAAGCTAAAGAGATTTACAAGAAACTTTATAAAATAGAGTATGATAAAAAGAATATTACAGAAATGAAGAAAATCTTAGGAACTTTTTCTAAGACTTTTCCAAATGCCAGAACAGATTCAGATAAAATGATTAATTCGCTTGTTGAGCTTTATACTAAACAGAAAAAAGATGGTGATCTTGCGATGCTAATGAAAGATATAAAAACTGGAAAATATCAAATGAGTGCTACGGGGAAGAAGGGCCTTGCTGATGTGGCTCAGAAATTAGATGTGAAAAAAGCAGAGGGACTTCTTGCAAAAAAAGATTATAAACAAGCAAAGCAAGCTTATTTAAAGATTTTTTCTTCTCCTGGAAGTAAGGTGGCTAAAGCAAATGCTGCTTATAATTTAATGGTTTTAAATTACAAGGATCAAAAGCTTCAAGAAACTTATAATTGGGGACGAAACTCATTGAACTTAATGGACGATAAAGAGTTTTTTAAATATAGAAATACATTTTTAAGTGTAGGAAAGTATTTGTTTGAAAGGTTACAATTTAGTTCTTCAGCAGATCTTTCTCATAGATCTTATGCTAAACTTTGTAAGACTCAAGTGAGAACAAAAAAAGATTTTTATAATAATGCAGTAACGATGTACAAGGCTTCAAGACAGGTAGAGAAGTTAAAATCCTTAAGAAATTCTGCAAATAAATGTAATATTGATTCTAAATCTATTATGATTACTGACAAGGAAATCGTTGACTATTATATTAGTAGTAATAATATTCCTGCTTTAGAGCAATATTTTAGAAAAGCTGAAAGTAATAGAGAATTAACTCCTTATCTAATTGATCCTGCATTCAAAATTTATGCTTATTATCAAAAACAAAATAACCAAAGTCGCCTGCGCCAATGGCAAATGAAAATAGAACAACTTTATAGAGATTCTAAATCTAGAAGATTAAAAGTTCCAGTTGCTGGCTTGGATGCTGTTTCTAAGTTTGATGTTGCTAGACTAAAGGATGAGTTGAAAAGGATTAAAGGTTTTAGGTTAGCTTTCCCAGAAGATAGATTTACTAGTTTATTAGATCAAAAGATTCAAAAACTTGATAAGCTGCAAGAAAATGTAGCGAGAGTTCAAAAAATGGGTGCTAACTATGGAGTGGCTCATTCTTATCCTGTTTTAATAGAAGGTTATGAATCTTTAATTCAAGAAATTGAAACATTTAATCCTCCAGGCAAGAGCCCTGAATATGTAAAAAGTTTTAAGCAAACAATGGGGCAAGTAACGGCTCAGTTAAAGCAGAAAGTACAAAACTTTAAGGCTTTGGGAGCAAAAGCAATCAAAGACAATGAAATTCTTTCAACTTATCAGGGAAGCAGTTCGACTTCAGTGTATAATGTTTTCGATGATATGAAGTTTTATGATGCTGAAAGGTCAGGAAGATAATGAAATATATATACTTTTTATTCATAATATTTTTACTATCATGTGGATCGACGACAACTGACTCTGATTCTTTTGATGAAGATGGGCCTGTTTCCGTTAATGAAGACAGGCAAGTAAGTGAAAGAAAAGTTGTAAAAAAATTACCACCAAAGTCTTTGAATTATTCAAGAGAATTTGATCGTATTCGACTTTCTTCGGCGAGTGGTTTGCAGCGAGAAACTCTAGATGGGATTTCTTTTGGAGTATCTAAAAACTCCAATGATGACATTCTTGCTATAACTAGTTCTTGTCGATCAGGAAATTATTCTGCCGGGCAAGGAAAAGCAGCGAGCCTTTATAATAAATATAAGTCATGGCCAACTTTTTGGAATGCAGTGGGACTTTGTTATTACTTGCAAGGAAATCTTTATAGCGCCAAGCTTTTCTTTAGTAAAGCGATTAAAGCTGAAGTAAATTATGGACCTGCACTAAATAATCTTGGTCTTACGGCTATTAAAGAACAAAAGTGGTATGAAGCATTAAGCTTCTTTAAAGATGCCAAGAGGTATAATGCAAGATCTCAGGTTGCAAGCTATAACCTTGGAAGACTTTACTTAGCTTTTGGCCATGGAAATAAAGCTGTTCAATATTTTTCTCAAATAAATGATAAAAACTTCTTTAAGAAGAAAGTTTCTGGGAAGTTAGGTATAGCATATTCTCTTGCAGGAAATCATAAAAAAGCAATTTCTTTACTTGAAAATGAAGTTGGGTCAAGCGAATCGATGAGACTTTTTTATAGTTATTCTCTGGCAAAAATAGGACAAAAAGCAAAAGCACGTTCTATATATTCAACATTACAGATTGGTAGAGGTAATCCGAACTATAATCTTTACCAAGATGTAAAAAGGATGATTCAATGAAGAAAGTTTTAACTTTTATATTTTTACTTTTTTCTTTTTTTACTTACGCTCAAACACCTAAGTACAAATACAAAAAATTTGAAAAATTTGACTTTAATAAAATGTCAGTTGCTGGTGACTCTAGTTCACCAGGTGATATCTCTATTAACCCTAGATTTAGAGTCAGGTTTAAGAATAAATTGCCGGAAAAAAAGTCTTTTAACACAGAGGTTCTAGATTCTCTTGATATGATACAGTAAAAGGGGAATTTTACATGGAAGTTGAGAACAACTTGTATCAAGTCCGTGGACTGTCCAAGCGAATAAAAATTCAAAGCAAGCCACTGCAATCAGGAAGATACCTTGTGGGTTCAATTGATACATGTGATGTTCAAATCTTACATGATTCTATACATCCTATTCATGCAGTTCTTGAAATTTCAAATAATAAAACAACTATTTATAGTCTTGATGTTGAACAACCGGTCTTAGTCAATGGTGAAGAGAGAAGTGTTTCTGAGATCAAAGTGGGAGATACAGTTAAGCTTGGTCAAGTCGTAGTTGATTTTGATTTTTTTGAAGGAAAAGGGATTCCTACAATTCCTTCTCAGAAAATCAAGAGTTCTGAGATTCAAAAAGTAAAATCTCACTCTGTTGATATTACAAATGAAAAAGATGAAGTTGTAGAAGCTCCTTACCTGATTTATCCTTTTGATAAAGATTATAATTTCTCTGAAAGTGAGTATATCTTTGAAGATAGCAAAGATATTTATCCTATTTTTAAATATGATCACTCTAAAACAGTTGCTGAAGTTATAGTGATTCATAAAAGAAGAATTTTCTCAGTTGATTATATAGGCAAGAAAGATGGAGTTTATAAATTAATTGGTAAAAAGTTCTCTAAAAGCAAAACAATTGAATATCCTTATTTGAGAAAGAAAGAATCAGTAGACTTTATTGATGTAAAGAATAACTCGTTTTTTGTTAATAAACTTGATGGTTACAGAGTTAAATTATTTTCAGATGATCAAGACAAGTTAGAAAGTTCAAGTTTTTCACTTAATGCGAGCGATATTATTTCTTTTGAAAAAGGAGACATTTCTATTGTTGTGAGAAATGTTGAAGCTCCTCCTTATGTGAAACCAGCGCCAGCTTTTTCAAGAGATAAAACTCTTCTTTTTATGTGTTTACTGGGAGTGGTGATTATTACTATTCCTCTTTTATTTCTTTTTAATATGAATATTGATAAAGAGAAGATTGAAAAAGAGAAAGCTCCTGAAAGAATAGCTAAGATTTTATATAAGAAAAAACGATTTGCTAAAGTTAAACCAAAGCCTATTCCTACAACAAAACCAAAGCCTATACCAACAACGACTAAGCCGAAGCCTAAGAAAAAACCAAAGCCTAAGCCAAAACCGAAAACGCCAACAAAAGCAAGAAAGGCACCAGGGCCTAAGATAGCAAAGAAATTAAAGCCAAAGAAAGTACAAAAAGGTGCACTTCCGAAAAAAACAAATAAATCGAAAAATCCTGCACCAGCAAATAAAAAGATAGGAAAAGCAACAACTTCTCCAAAGAAAAATACGACTCCAAGTAATAAGCCTGGAGCCAAGCAAGTTGGGAAAAAAGTTCAAAAAGTGACGAAGACAGTTTCTCCAACTCCAAATATGAAAGGAACAGTAGATGTCTTTCAATCCACTAAATTTAAA
Organism: Bacteriovoracaceae bacterium; assembly: GCA_020630335.1. Lineage (GTDB taxonomy): Bacteria > Bdellovibrionota > Bacteriovoracia > Bacteriovoracales > Bacteriovoracaceae > JAHDHG01. The sequence goes on from JAHDBN010000004.1 coordinate 81,212, forward strand.
TCTTCACTAAATAAGTTACTTGCCAAAGGTGGCCAGTTTAAAGGTGTGAAAACTCAAGGAGCTAGTGGGGGAGGTAGAGGTAATCCAGGGCTTACTGGTGCTATAGGAGTTACTGGTGGTGGTGGTGTCACGACTGCGAATGTTTCTGGAAAACTGGGAAGTCCTACTGGTAGTAGAGACGGAGTTCAGGGTATTTCTAGTGGAGCAGAGGGACTTACAAATGGTACGAAGACATTTTATCAAGCGGGTATACCATCAGATACGACTGTACTTGGTTCAATGGATCCAGATCTTATTAGAAAAATACTAAGGGATCATATTCCACAATTTAGATATTGTTATCAAAAAGAACTAGATAAAAGTACAAAGCAAATAGAGGGACTCGTTCAAATGGTTTTCACCATAGGTGCTTCTGGGAGTGTTTCAAAAGCCTCAGTCCAAAGTCCGAAGGTTCCTAATGCTGTAAAGTCTTGTGTTAGAAATGTATTATTGGGTATTCAGTTCCCTAAACCTCTAGGTGGAGGAAAAGTGGAAGTAAAACAACCAATTGATTTTCACAAAAAAACTAGATGATCAGACTTTTATTAATCATTTTTTTGATCTCTTGCTCATCAAGCTCTCATAAAGGTTTTGTGATTAATAATTTTAAGTTAAAAGACAAACGGATAGGAAAGACTACTGTTTTTCAGAATAAAGAAGATAGTCATAAAAGCGAAATTAACAATATAAAGTATTCTTTGACAGAAAAAATAGATGAAATTCAAAAGTGTATAGGTTCTGTTGGAATGGATAGAACTATTCATTTAGATTTTAAAATTAATAAATTAGGTAATAGTGAAGAAGTAAGAGTTTCTGGAATAATAAAAGAGAAAAAGGCCAATTGTATAAGTAATATTATTTCTAAGATGAAATTTCAAAAACCACTTTTACTAATGCCTTTGAGGGTTCATCAACTTTTATATTTTAAATCTAAAATTAATTAAAAGCCTCAAGTTTCGGAAAAAATTCCCTAGGAAATTTTCACCATCTAACTACGCGTTGCATTCTTAATGCTTAAAATAAGAGTAAGAACAATTTTTTTTAAGGAGTTTACCATGGAAGGTAACGAACAAGAACAAGTACAATTAACTGCAGAGCAAGCTCAAGCGATGGATCCTACTTTAATGGACCCTTCTATGACAGAAGTTGGTTTTTTAGATCAAGTGGCAAGCTTTTTTCAAGATGGTGGTGTTTTCATGCTTATCATTGCAGCTGTATGGGTTATCGGACTTGTTATAGCGATAGAAAGATTTCTTAGATTAAAAAAATTAGACGTTGATGGTTCTTCATTTATGAATGAACTTCAAAGATATGTTTTATCTAATGATATCCAAGGAGCGATTAGAGTTTGTGCTGGATCAGTAGCTGCTCTTCCTAAGGTTCTTCATAGTGGATTGAAAAGAGCAACACAGTCAATGGATCAAGTTCAAAATGCAATTGATGCAACAGCATTAGAAGTTATTCCAAAAGTAGAGAGAAGACTTCACTACATTGCACTTATTGCAAATATTGCAACTTTACTAGGATTATTAGGAACAATTTTTGGTCTTATCCAATCATTTGAAGCGGTTGCATCTGCTGATCCTGCAGAAAAAGCAGAACTCTTATCAGCTGGTATTTCCAAGGCCATGAACACAACTGCTGCAGGACTAATAGTAGCAATATCATTAATGGTTGTTCATTCAGTTTTAACAAGCAAGGCAGAAAAAGTTGTAAATTCAATTGATGAATTTTCAGTAAAATTATTAGATCTTATTGGAACTAAAAAAGAAAAAGATCAGGTAGCATAAAAATGTATCACTTACCAAGTAGAAGAAAAAAGAAAAAGAAAACGGACAAGTTAAATCTTGTCCCTATTCTTGATTCAGTATTTATTCTGATTTTCTTTTTACTCTTGTCAGCTCAGTTTATTAAAATATTTGAAATTAATAGTAATGTTCCTATTGTTTCTCCAGCTGAACCGCCACCATCTAAGAAAAATAAAGAACCTCTTAGCCTAACTGTTGAAATAAGTAAGGATGCAATCATTCTTTTAACTGGAAGTAACCAATCAGAGCTTAAAAAATTTCTAGCAAATCCTGAAGGTGAGTTTCCATTAGTGGATTATCATACTTTTTTGATTGATTTAAAGAAAAAACATATTGATGAAAAAACAGTGATTTTTGAGCCAAGCGAAGAAGTTGAGTATGAGCAAATAGTAAAGGTTATGGATGCAACAAGGTTACTTGATAAGACTGATGAGACCATTTATAAAAAAGATGAAATTGGAAATGATGTACCGCTAGAGTTCTTATTTGATGATATTATTTTTGGAAATATAACGAGTTAATTATGGCAAGAAATAGAGCTATTCGATTTAGAAAAATGAGAAAAACTAAAGAGCCAATGGATATTGATATCACGTCTCTTTTAGATATTCTTGTTATTCTTTTAGTCTTTTTATTAAAAGCATATAGTTCTAATAATATTATAATTAGCGTTCCTAAAGATATTACTTTGCCAGATTCAACATCACAATCTTTTAATAATGCAGGGGTTATTGTTCAACTCTCTAAAGAAAAAATCTATGTAGATTCAAAAGAAGTGATTGATTATTATTCTAACCCAGATGGAATCGTAATTTATGGTGATGGTGGTCGATTAGTGACTCCTCTATATGATAAATTAGTTCAAGTTCGAGAAGATATTGAATTAACAAAAGAACAGGCTAACCTTGGGAAAGATTTTTCTGCCATAGTAAATCTTGTTGTGGATAAGAAAATTCCTTATAAAGAGGTGAGAAGAGTCCTGTATACTGCTGCTCAAGCAGGTTTTAAGCAATATAAGTTTGTCGTGCTTTCACAAGAACAAATGTAGTCAAGTCTTGGCCGACAATGCATTATTTTCTAGATTTCCCTCGTTTTGTTTTTAAGAGATAATATAAGTAATGAATACTCGAGTTATTACCTGTTTAATATTTCTTTCTTTTAGCTCTATTGCTTCAAATTTAGAGTGCACTCAGTATTTTAGTAAAAATATATCTGTTTTAGGAGAGATCTCTTATGAAGATTCTCTGCCTTGGTTAATTAAAAATACAGGGATGAATCCTTCTCCTACTAAAAAGAGTGAGGTTCTAGACAGTCAAATCATACGTTTGTCAGTTCCCTTAAGATCTAAGAAGTATGAAAAATACAGAGTTGAAATAAAATATGAGTATGTTGATTACGAAGATGCTCCCGGTGAAGGGAAGTTAAAATCAGCACGTTTCATTGATCGTAGAGGAAACGATTTTCCTATGGATGATTTAGAAATTATTACTAATACTCTGAAAAAAATATCATCAGGGGAATTATCTCAAACTGAAAAAACAGATGCTTTGAAATTACTAAAAACAAAGAAGAACCCTTTCTACCAATTAAGAGAAATGGGAGAAGCCAGCGAAGAATTTAAAGAAGTTGCTTTTGAAATGTTTGAAGAGATAAATGAATTAAACTCTGCACTTAAAGAAGTAATTTTAATTGATGATTTATCCCAACAAACAAAAAAAATTCAAATTAATTTTGGAAAAGAAAAAATATCATTGCTTCCTAAAATAAGTAAGAAAACTTATCTAGAATATTTAGATTTTATGAAAATGTTCTTCTTTGAATCAAAGTATGAAATTACTGGGAGCTTTAAAAATAAAGTTAGGCAAATAAGAGGGTTAGAGAAAGATTTAGATAAAAACCCCAAAGATCTAAGAATGATAAAAGATATAAAAAAATACGAATTTCAAAAAAATGCTCTTAAAGTTAGAAATTCATCTATTAGAATTTTAGATAGAGTAATTTATTATTTAATAGGCTCTTCGATAGCGACAGGAATAGTTGTTGCTTATACTATAGGAAAAAATCATATTTTTGTAGAAAGTGATAAATCTTCAGATGGAGAAGAAACGATTAATAAAATAATAGAAGCGGTGAGTCTTGGTTCGGAAAAAGATAAAGATAAAAGTGAGATTCAACAGCTAAAAGAAGAAGTGAAAGAACTTCAAATAATTTTAAATGCAAAAGAAATTTATGAATGTACTATTGATAGTTTACAAATGAAAATTGAAGAATGTGAACTCCAACATTCAAGTCAGAGTTCACCTAAATAATTTTTTTACTTAAAGAAGTTTCCAAGCATTTGCTTGCCCATATTTAAGATATCATCAGAGATATCTCCGTCACCATCTTGATCTAGCAATGAAGTAAGCATACCAAATTGAGAGTTACTTTGAGCTGCTTCTTCGTTTGATTTATTTAACATAGAAGCAAAGGCATTAGTATCAGCTCCTTGTTCCTGCTTAGCTTGTCCTAAAGCTCCCATAACCATTGGTAGGACTTGTGAAAGAAAGTTTTGAGATTGCCCTTGGTCCATATTAGAAGTTTTTCCTAGAAATTGCTGAATAAGATTTGCTTTATCTCCAAAAAGATTAGAAGCCATATCTTGTCCTTGCATATTTTGATCCATCATATTTTCCATTGTATTTGGATCTTGATTGCCAAGAGCTTTTGTAATCATTGGAATAATATTTCCTAATGCATTTTGAGCTCCTTCTTGATTTGAGCCCATCAATCCTGCGATTTTTTCTTGATTCTCAGGAGTATTTACCTGATTCATTAATAATTGTACTAAATTCATATTCTCTCCTTCATTTGAGTTTAATTTTTAGCAGCTCTAAGTTTACGGTAAAAAGAGTAGGGACCAAAATATAAAATAAAATGCCTGAGCTTTAATGTTGGATATGTCGTAAATGCTCTATTTAAAGAGCAATGAAGCGAATGAAAATTATTGGGCTTGATGAATATTATTTAAGATCAAACCAGCTAGAACCAGTATTTATATCTACTTTTAATGGCACATCAAAGCTTACGGCATTTTCCATTTCTTCTTTGATAAGTTTCATCATGCTTTCTTTTTCATCTAATGGAACTTCAAAGATAAGTTCATCATGAACTTGAAGAATCATTTGAGATTTAAGTTTTTTCTTTTTCATTTTTTTATCAACATTAATCATCGCAATTTTAATAATATCAGCTGCAGTTCCCTGGATGGGTGAGTTGATAGACATTCGCTCTCCTACAGATTTTAGAGTCCTGTTTTGAGCGTGTATCTCAGGGATAGGCCTTTTTCTTCCATGATAAGTTATAGAGTATCCTGTTTTTTCACAATCTTCTTTAAGAGAGTCAAGAAAAGATTTTACCTTACTAAAACGTTGAAAATAATGAGCTATATATTCAGACGCTTCACTTCTATCAATGCCTAAAGATTCAGATAAACCAAATGAAGATTGCCCGTAGATAAGACCAAAATTAATCGCTTTGGCCTTACTTCTTATATCTGGAGTCATGTCTGCGACTGCAACCCCAAATACTTCTGAGGCAACTTGAGTGTGAATATCTATATCGTTTTTAAAAGCATTCAGCATGACTTCATCTTTACAAAAATGAGCAAGAATTCTTAATTCAACTTGAGAATAATCAGCTGCAATGAAAATATGATCTTTAGCTGGAATGAATGCTTTTCTAATTTTTCTTCCCATTTCTGATTTGACTGGGATATTTTGAAGATTGGGATTCTCAGAACTTAATCTTCCAGTAGAAGCAACTGTTTGATTAAAACGAGTGTGAACTCTTTTTGTTTCAGGATGTATTAATTCAGGAAGAGCATTAATATAAGTTGAAAGTAATTTATCTATTTCTCTAAAACGCAATAACAATCCAGGGACTTCCGAAACTTCGCTTTGAGCTAATTTATTAAGAACAGATGAATCAGTAGAGTAACCAGTCTTAGTTTTTTTAATAACTGGCAATTGAAGTTTTTCAAAAAGAAGTTCACTAACTTGCTTGGGAGATTTTAAATTACATTCAAAATCAGCTAATTTATAAATTTTTCTTTCAATCTTTTTTAACTCTTTTTCATAATCAGTTCTAAGTTTTGTAAGATAGGCCTTATTGACTCTTAGGCCACAGTTTTCCATTTCTGCTAAGATAGGATTAAGCTTTAAATCTATGTCGTAAGCAATCCCTTCTAAATCCTGATTTTTAATTTCATTTATAAGTTTGTCACTAATTCCAGATAAAAGAGATACTTGATTTAAGTCTTTAGCTTCTTTTACTTTTAATTCAGGATTATCAGCTCCAAAATCTTTTATGAGATTTTCTAATGAGTTTTTTCTATGAGGAGAAACATTGAAGTATAAAAGAGCTAGATCAGTTAATGTTGCCTTGATTTTAATGTTTTTTCTCATTGATATTTTTAGAATTTCTTTTGCTTGAAAGCTTTCTATGATTATTGATTTACTGACAAGTGCTTCTAAAAAATTGAAATTGATATCTTCATAAGAAAATCGGATATTCTTATAAGAAAGATAGAGCATTGTGTTTTGAAGTGAAAGATACACTTTTTCATTTTTCTTTATTTTAGATAAAAAAGCTTCGGCTTGATCTTTGATAAATATAATATTGTTTTCTAATACAGAATTATCCTTACTTTCTGATTCTAAATTTTCTTTTTCTGAAACAGCTGTCTCTTTACTTACCGTTTTCTTAGTTTTTGCTCTTGGTGAAACTTCAGGGTTTAACTTTGATATGAGTCTTTTAAAATTAAGTCTTTCTAAAAACTCTAATGTTTCAGCACCATTATAGATCTCTTCATACTTTAACTTTGTAATATCCTCTTCTAGCTTTAAATCACATTTGATTTGTACAAGTTTTTTAGAGAGGTATGCATCTTCTTTATGATTCGTTAAACCATTAAGAACTCTTTTGTTTGAAATTTTATCTATATTATTAAAGATCTCATCTAATCCACCATATTCCTTTAATAATTTGGAAGCACCTTTGGCTCCAATACCTTTTACCCCAGGAATATTATCAGAGCTATCACCAACTAAAGATAAGTAATCAACTATCATTTCAGGAGCTACACCCATTTTCTCTTCAACTTCACTAGGGCCAAAAATTTTCCCTTTCATTGTATCTACCATCTTTACTTTTTTAGTCACAAATTGCATGAGATCTTTATCGCTAGAAGCAATAAGAATTTCATCAAATGTATTTTGGTATGAGTGAACAGCTGAGCCGATGATGTCATCAGCTTCATATTTGGATAGTTTTAATTTGGGTATTTTTAAGACATCGAGCATTTCATCTATTAATGGAAATTGAGGGATAAGATCATCAGGAGGAGCTCCCCGGTTTGCTTTATAAGCATCATAAATTTCATGTCTAAATGAAGGCCCCTTGGAATCTTGAGCAATAAAAACATGAGTTGGAGCAAGATCATCCATAGCATTAATAAGCATATTCATTACTCCGTAAATTGAATTAACAGGAGTTCCGTCTGGAGCATTAAGAGGGCGAATTGCATAATAGGCCCTAAAAATAAAACTAGAGATATCAAAAATTAATAATCTTTTCATAATCTACCCAAATAAAAATTTAAGTGACCTGTTTATTGAACAGGTGCAGCTAAGTCTTGTGACCAATTTGTTGGGTAGTGTATCTTTTTGATGTTTGCTTCGCAATCAGGATCGTTTGCAATTATTGAAGTATTAGCAATAATATCTCCAAATCTTTTAAAAGAACCAAGAGTTAAAACTAGATAAGCTTCAAATCCCCAAATTAAGAAGACCATGATGAAACCTATAATTGCACCAATAAAACCACCTAAAAAGAAAGCAAAGGGGATAGTTAGAATGAAGTTTCTTAGAATAGATTGAATGGCCGTGCAATAATTCCCTGTTTCGAGATCAATAACCTTAAATCCTGCAATTTTTTTCCCGAGAGATTGTCCTTCAAAAAGAGCATCAGATAGTACTATATATGTAATAGTTAGAGGGATTCCCCATTTACCAGCAATTACACAAAAAAGAAGAGAGAAACATATATCAATCACTTTAGCGAACACTCGCGCCCATCTAGCTTTAAATTCGACTCTATGCTGCAATTGTTTGTTAAATTCTTGCTTAAATAGCATTATTTTCCTTCTTAAAATCTATACCTTTTTAATATCAGATAATATACTTGGAGTTCAAGTAAGAAGAACCAACTATAAAAGGATTACATATGGCAAACATGATTGAAGTAGATGAAACTAACTTTGATGAAAAAGTTCTAGGAAACGACAGACCTGTTTTAGTCGATTTCTGGGCAGAATGGTGTGGACCATGCAAGGCCTTAGCTCCAGTTTTAGATGAAATTGCAGGTGAGGTTGGTGAAGATGCCATGGTAGTAAAAGTAAATGTTGATCAAGCTCAAAACCTTGCTCAAAAATATGGAATTAGAGGAATCCCGACTTTAGTTTTCTTTAAAGGTGGAGAAGTTCAAAGCACTTTAGTTGGAAATCAACCTAAAGCAGAAATTTTAAAAAGTCTTAAAGAATTAGTTTAATAATAAAGGGCAAGAGATAATGATCTCTTGCCCTGGAAGAGCTAAGATCCAGAAGAGTAATATTTACTCTCTAAAGCTGGATCCGAGTAGTACTTGTCATCTTCATTCTGAACGTCATATTCATCATATTCATAATCATAGTATAAATCATTAGCAGCATCATAGTAGTAATCATCAGTTGCTGCCTGAGAACTATATCCACCTTTGTGGCTATATTCTTTTTTATAGTAATTAAAATATTCATAATTTTGAGGTCTAAATGTCTCAGCACATGAAAAACGATAAGCATTTTCAGCACCATTAAGATTATCTCTTAATGAAGCACAGTTATCATATCCTTGGTTACACATTTGTCCAAAATATGACTCTACTACAGTCATAGAATACTTATCTATAAGTTGATAGTTACATCTGTCGTTTCTTGAGTAACGGTGAGCGTATCCGTTATAAATCCAAAATGGATAATTATCTAAACTTTGACAACTGTTATTAGCATAGTTTCCATCATAATTTTCAACACTATTAAAAATCCAGTTCATGTATATAGCATGATCAAAACTATTGTTTTTTAAGAATCTATAATACTCATATGTATTCCAAGAGTATTGAAAAGGACCTGTGTAAACAAATGGAACATGGAAGCTATAATAGTATGGATATAGTCCATGATAATAGTTATAAGGTCTAAAATAATAGTAAGTTCCAAAATGTCTATAGTGATGAAAGGGAAGAGTATTGATAACAATCGTTGTGTAGGGTCTGTATCCCTTTACTCGCCGAGGTCTTTTTATGACGCCATTATAGTTAAGATTGTGCCTTCTTGAATTGTGACGTTTTATAACTTGACGAGCTTTTCTCTTTTTTAAACGTATGTTTGAGTAATTAGTATTAATTCCAGTAGCCACTCGAGTTGCTCTTGTTGAACGATTTTGAGTTCTATTTCTTCTTTGATGATCAGCTCTTGATTCGATTCGAGCCCTTCTGTTTGCTCTTGAGCCACTAGAAGAGTTTCTTGAAGTTCGAGATGGCCTTGAAGTCCTTGATGGTCTTTCTGAAGTTCGAGATGGCCTTTCTGAAGTTCGAGATGGTCTTTCTGAAGTTCGAGATGGCCTTTCTGAGGTTCGTGATGGTCTTGAAGTTGATCTGTTAGATGAACTCGAAGACGAATTTCTAGATGGTCTCGAAGTTGACCTACTGGAAGAACGAGAAGAGCTACTTCTTGATGGTCTCGAAGTTGATCTGCTAGACGAACTAGAAGAGCTACTTCTTGATGGCCTTGAAGTTGATCTACTAGAAGAACCAGAAGAGCTACTTCTCGAAGGTCTAGATCTACCAGTAGAAGAACCAGAAGAACTACTTCTTGAAGGCCTTGAACTTGATCTACTAGAAGAACCAGAAGAACTGCTTCTCGAAGGTCTAGATCTACCAGTAGAAGAACCAGAAGAACTACTTCTTGATGGCCTTGAACTTGATCTACTAGAAGAACCAGAAGAACTGCTTCTCGAAGGTCTAG
>JAHDBN010000004.1:91259-163952 GCA_020630335.1 Bacteriovoracaceae bacterium
GAAGAACCAGAAGAACTACTTCTTGATGGCCTTGAACTTGATCTACTAGAAGAACTAGAAGATGAACTTCTCGATGGCCTTGAAGTTGATCTGCTAGAAGAACTTGAAGATCTAGAGCTTGATGAAGAACTGCTAGAACTTGAAGATCTAGAGCTTGATGAAGAACTACTAGATGAACTAGAAGATCTACGGTTTTTTCTTTGAGCTAAAGTTTCAGTAGCAAAAATAAATAAAAATAAAAAAAACGTAAAACGCCGAAAAGCGAGCTGACTCATTTTCTTCTCCTTTGAAATGATATTAAGTCGTTCAAAGGAAAAGTAACAATAATGAGAATTAATTAGAATAAAATAAAACTCACTGTGAGAAAAACTTAGAGTGTCACTTTGGCTACATTAAATGAAATTAGAGTGAGGCTAAGGAATATCAAAAAAAAAGAAGAGTGAAAAACTTACAAAGATTTTTAAGCTGGTGTCAAAAAGAACTTAAGCAGACTTTTTTATTTTAATAATTTGAGTGATTTCTTTTTTTTCTTTTTTTATTTCTTTAGATTTAAAGTGAAAAAGAGTCTTTTTTATAATAACTCCGAAAATAATAAAAGCACTGAAAATCAAAAAAAACTGATTCATCATTAAAAACTGTTCACCAAGAAGATTATAAAATTCATCTCTATATTCAGAGGTAAGCTCTTCACCAAAAATATTAAACCTGAAAAATATAAAAGCGTTAAAGGCGTATGTTGAAAAAAGTATAAAAAATGAAATGATTAGTGTTCTCATAAGTAGTGTATATTAATCGGTTATTCAGTTAAGAACTTTATAGGAGATATGAATTTAATTACTACTCTATAATCGAGATTTAACTCTTTGAAATTATACCATCAAGAAATTCAGAAAACTTAAACCCAGAAGATTCTAACATCTTAGGGAATAAAGAAATCTCAGTCATACCAGGGAAAGTGTTAACTTCGTTAAAGTATAGTTGATCTTTTTCTAAGAAGAAGTCAATTCGAGATAAATCTTTTAGTCCAAGAGTTTTAAATATGGCATAAGAAAGAGATTTTACATGTTCTCTCATTTTGGGACTTAAATTAGGATTGAGAGTTGTGCTAGCAGAGGATTGAGAGCTATATTTTTCTTCAAAAGAATAAAAATTTTCACCTTTTAAAATTTCACCAGGGTTTGAGATGTGTAGTTCTCCATTCATTTCAAATGCAGCAACTTCTATCTCTCTACCTTTTACATACTTCTCTATCAGTACTTTTTCAGAAAAGTTAAAAGCTTTTTTCGTAAATGGAATTACCTCTGAGAGATCTTTAGGTTCGAAACAACCAACTGAAGAACCTTCACTATTTGCCTTTATAAATACTTTTTCATGTTTGCTGAGAAATAAAGAAATTGCAGATTCGTCAAGTTCATTCAAAGTAAGATAGGGAACCACTGGAAAATTATTTTTTTCTAAGATATCTTTTGTTTTTGATTTATCAAAGGCAATAGAGCTAGCTGTTGGATTACAGCCCAAGTACGAGATTGCGTGGGATTCAAAAATTTTTTGAATCTCTCCATCTTCTCCTGGATGTCCATGAATACAAGGTATGATAAAATCAATATCCCCAATTTCTGCGATTTTTTTATCATTGAGAAGAACTTTTTTGTTCTTATAAAGCCAAGACCCATCTTTTTTTACTTCAATGACGAATACATTATGTTTTTTTATTTGTGAAACTAAGTATTCTTTCGACTTAGCAGAGATATCATGTTCATGGCCTCCACCACCAAAGAGAATAAGAACATTTTTCATTAAAATCGATCTCTTAATTCTTCAGGAGTGAATTCATCATTGTGTTTTATAATAATTTCTTTAAAGTTTTCTAGAGAAAATTTATTAGTCTCTTGCTCACCATATTTTCTAACACTAACCTCATCAGAGTTCATTTCTTGATCTCCGATTACGATCATAAAAGGAATCTTAGCTTTTTGAGTTTCTCTTGTCTTTTTAGAAAGAGACTCATTTCTCTTATCCACACTAACTCTTGCTCCAACTTTTTTAAGTTCCAAGCAAAGCTTATCACAGAAATCTCCGTGGATTTCATTGTTAACAGGTACAATTTTGATTTGTTCAGGGGCAAGCCAAATAGGAAAAACTCCAGCACAATGTTCAGTGTAAACACCGATAAATCTTTCAAGAGATCCAAGTAATGCTCTGTGAATAACAACAGGTCTTTTATCTACTCCATCTGAATCGGTATATTTTAGATCAAATCTCTCTGGGAGCATAAAGTCTAGTTGTATCGTTCCAAGTTGATGATACCTCTTTAGAGCATCAGCTATTTCAATATCAATCTTAGGTCCATAGAATGCACCATCGCCTTCTTTAATAGAGAACTCATGCCCTGATGCTTCAAGAGCTGAGCGCAATGCAGTTTCAGCATTATCCCAAATATCATCATCTCCAATTTTCTTTTCTGGCCTTGTAGAAAGATTTACCTTTATGTGTTCAAAACCAAAATGTTTATAACAAATAAAAAACATCTCCATGAGCTTTAAAATTTCATCTTGAATCTTTTCAGGCTGAATAAATACATGAGCATCATCTTGGCAAAATGTACGAACTCTTGTGAGTCCACTGACTGCACCCGATCTTTCATATCGATGTAATCTACCAAAGTCTGCGTAACGCATAGGTAGATCTCTATAACTATATTTATAATGCTTGAACATGAGCATGTGACAAGGACAGTTCATAGGTTTTAAAGCGAATTCTCTTTCATCTATTGGTGTGAAATACATATTCTCTTTGTAATTTTCATAATGACCACTTGTATGCCAAAGCTCTACATCTAAAACTTGAGGCGTAATAACTTCATCATAATCAAATTTTTGATAAATATTTCTCATGAAATCAACAAGTCGGTTATAGATAAATGCACCTTTTGGCATAAAGAAAGGGCTTGCTGGAGCTTCAGGCTCGAAGTGAAAAAGTGTTAAATCTTTTCCTAGTTTTCTATGATCTCTTTTTTTAGCTTCTTCAAGAAAGTGCAAGTGTTCTTTTAATTCTTCTTTAGTATTAAAACATGCTGCATAAACTCTTTGAAGCATTGGTCGATTCTCATCACCTCGCCAGTAAGCTCCTGCTGTGTGCAGGATTTTGAAACTAAATGGTATATGACCAGTGTTTTCAACATGAGGGCCACGACACAAGTCAAAGAAGTCTTCTCCTTGCGTATAGTAAGTAATAGTCTCGTTTTCAGGGAGATCCCTAATAAGTTCCAACTTTAAAATTTGTCCTTCTTTTGTAAAAAGTTCTATGGCATCTTCACGAGAAATTTCATGACGAGTAATAGGAAGTTTCTTTTTGATAATCTTTTGCATAGATTTCTGAATAGACTTTAGATCGGCATCCGTAATTCTGCTCTCCATTTCTATATCGTAATAAAATCCACTTTCAATAACTGGGCCAATACCAAGTTTCACTTTTTCATCAGGGAACAATTCGGTAATAGCTTGTGCCATGACGTGTGCAGCTGAATGACGTATAGTGTCTAAAGAATAATCTTGCATCTTATCTCCTCAAATAAGCTCAATTCTATTTAAATCCTACCTAGAATATAGTATTTTGCCTGTTTAGGCTTAAATGTAAGTTTTTTCTCCACGAAAATGTAAGAAATTTCTACAAACCTCATGATAACAATTACTTAGCCTTATTTTTTTTATTTACACAAATCTAACTCAGTTGTAAGGTTAGGAAAATTTCAAAGCTATACTGCTTTGGAAAAGTTTTTAGATTCAGTAGGAGAAATTTTCATGACTAATATGGAAGCATTTCAAGAAATCCAAAACAAATTAAACTCTGTTAGGAGTCAAAACTTTACTGTTAGTGGAATGGAAACGACTGTTGCTCAAAATACCAATCAAGAGCCTCAAAGTCTCACTAATAGAGAAATAGGGCAAAACTACTATAAATTAGCCAAGATTCATTATGATAAAGCTGATTTAGAAAAAGCAGAAACTTTCTTTCTTAAAGCACTAGATGCTTGTGTTTTACCAGATGATGCTTTCGCAATGATGAAGATTTGTGGTTTTTTAATTCGAGTTTATTCTGAATTTTTAAGACAAGACGAAGTTCAAAATTACGTAGAGCTCTCTCAAATGTTATTAAATGCAGCTTTTTCTAATCCTGAGTGGAACGGAAAGCCTGATTATTTCTTCTATATGGGAGCTACAAAAACTTATACAGGGGAATTTCAAGAAGCAATTAATAATTTCAGTATTGCCTATAAGAAAGCACAAGAAGCTAATGAGCCAGAGGTTGTAGCGAAGTCATTACTTTTTATGGCCCACAATAATTACTTAATGGAAAACTATGTTGAAACAGAACAAATGCTTATTCAACTAGAACAGCTTTTAACTATTCTTAATAAGGGATACCTTAAAGGTAGCATGAATCTTCTTTATGGAAATATTTGCAATCATAAAGGAGAGTATAAAAAAGCTCTTGAGTACTTTAAGAAATCTTCAGAAGAACTTAATAAAAAAGTGTGTTGGAACTTATTTGGTTATACTTGTCTTGGAATGGGAAAGAGTTATAAGAAAATGGGGAATTATAAAAAAGCTCTTCTTTATTTTGAAATGGCCCAAAATCATACCAATAGAAATTTTAAAAAATTAAGACAAAAAATTGATAAAGAGATTGGTGAAGTAAATGATTCAAATATCGATTTCGTTATTGATAAAACAGAAAGAATTATAAAAGAGAAAAACTTAGGAGTTATTGATTTTAAACATCGATTTGTACTTCTTGAAATTTTATATTTGCTAGCTTCTAATCCTGGACGATTTTTTGATAAAGAAGATCTTTCTAGAGAGATTTGGCGAGAAGAGTACAATCCACTTATTCACGATAAACTTATTTATACAAGTATTTCTCGATTGAGAAAGCTTATTGAACCAAGTGGTGAAAAAAATAAGTACATTGTTAGAGGAAAAGATGGATATACTTTTAGCCCTCACGTAAAAGTACGATTTTGTCATAATTCACCTCAATCTAGAAATGCTATGGGGAATATAGATATTGGATCACCTCTATAAAAAACTAATATTTTTTATTTTCATATCTTTTAATACTTTGTCTATTGATCAGAAGTTCACGGACAAAGTGCACTTTAGAATAGATCAGAGTTATTATTCTGGCTTGAAAATTAACTCCATGCTAAAAGAAGCTGAATATTTCAACTGTCTTTTCCCTGACACTATCATTTCAAAAACATTAAATTTAAAGCAATGGAGCAATAAAAAATTTGATGGAAGTTATTCGAGAAACTCTAAGATTTTTGATTGGCTTAATCTTTTGACCTTTGGAGCAAATCTAAAAGAAAAAACAGGTGTGAAAGTTTATGCTCTTGTAAATGAGAGGATAAAGTCTAAAGACTGCAAGTTAAATATACAGGATGATGCTAAAAAAATAGCTTTAAATTATATGAAAATAGAATACTTCTTGGCAGCTAGATTTGTTAACGCTGATAATAAAGATCAAGAGTCAATTCAAGAATTTTATACTTCTTTAAAAACACAATATGATTTTGAAGAATTTCTTTAAAATGATTTCTTTATCAGAAGTTGATAACTTTCATCATCTTATTACTCTTGATCAAAATGAGATTGCTTATCCTTGGAATGATAAGCAATGGGAGTTAATAAAAAATCATCCTAATTATTATTGTATTTTTTCAAATGAAGGGAGTGGTTTTGCTCTTATTCATGAGACTGATGTTTATCATTTGTTGAAAATTGTTACTCCTGAAAAAGAAAGAAGATCTGGGCATGCTAAGAAAATTATTAAGGCCTTAATAGATAACGCGAAGCGTAAAAACGTCTATCTTGAGGTTGCTACTCATAACCTCGCAGCTATTAAGCTTTATGAGTCTAACGGATTTCTAATAGTTGATAGGGTTTCGAATTATTACTCAGATAATAGCGATTGTTTGAAAATGCTTTATTCAGCTAAATAATTGATTTTTAGCCATATTCTTGATAGAAATTAGACTCTCTTGTTAGAGTTTTTGTTGTTTTAAAGGGTGGTTTTGTCCACCCTTTTTTATTGCCTAAAACTTAAGAGACAGGTTTTTATGAGTAGAACAGGTTTAGAAGAAAAATTTTATAATGCATGCAAAGAGATCGTTTTAAACGAGGGCTTCATACTTTATGATTTTGATTATCTTGCGTCTCAAAAAATCGTTCGTATTTTTATCATGAATGAAGAAACCAACTCTGCTGATTTAGAAGATTGTGTAAAAGTTGATAGAGCGCTAACACCTGTTTTTGAAGAAAATACTTGGATACCTGATGATATAGTTTTAGAGGTTTCTTCTCCAGGTGTTTATCGAAAACTTAAAACAAAAGAGCACTTTAACTGGAGTCTAGGAAAGAGAATTCATGTGAAGTTTAGAGGCACACCTTTGGAGTTTGAAGGTGATAAGAAAGTTCAAAAATTTTTAAATGGGAAGGTTTTGACAGGAGTTTTAGAGTCAATTTCTGATGATGAAAATTTTAAATTAAAAATAGAAACAGAGTTTAAAGGAGATCATTTTCCTGTTGTTATAGAAAATGAGCAAATAATTAGAGCACAATTAGAACCAGAATTAGCAAAGATATAAATAATAAGGAGTAAGAAAGTGAATTTTTCTGAATTAGGTAAAGTTATTGATTTGATAGGAAAAGACCGAGGGGTAAAAAAAGAAATAGTCATCGGTGCAATCGAGCAAGCATTTGTTGTTACAGCAAGAAAGAAATATGGAATTCAAGGTGATTTTGAAGCTAAATACAATGAAGACGATAGTGATATTGAAATCTTTCAATATAAAGTTGTTGTAAATGAAGTTAAAGATCCTATTACAGAGATTGATACAGATGAAGCTTTAAAGCTAGATGAAGAAGCAGAAATCGGAGATCATCTTGGTATAAAGATGGAGGATGTAACATTCTCAAGAGTAGATATTCAAACAGCTAAGCAAATTATTTTTCAAAAAGTAAGAGATGCCGAAAGAGATATTCTTTTCTCTGAATTTAAGCACAGAGAAGGAGATTTAATAACAGGAATTGCGAGAAGATTTGAGCGTGGAAATGTTATGGTTGATCTTGGTAAAGCTGAAGCAATTCTTCCTAGAAGAGAGATCATTTATGGGGAAAGTTTTAAGCCTGGAGATAGAATTCAAGCTTATCTTTCTGAAGTTGTGATGACGAATAGAGGCCCAGAAATAAGATTAACTAGAACAAGTCCTCTTTTCTTAATGAAGTTATTTGAAACAGAGGTTCCTGAAATAGCAGATGGAACTATTGAAATCATGGCAGCTGCTAGAGATCCTGGTCATAGAGCAAAAGTTGCAGTTTTTACAAGTGATAGAGAGATTGATCCAGTAGGAGCTTGTGTTGGTTTAAAAGGATCTAGAGTTCAGACTATTGTAAATGAACTTCAAGGTGAGAAAATTGATATTGTTCGTTGGTCAGAAGATTTAGCTACATTTACAAGATCTGCTCTTGCCCCGGCTGATATAACTTCTATTAGCTTAAATAAAGATGAAAATATAATTGATGTTATTGTTGAAGATGATCAATTATCTTTAGCAATTGGAAGAAGAGGACAAAACGTTAGACTTGCAGCGATGTTAACAGGCTGGAAAGTAAATATTGTCTCTAAGAATAAGTTACAAGAAAAAATTAAAGTTTCTGTTGAACAATTAGCAACGCTTGAAGGTATCAATGATGCTGTGGCTCAAATGCTTGTTCAAAGTGGTGTTATGACGGCTATTGATCTTAGTGCTAGTGATGCAGATGATGTTGCTAGGATTTTAGGAACTGATGCTGGAAGAGCACAGGAGTATATAGATCTTGCTGCTAAGGCCATTGCTGATGGGCATGTAGATGTAGTTGAGGAAGATGAAGCAGAAACAGAAATTGTTTCAGCTTCAGCTGTACCGGGAAGACACAGTTTTATTCGAGGTGAAGGTGATACTACTAGCGAAGATGGTGAGAATAGCGAGAAATTCTCTGAAGCAGAGCGAAGATTAAGAGAAGAGTTAGCAGCTTTTAAATTAAAGTAAAAAAACAAAACCAATTAAGGTGAAAGAATGAGTAAAAAAGTTTACGAACTTGCAAAAGAATTAGAATTAAGCTCCATCGAACTTGTAGAAAAGATTCGTGGGATGGGGATTAATGTTAGAAATCATATGGTGAAATTAAGTGATGAAGACTTAAGCACTATTATGAATTCTTTGAATGCCGCTAAAGAAGAAGAAAAAGCTAAAACGGCAAAAAAGAAAAAAGTTGTAAAAAAACGAACCAAGAAAAAAACAACTAAAAAAGCTTCTTCCGATGGAGATGAAGAAGTTAAAAAAGTTGTGAAGAAACGAACTGTTAGAAAAAGAAAAGGTGGGGTTGTAGAAGAAGAAAAACCACCTGTCGCAGCAGCAGAATCAACTCAACCAGAAGTTACTTCTTTTGAAGATAATATGGAATCTCCTAAAACGGTTGAAAGAATTGATGATTCTCCTAGAGGTTTAAAAGTTGTTCAAGGTGCTCCTGTTCAAGAAAGTAAGACAGCAGCAGAAACACCAGCGAGTGCAGAAGCGCCTAAAAAAGAAATATATAAAGAAAAATTACATAAATTTACTCCTGTTTATGTTCCTAAACCTGGAGAGGTAAAGAAAAAAGAAACAAAAGCACCTCGGACGTTTAATAATGCTCCGGCAACTCCTGGAACAAAAGGAAAAAGCAGTAAAAGAATTGGTGATTTAGCAGCAATAGTTTCTAAGAGAGGTGGAGAGAAATCAAAAGATATTCACCAAATTAGAGCAGAAGAAGGAGTTAAGCTTGCTTCTAATGTTGTTGGTAACACTGTTTATATTCCAGCAAGAAAGAAGAAAGTATTTATTGGTGAAACTAAAAATACTATTATTACTGAAGTAAAAGATTCTAAAAGAGTTGTAAGAATTCATGATGTTATTACTGCTGCAGATCTTGCTGCTAAGTTGAGTCAGAAGTTTAAAAACTTTTCAGGAAAATGTTTAGATATAAACCTTTTAGTAGAGCAAGAAGATTATATAGGTATTAAGCTTGCAACATCAATTGCTGCTCTTTATGACTATAGAGTTGAGAATGTAGCTTTTGATGAGGAAGCAGCTCTAGGTAAAACAAAAGAGAAATCAAACTCTGATCATCCATTAAGAAATCCAATCATTACTATCATGGGCCATGTTGATCATGGAAAAACAACTTTACTTGATACGATAAGAAAAGAAAAAGTTGCTGATGGAGAAGCTGGTGGTATTACCCAGCACATTGGTGCTTATTCAGTTAAAGTAAAAGATTCAACTTTAACTTTCCTTGATACTCCAGGACACGCAGCCTTTGCTTCTATGAGACAAAGAGGTGCAGATGTTACTGATATTGTTGTTTTAGTTGTTGCTGCGGATGATGGAGTGATGCCTCAAACAAAAGAATCTATAAAGTTTATTCAAAAATCTAAGAAACCACTAATTGTAGCAGTGAATAAAATGGATAAAGAGGGAGCTAACCCTGATAAAATTAAGCAGGCCTTAATGGAATTTAGCATTACTCCAGAAGAGTGGGGTGGAGATACACAATTTGTAAATATCTCAGCACTTAAAGGAGATGGAATAGATTCTTTGTTAGAAGCAATCCAGCTTCAAGCGGAAGTGATGGAGTTAAGAGCAAATCCTAAAGGTAAAGCTGAAGGAATCATTATTGAGTCTAAAATTGAAACAGGAAGAGGGCCAGTTTGTACTGTTCTTGTTGAAAGTGGAACTCTTAAGAAAGGTGATGCTGTAGTTGTTGGAGAGTTTGCAGGTAGAGCAAGAAGTTTAATTGATCATACAGGAAAAATGATTCCTAGTGCGGGGCCATCTATGCCCGTTCAAATATTTGGATTAGATGGAACACCAAGTCCTGGTGATACCTTAAATGTAGTAAAAAATGAGCGTGAAGCTAAAAAAATTGTTGAGAATAGAGCAACAGAAAGAAAAGAAATAGACGCTGCTTCTAAGAAAAAGATGAGTCTAGAAGATTTCTTTGGTGCTGCTTCAGGAACAGATGAAAAGAAAGTCATGAAGCTCATCGTTAGATCAGATGTTCTTGGATCATACGAAGCGATTAAAAACTCTCTTGAAGCTCTTGGAAATGATGAAGTAGGAGTAGAAGTTGTAGGCGGTGGAGCAGGTGCGATCACTGATAGTGATGTAAACTTTGCAGAGTCAATAGAAGGTTACATTATTGGTTTTAATATGAGGCCAGTAACTTCAGCGAGAAAACTTTCTGAGCAAAAAGGTATTGATGTTAAGACATATTCAATTATTTATGAACTGCTAGATGATGTTAAACTTGCTCTTGAAGGGATGCTTGATCCAGAAAGAATTGAAGTATATATCGGTAGAGCACAGGTTAAAGAGACTTTTAATATTCCTAAAATTGGAAAGATTGCAGGTTCTGAAGTTATTGATGGAAAAATTGCGAAAGGTTGTCATATAAGACTTCTAAGAGAAGAAAAAATTATCTTTGATGGTAAGTTATCAACTCTTAAACGATTCAAAGATGAAGTTAAAGAAGTTAAAAATGGACTTGAATGTGGTATTGCACTAGAAGGTTGTGAAGATGTTTTAGTTGGCGATCTATTTGAAGCTTATATGTTAGAAGAAAAGAAAAGATCTTTAGAAACGAGAGTATAGAAAGTATGGGTAAGGTAAGTTTTTCAAAACAAAAATTTGAAGAGAAGATTTTAAATGAATTAAATTTCTTACTAAGAACTAGAATTACTGATCCTAGAGTTCAAAATGTATCGTTAACAAAAGTAATGTTAAACAAAGACTATTCTATAGCAACTGTTTCATGGGATACATTTAATGTGTCGACAAGAGGCGATTCTAAATCAGCTATAACGAAAATGACGGGGAAGTTAAGAACTGAACTTTCTAAGACATTAAAGCTACGTCATACTCCTGAACTTAAGTTTATCTATGATTCTCAATTTGAAGATGCTAATCATATTACAAATTTATTAAAATCTGATGCATCATTTACAAATGAATCTGACGACTAAGCCTGAAATTTATAAATTCTATAAGCCTAAAGATATTACTTCATATGATGTTATAAGAAAGCTTAAGCGTGGAGTTTTTAAAGGTGTAAAAAAAATAGGCCATTTTGGAACTCTAGATCCATTTGCAGAAGGACTTTTACTTATAGCAATCAATTCAGCAACTCGTTTAAATAATTATGTACATGATGAGCTTTCTAAAACTTATGTTTCTTATGGTATTTTAGGCATAGAGACTCCAACTGGAGATTTAACTAGTGAAGTTAGCAATACTGATGAAACTGATTATTTAAAAAATGAGATATCCTCTTTTTCAAAAGACTTCATCGAGGAAAAATTAAGGAAGAAATATTTGGGTGAGTACTGGCAAGCACCTCATGCTTTTAGTGCTTCAAAGTTTCAAGGACGAAAAATGTATGAATACGCAAGAGAAGGCGTTGAGATAAAAAAAGAAAAAAAGAAAAGATATATCCATGACATAAAAGTGATTGAATATACTTACCCAAAACTTGTTATTGAATTTCAAGTTTCTTCAGGGACTTATATTAGAACTTTATTCTCAGATTGTGCTAGGTATTTGGGTACTCTTGGAACCTTAGAAGGACTTTTCAGAAGTACAATAGGTAGCGTTGATATATCAAATGAACAAGATTTAGATAATATTCATCTCCCCGCTCATAAAGTGAATTTAGAGAAACTACTTCCTTATGATTCACATACTTTAGAGGGAGATGAATTAAAACGGCTTAAACACGGAAATCCTGTAGATATTCAGAGAGAAGATATTTCTAGGTTATGCTGGATAAAAAATGTGGATAAAGAGTATGAAGGCCTTGTTGAAGCTAATTCTGGAGTAATTAAGCCAATAATCAACTTTTAGTTTATACCCTTTTTATCGAATTTCTTGTATAATCAGTTTAAGTAATTTTTTTGGAGAGAAAAATGACAACAAGTTTTATTGCGCTTGGAATTGCTTTGGTTTTAGTAATTGGCTTAGTGGTAAGTTTAGGTTTTATGAGTCTGGGCCTTGGAGTTTTAGATAAGTTTTTTGGAAATGCTAAATTAAATATTTTAAAAAGTAATGAGTATGATCATGGTTTTGCTTTTTCTTTTCTTTGGAATTCAGCGAAATCACCAGCAAAAATAGATACATTAAAAGTAGAACTCTTTAATCCTTTTGGAACTCCAAAACAAATCGGAGTAACTAAAAGTTTTGATTCTGAATCGGAGTCTTTTGCTAGAGAGATTGATATGGGAGCAAAATTCCTTTCTCTACTAGGAGCTAAAGGAATGGATAAAGCGAGAGTTCAAGTAGAGTTAAGCTCTAGTAAAGATGGAAGGTTTTTTCAGTTTGAATATCCAGGATCTAAATTTTTAAATCTTTTAAAAAATGCAAAAAAAACAGTTAGCGATTTAAGTGATAAAGACACAAAATCAACAGCTGCTAGAATTCCAATTCCGGCTAGAAGCTTTATCGCTGAAACCGTTCCAGGGCAAGGTGTTCAATTAGCAATTCCAACAAACCCTACTTTTGAAGCATATTTTGCCAATCAAGGAGGAGGAGCAGCAGCAGTCGCAGATGCTCCCGCAAGAGAAAACTTTGCCATGAAAAAAGTTTGGATAGCTCCAGGGTGTATTGTTTGTAACGCTTGTGAAGATATTTATCCTGAAGTTTTTGATGTGCAGGCTGATAATTGTGTGATTAGACCAAACCCACCTTTGGATGATGGTTTAAGAATTGAAGAGGCTGCAGAAGCTTGTCCGGTTGAAGTTATTAAGTTTGAAGTTGCTTAAAATCGAATTTATTAATCTTCTATTTTTCTAGATAAACATAGTTTCTTATGAGTGTCTGATTTCGTGCACCACTCTAATTTATTGATAACTATTTGAGATACCTCATAATCATCATGAGGGTAAAGATAAACCGCTCCTACGTTACTAAAATCGCCTTTTATTTTACCATTTGCCTGAATAATTATTTTTTTAGGGACTTCATCCATAGAAACAGAATTAATATCCCAAGTATAAATTGCAAATGATCCTATATCATCAATTTTTTCTACTTTATAAACGTTTAGTACATGTATCCAAAGATTTTCTTTAACATCTTTAAAATTCTTTTTAAATTCTTCTCGTTTGTTTTTATCATAGATAATGCTCCATTTATCTTCAGGGAAAATCTTCTTTTTATTAAAAGCTGAAGCGTGAATGATAGGTTTGTATCCAAGGCTTAATCTGAAAGCAAGGTCATGGTAAAGATCTTCGACTTCATTAAAAGGCATCTTCTTTTGAAAAGTCCTATCTAATTGAATGAGCCCTGCAATAGTCATATTCTTTTCAATCCATTGAGCGAGAGTTAACTCTTTTAAATATCTCCCAAGTTTTGGGTGAGCAGAAAGTTCGTTAAAATTTTTAAATCCAGGAAATATTGCGGGCTTTAATTTATAGACACGGTCAATTTTTTCCTTGTAAAAACTAAACCAAGCTTTTGGGTTTTTTCCTTCTAAGGGAATTGATAAGTCTAAAATGTTTTCAGGATCATAAAATGAGAGTTGATGAAACTTTCTCATCAGATAAGTTAATCCTGAACATACCCCAAACTCTGTTTTTGATACATCATCAAAATAAAAATCATCATTAGCAAAAGAAGGATGGGATTCTTCATTAGGTGTCATATGAATATTATCACCTTGAAAAACTTTAAAAGGGTTACGACCATTATTTTCAAAGTATTCATTTAATAAAAAATCATAATCTCTTGCTCTAGTTGAGTAAGCTAAATTTCTTAAAAAATGTTTTGGGATATCTGGAAAAAATCTCCATATATTATCCTTCGCTAATTCTTGCTGGGAAGGTATGTCTTTATTTTGTGAAAATAAAGACAAAGAGATAAGCATTGATATAGATAAAAGTATTTTCATGTCTGGTTTCTAGCAAAAAATGGCTAAAATGTAGAAAAGAATTACCTAACGCAGGGCATTTTTTCAGGAGAATATTTCTTGATTAATAGAGTGAGCCTTCACATACGCTATGTCGTATTGGATTAGATTTACACCACTTCATTTGGTTTTTGAGCATACGAGAGATTTCGAAATCGTCATATGGGTAGAGTTGTATTCTTGATAGATTGGAGTAATCTCCCGATATTGTACCATCTGGATGTATGATAGCTTTTTTGGCTGCAGAATTGATGTTTGAGTAGTTAATATCCCAGAAATGTATTTCAATATCTTGATTTTCCGGATTCTGAATGATTTTAGTAACATTTAAGACATGTATCCTGTGTTTTGTGGTAAATATTTTTTTACTTTTCTCTACTGTGAAAACGATTGGCTTGTAATCTAAATCTAATCTTAACTGTAAATTGGTATAGAGTTTTCTAATTTCTGTAGGTTTCATTTTTTCTTTTATTGTTTCTAGGACTTGAAGAGCTCCACCTATTGTTGCATTTTTTATGGCCCACTCTTGAAGACTAGTTTCTTTTAAGATTTTTTTTAAGATTGGATCACTAGATAATTCATTTAACGATTTGAAGTGAGGAAAGATAGCAGGTTTTAAGTTTTGTATTCTTTTGATTTGTTTATAGTAAAATTTTTTCCAGGATTTTAGTTCCTTGTAACGAGATGGTACGTTTGCTTGGGTGATATTATTAGGATCAAAAAAAGCTAGCCTATGAAATTTTCGAAGTAATACAGACATACCAGCACATACACCATAATCTAGTCTAACAATTTCAGAAAAATCACTATTGGTATTAGCAAAAGAAAAGTGATCTTCTTTATTTGGTTTTAATCTCTCACGGTGAACATAAAAGAATCCAAAAGGGGAAGAAGTAAAATCGTTATGATGTATTCTGAGATATTTTTGAAAAGTTGTTAAGCCAGAATGATCAGCAAATTCTCTATAAGGATAAACTTGAACATCTGAAGCGAGTCTCCATAAGTTTTTTAAGAAGTAATCTTGCTGATTTGGAACTGCTTGAGAAAATGCTAAAGAAGTGAATAACAAAAAAATAGTATAAATTCTCATAGAAGAAAAGATACATAGGAATAGCTTTGATATCAAGATGCATTGCTAGTCTCTTTAAAATTACTTAGACATTATGCTTCTCAAAAATATTTGAATGCGATGGGTATTTCTCAAGATATTCAAACTTATATTTATCGAGTTGTTTGATTCTAGCTCCCCAAAAGTCTTTATCGTGATCAAAAATTACTATAAGCTGATTTTGGATAATCCATTCATACATGCTGGCTCTTTCTAAAGAACTATCACCAGGATGAAGATCATATCCCATAGTCCAAGCAACATTTAAATGGTGACTGGTGGGAAGAAGATCTCCCATATAGATCATTTTTTTATCGTATGGAAGGACTTGAAAAGGTGTATGGCCATGTGAGATTTTAAACTTTAACTCATACTTGGAGTCCTTGAGAATTAAGTCATCTGTCTCGCTTAGCCAGTGAATTTGTTTTTTTTCTTCTAGTGTTTTTATCAGAGGATGGAAGTATTGAGCTTGAAAAGATCCTTGATCTCTAGGAGTTGGATTTAAGGAGTATTCAAAGTGTTTTTTATGTAGGTGCAGGGTAGCATTTGGAAATAAGGGAGTAATACCGTCATTAGTACCTAAGCCACCAACGTGATCAAAGTGTAAGTGAGTGAGTACTATATCAGTAATTTCTTCTACTCCTATTCCAAGATTTTCTTTCAGAGTCTTGTTAACTGGATTCCAGATCTCTTGTAAGCCAAAGCGTTTTTCAAATTTTTCACCATGATAATCACCGACACCTAAATCAATGAGTATATTTTTTTCTTGAGTTTGAATGACAAACATTCTGCAATTCATTTCTACGCGATTAAATTCATCAGAGGGGAGTTTTTTTTCCCACAAAGGCTTGGGAATAATACCAAACATTGCTCCTCCGTCTAGTTTGAAATGAGAAGGATATAAAG
Organism: Bacteriovoracaceae bacterium; assembly: GCA_020630335.1. Taxonomy (GTDB): domain Bacteria; phylum Bdellovibrionota; class Bacteriovoracia; order Bacteriovoracales; family Bacteriovoracaceae; genus JAHDHG01. The sequence goes on from JAHDBN010000004.1 coordinate 107,313, forward strand.
AATAATAGTTCATAAAAGGCCCAACAAATAAAATTTAAGTCAATCTAAATAAAAAATAATCTATTAAATGTTTTATTGAAAATACTAGGCCTTTCACTTAATCTAGTCCACGTAAAACTATCTAGAATTGAGGAGATTTCATGAATGTTCATGAATATCAGGCTAAGCGCTTGATGAAAGATTTTAATATTAGTGTTCTTGAAGGTGGAGTAGCTTCTACTCCAGCAGAAGCTGTTGATGTAGCTAAAAAGCTTGGCGGAAATATTTGGGTTGTTAAAGCTCAAATTCATGCTGGTGGAAGAGGAAAAGGTGGAGGAGTTAAATTAGCGAAATCTCTAGAGGAAGTTGAAAACTTTGCTAAAGAAATTATTGGTATGCAGCTAGTAACTCATCAAACAGGTCCAGAAGGTAAAAAAGTTAATAAAGTTTTAGTAGAAGCTGGTTGTGATATAGAACATGAGTATTACGTAGGAATTGTTTTAGACAGAGATACAGGTCTTACTACTATGATGGCGTCTTCAGAAGGTGGAGTAAATATTGAAGAAGTCGCTCATGAAACTCCAGAAAAAATTATCAAAGCATCAATTGATCCAGCGACAGGTTTCACTCCTTACATAGGAAGAAAGCTTGCCTTTGCTATTGGTTTAGAAGGTGATGCGATGAAAAAATGTGTAAAGTTTTTAAATGGACTTTATCAACTTTATATTTCTAAAGATTGTTCGGTTGCTGAAATCAATCCACTTGTTGTGACTAAGCAAGGTGAGGTTATTGCTTTAGATGCAAAATTAAACTTTGATGAAAGTGCTCTTTTCAGGCATCCAGATATTGCGGAGTTAAGAGACCCAACGGAAGAATCAGCTCAAGAGTTAGAAGCTGGTAAACACGGTCTTTCTTATATTTCATTAGATGGAAATATTGGTTGTCTTGTAAATGGTGCTGGCCTTGCAATGGGGACAATGGACATTATTAAGATTTATGGTGGTGAACCCGCAAACTTTTTAGATGTTGGTGGTGGAGCGACAAAAGAAACTGTTGAAAAAGCATTCTCTATTATCTTAGAAGATAAAAATGTGAAAGCTATTTTAGTGAATATTTTTGGTGGAATTATGAAGTGTGATATTATTGCAGAAGGTATTATTGCTGCTGCAAAATCGTTAAAACTCTCAGTTCCATTAATTGTTAGATTAGAAGGAACCAATGTTTCTGTTGGGAAAAAATTATTAGCTGAATCTGGTCTTGCTATTACAGCAGCAGATGATCTTGCTGACGCTGCAAAAAAAGCAGTAGAAGCGGCGAAGGGAGCGTAAGATGTCAATTTTAGTAAATAGAGATTCAAGACTTATCACTATAGGACTTACTGGTAAGCAAGGGACATTTCATACTCTTCAATCAAGAGATTATGGTACAAATGTAGTTGGAGGCGTTACTCCAGGTAAAGGTGGAATGGTTCATGAAGGCATTCCTGTTTATAACTCTACTTATCAAGCGGTTAAGGAAACTGAAGCAAATGTCGCTATGATTTTTGTGCCACCAAAGTTTGCTGCTGATGCAATTCTTGAATCAATTGATGCGGGTGTTGAATTAATTGTAGCAATTACTGAAGGTATTCCTATTAATGATATGATTAAAGTTAGATCTGTTTTAAACAAATCAAACTCAAGACTTATAGGACCAAACTGTCCTGGAATAATTACCCCAGGGGAATGTAAAGTTGGAATTATGCCAGGCCATATTCATATGCCTGGTAATGTGGGAGTTATTTCTAGATCAGGAACTCTTACTTATGAAGCTGTTTATCAATTGACTCAAAGAGATATAGGACAATCAACTTGTGTTGGAATTGGTGGTGATCCTGTGAATGGAACAAGCTTTATAGATTGTTTAGATTTATTTGAAAAAGACAAAGATACTGAAGCTGTTATCATGATTGGTGAAATTGGTGGTAATGCTGAAACTGAAGCTGCAAAGTGGATAAGAGATAATATGAATAAGCCTGTAGTTAGCTTCATTGCAGGAGCAAGTGCTCCAGCAGGAAAGAGAATGGGACATGCAGGAGCGATCATTTCTGGTGGAGATGATACAGCTGAAGCTAAGTTTAAGGTATTAGAGCAATGTGGAGTTACTATTGTTAGGAGTCCTGCTGAGCTTGGCGAAAAATTAGCAAGTGTTTTATAAAGTAAATATTATAAGGAGAAAATAATGGAAAGAACGTTAAGTATTATTAAACCAAATGCAATAGAAGATAATAATATTGGAAATATAATTTCAAGATTTGAAAAAGAAGGATTAAGCATTGCAGCAGCAAAGCTAACTCATCTTTCTAAAGAGAAAGCGGAAGGATTTTATATTGAGCACAAGGAAAGACCTTTTTTTGGATCTTTAGTTAGCTTTATGACTTCTGGGCCTGTAATGCTTATGGTTCTTGAAGGTGAAGGTGCGATCATGAAAAATAGAGAAATCATGGGAGCGACAAATCCTGAAGAAGCTGCAGATGGAACTTTAAGAAAGTTATACGCGAAATCTCTTGAAGCAAATGCTGTTCATGGTTCAGACTCACCTCAGTCTGCAGAAAGAGAAGTTTCTTATTTCTTTGATAATAACGAAGTTTTTAAAAGATAATTTATGACACTCCAAGAATGGTTAAACGCTTATGGCGTATCACATAAAAATAAAACGAATATCTTAATTCATAAATTTTGTGTTCCAGCTATTCTTTGGAGTGTAATTGTTTTACTTAGTGTTATCCCTACACCTTTATTTTTTAAGGGTTTCAACTTTGCTCATCTCGTCGCAATTATAGCTTTGGTTTTCTACTTTTCATTAGGACTTAAACCTTTTTTGCTAATGTGTGTTCAGTTATCTATAGCATTTTTTAGCTTGCAATTTATTGATGAATCTTGGCAACTAGGCTTAGGTGTTTTTGTCATAGCATGGATCTTTCAATTCATAGGGCACAAGATAGAAGGAGCAAAACCATCTTTTATTGATGATCTTAAATTTCTACTTATTGGGCCTTTGTGGATTATTAAAGGTTTATTGTCTTAGCTTCTAGCTTTAAGATCCCTTCTCTCATAATAGAATTATATATGTTTGTTTATTTGCAATCTATTTAGCTATAATCATTTATAGTGAGATATTTTTTATTTATTCTTTTCTTATCTTTAGATTTAACTGCACAAACTAGTTCTAGTTATGATGAGGTTACTTCGGAATGGAGAAGCTTAGTAGACGAAGCAAGGTATAGTTTTGATGAAGTTCTTGAAAGTGATGCGGAATCAACTCTAGAGCAACTTGGCCATGATAATCACATGGACGAGCTGGATAGTATTAGCCTAAAAAGATCTCAATATATATCTGATAGATACGATGAAGATAAATGGAAGGTCTTAAGTTTTGATAAAAATTTCTTTTCTGATCTAAAAAGAGAAATAAAAATTGTTCCTTTCAAGTGGTATTCAATTTTTGTATTAAAAGGAAAAACTCTAAGATCTTATTTAAATACAGGTTTTGATGGGTATGCAAAATTAATTATAGAAATCATTAAAATTTTTAGCGTTTTCTTCTTTCCTTTTTTTGCTTGGTGGTTTTCAAAGAAAATATCAGAAATATTAAAAAGAAAAAGAACTGGTTATGTAAAACTAAGTTATAGAGGTTATAAATCTTATTCTTTTGTTTCTGAAATTATGAGATTGGCCATTATTTATTTGCCTTGGCTCATTGCTCTTGTTTCTTTATATATTATGGTTTGGCTTTTATCTCAAAGTGAATCCTTACATGAATTTTCAGATTTTGTTTCTTTCTTTAAGTATTTTATTTATTACAAAATTTTAAAACGAGTCTTATACGATATTCTTGTTCGCGTTGGAAAAACGAGAATGCGACATAAACAAGAACTTCTTCAGTTGCAAGATAAAGCGACCAAGCATGCCTCAAGATTTGGCGCTTTGCTGATGTGGACGTTTTTTTTATTAGATTTTGTAAAGAGTGTTGTAAGTAAAGGTCTTTCATATTACTTAATACAAAATATAGCGATTATACTTATTATATTCATTGGTTTGTTTATTGCTGCTCAATGGCGAGAAGAGTTATCACAAAAATTAAAGGCATTCAGCTTACCTCACTTGTCAACTTGGTTTTCAGAGTTGGTTTCACAAAAAAAGTTTTTCTTTCTAAGCTTACCTGCCTTAATTATCGTTGTTGGTATTAACCTTCTTCAAACTCTGCTAAGTTGGAGTGAAAAATTTGATTTTGTAAAAAAAATTACTGCACAAATTTTAAAAAAAAGACTTGAAAGCTCCGATTCGCTGGTAGAAGAAAAAGCAATCAAAGTACCAGATGAATACTTTGAACATTTCGAGCAAGAGATAGAAAGTGATCCTTCCTTGTATGTAAATCCTGAGAGTAATATTCTTGAAGAGATAATCAAGGTGATTAATCTTTGGAAAGAAGATGAAACAGAAGAGAATTCAATGGCCATTATCGGCGATAAAGGAGCAGGGAAAAGTACTTTGCTCTCTATGTTAGCTAAAAACTTTAAGGGATTAGATGTAAAAAAAGTTGAAATGAAAAAAAGAATTTCAACCTCTAAGGAACTTTTTGATTTTATATATGATGCTCTTGGAATTGAAGGGGAAGGGATTATTTCTCTTATTAAGTATGATAAAGAATGCCAACAAACTTTAGTTCTGATTGATGAAGTTCAAAACTGCTTTATATCTAAACTTGGTGGCTTTAATGCTTATAAGGCCTTACTTGAAGTTTTAAATACGAAGCTTGAAAATATTTTCTTTTGTATTTCATTTAATAGATATTCTTGGAATTATTTAAATGCTTCTTTTGGTAAAAATCAGAGCTTTAGAAATATCAAGAGCTTACAGCCATTAAGTGATGGTGATATTAGAAAAATTATTATGAAGAGACACAATAAGTGTGAATATGGATTATCATGTTTGAATATTATGAAAGCTGTAGGTGGAAAATTTGCAAGTGAATCTCAAGAGATTATAGAGGAACAATTTTTTAGATTACTATGGGAGCAGTCCCTAGGAAATCCGAGAGTTTCTATTTCTAACTGGCTATCTTCTTTAAAATATGATGGTCGTAATAAGTTTTACTTAGGTCTTCCACAAGATGATGATCTATCAACAATTTTAGATAAATTAAGTGAAGATGCTCTTTTTGCTTTAGCTGCGATTGTGAAGCATGAAAATTTATCTGTTAAAGAAGTTATGGAGATTACTCATCTATCAGAGGGTGCAGTTAGGTATGCTATAAAATTTGGAATTGATAATAAGATTTTGGTAATGAAAGATAAGTTAACTTATACACTTAAGACAAGATTTCAAAACTCTTTAATTAAGTACTTAGAAAAAAAGAATTTAGTTTATGGAGAATAGTAAGAAACTCACAGAAGCTTTTGATTACTTAAGCTTATTCAGAATAGAATCAGTCTTTTTTTTAATTCTTGGATTTGTCTTATTAATTTATATTGCGAAGAAATTCAGAGAATTTATTACAAGTTTACAAAAAAAATATCCAGATCAAAGATTATCTATACTTCAGATAGCAACAATAATTACCTTTGTTTGGTATATTTTTGGTTCAATCTTAATTGTCTATGGAGCAATTAGACCACCCAAAGAAGTTCTTCTAGGACTTGGGGGTTCGGCAGCTGTTGCTATTGGTTTAGCATTAAAAGATATCGTTGCTTCATTGATTTCAGGTATAGTCCTTTTATTTGATAGGCCTTTCCAGGTAGGTGATAGAGTAAAGTTTGGAGAAGTTTATGGTGAAATTTCTCATATAGGCCTTAGAGCTGTGAGGTTAGTAACCTTAGATGATAGCTTAATTACAATTCCAAACTCACAATTTGCAAATAACTATGTATCATCTGGTAATTCTGGTGCCTTAGATATGATGATTGAAATCCCTTTTAGGCTATCTACAGATATTGATATTGATAAAGTGAAAGATGCTCTTTACGAAATCGTTATTACTAGCAGATATGCTTATTTGAAAAAGCCTGTAAATGTTGTTATCAGTGAGATTACAGTAGGCTATTCAGTGGCCTTGCTATTTGTTGTAAAGGCCTATGTCTGCGATGTGCATTATGAAAAGGCATTTCAGACAGATATTGTTAGTAGGGCGCACAAGTATTTTCAAAAAAATAGTGTAAAAAAACCAAATTCTGAGTTTTTTATTGTCAATCAAGCAGCTAGTTTGTAGTTAATATTTCATGAAAGATAAGTTATTTGATGTTCTTGGAATGGGCCTATCGGGGCTCTGCATTATTCATTGTATTGTTTTACCTTTAGTGGTTTTACTTTATCCTGCTGCGAATTTTACAGAGAATCATTTAATTCATGATTTAATCTTTGTTCTTATTGTTCTAGCTGCTTTACTTGCTTTTCTACCTCATGCAATAAAAGAAAAATCATATAAGCTTTTAGTTTTACCTGTTATTGGTGTTGTTTTGATGATTGTTTCAAATTCTATCTTTCATCATGAGAAAAGCTCTATTAATTTAATCTTGAGCCTCGTGGGAAGTTTGTGTTTGATTGTTGCTCACTATAAACACTTTCAAGCAAAAAATTGTTGTGAGAAAAATCATTAAAGTTATAAGTGGAAATTATCACTCCATTTACAGATCTCGAAAATAAAACAGGTAAACATAAAGATTGGTATTCTGTAGATTTTGTTAATATTTTTTGTAAAGAACTTAATCCTGAAAATGAATATTTTAATAATAAGAAATTCGTTATTGAATATAAAAATCAATTTAAAAACCTTGAATTAAAAGAAAGATTAAACCTTATCGCTTCTCTTTTAGAAAAGTATTTGGATATAAATTATAAAAAGAAACTAAAAGTCTTTAGAAGACTCTTGGGAAATAAATTAGAACTTGAGACGGGTATGTTTACTTATGGATTTCATCTTTATCCAATCTCTCAATTTATAGAAAAATTTGGAACGACTAATGTTCAGGCAAGTTTAATATTTATCGAAGATCTAACAATGCGTTTTACTGGAGAGTGGGCCATTCGACCTTTGGCAAATGAAAGTCCTAAAGAAGTATTAAAGAAAATGAAGGAATGGAGTCGACATGAAAACTTCCATGTCAGACGTCTAGCTTCTGAAGGCTTAAGAGCAAGGCTACCTTGGGGAATGAAAATTAGTTGGATTGAATCGAATCCTGAAAAAAACTTACCTATTTATAATAAACTTAGAAATGATAAAGTGCTGTACGTCAGAAGATCTGTTGCTAACTCGATGGGTGATTTAATTAAAATCAATGAAAAATTAGCATTTAAAACCTTTGAAAAGTGGTTAAGTAAGAAAAAAACAAAAGAAAATCTTTGGGTGATTAAACATGCGATTAGGACACCTGTAAAAAAGAAGAATTCGAAATATTTACGACTTCATAAAGAAATTAAAGAATTAATGTTAGAGTTAGCTTAGCTTTATACGACTAATTCCATCACCAGAATCGTTTGGAATTTCTAACTCTAGGTCAGTATTTTTTTGGACGAAGTTTCGTAGCCAATTTTTGAGAATTCCATTTCCATGTCCATGGATGATCTCAATATAAGGTAAGCTATTAGCAAATAAATCTGAAATCATAAGTTCGACTTGGTTTCTAAACTCATCAAGTCGCATTCCTCTAGCATCTAAAATAAATTTTTCTTCTCTTTGCTTAGAATAGGAAAATGAAAATTTTTGCTCTTTAGGCTGAGATGTTCCAGGTCCGAAAGCTAGATCAGAAAAATTTGCTTCTATCTTAAAGTTATTTGAAAAGCTTAATAATACTTTTTGAACATCTTGATCAACTTTTAAGGCCTTTCCGATTTTCCTCATTGGTTTATAAATGTAGTTTTGGCCTGAAATAGGAATAACTTTCTGAGTATCGTACATCGATTCCTCCTTTTCCTTAAAGATTGCTTTATTTGAGATCTCTGCAATCTTTTTATCAACAGTCTTTGGGCTTGTAATCACTCCCTTTTTTATATTATCAACTAATTCATAAATTTTCTTACGTATGGTTTGTATTTCCTCTTTTAGTTTTCTGATTTCATCTTCTCGCTTAATTCTGAGTATGCCTTCTTGCGCTTTCACTTGATTCTTTAACTGATCATTTAGCTCTTTTTCTTTTTTTAACTCATTGTCTAAAAGCGCTTTCTTTTTAGAAACCTCAGCTAATAAGTTTTCATAATCAAGTTGTTTTTTATCCAGAATAGTTTTTGCTTTGTTAATAATTTTAGATCCAAATTCAAAGTTTTTAGAAAGGGTCTGAAATATTTCAATTGCTCGAGAACTTCCCGGTGAGTCATAAAAAAGTTTATATGTTGGTAGACCCGATTCAGGATTAAAACCTACATGTGCAGAAATAAAATTTTTATGTTCATGAGTTTTTACTTTTAGCATTTGATGATGTGTCGAAACAAAGATAAGAGGATTGGTCTTTTCTTTGAAATAATCAAAAAAACCTAGAGCAAGAGAAGAAGCCTCTTCTGAGCTTGTCGAATTAAAAATTTCATCTATAAAAATAATAGCATTCTTATCTAAGTTTTGAGCAAGGTTTAAATAGTTTTTACTTTCAGCTGCAAAGGAACTTAAACCTTCAGATAAACTTTGATGATCTTGAGAAAGAAAATATATTTCATCTAAGAGAGGAATGGTTGCATTTCTAGCGGGTATAAAAAGACCGATATGAGGAAAGAGTGTACACAAGCAAATTGACTTCAAACTTAAAGTTTTCCCTCCAGTATTTGGGCCAGAAATCATAACACCTTGAAGGTCTTTTTGAATTTCAATACTATTTTTTATTGGGTTTTCAATAAAAGGGTGAAAAAAATCTTCTATCCAAAAATTTTCTTTTTCATCAATAATAGGTCGTTGTAATTGATGATCTTTAGAAAATTTGGCAAGAGAAAAAATATGATCGCAAGAGAAGATCATTTTAGAAATTTTTAAGTTTTCTTTTTGATAATTATAGAGAAGCTGAGTGAAATCTCTACAAATTGCATAGATAGTTGCTTCTATCTCAATAGATAAATCTTTTCTTTTCTCTGATATTTTTGCTAATGAGTTTGGTTCTATATACAGAGTCTGTCCTGTATCAGATCTAGCATGGATAAAACCTAGGTTTTTTGAATAATGATCAGTTTTAATAAGCAAGACATAATGATCATTGAAAATATCATAAGTATTAATTTGAAGAATTTCTTTTTTTGAATATTCTTGGATTAACTCTTTTAAAATATTTTTAGCTTTTAGATCTAGTGCATTTCTTTTTAAAAAAAGTGATTTAAGCCTTGGATGGCTTTCGTAATCAATACTTCCATCATAATCTACAAAGGCCCTGAAAGGTCTTGTGATTTTAGAGTTGATTTGATTAATATTTATATTTTCTAAATGTTTTTGTTCAAAAAGATCATTAAAAAGCATAGTGCTTTTATGAAAAGTCTCAAAAAGAATCACAATTTGATGAATCTCATCAATAGTTAATATATTTTCTTTTTCAATTTTTTTATGAAAGTGATTAGGATTTATTTTGGAACTCAAATTATTAATTAATTGATAGAAGTTATGAAAATGTTCAGAGTCTATATATTTTATTGATTTCTCTAAGAGCTCATATGATTCTAAAACATCATTCTTGCTCTTCTTCCTTGGAACTGCTTGGATCTTTTCTTTGTTCATTTTGAAGTAAGAATTTTGTGCTATCCTAGAAGAAATCAAATCCCAATCTATAAGATTGAGTAATTGATAATTCGTTTGAGCAAGCAGGTTTAATTCCATGATTCAAGACTACCAAATTTTGAGTGAACAAATAAAGAGTTTTCCTGCGAATACTGCTTCACCTATACAAAAAATTTTCTCAACCACGCGTTATTTGGCGATTAGCATGCGATCACCTGGTAAAACTTACTGGCTTTATATAGGACGAGGTGGAGGCCATGAAGGGATTTGGTATTCAGAACAAGCACCTGAGAGTTATTTAAGAGTTCATAAAGATCAATTATTAGAATTTGTACGAAAATATATTAGTGGTGGAATTTTTCATTCTCTAGAATTAGATCAAAAAGATAGAATTTTAAAATTTAATTATAATAAATGGGGAAGAACGAACTCGTTTTACTATTTTTATAGGGGACGAGAATCAATATTTGGGAATAATTATTTTGATGGAAAGCAAGAAATTTTCTTTTGTTCTTATTATGGGAAGCTGGAAGAAAAAATACTTTTTAATCATTATGATAAACTTGGTAGAACAGAGCTAGGAGTCGGAAAACCTAGGAAGTTGAAACTTTTGGAAGATCTATTAAACTTAGAGAAAAACCAAAGACTTCTAAACAATAAAAAAAGAACAAAGTTTCTAGAAAAAAAATCAAAGAACATAGAAGGTGACTTGAGCAAGATGCTATCTATACCATTAATCGAAAAAAAATTAGAAAAATGGTCTTTTGAACTCAATAGTGGAAATGATGTAGCTGAACTGAATTCGGAAAAAATACTTATTAATGGTTTTAGATTTAAGTTTTCTAAAGAGATGAGTCTTTATAAGAGAATTGACTTGATTTATAAAAAGATAAAAAAATTAAAAGACGTGAAAGTCATCTTAACGAATAGATTAAAAGAAGCAAATTTATTATTAAATGAAGTTAAAAATAGTCATCTAGAACTTTCTCAAAAAATAATAAAGCCTATATGGAATAGAAAAAAAATAAGGAATACTCAAAAAACTAATATAGATTTTGAAGAATTTCTATTTGAGGGGTTTAAAATTGCAATTGGAAAAAATGCAAAATCTAATGATGGTATAAGAAAAGGATGGGCAAAAAAAGAAGATTGGTGGTTTCATATAGAGAATAGGCCAAGTGCTCATGCTTATGTTAAATCGATTTCAGGTTCAATAATATCGATGGATCTTATTCAAGAAGTTTCAAGGCTTTTAAAGGAATTTACAAAGTTAGAAACCAGTGAGATTCCGTTAATTTATACACAAGTAAAAAACCTCAAAGGTGTAAAGGGAATAGCTGGTTCAGTTTTTTTTAAAAAAGAGAAAAGAATTACTTGTTACTTATAAATTTTCAGTTTGAAACATTCTAGCATCTCTATGAGCATTTCTTAATTCTCTTTTTGCACCCATTAAGTCGCTTTCTAAATTATGAATGGATCTATCAATTGAAGCTAAGTCATCCTCATACTCTCTTATGCAGTCATGATAATAAGCTTTCTTTTTTCTTAATTCTGATCTAGCTGCTGTTAATCTCCGATCAACTGAGATTTTATCTTGAAGTAATGAATCATCACTTTTTTTACCAATAGGTTTAATTCCAGAATCATGATTTCTATGATGCCTATAGTTAATTTGTCTTGCTAAATACTCTTGTTCTCCCTCTAATTTATCAATTTTTCTGTTTTGCGATCTAAGATAATGAGTTAGGTCTTGATGAGCTTGATCTATTTCTCTTTGCTTTTGAGAAAATTGATTAGAAAGAGAATCTAGTTTGTTCTCAATAGTAGCAACTTCTTGCTCCATTGCTTTAGCTTCGAACACTTTCATTCCAGCAGTATGGTGACGAAGAAAGTTAGATTCTAAATGTTTAGGGCATTGATACGAGTATTCTCTACCAGAGAGCCCAAATTCATAAGCTGAATCTGAAGAGCAAAAAACTTCAATTCCTTTTGAATAACCAATTTCGTATAAACTATTAATAGGTATGACACCATATTGTAAGCAAGCATTATGATAATCATTTTTAGAGTCTCCATTAATGGCATCTCTCTGGCCTACTCCTTGCCATCCTTCTAAATGAAAATTTGAAAAATCAGAGCATATTCTTGCACCTTCATGTTTAATTCCAGAAACATACGCATCTCGATTGATAGAAATACCATGCTCTTTGCACTGATTCTGATAATCACCTAATCTTTCATTCCAATTTTTATTATTTCTAGCATCCGTTATCCCTTTGAGTTTCCAATTCATTGAAGAACAGTCTTTTTTAGATAAAGAACTACAAGATAAAAATAGAGCTGAAAGTAGTGATAAAATGAATGTTTTCATAAAAGACCTTTGTAAAAAGTAATAATTATAATACTACGAATGATCTTTTACAAAGTTTCTCTAAATCTAGCCGAAAAGAGGAATCATTTCTTCTTTTGGAGGAGCTTGTTTCTTCAATTTATCTTTTTTCTTCTTTCTCGGAATTGGAAAAGGAATAGGCTTCTTAGGAAGAAGATCTTTGATATCTCCTTTCTGAGAATAAGGATTAATATCAGGGTATTGAATTTTAGAAATAATTTTTTTCTTTAAATTAAATGTGAGATAAATTGGATTTTCTTCATCAACTGCGTGAAAGACTTTTAGAAGGTAAGTTACAAAACTTCTACATTTTTTATCATTTAAATGAAATTTTGTTGGATAATAGTTATAAAAATTATTATATGTCACATAGGATTCATTTTTAAAATGATCAGATAAATGTTTATAAGTGGATGCACAGACGATTTCAATCTCTCTAGAACTAGGAAGTACGAGATTAAAATGTTCATCACTTATATCTCCTGGAAATGCTCTAATAAATTTTAGAGTGATATCTTTACTCTCATAATCTTTTTTGATTATTTCTTGTGCCCAGACCAGAGGAATGAATAGAGTTAGTAGTAATAATTTCATTTGAAAATCTCCTTCATAATTCAACGAGTCAAAATATACATAGTTCCGATTGGACTAAAATTTTTATTCTGATAAAATCTATCAGCTATGTTGAATTTTATTAAAAAACTTGGGCCAGGACTTTTATTTGCAGGAGCTGCGATAGGAGTTTCTCATATTGTTCAATCGACTAGGGCAGGAGCTTTGTATAGCTTTGAGCTACTTTGGATTATTTTATTCGCCAACATATTAAAGCTTCCCATTTTAGAGCTTGGGGTGAGATATCCCATGAAAAAAAAGAAAAGTTTATTGTATGGCTATAAAGATTTGAGTAATTATCATCTTTATTTTTTTATCATTTTAACTATTTTGACGATGTTTATTATTCAAGCAGCGATATCAGTTGTAACAGCCGGTATAGTCTTAATATTTTTCCCAAAAAGTATCTCAATCCTAGTTATGTCATTTATAGTTCTATCACTTGCAGGATTGTTGTTATACGTTGGAAAATATTCTTTCTTAGATAATTTTGTAAAATGGATTGTTATAACCCTTACTCTTACTTGCGTGATTGTTTTCTTCTTGTCTTTCCAATCTTTTGAAATAGAAAAATCAAGTTTCTTTTTTTCTGAATTTAATTTTGAATCGCATGTAGATATTTTATTCATGATGGCCTTGATTGGTTGGATGCCTGCTCCTGTTGAAACATCAGTTTGGCAGTCTTTATGGTATGAAGAGAAAAAAGATTTCCAAAACTCATTTTTTGATTTTCATATTGGTTATTGGACAACCACAATCTTGGCTATTTTATTCTTGTCATTAGGAGCGATGATTATGTTTTCTAGTGGTAAGATTTTTTCTGCTAAATCTGTTAGCTTTGCCTCAGAATTAGTTCAATTATTCACTTTTAGTATTGGAGATTGGGCAAAACCAATTATTGCTTTTGCTTGCCTTGCAACAATGGTTAGCACAACTATTACTTGTCTTGATGCTTATCCTCGTGTTCTGGCAAATAGCTTTAAGATATTAAAGAAAGATTCAAAAGATTATTACAAAGAAATATTATTACTAACAGTGATAGGTACTTCATTGGTTTTATTTCTTTTCCTAAGAAATATGAAGCAGATGGTAGATTTTGCTACCATTATCTCTTTTTTAGTCACACCTATTATTGGCTATTTTAACTTCAAGATTTTTAAGACTCTAAGAAATAAATCTTTGTATGATAGGATTCTTTATGGCCTTTATATTATCAGCTTAGGATTCTTTTCTTGCTTTACGTTATACTTTCTTTACTTGAAAACTATTTAATAAGGCCTGCCTAGCGAGAAGCTATAAGCTCCTGGTTTGTAATTAATAGTTCTTTGTTCATGAATTTTTTTATACTTCGCTTTACCATTGTGTGCACTTGAGTATGGATAAATTGCAATACCACCTCTTGGGGTAAATTCGCCGATAACTTCTATGAATTTAGGCTTCATTAGTTTTACTAAGTCATTGCAAATTTTCTGAACACAGTCTTCATGAAAGTCACCATGATTTCTAAAACTAAAAAGATAGAGTTTTAGTGCTTTAGATTCAACCATATGCTTATCTGCGATATAATTAATAAAAATTCTGGCAAAATCTGGTTGAGAAGTTAAAGGACATAGAGATGTGAATTCAGTACAAACAAAGCTAACCCACTGATCATTCTTAGGATTTTTATTTTCAAATTTTTCTAGGATTTTGGGATTGTACTTGGTTTCGTATTTAGTCGAACTTCCTAGATGGCTTAATCCTTTAATTTTCTTTGTCATGATGAACCTTTTTTATCAAAATATGAGAAAACTTAGCAAGGAAGATTACATGTATCAAATATATTTTTATGTCCCTGTAAAAGATAAAGAGAAAGTGAAGAAGGCCATGTTTGAAGCTGGAGCAGGTAGGATAGGAAATTATGAAAATTGTAGCTTTGAGAGTACTGGAATTGGTCAATTCAAGCCTTTAGCTGGCAGCAAACCTTCTTTAGGAGCTATTAATGAGTTAAGCACAGTTGAGGAAGTGAAAGTTGAAATGATATGTGAGCCTCAAGTCATCGAGAAAGTTATTCAAGCTTTTAAAAAAGAGCATCCTTATGAAGAACCCGCTTATGGATATTTAGAACTCTTTTCTTGATAATGAGTTTCTTTCTTTTAATGCTTTCCTTCTCTCATAAAAGCTTTTTTTAGATATTTTACCTGATTTTAATTCTGCTCTGTTATCTCGAATATCTTTTCTATAAGCACTTAGATCTTCTTTTCTTTTCACTTTTAAGCTCGGGTGCTTTTTATCTACTTTTTTATTTTTATGTATTCGATTTTCTTTGATTTTTTTCAAAGAAGCAGTTCTTTTCCGATAGAGGTCTCTAACTTTATCTTTATATTCGTCTCTTTGAATTTCCTCATTTAAGAGCTTATCTCTATTCATTTTTCTTGCTTCTTTATATTCTTCAAGAGCTTCTCGTTTTTCTTGTAAGTAATCCTTTGAGAACAAATTGAATGAAAAAATCATTACTATAGTGATGCATACTTTCATATAAACTCCTTTATTATAATTTATCATATAATCTTAAAAATGGTTGCTGTGTCTCTAGCAATTTGTAATCTGAAATTGTTTTATTACTAATACTTGATATACCTCGAGTATTTTCTACTTCATGAGTATGAGGTTTTATTGGAGAAGTATTAACTGGATTGGAACTACCATGTGGATGCCTATGCGGTGGTTGATTATGGTAATGAGCCAGACTGGTCATGGATGTAATAAGTAGTGCTATTCCTATAAGAAATTTCATATATTTTTCCTCATATTATTTTAATATCTTGATTTTACTACAGGGTGCAAAATGAGTTCTTTTTGATGATTAAAGATGATGAGGTTTTAATTTATGTGAAAATGCCAATATTTATCAGCAAAGAACTCTATCTCTATAAAAATAGAGGGCTATTAGTACATTTGTTTGACATGCCAAACAAGGTGTGATTATTATCTTTTTTAAGGAGAAAAAATGAGAAAAATTATTATGTGCTTGATTCTTGCTCTTCAAGGATTATCTAGTGAAATAAGTAATAGCGAATTGGAAAGAAGAATTGATCTTTTGGCAGAAGAAATTGAAAGTTTAAAACTTGAAAAAACTTCTAATATTCCATCATATTTGGGGCTTGGAGAAAGTGCTTCAAAGGTTTACTCACTTAATCAAGGAACTAGCATAGGTGGATACGGAGAAATAACCTTAAGTGTTTTTGATGATGAAAATGAACAAGGAACTCCTTCCAATGCTTCATCAAAAGGTGAGGTACTTAGAAACATTATCTATATAGGACATAAATTTTCAAAAGACTGGATTTTTAATAGTGAAATAGAAATAGAACATGTGAATGAAATATTTGTTGAGTTTGCTTACCTTGATTATTTATATTCTGATTTATTAAATTTTCGATCAGGCCTTTTACTTCTACCTCTTGGCTTAGTTAATGAACTTCATGAACCAACATTATTTAATTCAGTGAAAAGACCAGAGGTTGAAAAGTATATAATTCCTTCTACTTGGAGAGAATTAGGATTGGGCTTTTTTGGAAAGTGGAAAAATCTTAGATATAAAACTTATCTTGTAAATGGAGCAGATGCTGATGGTTTTAGTTCTTCTGGTTTAAGAGGAGGAAGAAAGAAAGGAGGAGTTGTAAGTAAGTCTAAAGATGGAAGAGTTGCTTCGACTATTGCTCTTGCAACTAGGTTAGACTATTTTTTTGATAATTCGTTTTCTGTAGGTATTGGCCATTACCTTGGTTCTTCTTCTAGTCAAAGTGCAAACAGTATTGGGACTTCAATTTATCAGGCCCATGGTAGCTGGGAGAAGAAAAATCTTTATTTTAAGGGATTATTTACGATGGCAAAGCTAAGTGGTGTTAAGGAATACAATCAAAAGCTTTCGAAAAATATAGGAAATGGCCTTCAAGGATATTATTTAGAAGGTGGTTATAATTTCTTTTTAAAGAAAATGACACTGACTCCTTTTTTAAGGTTTGAAAAATATAATACACATCATAAAGTTCCTTCTGGCGTTACAAAAGATTTGGGAGTAGATAAGGAAAACATTACTTTTGGTTTAGCTTTTAAACCATTTGAAAAAGTAGTTTTTAAAGTAGATCATAATTTGAAGAGTACTAAAGATAATAAGGGAGTAGATGAAACTAATTTTTCTATCGGCTATATTTTTTAATGTATTAACTAAAGCAGGAATCACTGAGACATTAAAAGGCTTAAATCCTAAGAATTGTGAGATTTCTAAAGAAATTAAATATTTAAAAAAGAAAATTGAAGGAAAGAAAATTATCATTAGGCATATAAAAAAATGTAAAGATAAAGAAAGTCATCTTTATGTAGAGAATCATTTGGTTCGGACAATGAATCAGGTTTTAATGATTGAAGTTTTTGAGGAAAAATTAAAAAATTTAAAAGTATTGAGATTCTTGGAGCCTAAGGAGTATCAAGCTCCTTTGTCTTGGATAAAAAAATTATTTGGAAAGAGTCTTCAGGAAATGAGAATGGGAAAGAATATAGATGCTTTAACAGGTGCGACGCTTACTTCTCATTCAACGGTTGATAATGTAGCGAAAGTTTTAAAAATTCATAAAGAGTTAGAAAAGATTGAATAAAACAAAAAGATATTTCCATCTAATTCTTATCATAAATTTTATCGTTGGATTTATCTATATCGCATTTAGATATTTTGTTAAGAGGAATACTGACTTTGGCCTCGAATCTTATGAGGTTCAAAGATACCTTCAGTATATTCATATAGTTTTAGTTCCTTTTTTGGTTTTTTCTTTTGGTTGTTTATTTAGTGAACATGTTGTTCCAAAGCTTAGAAAAAATGAAAGAAAGAAAAAGAAGTCAGGATTGAGTCTTGTTATTTTGAGTGTTTTTATGATTGCAAGTGGATATTGTATTCAAATCGTTCTTAGAGGCTATGAAGTAGTGGGTATCTTCCATTCCATCATTTCTGTTATTTTTATTTTGTTTTATGTTTATCATTTAAGTAAAAAAATTTAATTATAAGTAATAAAAGAAGAGATCTTTCCTATCTGATAATTTATTAAGTAAATTCTCTAATCTGTCGATAAATAAACGATGAGTGTTTTTAACGATGCTATTCAAAACTTTCTCGCGCCAATTCAAGATCTTCTTGAAGACGAGAACATATCAGAAGTCATGATTAATGGTCCCTATGAAATTTTCATTGAATCTAAAGGGAAAATTATCAGAACGGATAATAGGTTTAAAAATAATGATAATCTTATGGCAGCCATGAGAGCGATAGCTCAGGCAGTAGGGAAAAAGTTTGATGAAGATGAACCACGGTTAGATGCTCATTTACCAGATGGGTCAAGAATAGCAGCAGTCCTAAGTCCAATAAGCTCTAATGGAACAGTTGTTTCTATTAGAAAATTTTTCAAAGAAAAGATCTTACTAAAAGATCTTATTGAATGGGGAGCATTAAGTAGTGATGCTGCAAGGTTTTTGGATATATGTATTTATCTTGGGAAAAACTTGTTAGTTTCTGGTGGTACAGGTTCAGGTAAAACGACTCTTTTAAATATTCTCTCCTCTAGGATTAGTGATAACCAAAGAATAATTATTATTGAAGATACTAAAGAGATGAATTTAGATGATCAACATGTTGTTCACATGGTTACTAGGAAAGAAGATCCTGCTCAAAATATTAAAGCAGTAACGACAAAAGATCTTTTACATTCAGCAATGCGTTTGAGGCCAGATCGAATTATTGTTGGAGAGGTAAGGGGTGCTGAAGCTCTTGATTTAGTTAATGCAATGAACACTGGCCATGATGGAAGTATGGGCACCGTTCATGCTAATAATCCAAGTGAAGCATGTTTAAGATTAGAAACACTATGTCTTCAAGCGAAAACATCTATTCCAGCTAACTCATTAAAGCTTATGATTTCAAATGCTCTGAATATTATTGTACAAACAAAACGTTTCTCTGATGGTAAAAGAAGAGTCTCTCATATCTCTGAACTTTTAGGTATTAACGATAATGGATCTTATAAATTAAGAGATATCTACAAATGGGTTCAAAGAAGTAAAGATCAAGAGACTGGTGAGCTTATAGGTGAGCTTGTCGCGTGTCAGTATTTACCAACTTTCTTTGATGATATTAAGGTAAATCGATTACCTTTTCCTAGTTCTAAGTTTGAATCTCCTGATTGGGTGAAAAAACTAAAGAAAGTTGCTTAAACTCCTTTGATTTAATGGCATTTCATCTAAACTTCTTTATAATGTATTTATGAGTTCTATATCCAATATAAAAGCAAGACAAATTTTAGATTCAAGAGGAAATCCTACCCTTGAAGCAGAGGTTCATACAAGTTGTGGGAAGATCGGAATTGCAGCCGTTCCTTCAGGTGCTTCAACTGGTTCCAGGGAAGCTTTAGAATTAAGAGATCATGATAAATCTATGTTTCTTGGAAAATCAGTTTTAAAGGCCATAAAAAATGTAAATGATGTCATTGCTCCTAAAGTAATGGGGATGAGTGTTTTTGCTCAAAGAGAAGTTGATCAAGCGATGCTTGATTTAGATGGAACAGAAAATAAAGAAAACTTAGGGGCCAATGCAATTCTGGCAGTAAGCCTTGCTCTTGCTAAAGCTGGAGCTGAAGCAAAATCAAAAGAGCTTTATAAATACTTAAGAGAAGATTTGAATTGTCCTTTTTATGTAGATAATTATGTTTTACCTGTTCCTTTGATGAACATTATTAATGGAGGGGAGCATGCTTCAAATTCTTTAGATATTCAAGAGTTTATGATTGTTCCTAAACTTTCAGAGAGCTTTTCTAAAAATCTTCAAGCGGGAGTCGAAATCTTTCATCATTTGAAAAAAGTCTTGCAAGCACAAGGGCATTCTACAAACGTAGGTGATGAAGGTGGATTTGCACCAAACTTAAAAAATCATGATGAAGCGATGAAATGTATATTATCGGCAATTGAAAGTGCTGGATATAAAGCTGGTGAGGAAATTTTATTAAGCTTAGATGTAGCAGCTAGTGAATTTTATAAAAATGGAAAATATCACTTTTCTACTGGAGATGAACTTAATACTTCAGAGATGATTAGTTATTTAAAGAAAATGGGAGAGACGTATCCTATGTATTCTATTGAGGATGGATTAGCTGAAGATGATCAAGAGGGTTGGGTAGATTTAAATAAAGCCATTGGAGAAAATCTTTTATCTATTGGAGATGACTTATTTGTTACGAATAAAAAAATCTTAGAAAAAGGAATCGAAAAAAAACAAGCAAACTCTATATTAGTGAAAGTTAATCAAATCGGTAGCCTTTCTGAAACATTTGATACTTTAGAGTTAGCCTTTAAAAATAATATTAAAGCAGTTATTAGTCATCGATCAGGAGAAACTGCTGATACGTTTATAGCTGACTTAGCTGTAGCAACTAGTGCTGGACATATAAAAACAGGTTCAGCTAGCAGAAGTGATAGAGTTGAAAAGTACAACAGATTAATGAGAATAGAAGAAGATCTGGGAAAGGATGCAAAATATTTCCAAATCTAACAGGAGGTTAGTATGGAGAAAAAATATATTCTAACTTTGACTTTTGAAGAACAAAATCATTTCTTTCAAAAGTTAAAAAACTTTAAAAAAAGAAACTCTTTTAGCCAAGAAGTTAGTTCAACTATCAACCTTCCATTAATAGCTCCATTTTCATTCAGAAATGAAACCGAAAGATTGAGAACTATTGACATGTTCGAAGAAGAGATTTCATCATTTTTTATAGATAGTTCTGAGATCCATTCAGTTACATTTACAGGCTTAGATGTTTACGAGCATTACAAAAAGTTTCTTCTCTATCTAAATCCAAGATTTTCAATAGATTTTTATCACTGTATAGAATCATTAAAAGAGATAAAGAAGAAAAATACTGTCTCTCTAAAAAAGAAAGAAGCAAAAAATCCTTACCTTCTAATGGGAAAGTTTAATCAAGAGAATAATTTCAAAGATGCTTATAAAGAAGCAAATAATGAATTTTGGTTTCCAGTAGATTTAAATGTAAAAAGTATAGTTTTACTGGAGAAGAATACTCACCAATGGAATGAGGTAAAAACGTTTATTGAATTCGATTCACTTCAAGACTTTAGTTCTTCTGAAAAATCTCTTAAGATAAAAATTATAAACTAGTTATGAAAAAAATTATTAATATATTATTTGGATTTTTAATTGTTTCTCAACTTGGCCTTGCTAAGAAATTTGAAAACAATTATATTTCTTTTGATTTACCTGTTGGTTGGGAATGTTCTTTAGAAGGAACAGAGTATATTTGCCAAAGTACGATAGAAGAAAGAAAGAAAGAAGCTATTGTGATCTTTGCTGCCAAAATGAGAGGAAAAACTGATACCTTGAGGCACTATCAAGCTTATTTAAAGAAAAGAAAAAAAATGAAACTTGAAAGTGGAGAAATTCTAGTAAGTGAGCCAAAAGCAATTAAAGTTTCTAAAATTAATAATCATAGCTGGATAAATGCTTTGCACCTATCAAGTGAAATACCAGATTATTACACTCGATATCTTGCGACAGTAAAAGATGATCTTGGTATAGCTTTTACTATGTCTATTGCTAGGCCTTTTTACTCAACTTATAGAGGGCATTTTTCAAAAATGATTAACTCTATTCGAGTTTTTAGAAAAAGAGGTGGCAAGGTAGGGAAGAGTTCTAAATTTAAAGATTCTAAAAAGAGAACCTTATTAGATGAGATAGAAATGGTTTCTCAAGAAGATTTCTCTCCAATTAACCTTGATAAAAAAGCTAAAGAAGTTAAAAAGAAAGATGGAAGCAGTGATCTTATGTTTTACATCTTGATCTTAGTAGGACTTTTAGCTTTTATTTTTCTTAGAAAACGCTAATTCTTTTCAAATATTTGAAAAAAAGGAATACCTTTTGGGTCATTCAATCCATCTTTCATAATAAAGATAGCAACCAAAAGACCGAGCAAAACGATCAGGCGCAAAGTTTTTTTATTCATAATTTTAGTCTATACACTGCAAAGATTGCAGTAAAGTCTTCTTGATTTCAGAGAATGATATAATAAGTCTGTTAAACCTAATTTATTTTAGGATAAGGATTTATGAAATACTTGTTACAATTTTTGATGCTAGGTTGTCTGTTGTCTTCTTCTTTTAGTTTTGCTGATACAAAATATGAGGATTTAGACGGAGTTTTTATTAAAGCAGTTGATAATTATCCCGCTTTGAAAAAAAATGAATTTGCTATTGGTGCGGCCTTCTTACCTTTTGATCCTTACTTTTATGGTATAGGAATTACTCTCGCTTACACTCGTTATTTTAATAAAAGATGGGGTTGGGAAGTTTTAAGTGGAGATTTTCTTTTTGGAATTCAAACACCGCTTGCTGATGAAGTCTTAAGAGTGACAGCAAATGCTGGAGCTCCTGTTGAACCAGATGATTTCGAACAAACTCAATTTTTAGTTAATAGTAATTTAAAATATGTTTTAAGTTACGGGAAAAATATCTTTTTAGATAAATTTATTCGGCTTAATAGAACTGAATTAGTGTTTGGATTAGGGACAATTGGAACCACGGGTCAAATTAGTTCTAAAGGTGGAAGTGGGGAAACCTATATAGCTGTAAATTTAGGTTTTCAATTAGATTTTTCAATATCAAAAACAATGTCTTGGAAACTTGAATATATGAATCATATTAATCTTCAAAGAAATAATGTTGGGAATAATTTTTTAGAGTTTGGGGAATTTAAAGGCATGCTTGCTTGGAGATTTTAAGAAGAAATGAAAATATTATTAATATTTTTTACATTTTTAAGTTTTAATACCTTTTCTCAAGCTAAAGTTAAATGGGAAGGAAAAATTCCAAGCATTGCTAGTAAGCCTGAGCGCTGGCATAAAATGATTGATGAGATGTACAAAAATGAAATGTACTTCGGTGTTCTTGCCTCATCATTTCGCATGATTCATTTCTTTGATGATCTCAAGAGTAAAGAGAAAGCTTTTCAGTATTTGGTTGCACTTATTGATATTGGATACCCTCATAGTTTAATGGATATTTTCTTTGTTGGAGATTTAGACAGAGGAGAAAAAGATCAATTTACACAAAGTTATAACTTTTATAAAGGTGTGGGAAACAAACTTAAAAATATGCAGAAGTGGTCAGATGATTTCTTCAAAAGATTAGATAAAGAAAACTTTAAGAAATTTAAATTTTACCAAGCAATTGAACTTTATAATAAAGGACAATTGTTTGAAAGCTCAATCATCTTAGATCAAATTTTGAGATCTCCTCTTAAAGAATCAGATTTCACTTTTGCCAAAAAAGTTATGAGAACAAAGGCCCGTATTCATTTCGAGAGAAAAGAATATGAGAAATCTCTTAGCTATTATGATGAATTTTTATTAAAAGTTAATCCATTAACCCCAAGTGATTGGATGGAAAAAGCATGGAATCTTTATTATTTGAAAAAATATGATGAGTTAATGGGAACACTTTATAACTTAGAAGCAAAATCCTCTAAAGGGTATCCATCATTTGAAAAGTATATCCTAAGAGCTCAAGTTTATTTAGAGAATTGCAGAGTTAAAAATATAACAAATTTAATGAGAAGTTTTAATAAAGAGTTTAAAAGCTCTGTTGATGGTATAGTTAGAGGGAAAAGATTATCTAAGCTAAAACAATTACATCGAGTAGCTAGAACCACTCATCCTCAATATAAAAAAGTATTAGATTCAATAGTAAAACTTTCTAAAGAGAGAAAAGCAATAGGTGAACTCTCTGGGCGAAATAGATCTCTTGCAAAGTATTTATATAATTCAGAATTAGTTATTTTGAAAAAATATGCAGGCTTTTATAAAGAAAAGGCCTTAGATCAAGCAGCAGAAGAATTAACAATGCTTTCAGAGTCTTTAAAGTTTCTTGGCTATTCTACAGCAAGAGAGAAGTATAATCCTTTGACTGTTTTTATACCAAGAGAAAAAGAAACAGAAAGTTTAGTTGATGTTATTGATTATGAAAATAAAGGGTTCGTCTTTAAGTGGAAACAACTTGGTGACTACTGGAGAGATGAAAGACAAAAATATTACGGATCAATGGATAGCAAATGCGATTAATTATTTTAAGTTTATTATTTAGTTTTACTTTTACCTTTGCAGCTAGCGGAGAAAAAGATTTTAATCGAAAGTTAAAAAAGATGTACGATCGTATTAATAAGTCTATAGAAATATTAAGATCGCAAATTACATCTAATCAAGCAGCACCATACCTGCCTAATTTATTTATGGAACAAGCGGGACTTTTAAGTCAGAAAGCAAATGTGATGTATTATCTCAAAATGGAGAAACTAAAAGGCGAGAAAGCAGAAGGTGATGCTGGAGCAAAGCAATTTGAAGACGTAGTAGCGATTACAAAAGAATCCATAGAAGTTTATAATAAGGTCATCAAAGAATTTCCAAAGTTTAAAGGATTACCAAGAGCTTACTATTCGATGGCATTAGGACAAAGATCAATTGATGATCGAGTACCATTTATGCAAACTGCGAATAAGATTATAAAAAAATATCCGGGAACAAAAGAAGCAATTCAATCTCGATTGTTGTTAGGCCAGTTTCAGTTTGACGGCGGAGTCTATGATGAAGCTTTAAAAAACTTCATGCCAGTGTCTAAGTCAAGCTTCTCTTATGAAAGAAATGCTGCCAAATACAAAATGGGCCTTATTAGACTTGCTCAAGGTAAGCATAAGCAATCACTAAATTACTTTAAAGAAGTTGTTACAGATAAAGATCTTAAAGCAGACGATAATGAAAAACAGCTCTCTCTTGATTCAAAAGATGTAAAATCTAGTTTAAAAAGAGAAGCTTTAATTGATTCTGTTAGAGCATTTACAGAAGTATTTAAGAAAAATGCTAAGCCTATTAAGTATTACTCAGAGATAGCTCCTTCAGAAAACCTTTTCCAAGAAGTTATTGAAAAGCTTTCTTACAGGTACATTCATCAGAAAAAATATAATGAAGCAGTGAAGCTCTTAAGAACACTTAGTGAAAGAAATTCAAACCCTGAGAAGGTTCTAAATATATACAAAGAAGTTCTACTCATGATTCCATTGGATAAAAGAGTTGATATTCCAATTAGTGAAATTGAATTTGTCATATCTAGATATCTACAATTTAATAATTTCTTTAGTCTTAAAAGAACTGTAAAGAAAAGTACTTATGATTTTTTTGAAAAGCAGTTAAGAGATCTAGCAACAAGATCACATGAAAAAGGAAAAAAGACTAAAGGAGAATTACAGAAAGGATATTTAACTAAAGCAGATGCATTTTATAATTTATATTTTGCAACTTTTCCTAGAACTAAACATTCAGTAAAGCTTGCGATGAATATGGGTGATACTCATTTTCGACTTAATAATTATCTTAAAAGTGGAGATTACTATTTAAGAGTTTTTAAAGGAGAGTTTGGTAGAACTAAGCAAAGATCTGATGCTATAAAAAATGCAATCTATGCTCTTCAAAAGAATAAAGAGTATAGTTTTTATGAAACAAGAAGAGTTAATGGATTATTAATTGAGTCGATTAAAAATTATATGAGATTTGATACATCTAAAAGAAAAGATCCAAAAACAAATTATTCACTTGCAAAGGCCTATTACGATCAAGGTTTTTATAAAATGGCATTGCCAAAACTGTATACTTATATGAAAAGATTTCCAAATCATAAGCATGCTCAAGATGCTAGTGATTTAGTTTTAGATTATTATAATGTAAAAGCTGATTTTAAAGGAATTATATCTGCAAGTAATAAGATTTTAAGCATGAAACTTCCGAATAAATCTTTAAATTCTAAAGTTGCACAGATTAGAGATCAAGCGAAGCTTAAAAAACTTCAAAAAATTGTTCATAATAGTGCAGGAACAAGTAGTAGTACAGGGGAGAGTTACTTAAAGCATGCAGCGAACTTAAGCTCAGATCTTAGAAATTTAGCACTGAAAAAAGCATTAGATGCTTCTAAAGCTGAAAAAGATTTCCAAACTTTTCTAAAAACCGCTACTGTTATGGCAAGAGCTGAGAAAGATCCTGCAAAGAGAAGTGAAATAGAGTCATCTATTGCTCAAGAGCAATTAAAAATGACAAACTTTGATCAAGCATTTTCAAAATATATGAAATTAAGTTCAAGCGGAACTTCAGAAAGTAAAGTTGCAGCTTTCCAGCAAGCAGTAAGTCTGGCCGTTGCGCTGAAAGATGTAAATAAATTGTCTCAGCTTGGTAGCAAAGCTTCTATGATTAGATCATTAGGCAGTGATTACAAAGCTCAACTTGAGCAGCAATTAACAAGTATTCTAGAGTCTCCTGTCCGTGTACCAAGCAGTTTAGGTGTGACGATTAAGGCCTTAGGTAAGAGCCCTGCTCTTGCTCAAGCTCTTTATAAAGCTCAACCTCGATTAAGTTCTTCTATGAAGAGTTATGCAAGAAGTGTCGGTTCTCAGATTTGCTCTTCTGGAGGAGGATCAGTTTGTAATTGGATGGGACTTGAGAAAATTGATAATCAGGCAAAATCATTTAATTCAAGTTTAAAGAGTGCAAGTTTAGCAGCTGAGGGAATTGAACAATATGCTGGTAAATTCTCAGAATTAGCCGGTGCTTATTCTCAAGTAGAAGGGGGAGATGATCCTCAGTTGGCAATGGTGAGTTCACTAAGACAATTTAAACTTTATAGTTCTTTTGCTGATTATTTAAAACGAGTTGGAGATAAGAATCCAAGTATCAAAGAAGTTCTTCTAGGAAAGGTTCAAGAAAGTGAGTCTAATGCTCAAAACTTTCTACAAAGATGCCAAGAGATTGTTCAATCATCTGGTTTAATAACTCCAACAAATGCTTTTTGTAAAAGTGGAAAGCAAAAAAGTTTTGCAACTATTGCATTTTGGGTAAAAGCTAAACCAAGTCGATCTGTAGCATCTAGTCCTGAATCTAGTTTCTCTAGTATAAAGAAAAATTTATTTTCTAGTTTTAAAGCGGATGACTTATTTGAGATTTCTCAAAAGTATTATAAAAAAGGATCTTATAATTATGCAGCAGCAGCAGCAACATATGCGTTATCTTTAGATGGGGCAGATGAAAAAAGTTTAAATACTATAATTGGTTGTAGCTCTAAGAAACTTAATCTTTTAAGTGAAGCAAAATATTTTTTAAAAAATGGATCAGATCTTGGAGGTCTGAAGTCAAGTTGTTCTAGAGGACTTTAATTTGAAAATTATTTTAATATTTCTATTCTCTTTTCTATCACTCGCAGAAACAAACGTAGCGAATAAACATCAATTTGATCAAAACAATGATGAAATTCAAGATACAAAAGTCATTCAAGAGTATCCTGAGTTAAAAAAGTTTTTATTTAAAGCTCCCAAGAACACTTTTTACTTAGGATTAGGTTTATCTCCTTTGGGTTTAATGGGATCAAAGTATTTTATGACTTTAAGTCCTTTGCAAGTTCATTGGAAAACGAAATGGCTTGACTGGGAAATTTTATCAGTCAGCTTAGGCAGAACTTTTACTTCAACTGAGTTTGCAAAGTCATGGAACTTTTCAATTAGGACTGCTCCTAAATTACAACTTTTTACTTTGTTTGATAATGTTCAGATTAGTGTTGGAGGTATTTTTGGTGTTGAAGGAATTCAGTATCCAGATGTTGAAGTAAAGTTTCAGTCTCCTAATACTATTCCGGGTGGATCGGGAGTCTACACAACACAAAGACCAGTAAAACTTTCTGCAACTGGTACGATAATAGGTGGTGTTCTCAGCCAATCAATTAATTTAGACAATGGAAATATTTTTCAAATTAATCAAATTTTTTATAAGCAAAAATTTAACTTAAGAGAAAATGATGAAGATTGGATTAGAGTACCTAAGACTGAACATCTTGCAGCTTTTAATGATCCTGCAATATTTAAAGAACTTGAAGCAAATACAGTCATGATGATTGAATTTGCGTACTTATATTAAAAACTTGAGTTGATAAGACCGGAAAAAAAGTTCACTTATTGAGTAAGTTTTAAGTGATAGAAGAAAAAGACGATAAATATCATAGAAAAAATCTATGACCTTAAGGAGAGAACAATGGGTATTGGAAAAATTTGGGCAATGATTACATCAGATGCTTATATGATTGCTATTGCAGGATTATTAGTAGCAGCTGTAGCATTTGGTATTGAGCGATTTATCGCTTTGTTTATGAACTATCATGTAAAGAATCAATTCTTTGCAAAAGTTAAGGCCATGGTAAAAGATGGAAGAATTAGAGAAGCTTATAATGCTTGTTTAACAACTTCTCATCCTCTTGCAAAAGTTATTGCAGCGGTTTTATATAATGCAAATAAGTCTCAAGATGCTATTGAGTCAGCGAGTGATATTGAAATTCAAAAAGTACTTCCAGGGATCCAAGCTAGAACGAGTTATATTAATATGATTGGTAACGTTTCTACTCTAATTGGTCTACTAGGAACGATTGCAGGGTTAGTGCAATCATTTTCTTCTCTTGGTGCTGCAAGTGGTGCAGATAAAGCAGCTTTACTTGCTGCTGGTATTTCGACGGCCATGAATACAACGGCTTTCGGTCTTATCGTAGCAATTCCTTGTATTATTATGTACACAATTTTGAGTTCTAAAGAAGATAGAATTCTAAAAAAATATGATGAGGTTGTTTCAGAACTTACACATTTAGTTGTTCATAAGCCTCATGCTGAAACAGTAAATAGTGAAACTCAGTTTCAAGAATACAAAGATTTTAAGAGACACGGTTAGGAAAAGAGAAAAGGCAGATAAGGAAATAAAATGAAAAGAAAGCAAAAATTTTTCAAAAAAGAAATAGAAGAAGTTGATGCAATCTTACCTTTTATGAGTTTACTCATTATTATTATTCCTTTGCTTCTTTCTAATCTTGCTTTTTATCACTTTAGAGTAGTAGAAACGTCTGTGCCAGGAGCCAGTTCTCCTCCTAGTGAAGATCAACCTATTCCAGAAAAAGTAAATAAAGAGAAAATGGTAACGGCTCAAATTTATATTGATCATGACAAAACCAAATTAAACATTTTGGATGAAGCAAATGGAGCAGTAGTGTTAAAAAGAGATGCAGAATCTACTTTAGAGGGAGCAGAAAAGATATTAGGACTTCTAAAGAAAATTAAAGATAAGTACTCTAAGTTAACGACAGTGCTAGTGACAACGAAAGATGATGTTGTCTATGGAAAGTTAGTTAGAATTTTAGAGGGATTAAAAAAACCTCTGAGGGGATTAGCAAGTGAAGATGATCCTGAAAAAGAGTTTAGTTTTAAGGTAGTTATGCTGCCAGCACTTACTGAAATGAATATTGATTAAAGAGGAATTATAAAAATGGCAAGGAAGCAAAAAAATAGAGAGAGAAAGAAACCGGAGAAGTTAAACATTACTTCTTTGATGGATGCTCTTACAATTATCCTTATCTTTTTACTCGTGAATTACTCAGAAGTTAATGAAGAAAAAGAAATACCAGACTTTATTGAATTGCCTAAAATTGAAGGTAAGGCAAAAGAAGCAAGTTTCGGGATAACTCTCGTTATTGGGCAAGATAAAATCAAGATTGGGAAAGAGCAAGTAGTTAATTTTTCTAACTTTGAAGCTGAAAAAGAGCAGATTCTCGTTCAAATTAAAGATGAATTAGCCATATTACAAAAGGATCATCTTGACCGTAATATCGCTGCAAATAAAAAAGATGATAAAATAAAGTTAACAGTTCAAGCGGATAAGGACGTACCTTACCTTTATATTGATGAAATCATTAGAGGCGCTTCAGAACTAAGTTTAAATTACGTAGACTTTGTTTCTATGAATAAGGAAGAAAAGTAAATGTTAAAAGTATTACTTATTTTTATTTCTTTCTCTGTTTGGGCCCAAGATGGCTCAGGTCTTAGTGCAGTTGGAGCTCCTAGTAGTGATAAACCAATTGAAGTCAGAGGACAAACAAGAAATTTAAATATGCTTTTGAAATTACAAAATGAAAGAGAAGCAATTGATTTTATTAAATTAAGAAAAAATTATAAAAAAGAAATTAAATCACAAAGTTTTTAATTATGTTAAAGAAAAAGAAATTATTAAATGTTAAGTACAAGAGAAGAAAAGATAGCTTGAGGTTATTGGATAAACAATTCTCTGTTACTGATAGTAAGCAATTCAAAATTAACATAAAAGGGACAAATTACTTTTTTAAGAAAATTGGAAAAAAAGGTAATTATGATGTTTATGGAGATGATAAAAAAATAAGAAGTATTAATGTAGGAAGTTCGTTGAGAATGAAACACACTGATGGTTCAGACATTTATTTTGATCTTTATGAAGATTTTCTTTATGCACTTGATTATGGAATGTATGCTTACGTTGCATGTTCATTAATATTAAATTTAGCTCTAGCTTTTATGATGCCTGCAGGGGATTCAACTCCAAAAGTTTCGCAAGTGAAAGTAGAAGAGGATGAAAATAAGAAAAGAGTAAATGATTTATTAAAAAAATTGGTTGATAAAGATAAAATTGTCATGAAGACGACTACGACGACGATGAAGCCAGTGACGACAACACTTCCTCCTAAAAAGGTTGCAGAAGTTAAACCAAAGCCAAAACCTAAAAAGAAGCCTCAACCTAGGAAAAAACCTAAGAAGTCTAATCTTTTGAGTAAGAAGAAAAGTGTTAGGCCTAGTCAGAATAAAACAAAGGGCAGCGTAAAAGTTGTTAACGATAAAAGAAAAATGAAAAGACTTGTTGTTCAAAAAGGCCCACCTAAAAGAGGTGGTACTGGACCTAGAAATCCTAATGCAAAAGGTAATACAGCAGCAAGAGCACAAGCAGTAAAATTAGCTCAAACAAAAGCAAAAGTAGCTTCTTCACTAAACTTTCTGACTAAAGGGAAGGGAGATTTTAATATTCCTCCTGGAGGGAAAGGTGGAAGAGGTTTTGCTGTCGGTGGTGGTAAGGGACTTGCTGGAGCTAAGAATGTTAAAGGAACTAATTTTTTAGCGAAGGTAACAGGGAAGAATGTCCTTGGATCATCTAGCGGAGCTATTAATACAAGAGGATCTAGAACTGTCGCATCAGGAAGAGTTTTATCCAACGGAGAAATCAATGGTATTGAAGGTGGAAGATCTTATAATTACGTACAAGGTAAAGTAAGTGTAAAAGGATTACATGCAGCTGGTGGTTCTGGCGGGATGAGAAGTTTTGGGCCTCAGTCAATGACTGTTAAAGGTGGTAAAATGGATCAAGGGCTTATTCGAAAGATCATTGCTAAGCATATGGGAAAATTTACTTATTGTTATGAGAAATCTCTTCTTTCTAATCCTAACCTTGCTGGTATTGTAAATATTAGCTGGAAGATCGCTCCAGGTGGACGAGTTAGTAGTACAAGAATAGTAAAGTCTCAGCTTAATAATCAAAAGCTTCATGGATGTTTAACTGGTGTGTTGAATAAGATTAGCTTTGCTCCAGGTCCGAAAGGTGGCCCTGCTACAGTTGTCTATCCATTTAATTTTACAGCTTCTATGCTTTAATATGTCTTAAAAAAGAGATTGCCTATATTCCAAGGCAGCTGAAATTCTTATTTGTTCTTTATTTCTTGAATAGCTTGAAATGGTCTTGAAAAAAGCATTTGTCCGATACAATGAAATGACTGATGAAAAAACTTATTTTGCTATTCATTTTCTTAACTTCTTGTACCTTGAAATCACCTTTAGATAATAACCAAGGTGATCCACTGTCAGGAACTTTACAATCAAAAGTTAGTAGTCAGCAAGACACGAAAACCACATTTTTAGTAAATCAAGCATTTAGCAATTTACCATTTCTACAATCTCACGAAATTGTAGATATGAAAGGAAAACATTCAACTCTTGAGCTTAAAGAAAATAGCTCGAGTTTTGAGTATGTTTCTCATGCAAAGTTCTCTGGTACAGACACAGTAAAAGTTTTTTGGAAAAATAAAGAAACAGAAGTAATTGGAATATCAGAGTTAATTGTAGATGTTTCTAATATCAATGATGCTCCTGATGCTTTTGATGATTTTATTCAAATTAATGATAGAGAAAATAAAACAATAAATCTTTTAGCTAATGATATTGATGTTGATGGAGATATTATTAGTGTCAAAATGATTGAAGAAGTTGATGGCTTAAGTTTTATTATTAATGAAAAGTCTGTAGAGATTGAGGTTTCAGATTCTTTTAATTTGGCAGAAAGCTTAAGTGTTGAATATGAAGTTAGTGATAGTAATAAGACTTCAAAAGCCAAGCTTCATATAAATAAATCTCAAGTTGATGAATCTAATGAAAGGATATTACCAATCAGGATAATTTTTGTAAGCAGCACAGTAAGTGACTTATCAGAAGATATTAACCTTGATGCAGCAACAGCAATTTCAATCTTAAATCAAAAAACTAAGCTTGAAGATGGAACTCAGTTTTTTAAATTTAAATTGGAAGAAGCTATTAACGTTAAAGACGATGCTTTACATATTCACTGTGATCCTAGACTAGGAGCATGTAATGATTTCGAGCGGGCCATAGAGAAGTATGGCAAGGTGGGATCTGTGACTTTGGTATTTGTTAAGGAAATTCAAGGATTGGTTGCTGGTATAGCAAAACTTAATCGAGTTCCAGATAGCAAAGAATCAACTGTTATCTCTGAGTACTCTAGCCTTACGAGTTTAAGAGGAACTGTTTATACTCATGAAATAGGCCATATGTTTGGATTAGATCATACTCAGCAAAGAAATCAGGATGATCATCAATGGATCTCTTATTCATCTTGTTCTCAAGATTTAACATATTTCCAGCGAGGAGGGATGGGAGCAGATCCTTTTCTCGATCAAACGGGTAAATCTTGGGATGATTTTCATAATACAATGAATTCGGTTGTTGGTTCTGTTAGTGATGATCAGGGTTTCTTTACATCAGGATATTCTAGTATTTTTCCTCGAATCTTATCTTGCTACAGAGCTATGAGTGGGCACTAAAGTTAGAAATTATTTCGAAATTGAAAAAAATTCATAATCCGTCTTTGCACTATTGTCATTATGACACCACTTTGCTACTTTGAAGTAAGATTGTGCATGGAGTAATAAATGAAAGAAACAATAAATAATATTGAAGTAAATTCGACTGTTTTTAATTCTCAGTTTTTTGAAAAACACCAGGTTTCTCAGGTTGAATTAGAAAATCAAAACAAATTTTTGTCTCAAGAAGAAATTTCTTTGAAAAATAACATGAATCTCAAAGACACTTTTTTGCGATCATCTTCTTTTGATACAAGCTTCTTAAAAATGTAATTTATGTGGAAAGCTTTTTAGCTTGTCCAACCCAATCATCTCTAATAATTCTTCCTGGAAAAAACTTAATTGCATCTGTGATAAGTTGAACATCGTCTTTATTGAGCTTAGAGATTTGTAAAAAAGTATAAATACCAAGAGCATTAACTTTTTTCTCAATAAAAGGACCAATCCCTTTTATTTCTTGTAAGTCATCTCTTTTTCTTTTGTCATAGTCTACATCTTTAATAGAAAGCATGTGAAGAATTGTCGATTTAGGAATTCCTCTTTTATCTAATTCAACAACTTTCTTTTTTGGTTTAGGAATTTCATCTAATATTGATTTTAATTCTTTGATATCATCATCTTGCTTTATATTGGCAGTATCAACTGTTTCAATTTTATTCTCTAGTTCACTAACATCTTCTTTCTTAGCAAAGTTAGAAAAATCAGGAACGATTGGAAGTTCTGATTTTTTTAAGTAGGGAGCAAGCTCTTCTTTTTTTACAAATTCATCTACTTCAGTTTTAGGTAAATCTGACTTTCTAAGGTAGTGACTTAGATCTTGTTTTTTTGCAAAATTCGATAAATCAGGAATTTGAGGCATTTCTGATTTCTTTAAAAAAGCACTAAGATCTTCTTTTTTTACATAGCTATTACTTTCAGATTCCTGAGAAACTTTTTTAAGTTGAGTTTTCAAATCCGTAAACTTAACAAAAGAAGTTAGGTGATCTTTTTGAACAAATTTTTGTAATTGATTAGACAAAGCATATTTATCCAAATCACTTTTTTTAACTAATTGATTTGCATCAATTTTAGTTTGCTTTTGTTCAGGGATCTCTGATTTTTTTGCATATTCTGATAAATCAATTTTTGGAAGTTGATCTTTTTTTACATAATGGCTTAAATCTATTTTAGGTAATTGATCTTTCTTAATGTAATGAGTGAGATCTATTTTGGGTAGTTGATCTCTCTTAACATAGTGACTTAAATCAAGTGCCTTGGGAATCATATCAATAGTTGCAAAATTAGAAAGATCTAGTTGATCTATAGTAGGAGCTTTAAGCTTTGATAGTTTCTTTTCAAGGCTTGCAACTTTAGTATTTAAAGTTGTTAGTAAATCATCATAATTAACAGAGTTTTTTAATTGAGCAATATCATGCTTGTTTAAGTTTATTCTGGCCCAATAATCATTAATTTTTCGAGCACTTCGAACCCAACAAAGTAGATAGCCTAAAATCCCAGCTCCAACTAGCATTGTTAGTATTTCTAATAGACGATAATTATTTTCAAATAAAAAACTAAAATCTGCGTACATGATAATTCCTTTTTCTAACTGTTCTATTATAACAAGGTTTTCATGAGTTTAAAGAAGCTGAGTCCTGAACTCTATTATCATAAAAAAGGCCTTCGTAAAGAAGGCCGATTTTCAAATAAATTTTAGGAAATAATTATTTATCTAATTTTCTTGCTTGAGTAACCCACTTATCTCTTTTAATTCTTCCCGGGAAAAACTTAATGGCATCGGTGATAATTTGGATGTCTTCTTTGTTTAAATTCTTAATTTGATTAAACGTATATATTCCAAGGCCATTAACTTTTTTCTCAATAAATGGGCCAACACCTTTTATTCTTTGAAGATCATCTTTTTTCTTAGCACTTGCCTTGATATTTTTAATAGAAAGATATTTAGTAATTTTTGTTTTAGGTACACCACTTTTATCAAACTTCATCTTTGGAGGCTTGACTGCTTTTTTCTTTACCACTTTCTTTTTTACAACCTTCTTAGCTACGGGCTTAGCTTTAAGTTTGGCTATAAGTGCTTCCAAGCGATCTATTTTAGTGTTCAGTCTTTTTATTTCCTTGTCATGTCCCGCATGCAACTCAGATTTGAGAGCATATTTTCTCAAGTCAGGCATTTTAGGAACGCTAGGTATTTCAGATTTTCTAGCATAACGAGATAGATCAGGACTTGCTGGGACTTTTGGAATATCAGATTTTTTTGCATATCCATTAAGATCAACTTTCGGGATCTCAGATCTTTTAGCATAAGGTGCTAGATCTATTTTAGGTAACTCTGATTTCTTTGCATATAAACTCATATCTTGAGCTTTTGGCATCTCAGACTTTCTTGCATATTGACTTAAATCTATTTTTGGAATCTCTGACTTTAAAGCATAGTTTGCAAGGTTATACGTTGGAATTTCTGACTTTCTAGCATAAGAGCTTAGATCAGGCATACTTGGTATGGCCGGAATATCAGATTTTTTAGCATACATACTCAAATCAATTCTAGGAACTTCAGACTTTAGAGCATACTGACTTAGATTTGGCATCTCTGGCATTCTAATATCAGATTTCTTAGCAAACAAACTTAAGTCAGGCATGACTGGCATAGCTGGAATATCAGATTTTTTAGCAAACGAGCTTAAGTCAGGACTAGCTGGAATATCAGATTTTTTAGCAAACGAACTTAAGTCAGGACTAGCAGGAATATCAGACTTCTTAGCAAAAGAACTTAAGTCAGGACTAGCTGGAATATCAGATTTTTTAGCAAACGAGCTTAAGTCAGGACTAGCAGGAATATCAGACTTCTTAGCAAAAGAGCTCAAGTCAGGACTAGCAGGAATATCAGATTTTTTAGCGAATGAACTTAAGTCAGGACTAGCTGGAATATCAGATTTCTTAGCATAAATACTCAAGTCAGGCATTACTGGCATTTTTATATCTGATTTCTTTGCAAATAAAGAGAGATCAGGAGCGGCAGGAACTTTAGGAATATCTTGTTTTAAGGCAAACCCAGATAAATCAGGAAAAGGCATCTGAGGTTTAATATCTCCTTTGAGTGCAAAGCGAGCAAAATCTGGAAGAGAAGGAATCATATCTCTTGTCGCAAACCTATCTAAACCACTTTCAATTTTTTTCATCTTACCTAATAAGTGTTCGTCATTATAAGTCGTTGTCGTTGTATATGATTTTCCTCTTTGCATCCACCAATGAAGTAAGTAACCAAGAATACCAGCACCGCCTAACATAGTTAGGAGTTCAAGTAGTCTCCAAAAATTATTAAAAATACTAAAATCCTGATACATATTATTTCTCCTTAAGATTTATTTTGTAATAAGTTTAACTCTTCTATTTAATGCTCTACCTTGTTTTGTTTTGTTTGTAGCATCAGGTTGAGCTTCACCTTTAGATTCAAAGCTGACAGATTTTTTAGGTACTCCAGCATTCAAGAGCATTTTTCTAATCATTTTTGCTCTTCTTAAGCCTAATCTATAATTTCTTGCAGCATCACCTTCATTGTCAGTATGACCGATTATATGAATCGATTTGATCTTTCCGTTCTTATAAGATTGAGCCAAAGACTTTAAGAATAATAAAATATTATTACTCTCATGAGGATCAGTCGCGTTCTTAGCAAAATAGATAGTTTGATTTTTAACTCTAAATGTATCTTGCAGATCAACGATATTAAACTCTGAAGCTAGAGCGTATTTATCATATTTTGAGATATTGAATTCACTTTCAATTTTTCTAGCTTTGGTTTTTATTTGATTAAACCAAGGGTAAGCCGAAAATCTCTCTTTAATTTTTTCAGCTCTCTCTAGTCCTAAGCTTTTACTTTCATTATTATAATAATAACCAGTAATATGAAATTCTTTATTCTTACCTTCTTGATTCATAATCTTAACAATAGGATAAGCATCCTCTAAAGATTCACTTAGATATAATTCAGAGCTTTCAGGAAGAAAGTATATCTTTTCGAAATTCTCAACCACTTTAACAGGAGCTAGAGTCGTTGGAGGTGCTAGAGTTGTAGGAGGTAAAGTCGTGGTAACAACTACAGGCTTTAGTTTAGGCTTACATTCTTTATAAATGGCACAAACATACCAATCGCCAGCAACAAATGTCCAAAGAGCAGCCAGTAATAACCACAGTGGAATCCACCATGGACTAGCTTTTTTCTCAGTTCTAGTCACAGTAATCGTTGTTTTCCTGCTTGAATTCGAAGGCATTTTATTACTCCTATGAATTAATTTAAGTGTCATTATTATGAAGTAAAAAGAGGTTTTCTTCAAAGAATACGTAGTTAAAGGACTTTTCATAATACTTTTGCGACAAAATGGATCAGATAAATTACCTAAGCAGGTGCCAAATCGACTCTAATGAAAATAAAAACCCATTGAAAAACAGACAAAAACTGTAAAGAATAGTAAGACTATTGAGTTTGCTTTAGCCAAGTGCTTTCGTTAAATTCTTTATATTTATCATTTGAATGAGGAGAAAAAATGAGTTCAAAAACTAATATTAATTCTGCTGCCGTGGATCTAGATAGATATCCACCACAGGTGAAATACATTGTCGGTAATGAAGCGTGTGAGCGTTATAGTTTCTATGGAATGAGGTCGATTCTTACGATTTTTCTTGTTCAGTATTTAGCTATGAGTAATGAAGCATCTACAGTTGTTTTTCATGACTTTGTATCTATGTGTTACTTATTTCCAATTCTTGGAGCATTAATTTCAGATAAGTTTTGGGGAAAATATAAAACAATTCTTTATTTATCTATTGTTTATTGTGTAGGTCATTTTTATTTAGCAGTTTTTGAGCACAGCCAAATAGGTTTTTCGACAGGACTTGCTTTGATCGCTCTTGGATCAGGTGGGATTAAACCTTGTGTTTCTGCCCACGTTGGTGATCAGTTCAAAAAAGGACAAGAAAATTTACTAAACAAAGTTTTTGGTCTGTTTTATTTCATGATTAACTTTGGAGCAATGTTTTCTACACTAATAACTCCTTGGACTCTAGACAAATATGGACCGGGGTGGGCCTTTGGTATTCCGGGAATCCTAATGGCTGTTGCTA
Organism: Bacteriovoracaceae bacterium; assembly: GCA_020630335.1. Taxonomy (GTDB): domain Bacteria; phylum Bdellovibrionota; class Bacteriovoracia; order Bacteriovoracales; family Bacteriovoracaceae; genus JAHDHG01. Next base: position 145,231 of record JAHDBN010000004.1, read on the forward strand.
CCGTTATTTTTTGGATGGGAAGAAAACACTTTGTTCACGTACCACCAGTAGAAGAATCTCCAAAAGGGTTTAATTTAATGTTTTGGGGATGTGTTGCTTTAACTTGTGCTCTTCCATTTTTCAGTTTTGAAACGATTAGCCAATATACAAGTCCATTATTCTTACCAGCATTCTTACTTGCTCCTGTTTTTATTTATGGATTAGTAATGAGCAAAGATAAAAACTCTTTTTCTAAAACATTATGGACAAGAGTCACTGCTGGAGCAGAAGCTGTTACAAAGAAACATGGAAAAGATAGTCTTGAGGGTATTAATGCTATCTTTGGAATCTCAACTGTCTTTATCATGGTTTCAGTTTTTTGGGCTTTATTTGATCAACAAGGATCAACTTGGGTCCTACAAGCAAAATCAATGGATTTAAATTTAGGTAATGCATTTTCTTTCTTGGGAGAAAGAAATGTTCTACCGTCTCAAATATCAGCGATTAATCCGGTAATGGTTTTGATTCTAATTCCTTTTACGAGCTATTTTCTTTATCCTGCAATGAATAAAATCTTTAAATTAACACCTCTTAGAAAAATGACTATTGGAATGATGATGGCCGGACTGTCTTTTGTTGTGATGGCAATGCTTCAAGCGCAACTAGATTCAGGAAATCAAATAAACGTTGCCTGGCAAGGATTACCGTATTTAATCATAACTCTTTCAGAGGTAATGGTTTCTATTACAGGACTAGAGTTTGCTTATACTCAAGCACCTAAGAGTATGAAATCTATTGTTATGAGTATGTGGCTTTTGACTGTTTCTCTTGGAAATCAGATTGTAAGTTATATTGTAAAAGCTGGAGAATTTATGACTAGCTTTGCTAAAGATTCTATGGGAATCAGTGCATCTTCTGAATATATTGTTTTTATGGTCTTTGCTATCTTAATGTTTGTTGCAGCTATAGCCTTTGCACTTGTCGCATCAAGATACAAAATGCGTAACTATATGGAAGAGTAAAATCTTCTTTTAATATTTAAGACCGTAAAGACTTATAGTTCACAGAACGTCTTTACGGTCTTTTTTAATCTCTTTTGTTCTTTCTTTTCTTCTAAATAAACTAAAAAATCACCATACTTTCTAAAGTTTTTTAGTTCTGTATCTCCAAACTTATAAGTATATTCCTTCGGACGAGTACTTGCATTACTATCAACAAGTTTTAGAACATAGCCTTCGGAGTTTTTTTTCATATCATAGACTAACCATGAATGAGAGCTAATGCCCTTGATTTGTAGCTTTAAATAAGCGAAGTTTTTTTTCTCAACGGTATAAGAATATAGGGACTTCATGGATTTTTTTAATTTCTCTGCACTTGTATTTGTTTTACCTCTCAAACCTCTAATCCAAGAAAAACCAATCACTCCGTCTTTTACTTGCCACAAGGTAAGTCTTTTTAAAATGTAATCTTTATAATCTTTTGAAAAATCATAAAAATTTTTATAACCAGGAATAGTGATAATTTTTTTTCCTTTTATTAACTTTCTAATAATTTTTCCATATTCTTCTGGAGTTAATTTATTAAGCTCAGGTTTGAAAAGGGCCAGGTAATGAGCCTTTCTTTGAAGCTTTGAATGCCACCAACAAACACCACCATTAAATAAGCCTGCTGAGTTTCTAAAACTGATGAGATTTTCTTTCTTTTGAAAATCAGAAATTAGATTCTGGTGATTCATCTTTCTAGAACAAAAATTTTGTTTATTAATAGAGGCAAGTGAAAGTAGGCTAGTAAATAGCATGAGACATTTTAAGATCATAGTAATTCTTCCTTGAATATTTTCTTCTCTTATTCGCTTTTACAGTTTATCATTTTTTAAGTAGTAAGAAAAAAACGTTGTACTAATTGGATCGGAAATTTTTATGAAAAATATATTTGTAGCCTCTGACTTTACTGAACATAGTGATTTAGCCATGTCTGCTGCTAATGTATTAAAAAACGAAAATATTCAGGTACAAGGGTTTCATTGGGACTCAGTGATTAACAAGATGAAAAAAATGAATATCTTGCAATCTGATGAAGAACTTTATACTCAAATCAATGAGTGGAAAAAGAAAATCCCTCTTCATTTAAAAGACGATATCCTAGCACAATTCAAAAGATTAGGATTAGAACTCACTGATTTTTCTTTTGATATTACTGAAGGTGATAAATTTTCATCTTTACAAGATTACTTTGAGAAAAAATCTGATAATGATTTAATCATGCTTACAACGAGTGATGATTCTTTTTTAGAAAGAGTTTTCTTTGGAAATTTTGTTGAGAAATTAATTTTTGGAACAAAACAACCTGTTTATCTTGTAAAGAAAGAAGTAAAAGAAGCTCCTAAAAAGATTGGAATTTGCTTTGATCCAGATCAAGACAATGAAGGTTTTTTTAATCATGCTTTATCTTTAGCAAAGCTATTTAAGAGTAGTGTAGATATTATTTACGTAGAAGCATTTGACTCCAGAGATTTACATCAAAATGTTTTTGCGACGAATCAAGATTCTGAAAAAAATAAAAATAATTACCTCGCATATAAAAGAAAATTAGCTGAAGAGAAATTTGAAGAATATGCAGAAAAATTCAAGAAAGAAGGCATTGATACGGATATTAATTTAATTATAACAGTTGATAAAACACCAGCTGAAAATTTAAAAAAACATCTAAAGGATAATCCTGTTGATTTGTTATTTGTTGAGCCTCATCCTGGCTTTAAAAATGGATTTAAGTTTAACAGTACAAGTTATGACTTAATAAAAAATGTTCCTGTAAATTTTTTAATAATCAAAGAACGTCATAGCTAGAAGTTAATGAAAATCGCCAATAAGAGACCTTCGTACTCAGGTACTGTCGAGTTTTTTTCCTCTTATAGTTGACCTAACCCTTCTGGAATGAAAACATGAATATATAGTTTAGTTTTCTACTCAATGGAGGAGTTATGATACTTAAAATAATTTTACCTGTTCTTCTTTCAGGTATTTTCAACTTAGCATTCTCTGGAAGTATGCATTTAGTAAAAGTAAAAGCTACAAATAAACAACAAAGATCAAAAATAGCAAATGTTGCACATTTAGAAACAATTAATTCTAAATTTGTGACGGCAATAGTTAATGATCATGATTTAAAAGTTTTAAAGAAAAAATTTGGATCTAAACTAAAAATCGAAGATAGTTTTGCTGTTCATCAACATAAAGGTAAAAAGAGACCTGGTGGAGGAGGCGATGAGTATGAATTTCCAAAAGGAGATGAGAAGTTTCATACCTACGATGAGGTTATTGCGGATCTTAAAAACTTAGCTGAGAAAAATAAAAAAAATGTTAAATCTTTTATTATTGGTAAGAGTATTGAAGGTAGAGATTTAATGGGTGTAAAAATCACTGCAGGTGGTTTTTCTAAAGAATCTAAGAAGCCAGCGATGATGCTTATTGGAACTCATCATGCAAGAGAGCATTTAAGTACTGAGATTCCGTTAATGCTTGCAGAGTATTTTGTAAAAAAAATCAAAACAGATAGTGCTTTTAAATCAATGATGGAAAACCGAGTAGTTTATATCGTTCCACTTTTAAATCCAGACGGTGCTTTGCATGATATTCAAGGAAAAAAGTATAAAATGTGGAGAAAGAACAGAAGAAAAAATAAAGGGACTGATAGAATCGGTGTTGATTTAAATAGAAACTACTCTTATAGATGGGGACAGGGTGGATCTTCTAAGTCACCAGGATCTGATGTTTATATGGGGACTAAGCCTTTCTCTGAGCCTGAAACTAAAGCTGTTAAAAAATTCATTGAAGAACATTCAAATATTAAAACAATGATTAGCTTTCATACTTTCTCTGAGTTAATTCTTTACCCTTGGGGGGGGACTTACGATCCAGTGGGAGGACAAGAAGAAAAAGTTTTCAAAAAAATGGCCACAACAATGGCAAAGTGGAATGGTTACAAGCCACAGCAATCATCTGATCTTTATGTAGCAACTGGAGACACTTGTGATTGGGCATTTGCAGAACATAATATCTTTTGTTTTACGTTTGAGTTAACTCCATCATCTATGTGGAGTGGAGGATTTTATCCTGGTGCAAAAGTCATTGATTCAACATTTAAAGATAATATTAAGCCTGTAAGTTATTTATTAAAATATACAGATGACGTTTATAAAGTCTTAAAATAGTAGAAGGATTCTTTATTTTAATGATCTTTTAGGGAGAGTTTAGGCTCTCCCTTTTTTATTTTTGAATAATATTATTATAATACTTTAGTTTTCTAGCGAGATATTCTGTTTTCTTTAATAAATATTGAAGCTCTTCAAGGTCATCATTGAATTCTTCTTTGCAGAAGTGGGCCTTATAAAAATAATCATTGCACTCTTCACTTGTTTCTATTTCTTCTTGAGAGGATGTTTCAGGAGATCGCTCTAGTTCTTGATGAGCAGGAGTTTCTTCTTCTAAATCTTCTGTTCCAAACTCATTTAGAAGATCAGCTAGAGGATCATCTGATAAAGCTTCATTATCTTGTGGGTTACCCCATAGATAAGTAATTTCTAAATCAGTTTCTGTTTCTTTGTTTTTCATCTCAGGTGCAATATAGCACCACTTTGTTTTTTATTTCCAGCAGTATGCAAAACTTTCATTTTCAAGAAAAGATTACTGTCTATTTTTTTGACTTTAGATAGGAAGTGTCTACTTTTTGGTGCACTTTTAAGTCGTTTTGAAAGAGTTATATACTTCTAAGTACTTGGAAACACTCAATCTTTGTTATCTTGAAAACTTGTAAAGGTGAGAAGAGATTTATAATGATTATATGAAATTATTAGGGGCTTTATTTATCGTATTTTCTTTTTCTATTTTTTCGAGGGCGAGTGAAGGCTGTTCCGAAGAAGGTTTGATGGACTCTTTTAATAGAGGGAAAAATGATTTCAAACAATACTATAAGACTTTTGGATGTAATAAACTTGAAGGAATAGAAGGTTCTAGTTGGAGAAAGGTATATAGCAAACTAGAAAAGAAGAGAAAAGAAAATGATGATAAAGGTAATAACAATGAAAGAAAAAGGTGTGAATTACCTCAAGGAGAAGAACTTAAGTCTTTAGTAGATGAAAGGATTCCTTCTTTAAAACAAGCTTTAGAGGATGCGAAAGAGGATTTACTGGACGCAGAGGCTGAACTGCGGAGAGCTCAGAGTAACACTGCTAAAAATACAAATCTCCAACCTATAATTAATCATCACGCAGAAGCCAAAGTCAGATTTCAAGAAAAACAAGAAATTTATACTAGAAATTATAATATTCAAAATAATAGACTTGTTATGGAATCAGATAGATGTTCTGGAGCAATGTTAACAATTAAGCAAGCCGATGCTCTTATTATAGGATCAGAGATTACAGCAAAGCTAAATGTATATAATGAAGGAGAAACTCTAAAGGATACAATAAAGACGCATGAAGAAGCTAAGTCTAGTTCTATTGATATTCAAGAAGAAGCTTTAAAAAGTAGCAAGAAACTTGCTGGGCATAAACAAGTTTTTAGTTCTACTAATGCCTTGATCTTTGCATCAGCAGTGAATTCATTAAGTAAAGACTTAGAAGTTTGGGATAGTCGTTCGAATTTTTCAAGACACGAAAGAAATATAGCAGAGCAAAAATTAGCCGAATATAAACAAAAAGCCCTAGAGGCAGGATTAGATATTATTACTCAGGAAGGAATTAAATCTAATATAGATAGTGACATAAAAAATTTAGAATTAATTTCTGATAATGGACCCGATTGGAACACTTGCCAACAAAACCCTAACGCTCCCGGATGCAATACAAATCCAGATAATAACAACCCAGACGGCCCCCCAGTGGTCGCTGATAGAGATACTAAATTTCCAACAGGATCTAGTCCTCTTGGAAGAACAAGTGGTGGAAACACTGATGGTGGTGATTTCGGCGATGATGATGCTGTAGATACAGTAGATGATTCATCAGAAGAAGACGAGGGATCTCCTGAAGATCCTAATGCTCTGGCAGTTGGTAAATCTACTCCTTCGCAAGGAGGAGTAGTAATTGCTGGAGGAGCTGGTGGCGGAGGTATCGGCGGAAGTGGTGCCGGTGGTGGTGCAGGAAAAGCCAAGAAGCAAGCTGGAGCTCCAAAGAGATCAGGAATGCGTTCTTCTAAAGTTGGAAACACTTATAGAAGATCTAAAGGGCGAGCAAGACGTTTAGCTTCTTTAAAGAGAAATAAAAAACGAGGAAAGTTTAATCCTTTAGCTGGTTTAGGTAAAAAGCAGGGTGGACTAAGTATTAAAAATTCAAAGGCCTTAAGAAGAGCATTAGCTCAAGAAGGTGTGAAGAAATCTAAAAGCTTTAGTTTATTTAGAAGAATTACAAGAGCTCATAGAGTGAGTTATAAGAAAAAGAAGATTCTGGTTTATAATCACTCAAAGCTTTAATAGACTAAAACTATGAAAATAGTAAGTGCTGAAGAATTTCAATATCATTATCAAGTACTAGGAACAGATTTAGATGTTTTTGGTCACGTCAACAATGCTAGATATTTAAATATCTATGAAATGGCGAGATGGGACTTTATTGAAAGTAGAGGCTTCGGATTGAAAAAAATTCAAAAAGAAAAAAAAGGCCCAGTACTTTTAAATGTAAATCTTCAATTTAGAAGAGAGCTAAAAAACCTTGATAAAATAATTGTGAATTCAAAAGCTATCAAAATTGAAGGGAAATATATGACTCTTTATCAAGAAATGATGAGAGGAGAAGATCTTTGTTCAAAAGCAGAATTCTTAGTAGGTTTTTTTGATATGCAGATGAGAAAACTATTAACTCCTAGTCAGGAATGGCTTGATACCTGTGGAGTAATTTTAGAATAAAAAAAAGGCCTTCACGAATGAAGACCTCTTGGTGTGCTTGGATTGGGAGATAAATAAATCATCTCCCAAACTTTAATTCCAAACTTATTTTCTAAAATGGTTCGTAATAATCATCATCATCATCATCACCATAACTTTGTGATGTTTCATAAACATCATCATAGTAGCTATCATGATCATATTCATCATCATAGTAGTGATTATCAAAACTTGCTGACCCATCACATCTTAAACGAGTTGTGTCTCTATTATTAAAGTATGAGTAAGTATTCGCTCTATGTGTTTCAGCACATGAGAATCTATAATCACCTTCATACCTGTTTAAGAGATCTCTTTGTTCAGCACATCTATCATAACCAGTATTACAGAATTGGTTCCAATATGTTTTTACAGTTGTTCCGTAACACTTATCAATTAGCTGATAGTTACAAGTATCAATTCTAGAGTACCTGTGTCTGTAGTTGTTATAAACAAAGTATGGGTATCCTGAATGAACGTAGTATCCATTGTGTCCGTAGTGATAAAAGAAAATCCAATGTCTATAGAAATGTCTTCTATGTGAACTTAAAACATAGCTTGAATAAGAATACGGAGTCCAAAAGAATGTGTGTGCCCAGATGTTGTGATACACAACGTGTCTTCTGTAAATATAAGCATTTTGCCTATGAGCTCTGTATGGCCTGAAATATCTTCTTGTTCCATAACTAGCATGAACTCTAGATCTAACATGTCCACGTCTAACTCTATGTCTTGTTGGGTTTGGTCTTCTATGTCCAGTTCTTGGTCCTTGTCTTCTACCAGTAGTCGATCCTCTTCTAGGCTCAGTTCTTCTTCCAGTAGTTGATCCTCTTCTAGGCTCAGTTCTTCTTCCAGTAGTTGATCCTCTTCTAGGCTCAGTTCTTCTTCCAGTAGTTGACCCTCTTCTAGGCTCAGTTCTTCTTCCAGTAGTTGATCCTCTTCTAGGTTCAGTTCTTCTTGGTTGAGACCTTCTACCTGTACTAGATCCACTTCTTGGCTGAGTTCTTGGTTGAGATCTTCGACCAGTACTAGATCCTCTTCGTGGTTGAGTTCGTCTAGGCTGAGATCTACGACCTGTTGTTGAACCTGAGCTTCGTCGATTTGAAACTCCTCTTCGTCCACCACCTCTTTCATCATTAGCATAAGTTTCTGAACCAAATGCTAAGCAGAAAAAGAGAGTCATGAACACATGATAAAATGATAATTTATTCATAAACCTGCTCCTCCAAAGTTTATTATTTAGATACCTTTGAGATTCTTTCTCGCTGATCTTATATAATGAAACTATCAGAACAAAAGCTTTTCTCAAAAGAAATAAGTCTGACCACAAGGTAAGAGAAATAAGCCGTTTTTGATGAATTCTTTGTCATAAATGACATTGTGTCGAAATACTAGATATTTAGCATTAAAAAGAGGCTTGAAAAAGTATCAATGTGCACCATTTAGCTGAATATAGCGTTGATAAAGATATGATAAATTTTTCAAAATATGTTCTTTTAGTAACAATTCTGAGTCCATTTCTATGGATTTTTTAAACATTTCATAAGTATACAAGGATTGAAGCTTCTCTCCTTGCTTTTTGTGGCTCAAGTGCCAAAGTTCCATTTGATAACTTTTTCCATCTAAGTATGGCCTATAAAAAAGATCATTATGTTCAAATAAAGCATCACTTATTTTAGAGTTAGGACCAGAACCCTGGTACTCTTCGTTTGCTAACTTTAAAACTTTTCCATCTTTGTATTGAGAATGATCATAGATATCTATATCTGTTCCCCAATGATGCCTGCTTGATCCTGGAATAGAACTCCAATTTAAAATTGCCCAGAAGATTTCTTCGCAATTTAATTCATCATACTTTAAAGTGATGCCTGTTTTACTTCTAAGGGCCCTCTTTCCATCGGCTTTATCATTCCATATTTTTCTTTGATGCTCATAAGATCTAAATGAACTAGCCGTTCTGAGCTCTAATTTTTTTCCAGCAAGGGTTCCTTTTAATCTGAAATAATCATCATAACAATCTTTATGAATAAAAAGTCCATGCTCTAATGGCACTAAATGCGATTTGGTACGTCCTGTGAGTATTTCAAAGCTCATATCAAATTTTAGCTCACTCTATGACATTGTTCAAAAAATAGACATATTTTGTAAAAGCTACATTCTAAGGCCTTAGATAATTCAAGTTGCCTTATCATTTTATTAAGAAACTTAAAAAAGGAAAAAAATGAAAACTTTATTATTGGCATTAACTTTAGTTTTAGCTTCTTGTAGCTCAAAAGAAGAAATTACAAGAATTGATAATAAGAAGAAAGTTCAGGAACTTGAGAAAAAGGTAAGTGTTACACCTGAAGAGAATGATGACTCTACTGAAACGCAAACTTTTGAGCCAACTGATGAGGTTAGTGAAGAGCAGACAGAACAAGTAGTGCAAACTGAAATTCCTGATTCTATCTCTGCAGTTGAATACAGTACTGATGTTTTTAGTATTAATGAAAGTGAAGCTGACTATATTTATAGAAAATGTATTAAAGGGTTGCATGATGGTTTAGGTAATCAATCAGTTCATGCAAGAGTAGTTGAAATGAATACTGATAGAATCGAAACAAATTCTAACTTAGTTTGTTTAGTAAGAACTCATTTAACTCCAGGAAAAGTAAAAATTAAAATGAGAGCAAATATGTATGAATATACTGATATCAATAGTACTAAAGAAATGTTTGAGTACTTTCTTTCTGGAAGAGACTTATGTGATAAAAATGGAAAAACAACACTAGATGACGTTATTAAAAAAATGGGATCTATGGGGTGTTCTGTTGAGCAAGTTAAAAGAAATGGGAAAGCTTATATGAGATATGAGTGTGCTGATCATTATGGATATAATCAGTGTAATTCTTTTAGAAAAACGATTAAATCATGCAAAGACGTGAAGAACACGGATACTCTAACATTGAAATTTAAAAAAATGGATAGAGTTCCAGATGATAAATACGAAATTTACAGAGCTTATACTAGACAGGGTAGAGGTTTTTTTGGATCAGATAAAAGAATTGATTTTAACTTAAAAGCAATTCAAACAAGATTTCCTGTAAAGTATGATGCTGAAAAATCTGGTAACTTCTTAAATATTGGAGAAGATACTAGAACTATTAAATATGTTGATGACTCTTGCGAATTTTGTGACTAAAAGAGGCTTCATAACCGTTACGCCTAGAGTACTTGTTCTTTTCCAAACAAGTACTCTAGTTTTTTTGCATTAAGTATTTCTCAAAATCTTCAATCGTTTTGCCTTCCGCCTCTAAGCTCTTATATCCCTGAATACTCCAATCATTACTTTCCTGAGCATTTAAAAAGAAACGAGAAGAGAAGTAGGTTCTAAGTTTTAAAAATGTTTTGTCCTTAAACCAACTCTTAGGAAGGTTAATCATTTTAAAAGCTTCATCCGGATAACTTAATGCCCTTAAACCTTCTCCATGTGTAATAGGGTTACTAAGAACTTTTTGCGTGTAACTCTTTTTTATGTTTTTCGTTACTTCTTTAAAACTATGATTTTCAAAACTCCATTTTTGAAGAAGTAAATAAAGAGTTGACGTTGGAGATCTCATTTGTTGGTCAATACTAGTACTTTCAAAATTATGAAAAAGAGAAGTACTTTTCTTTGAAGTAATAAGAAAAGAATTTTCATCTTTAAACTCTTCTAGGATAAATTCTAATGTTTGCAAAACATTTGTTTTAAATTTCTCTTTTCCCGTTACTTCAAATAATCGAGAATGAGCCTCAGCAAAGGCTACATAATCATCTAAGTGAAGAGCAGGATTTGCTTTGATATTCGTATGGTATAAAGCGAGTTCTTTATCTTTTTTCTTACTGAAAAATGTTTTATGAATGTTTTGTAAACATTGATTTAAAAGATTGGTCGCATCTTTTTGAAGAACTTCGATTTTAGTATACTGTATGACATCACAAAGAGCTGAGATAATAGAAAAATTCCAATGAGAGAGGCATTTTGGATCAGTCTTAGGTGGAATTCTCTCACTTCTTTTTTGAAAAAGTTTTGTTTTGGCCCTTCTTAGTTGATTCCAATTTTTTGGTTCTAAAATTTCTTCTAGATATATTGATTTAAGAGATAACTCATTGAGCCTATTGTGTCTGTTTCCTTCTTGGGTTATTCCAAACCATTTTTTTAATTTCAGAGTGTCTTTTTCATCATCATCTTGAAAGACCTCTTCAAACTCTTCTTCAGTAAACCCAAAATACAAACCATCAATCTCTTCAGAGAAAGATCCTTGTGAAGTGAAAAATCCTGTTTCTTCATTAAACATTTCTTGAGAAAGATATTCTATCGTTAAGATTAGTGCATCGAGGAAAATAGGACTCGGATAGAGCATAGTAATTTTAGAAAGAACTCTTAATAAGTTTGCTTGGTCTATAAGAAACTTTTCAAAGTTTACATGAGACCAATCTTTATTATGAGAGTAGTGATGCATTCCACCTCTTACTTGATCGAATAGTGGACTTAAAATCATATTCTCTAAACTTTTTATAACAAATTCACCGTGTTCTTGAGTTAGTACACCCTCTAGCATTTGTTCTACGGCCCATTCAAAAAATGAAAGATTAGGAAGTTTTAAACTTTCTCCAAAACCTCCAAACTCTTGATCAGTATATTCTTTTAAAGCATCCATTATTGAATTAGGTGAAGGGAAATGTCCTTCATAAGAAATTGGCTCGCTTGATTGAATAGGTTTTTTTATGAGTTCTAGGATTTCAAGAGCATGCTTAGTTATTTCTTTGGGCTGAGATTTTTTTTGATCAAGAACATTATTGCAAATATTTAAAAATCCTGGGTAATTTTCTTGAGGATCACGAGGTAAAAAAGTACCTAAGAAAATAGGTTCAAGCTTGGGAGTTAGAAAAATATTTGTAGGCCATCCCAGTTCACCTGTTTTAACGTAAAGTATCTTTTGAAAATATTGATCGACATCGAAAAACAAATCTTTATCTAGTAAGATTGGAGTAAATTGCTCATTTAACATTTTACTTATTTCTTCATCCTCAAAAACGTTTTTTTGAAATTCAGTTGAAAGATGAGAAGTAGAATAGCCAGAATGTAAAAAAATAGGCTTATTATCTTTCATGGCCTCTTTTATGACGTCTTGAGTAAACTCCTGCCATTGAACCTTAGAGTTAGAGTAAGCTTGAATAAAAAGGGATTTGGATTGTGTTAGCATAAATTTATTCTTTCATCATATTTCAAAGAAGTATATCGCTAACTTATTGAGGAAATTCATCAGAAATGCTAAATATTTGTAATGTCAGATCAAAAAGAAAATATTATTGCAATAGATGGGCCGGCTGGTAGTGGGAAATCTAGTATCACTAAAATGATGGCCAATAAATATTCGTTCAATCATATAGATACAGGAGCACTTTTTAGGGTAATAGCTTTATTACTTGATAAGAATCAAATTAAAGAAGAAGCTATTGCTGATTTTTTAAGCAACCTAGATTTGACTTACGATAACTCAGGTAAAGATTTAGTTTTAAAGTATGATAATGAAGATTATTCTACACAAATTAGAGAGCACCACGTATCTTCTTTAGCCTCTAAATATTCTCAAAATAAATTAGTTCGAGCTAAAGTAGAAGAATTAGAAAAAAAGATTGTTTCTAATTCTTCTAAGATCTCTATTTTAGAAGGAAGAGATATCGGTTCTTTTGTTTTTCCTAATGCCATTCTTAAAATTTTTTTAACCGCTTCAGTTGAAGTGAGGGCCAAGAGAAGAATGGATGAACTTATTGAAAAAGAGAATATCGGTGATTTAACCTTTGAAAACCTAGTGGAAGATATTAAACAACGTGATTTTCAAGATTCTCATAGAGAGCACGCGCCTTTAGTTCAAGCTAAAGATGCCGTATTAATTGATACAAGCAACTTGAGTGTTCCTGAGGTTATAGAGAAAATATCAAATTTGATTGAAGAAAAAGGATTAGCATGAAGCTTGATAGAGCAGAAGAGATTCTTTCTAACTTTGAAAAATTAAATATCTTAGTTATTGGCGATATAGGGATAGATAAATATACGCAAGGTGAAGTAAAGAGAATATCTCCAGAAGCACCTGTTCCTATTTTGAATGTAGATAAGGAGTGGGATAAGCTTGGTTTAGCTGCAAATGTTGCAGAGAATCTTGCCACTCTTAAAGTTAAGGTTAGCATGATGGGACTGGCTGGTGATGATGAGTCTTTAGAAGTCTTAAATCATTTATTTGAAAAATCATCTATTGAAAACTTAACTCTTATTGAACAAAAAAGAAAAACAACAGTAAAACAAAGAGTACTTGCTGGTAATCAACAGATTTGCAGAGTTGATTTTGAAGATACTTTCCCTACTAAGCAAACCCAAGAATTATTAGCTAAGCTTGAGAAATCTTTAGATAAATATGATGGAATTATCTTACAAGATTATGGTAAGGGATATTTAACGAAAGAGAGTCTTGAGTTAATTCTTAAACTTCTTAATTCAAAAAATAAATTTATAGCAATAGATCCTTCTGTTACTAAAGAACTTAGTGATTATAAAGGAGCGACTTTGTTTAAGCCAAACTTTAAAGAAGCAACTTTTTTTACTAGAGCACTAGGTCAGCATGAAGTAAGTATCAAAGACCTTCAAGGGAACTTGGGGGCTAAGTTCTTTTCAATGACTAAGGGATCAGAAGGAATGTTTGTACGATCTGATTCAGAGATCTCCCAGGTAAAAACTTTTTCAAGAGAAGTTTTTGATGTTAGTGGTGCAGGAGATACAGCATTAGCTGTTTTAACTTGCTCATTAATTTCAGGAGCGAGCCTAGTTGAATCTGCTAGTTTGGCAAACTTAGCATCGGGAGTTGTCGTGGGAAAAGTAGGAACAGCGACAGTCAATCAAGAAGAAATACTTGAGTACTTAAAGGTCAATTTATGAGTAATTTAACAACTCCTGATAAGGTCATGTTTTTTTGTAGTGTTTTATATAATCCTCAAACTTGGAGCGATGAATTAATTGATGGATTGTTTACTCATTTTAATTTTACTATCCAGGATATTCTAAGGCCTTCAGAAAATCCTTTAACTCACTATTATTCTAGAGAAATGGGAAATAATCTTGAGAGAGCTATTTATATCTTTAAAAACCAAGGAAGTAGAGATCAATTAATTGATTTTAAAATTTTAACGACAAAGCTTGAAAATGAATATTGTGTTGAAGGAAAACGAACAATTAATTTAGATTGTGGTTATTTAAGTAAAGAGAATATGGTGCTTGCTACTGGAAAGCCTTACGCACATAGACTTTATTTAAAAGATGGAGTCTATGCTGAATTAACTTATACCTTCTCTAATAAAACTTATTCTGGCTTGCCGTGGACTTACCCTGATTATTTAAGTGCAGAGAAAGTAGAATTTTTTAATCAAAACCGCCTTTCGTTATTATAAGCTTTAGAGCATAATAAGATGCATGTTAAATAAAATTCAGTCCCTTTGGACAGACTTCGAATCAGAATTACAACCTTTAAATAAACAAGCAGATGTTTTAAATCTTAAGGCCAAATATATTGGTAAAAAAGGTTTGATCTCTGATGTAATGAAAGGACTTCGAGATGCGAGTGTTGAAGAAAAGAAAGCAATTGGACCTAAATCTAATGAAGTAAAAAAGAATATAGAATTAGCAATTCAATCAAAATTAAAAAATCTTCAAATCCTTGAGATGAATGAGAAACTAGAAAAGGAACGAATTGATTTTTCTGTTCGAGATTCAGTTTTAGATCAAGGTTTGGTTTCTGGTGGAATTCATCCCGTCCATCAAATACAAAGAACAATAGAAGATATTTTTCTTTCTATGGGCTTTGAGGTGTTAGATGGGCCTCATATTGAAAATGAACATTATAATTTTGAGGCCTTAAATATTCCTAAAACTCATCCTGCTCGAGATATGCAAGATACATTTTGGTTTAAGGATAAATTACATCTCTTGCGAACGCACACTTCTACAATTCAAATCAGAGGAATGGAAGAGCGAGAGCCTCCATTTGCATTTGTTGGCCCTGGTAAAGTTTTTCGATGTGAGAGAACAGACGCTACTCACGAGTCGTGCTTTCATCAACTTGAAGGAATGATGGTGGGGGAGAACATTAATACGGGTCATCTTATCTACTTCATGAAAACTCTTCTTAAAGAAATCTTTCAAAAAGATATGGAAGTAAGACTGAGGCCAGGATATTTTCCATTTGTAGAGCCTGGTTTTGAATTAGATATAAGATGGAAAAAACCTGATCCGAAAGACGAAGATGCTAAACATTCTGGCTGGTTAGAGCTTTTACCCTGTGGAATGGTTCATCCAAATGTTTTAAAAGCAGGTGGTGTTGATCCTGATAAGTACTCTGGTTTTGCTTTTGGACTTGGGCTAGATCGTTTAGTTATGGTTAATTATAAAATCGATGATATTAGATACCTTCATAAAGGTGATCTACGATTTAATTCTCAATTTTCTCACTTCTAGGAATAATATATGTTAATTTCACTTAATTGGATAAAAGATTTTGTAGACTTACCAGCTGAAAATATTCACGATATTGCTAATACTTTTACTATGAAGACAGCTGAAGTCGAAGAAGTAAAAAAAGTAAATGCTCATTTAGATATTATTAAAATTGCTGAAATTACTGAAATAGAAAAGCATCCTGAAGCAGATAAATTAAATCTTGTAAGTTTTAATTTAGGAGATTCAAGTGCCCGAGTTGTTTGTGGCGCTCCTAATGTAAAGGTTGGGTTAAAAGTTCCTTATGCAGCGATTGGAACAACTCTTCCTGGAGGCTTTACTCTTGAGCCTAAAAAAATCAGAGGTGTTTTAAGTGAAGGGATGCTTTGCTCTGAAACTGAACTTGGATTAGGAGATGGAAGCTCTGGACTAATGGAGTTATCAGCAGATGCTCCTTTGGGAGTGAGTTTAAAGGAATATTTAAAGATTCATACTGATACTTTAATTGATGTTGATAATAAATCATTAACTCATCGACCAGATTTGTGGGGATATTATGGTATAGCTAGAGAGTTTTCAGCTATTTATGATAAGCCACTTAAAGATAAGTTTTCTAAATCTTGGCAAGGTAACATAGAAGCTAAGTTTTCAAATGACATCAGTCCAATAAATTTAAAAGTAAAAGAAAACTCTTCTTGCTTAGGTTTTTGGGGGATTTCAATTGATAATGTGAAAGTTGAAGATAGTCCCCAATGGATTAAAGATAGATTAGAAGCTGTCGGGCTAAGAGCTATTAATAATATTGTAGATATTTCTAATTACGTTATGCTCGAGCTGGGCCTTCCTTTGCACATCTATGATAGAGCTAGCATTAGCGGAAAAGATGTAACAGTTCACTTAGCTTCAGATGAAGAAAAATTTACAACCCTAGATGAGATTGAGCGTTCACTTTTATCAACAGATACAGTGATATGCGATAAAGACAAAGCTTTAGTTCTTGCTGGAGTTATGGGTGGTGCAAATAGTGGAGTTAGTGAGAATACGAAAAATGTTTTCATCGAAGTAGCTAACTGGAAAGCTGAAGAGGTTAGAAAAACCTCCACAAGACTAGGACTTCGAACTGATTCTTCAACTCGTTTTGAAAAATCTTTAGATCTGAATTTGTGCTATAGATCGTTACTAAGAACGATAGAACTTATTTTAGAATTATGTCCTGATGCTAAAATTATTGGTAAGCCTATTTATGATGGAATAAAAATTAATCCTGAAAGGCAAGTTATTAACACCTCTAAAAATTACATTAATTCTTTATTAGGTTTAGAGCTTTCTGGCGAAGAGATCATTAAAATATTTGAAAGTCTTGATTTTAAAGTTCAAGGAGATGAAGAGTTTCAAGTTTCGGTTCCAACTTATAGATCTACTAAAGATATTCAAGGGGCTCATGACTTAGCTGAAGAAATTGGTCGTATTGTTGGGTATGATACAATTCCAATTAAGTCACCTAAGCTTGCAGTCAATCCGGTTCGTCTCAGTCCTTACAAAGAAATGGAGCGTAAGGTTCAAGATTTTATGAGTCTTCATGCAAAATCTTTAGAGGTCATGAACTATCCGTTAATTGGCAAGAAACTCTTAGAGAAAGCTTCTTGGAATGATTTAAATGAAGACCTTGAATTAGTTAATGCTTTGTCTGTTGAACAAGACAGAATGAGGCCTAGTTTGGTTCCAGGTCTCTTAGAGATGGCTTCTATAAATGCTAAGAATTTTTCTGATTTCTCGTTTTTTGAATGGGGAAGGATTTATAAAGATTTTAAGAAAGAGCAAAATATCCTAGGACTTTGTCTTTACTCTAAATCAAATAGTCGTTTTATAGAATTATTAAATACGACAGAGAAGTTTTTAAATTATCTTGGCCTGAATTTTCAAATCGTTACTAAAGAAGATTCTCGTAAAAAATCTGATTTAGTTAACTCTGACTGGAAAGGACTTCACCCTCATGAATACATGGATATAGTTGTTAGAGGAAAGACTTTGGGTTGTGCTTTTTCAGTTCATCCTATTGTGTTAAGAGATTTTAAAATCAAAGGTAAACTTTCTATTCTTCAATTAAATTTAACACAATTTTGTGAACAAACACTTCAAAAAATCCATAAGTATCAAACAATTTCAAAGTTTCCTTACTCAACCTTTGATTGTACTGTCTTGGTCCCTAAAAATGTGGCTGCTGGAGAAACTTTAAAGATAAGTAAAAAACTTAAGAATAAGGATCTCAAGAGTATGAAAATAGTAAAAGTTTTCTCCCTAAATGATACTGAAAACGCAGTGACATTAAGATTTTCTTTTGGAAATTCTGAGAAAACTTTGGATTCAGAGCTCCTTAAAAATTATGAAAATCAGTGCCTTGAAGAGCTTTCTAAGGCTGGCTTTAATTTAAAATCTTAGATGTTTTTAGAGCTTCCAATCAATAGGAGTTTTGTTTTTTCTTTTTAAAAAGTCGTTACATTTTGAAAAATGTTTACATCCTAAGAATCCACGATACGCTGATAATGGTGAGGGATGAGGAGCTTTTAATATAAGATGTTTGCTCTCATCAATATGAATGGATTTTTTTTGTGCAAATGTTCCCCAAAGCATAAATACCAAACTTTCTTTTTCCCTACTTAATTTCTTAATAATAGAGTCCGTAAATATTTCCCAATTAAGTTTTTTATGAGAACCAGGTTTGCCATCTTCTACTGTAAGAATAGAGTTTAAAAGTAAAACTCCTTGCTTGCTCCATGATTCTAAATTTCCGTTAGGTGGATTGGAAATCTGCAGGTCTTCTATAAGCTCTTTAAAAATATTTTTTAAACTTGGAGGGATCGGAATATTTTCTTTTACAGAAAAAGCTAGTCCATTTGCTTGGCCTGAACCATGGTAAGGATCTTGTCCGAGAATAATCACTTTAGTTTTATGAAAAGTGGTAAGATTTAAGCAGTGGAATATAGACTCTTTTGAAGGATAAAATTTGTTCTTATTTAAGGAATATTGAGCATTAAGTTTAACTAAGATTTCTTCGGCTAGCTTAGCTGTCGAATTATCACACCATTCGCTTGAAATAAGTAATTTAGATAAGTTTTTCATAAGGATTAATTATTCAAATTTTATGTTCAAAATATTTTTAAAACAATTTGTTTTTACTGTTGACTTTCAAGAGAATGCCCTTTATAGTCACAGACCGCTCAAGAAATTAAGATAATTACTTTAGTGTTGCATTGCGAAATGCAAAGCTCTTTGACAATTGAATAATGATAAAAATTTCTGAAGACTTCGGTCTTTTGAA
>JAHDBN010000030.1 GCA_020630335.1 Bacteriovoracaceae bacterium
GAGTCGTTGCCGTTGTTCGAGTCGTTGCCGTTGTTCGAGTCGTTGCCGTTGTTCGAGTCGTTGCCGTTGTTAAAAAATCTTCCTTTAAAGATTTTTTCTCAGGGTATAGGTCATAAATAACTACACTTTTTTCTGCTTTATCTTTATCTATCAATGAAGTTTCTGTTTTTTTAAAACAAGAAAATAACATCGCTAAAATAAAGAAAAATTTCATTTTTTTATTTTAACTCAATTGTCATTTTTTCAACAAAAGAAGAAATTTTTTCTCTGTAATTTTATCAGGTATTAGTTTGAAAAGAACTCAATAAATGGCTGGGGTGGCAGGGATCGAACCTGCGCATGACTGGATCAAAACCAGTTGACTTACCACTTGTCGACACCCCAGTATTTTGAATTCTTAAATCAATTTATATCTAATATCTGTTCTTTTTGTCCAGAACTTAAACAATTCAAAGGCCTAATATTTTGACCACTTCTCATTAAATAAGATTGAAAGAGTTTAAAAGCTATCCTAGAACCTGAAAAAGGTAATTCTTTGCCTTTTCGATCTCCTTCTAAACCAACCCAAATCGCATGAAACTTATCATCATCTAAAGTCAAAAACCAAGAATCAAGCCCTTTATTAGTCGTTCCTGTTTTACCAAAAAACTCTTTATAGGAAAGTTCTTCATTTACTACATTTTTTAAAGTGTTTTCATTGGGATCATTTAATAAAAAATAAATTCTTCTTCCTGTATCACACTCTGAGTTTTTAAAAACCTTATAACTTTTAAAAAGATCAAAAAAATTCATTTCAATTGAACCTAATAATTGGGAAGGATATTCAGAAAGAGGAGTTTTTAAATTCAAATTATATTTTAAGAGTTCATTTTCAAGTTTTAAAAACCCAAAATCTCTAGACTTTCTTATTAAAGGAATATTTCTTGATTCTTTAAGCGCTTGATCTAAAGTTATATAATTAGATGTAAAGGGTCGATCTCTTGGAATCCAGACTCCAGATAATAATGAAAGCTCTATAGGCTCAGTACTAATTTCTTCATAAGCCCCACCTGACTCACTTATTATTGATTGATAAATTAGAGGTTTTAATAAACTTCCAACTTGAATCTTATATTCTAAATTCTCAATTGAATCTCTTTCTAACTTTGAATAATAATTAAAATCACAATATCTTTGATCACATTCAAAACTATTTGAATAAAACTTAACTGCAATATCTTTATCATATTTTTTTAAAAACAAAGATGTTTCATCATGAATAATAAAGTGCTTCATGAAATCATCTTCTTTTATCGCATACGAAAAAGATTTATATCTAGTATCAGTGTTTGAGATCGCTAAATCTTTTTTAAGACTCTCCCACTTCAAATCATTCCATTGACTATCATCATACTTACTAATTAATTCTTTTTCTTTTAATCTTTTATAAATATGATCTGCTCTTCCTCTAAGCTTTAATTGATTTTTTAGAGGATGATAAAGATTTGGTCCTTTTAGCATTGAGCTTAAAATTATTGCTTCATAATTATTTAAATCCCTAGGGTTTTTATTAAAGTAAATTTTACTAGCTGCATGAATCCCTTTCACCCTAAGGCCCGCAAAAACACCCCATTCAACTTCATTGAAATAGGCTTGCAAGATTTCTTCTTTTTCATATCGAGATTCAATATAAATAGATAAAATTGCTTCTTTTAACTTTCTAATCAGACTTTTAGAATTTGAAAAATACAAATTCTTCACAAGTTGTTGAGTCAAAGTAGATCCACCTTGTACAAACTTACCTGCTTTAATATCAGCTATTATTGCTCTAAGTATTGCTAAAGGATCTATTCCCTTATGGTCTAAAAACCTAAAGTCTTCAATCCCAATCAAGCCTCTCCATAAAACCGAAGGGATATCTGAAAAGTGAACTCTTTTTTGATAACAGTTTATTAAACCACAAGTATTACCTTTATCTAGTTCTAATGTCTGAGAATTTAAAACCTTAAAAGTATTCCCTGAAATTTTCTCAAAATTATTAAAATAAAATTGATTCTCCCACCACTCATCAAAGGAATCAGTTTGATTCATAAAATTGAACAAAAATTTAAAATCATCTTTTGAAATATATGAATCTTGATCCAAAAAAATTGAACTTGAAGATTTCTCAGAAAAAAAATCTTTATCTAAAGAAAAGCTTCCAGATCTATTTATTTCACTTATGAGAGAAAATGAGTAGATCCCCAACCCTAAAACAAGACAAATAAGCATAAAAACAAAAAATTTCAAAATGTTTACAATAACGCGCATAATCATCTCATTGCCAGTATTCTCTCAATTACTTAATATTTGCTGATATTTAAATATAAACTACGGGAGATCACCTTGAAATATTTCATTGCTTTTTTATTTGCTTTATTAAGTTTTCAGACAAGTTTTGCAACAACTGCAAACTTTAAAGGAGCACTAGGTTTAGAGACAACCAGAATTCATGATTATAAGAGAGCTAAGCCATCAGGTACTGCTTTTGCTTACGGATCAGGAAGTGAAGAAGTAGCAGGTCTAAACGATAATGCAGAAATTCAAACTTTTATTTTCAGACTTAACCCAGAGTTAATTATAAATGATCATGTTACTGTTTTTTCTGAACTAAGTTCAGGTCATTCTCGTGGTGGCAACGTTGGTGGTAGAAATAATACCGCTAATAAGATTGGAAATTTTGGTGGAAAGTTTTATCAATCAGCTCCAAGTGCAACAGATACCATTCATATCAATCAAGCCTACATGGATATCTATGCAGACATTGCAACTTTTAAAGTTGGAAGATTTTCAAAGCATTGGGGATTAGGAGCAGTCATTAACAAAGGTTCTGAAACAATGGATCGATATATCTCTAGATATGATGGAGTTGAAGGAAATTTTAGTATTGGAAAATTATTTATAACTCCTTATTGGTCAAAAACAGATGGAACAAATCATCATCTATCTGGATCTATAAGAGATATGGGTGTTTCAGTTCTTTACGATGATACCAGTAAGGATATGAAACTAGGTCTTTTGTGGAGTGAGAGAAAATCTGGTGGTAGCTCTGGAGCTATGACTCAACTAGACGGAACAACTGCTCCTCCTAATCTTCTTCCTGTTCAAGTTAAAGAATCTAGCATTAGAATGTTTGATTTTTTCTACAAAAAAGATTGGAAAAATTTTGGTCTTGGCCTTGAAGTTCCTTACTTAGATGGTGATGGAGCTACAAATATTTATGGAGCTACAGGTAGTTCAACAGGAGTTCAATCAATTTCAGTAATTCTAGAAAGTTATTATAATATTAACTCTAAATTTAAATTAGATTTTAAAGCAGGTTATATTAGCGGTGATGATTCAAGTAAAGAATTTACGGCAATGTATCTTCATAACAATTATAAAATTGCAGAGCTAATGTTTAACTATAATCTTCATGCTGTAGCTGATCAAAGATTTGATGTTCATAATGCAGCTATTACGAACTCCACATACGCCAAACTAGGTTTAAGTTATAAAAGAGGTCTTTGGAACTGGAAACTTGGCTTACTTTGGGCCAAAGCAAATGAAACAGCAGAAGCTTCTAAGCAAGCTTGGAACCATGATCTTGGCTATGGATATATCGCAGCTGCTAATCAAGATAGTGATCTTGGTTATGAAGCTGATCTAGGATTTGATTATCAATGGAATCCAAATCTTTTATTAAGTGGTTTCCTAAGCTATTACGCTGTTGGTGATTATTACGCTTTCACAAATACTGGAAGCAAACTAGATACTAAAAATCAACTTGGTGGTGGCTTGAAACTTGGTTTAAGTTTCTAATAACTATTTTCAAAGTTTAACCTGTACGGATCCAGGGAATTATAATTCTGATTAGGGTAATAGCTATTCTGACTTTGATTATAATTGTAATTTCCTGGTGGATTTAAAGATCTTGAAAATAAAGTATTAAACACTCCATAAAGAAAATTTCCCCCAGAGCTGTTTTGATTTTGAGGTATTCCTCCAACTCCAGAATAAAAACTATACTGCGATTGAAGTCCTGTTGTTAATTGATTCATGTACATTTTTGATTGATTCATATACATCGCATCCATCATTGGAGAATTATAAAAAGCTGCTAAGTTAGGATTTGGCTGTTGTTGCATGGCCATATTTACAGCATCTCTTAATTGTTGCTCCGTATACAACTTATCAGCACTTGTAGAAACTATATCATCTAATTCATTCTTATCTTTATACTTTTCAATATACTTATCTAATTCAATGTCATCTGCAAAAGCTTCTCGCTTTTCATCTTTATACTTTTCTTTACAAGCTTCAGTATAATCTTCTTCTTTATCAAGCTTTTCTATTCTTTTCTTAAGAAACTTTATTCTTTCATGAAGCCCGTCATCACCCTTGCTAAAATCTACAATCTCTAAAGGCTTAAACACTTCGTATTCATTATAACTAATTTCATCATCATCTTTATCTTTTAAACCTTTTAATTTTTTTAAACTTTCTAATCTTCCTAACTGCTTCTTTGTGTTTTTATAATCTAACTCACAGTTCAATATATTGTTTCTAGCTACACAATGCTTTATTTCTTTTTCTTCAGATTTAACTTCAGATGAAAGTTTCTTTTTAACTGTACCCAAAGATTCTTCTTCTCCCTTAAGAGGAGACAACTTAGAGATAGCATCAATAATAGCAATGCTTTCAGATAAATCCTTACCTAGTTTAACTTCAGATGAATCTTTGCTCATCTGAAATGCTCTTCCCATACTTTTTAGCTCCGTTGTACGATCTTCATACTTCTTTCGAACATACGAAACAACTTTTCTATAATAAGCACATCCTTTTTCTTTTCTCTTAGAACTTATGTTTTGAGAGGAACAAATACTTGCTGATTTTTTAAGTTTTTTAGAAAAAACTGCAGAATTATTTTTTATTTTATTAACAAATTCTTCTCCACTTTGACCTTCTATCTCTCCTTTGTACTTATTTAGATTTTCATCATAATCATTAAAAAAGTCATAGAGATTTTCCGTTGGCATATCTTCAGATGAACATTCAAGCAAAGGTTCTTTGTTTAAATTTGTTTCTGGTGCCGAAGAATTCTCAACTCGAGTATCATTAATATAATCTTCACCTTCAAGCTTTACTAATATATCTTCAAGGCTTCCTACTAAATCCTCTCCAAGTATATTTTTTCTTGGATCATGACAATTATTAACATCTGCAAATCCATCATCGCTTTCTATTAATGGAACTGAATATTTTTTCCCATTCTTAAAGCATGCTTTCTTATTAGAATCAAATTCATCCATGTGAATTAAAGTCGTTTTATTATTTCCTTTATTAAAAACTAATTTTTTACTAGATACTCCGAAATTTTCAGAAAGTTTTTCTTTTAACCTTTTAACTTGTTCTTCCTTTCTTCCTTCTCCACTTCTAAAAGCATCTCTCATTCTTGAAAAAACATTTCCTCTTCCAAGTTTTTTTATATCAATTTTTTCTGATTTTTTAATAAACTCGTCTACACATTTGCCCAAGAAAGATTTTTTATCATTGCTATCTTTGGGCAGTAAGTGCTTTTTTGATTTATTTTTAATATATGGAGCATAAAGATCTCCATTCTTTAAATGTCCCGCTTCCAACCCAGAAATACATTTAGAAGGAAAGCCACTTATGTTAAAAGCAATATCACTAGATCCTATCTCTTTTTCTACCTCTATCTTAGGTGCCACACTAGATAACATATCATGAAGCTCTTTTACGCTCCCCCAATGTTTTTGATCATCTTCTACTTGATCATTGATTTTATTAGCAAGTTTTTTCAAAACTTCATCCATTTCTTTGGATATCTCTTTTCCCCATTTAGAAAATTGTTGAATAGATGCAGTTTTGTATTTCTTTCCTATTTCTTCATTACAAGCAGCTGTAATAAACTTCTTTTGACATATTTTTTCATATTCTTTTTTATCATCTTTTACTGACCATAAAGGTTCCACTAAAACATACCCTTTATTTCTCTTGTCTCTACACTCTTCTCCTTCTTTTAAAGGTACATATTCTCCAACTTCAGTTTCTCTAATTATTGCTTTCTTGATTTCTTTTTCTTTGTTTTCTTTTTTCTTCTCTGTTATTGAGTCTTCTTTTGTATTTACAGAGCTTTCTAATTCAGAAATTTTCTCATCTACTTTTTCTAATTCTTCTTCAAAATTTCTCTTTTTTAAGGCCTTAAGCTCTTCTTTTTCTTTATCACTTAAACTTTCTTCTCCTTCTAACTCTTCACGTCTTTTACTATCTTTAACGATCTTTTCCTTTTTTTCTCTTGCTTGATCTAAATCATTTTTTACTTTTGCTACTTCTTTTTCTATCTCATCGATTGACTTAGTTTTTCCTGAACTTGTCTTTTCTGATTCTTTTTTCAAATCTCTCTTTTTTAAGGTTTCAAGCTCTTCTTTTTCTTTATCACTTAAACTTTCTTTTCCTTCTAACTCTTCACGTCTTTCACTATCTCTAATGATCTTTTTCTTTTCTTCTTCTACTTCATCTGGATTATCTTTGGTTTCTTCTTCTACTGTCTCATCAACTGACTTGTCTTTACTCGTTGAATCTCCTCCCACCAAATCGATATCTATCTCGGGATTCAATCCTTCCTGATCTACAGCCAAATCTTCTATTGCAAGCTCCATATCAGTTTTAAAATCAGGAGCAATTACTTTTTGTTCAACACTTGCAATTCCTAATTCGACATCAGAAATCTTACTATCTATTGGGTAATACTTATCTATTAAACTTTTTGTTGAAGATGATTCTAATAAATATTCTTGTTTGTTCTTAGGGTTAATATTTACTTTTTTATTAGTCTCTAAATACTCAAGACCCATATCTGTAAGAACAGGTCTGTTATCTTTAATTTCTATTAATCTTATTTTTTCATTTTTAAATACAGGGTGTTTAAGAGGAACTTGTTTTACATAACTAAAAATTTCAATTTTTTCTTCATTTGATAATTTACTAAATATTTCTTTATCTTTATATATCAAAGCAGCTCTTTGCCGCTTATGAATTCGAACTAATGAATCATATTGATTTTTGTCTCTGCCTTGAATCTTTCCATTTGCTATTAGATATTTTATTTCCTTTGACGTTCTGTTTTCAGCACAATGCAAGGGACTTTTATTTTTAAACTCATCATCACAATCAATGCTCAATGCACTCAAAGGAGCTGAAAAGCACATTAACAATGATAGTAAAATTTGTAATCTCACATAATACTTGTCGTGATCTGCTGCTATAACTTGAATAAATATAGATTTTAAGGATCTACATTATAACGGACTTCTAAACCCTTGAATTTACTATCAACCTGTAGCCTTTGGTTTTTTACTGATAAATAATAATAATATTTGTTCCCAACCTTTTTAATAATTTCAGGGATAGGCCCCATTATTTCAATTCCAGGAATAGATTCTTCCGCTGAATTTTTTAATCTTAATAATTCTCTAATTACCAATGATTCATTTTTTGATTTTCCTTCAATCTTCAAAACTTTAGAAAAAGGAGGAAATAATAATCTCTCTCTTAAATCTAGCTCGTGATGAAAAAAATCAGAGAAACTATTTTTAACGATATATTCAAAAAACTTAGGTTTTACATCACTTTGTATATAAACACTTGCATCTTCCCCAAAACGACCTGCTCTACCTGATACTTGTACTAACTGCTGGTAAAGCCTTTCATGAGCTCTAAAATCTGGTGTGTGTAAATAATTATCAGACCCTAACACAATTACGGTATCAACATTTTTAAAATTGTGTCCCTTGGAAATCATTTGAGTTCCTATGAGAATATCTATTTTTTTTTCAGAAAAATCTGAAAGTATTTCTTCAACATCTTCAATTTTTTTTAAGATATCTCTATCAAATCTTTTTATGACCTTATTGGGAAAAGTTTTCTTTAAAACAGAAAGCACTTTCTCCGTTCCAAACCCTCCCTTGTATAAATCAACACAACCACATTCAGGACAAGATGATGGTATTGATTCTTTGTACTCGCAAGCATAGCACTCTAAGGATTTTCTACTTTTAAAATTTGTAAGTTTTATATCACAATTAGGGCACTCGAAGCTAAAACTACATGCCTTGCATTGTATAAATTTAGAAAAACCAAGCTTGTTAACAAAAACTAAACTTTGATAACCATTTTTAAGACTCTTTTTTAAATTCTCAATCGATTTTTGAGATAATGGCCATGTTCCCTCTTCTTCTTTAGCACAATCAATTATTTCAATTTCAGGTAACTTAGAATTGTTAAATCTATTTTTTAATGTGTAATAATTTAAATTTTTGTTTTTTGTAAATCTATAAAAATTTTCTACTGTTGGGGTAGCACTTCCCATAACTATTGGAACATTATTAATCTGAGCTTTTTTTATCGCAA
>JAHDBN010000019.1:0-3014 GCA_020630335.1 Bacteriovoracaceae bacterium
ATGATTATTGATAGATTTTTAAGTCTTCTAAGTTACCTTGAAGAGCATTTATGACTTGGACACCTGATGTGTCTTGATCTGTATTACAACTTCGTCCCTCATGATATTTACAATTAAATACTTCACCTTGAATAGAATGAAGGGAAATAAATTTAGTTGAGTATGAATTTCTAAGAGACCTTGTTTGATCTTGGGGTCTAAAAGGATAAATAAGTTGACCTGAAGCATCATTGGAGCCGCCAGTAAGAACTCCGGGAAAGTAAGCAGAGAATTTTTCTGTAGATAATTCTCTCTTAGAATCTAAAGGATATCCATCTTTTGAAATGTAAAATAAGGAATTCTTAGCATTCCCATCATCAGGATTAAATGTTTGGAAATATTTTATCAAGTCATCAATATAATTTGCAGAACAAGCTTGTATGTCTTGAACTCCACCTTTATTTCCCAAAATAAAATAAGCAAATCTTCCCGCCATTGAATTACAACTTAAATTAGGAAGATCGTATAATGAATTCGCAGCAGCTTCATAATTAGCTTGTTTATCTGAAGACTGATCAATTTGAGTGGAGCGCACCTCTTTCATTTCTTCTAGATAAGTTTTGACTGCACCTTCTTGCGATTCAAGAAATTCTCTTACTTTCTGAGCAAGATCATCATCACTTTCATATTGAGAGCCTTTATTTCTACTTCCTTTTAAAGGAGCATAAATTTGCATGAAATTTGTCGCTTGCCCATAGAAATCTAAGCCAAGGTTTCCGTGATCTGAATTAGGACTTGGTATAAGATAATTTCTTGCTTCGTATTGATTAGGAGAACGAACTTTTTTAAGTGCTTCTTCTATCTGATTTCGAGAAATACCAGTACTGCTATTACTCAGCTCACTTCTTAAAGAAGCTAGCTGAGCAGAGTCATACAAGCCTATGTCATAATCACCATTGCTCGTTGCAGGTAGAGGCATAGTATAGACGGCTGATGTATAATGAGGTTTGCTAGTTTTATTATAAATCATATTGGGAAGTGCAAATTTTGATTTAGTAGCAGATGTAGTTTTTCCTCCTATTACTTCATTTGGATCTTGAACCCAGAAAGTCTCAGATGTAGGTATTAAGCCAGGAAGGTTTTGAGAATTATTATTAATATTAGGTTTTAATCCTATCAAGTAAGCCGATGATCTTTTTCTAGACTTAGCATTGACTGAACCTTTGGGTTTTACAACTAAAGGTTCAACTGATGTATCAAAAATCTTAGGACCAATTCTCCCGCCAAATGGTTTAGCCGCAGAGTAGGCAGTAAGAGTAATCCCATCAGAGAAAGGATTGAAGAGCCCGTTAAACTTTGTTTCTCCTTTTACTGCATAATAAGTTAGAACATTTTGATTTTTATCAAACCCAAAAGGAAAAGCTGGAACGGGTAAAGCCATTTTAATCATATTGCATTTGGCTGAATCGTTAATATTTTGCCCTCGACCTTCAACAGGGGTTAAGCTTGTGAAAAAAGTAACGAAGTTTATAGGAGCAAAATTTAAATCTAGATAATGCTTTTGGGTATCACCTTTAATAAGTAGTGCACTTAAAGTGTTTTGTTGAGTATTAATTGGAGTCGGAGCGAGCTCAGTTAAAATAAAATTATCTTTAAGCTCACTAGCCGCAGAGTTCCCTAGATTTCTATAAGCACTGTAAAAAGCTTTAATTGTTCTTTCGTTTTGCACAACACCTGAGTAGTTATTAATATTATCAATATTCAAGTCGCTCTTTGGTGGTTCGTTAATTTGCATTTCTAAGTTTCTAATTCGAAACGCAAGTTCAATTCCTTTAGTCCAAGCTCCTGGCCTATCATAAACTAATAAATTACTAAGCTCATTAGAATCACCTATGGGATTCTTACCTAACCCATACGCCCAAGTCATAGCGGCACCATTATTAGTAATAGAAGTTGCGGCGCAACTATCTGCTTTAGCTTTTGAGATTGAATCTTGAAGTGTCTCTGTCATTTCATCCAAGGAGGTGAATCCTGTTTCTGGAAGAGTTGGTAAACCAGGAACTTCATAAATACTACAAACATCAACAGTAGAGTTTGGTTTGATACAAATCGATGGAATATTATATGGATCTCCTGGCCCTCCTGGAAAAGTACGTAGCCGAAAATTGGACACACCTGAACCAGCTGGATTATCGACTCCTTGAGCAGAAAGATTACCTAGTACATAATATTTAAAGAGCCATTCTTTATAATTATTTCTCATCTCCCAATTTAGATAAGCGATATCGGTAAGAGTTCTTGATTGCACAGAAGCTCCTGACCATGCTGCAGCGTCGACAGCGTTTTGAAGATTAATTTTAGCCTTAACAAAAAGTCCTACATTAATAACAAAAGCGACAGTCGTCATAAAAAAGATGACTGCGATTGCTAGAAATATACTGAGCTGGCCTTTATTGTTAATAACGAATCCTTTCGTTTGAGAGCTGTGTTAATAAGGTAATTATAATGCATCTCGTAAGATCATGTAAAATCTTCAACCCCTTGAATTTAAAAGTGATAAACGGTATGAAAGCACAAGCTTATTTATCCTAATGATCTTGGGTATTAAGAGATGACCTACCAGGAGTTGAGATGTTTACTAATCTCCCTTGGCAAATGACTAGTTTTAAAAAAGTTCTTGCCGATCAATTCAATTACGAGATGAAAAATGAAGATTTATTTCTTCAGTCCTTGGCGCATAGAAGCTTTATTCATGAACGAAAAATAGAAAAGATCTTATCAAATGAAAGATTGGAATTTCTTGGAGATGCTGTCCTTGACTTAATTGTGATTGAAAAGCTCTACGAAGCTCATGATGAACTCTCTGAAGGAGAACTTTCCCCAATTAAGTCAGCTTTAGTTAATGAATTTAAACTTTCTGAGTTTTGTCAGTTCACTGATCTTGATAAGTTTTTGCTACTTGGTAAAGGCGAAGAAAAAAATGGCGGTAGAGAAAGATCTAAAAATTTATCCAGAGTTTTTGAAGCTCTAATTGG
>JAHDBN010000019.1:3114-42896 GCA_020630335.1 Bacteriovoracaceae bacterium
ATGGCGGTAGAGAAAGATCTAAAAATTTATCCAGAGTTTTTGAAGCTCTAATTGGTGCAATGTATTTAGATTCTAGTTACAAGCAAGTACAAACTTCTTTTCTTTTTATGTGTGAGAAGTTTGAGAAAGAAGAAGATTGTCTTTTGTTTTCTAAAGAAATCTTAGAAAACTTTGATTCGAAATCAGAATTACAAGAAAAAGTCATGAAACATTTTAAAGCAACGCCAATTTATAAAACAAAGCATATGGGACAAGGAGTTTTTAAAGCAACTTGTTGGATAGGTGATAAGAGTTTAGGTTTTGCGCTGTCTAGCTCTAAAAAGAAAGCAGAAAAAGAGCTCGCTAAAAAAATTTTAGAAAATAAAGAATTATTTCAGGAGAGTAAATAATGTTATTAACAAACCAACATCCTCATAATAAATCAATAATGGTTTCTTTGCTGGGTAAGCCTAATGCTGGGAAAAGTACTTTGGTCAATAATCTTTTAGGTTTTGATTTATCAATTGTAAGTAGAAAGCCTCAGACAACTAGGAATTCATTTCATTGCTGTTTCACTGTAGATAGAACGGAGATTATTTTAGTTGATAGTCCAGGGGTCCATCAGTCAGGTCAAGAATTAAATGTTAGAATGAACGGTGAGGCTCAAAAAGCAAGTGAAGGTGTTGATAAGAATTTAATTTTAATTGATTCAAGAAAAGAAAATCTCGTTAAAGAGTTTGAAGAATTTGTAAAGTTTTTAGGGAAAGATCTTTCTAGTTCTTGGTTAGTTTTTAATAAGTGTGATGTTGCAGAAAATAAAAACTTTGAAGAAGCTTTTAAAACACTGCAAGAAAAGTTTTCATTTCTAGAAAAATATTTCGTAATAAGTGCAAAAGAAGGAGAGAATATTCACCTTCTTATAAGTGAATTATGTGATTCAGCTGAGAATGGGCCTCATCATTATTCAAAAGGTGATGTTTCAAATAAAAACATGAGGTTTTTTGTTACTGAGTATATCAGAGAACAGGCGTTTAGACTTTTAAAAGAAGAGCTCCCTTACGAGCTTGCAGTGACGATTGATAAGTTTAAAGAAGCAGAATATGACGAAGATAATCCCAATAAAGTTCTTGGAAATATCGCAGCAACCATTTTAGTAAATAGGCCAAGTCAAAGAGCTATAGTTGTTGGATCTGGAGGGGCAATGATTAGAGAGATTGGTTCTCAAGCAAGAAAGAAAATTGAAGCTATGATGGGTGGAAAAGTTTTTTTAAAGTTACACGTAAAGGTAGCTCCTAAGTGGTTTAGAAATAATTTTATCTTGGAAGAAATAGGATTACCGCGAGTAAAAGATTCTAAAAGAGTTTGGAGGAAAAGATGAAATCTCCAGTCATATCTTTAATCGGAAGACCTAATGTTGGGAAAAGCACGATTTTTAATCGTTTGCTTGGAAATTCAATGAAGGCAATTACTTATAACCAGCCAGGTGTTACGAGAGATCGTCATTATGGAATTTATTCTTATGATGATAATGAAGGTGAAGCTCAGGATGTTATATTAATTGATACAGGTGGTTTTTATCCTGATTTAGAAAGAGTAGAGGATGATAAACTTTACTCAGTGATGGCGGAGCAAGCCAGACACGCTGTAACGGAATCTGATCTTGTTTTAATCGTTATGGATGTTCGAGATGGACTTTTACCTTTTGATGATTCGATTGTTTCCTTTGCTAGAAGAGAAAAGAAAAACTTCTGGGTTCTTATTAATAAATTTGATGATGATAAACTAACTGGGCAAGAAGCAGAGTTTTATAAGTATGGAGATGCTGAAATTTTTCTTACCTCTGCTGAACATAACAGAGGATTAAATGAGCTAAAAGAGCGTATTGTCGATTTTGCCAGCAAGTTTAAAGGTGATCACGAAAACTTTTTTGAAGGAGTAAAGCCAAACTATCCAGTTGGTGGAAGAGTTTCAATAATCGGAGCACCCAATGTGGGTAAATCAACACTTCTTAATCATCTTGTTGGAAGTGAGAGAGCATCTGTTTCAAAAATTGCTGGAACGACGATTGATCCTATTGAAGGTTTTATCGATATTGATTTTGGTCAAGACGTTAAATATCTAACTGATGCATACTTTAGATTTAAAAAAGATGAGATTAGTCTTTATGAAAAAGTTCAAAAAGCCGTAGAGGAAGATGAAGAACTTGTAGATGATATTGAAGAAAGTTTTGAAACTGATGAGCCAATAAAAGATACAGTGAGATCTCTTAAAATTATAGATACAGCAGGGATTAGAAGAAAAAGTCATATAGATGGTTTTATTGAATCTCAATCTGTATATAGATCTCTTCGTTCAATTAATGAAAGTGATATAGTTGTTTATCTTGTAAATGGTGACCTTGGCCTTACCACTCAAGACAAAAAACTTATGGGGATAGCAATAGAGAAAGGTAAAACTTTAATTATTGCAATTAACAAGATTGATCTAAAAGAAGAAGTTTATAGTGATAAAAGAGAAAAGAAAGAATTTCTTTTGGACTTCGCTTACGAATTACCATGGCTTAAATACTGCACACCTGTATTTATTTCTGCAATGAAAGGTTGGGGGATAGAGTCTTTAAAGAAAGCTATTGTGACTGGATTGATTAATAGAAGAAAATCTATACCAACAGGAGCGTTAAATAGAGTTCTTCATGGACTTGTAGATGCAAATCCTATTATGGTGCGAGGAAGAGGAAGAACGAAAG
This sequence comes from Bacteriovoracaceae bacterium, assembly GCA_020630335.1. Taxonomy (GTDB): domain Bacteria; phylum Bdellovibrionota; class Bacteriovoracia; order Bacteriovoracales; family Bacteriovoracaceae; genus JAHDHG01. The sequence goes on from JAHDBN010000019.1 coordinate 5,840, forward strand.
ATTTTAAATTTAAATATGGAGCAATGGTTAAATCTGATCCGCCAACGTTTTTATTATTTGTAAATAGATCTCAAGGTGTTCCTGTTCAATTTAGAAGATACCTAGTGAATGGAATAAGAAAAGCATTTCCTATTCCTAATACACCTATTCATATTGTCTTTAGAAGAGGTAAAGAAGATAAGAAAAATACTACCAAGTAATATTAAATGTAAGCATAACTGTATAGCCTAAACCTTTAAGATCATCGTAGCCAATTTTCGTAGTAGGAGATGGGCCCCAGCCAGTCACGTCAGCATCATAATAACTCACAGGGTGAATAAGTGCTTCAAGTCCTAGGTATCGTTTTTTAAACTCAAGTGGAAATTCTAATCCAAACCCGAGTCCAGCGCCGACGCCTCCGCCTTTCTCTGTATCTATACTAGGCTGATCTTTAAAGGTGCTAGTTTGAAACCAATACTCGAGTCTTGCTGCAAAGTAAGGATTAGAGTAAGAAAAAATCGAGTTTAGATTACTCGTATCAAAATAATATCTGTAAGCAAGGAATGGCCTTATGATAGCAATATCTATAGTTCCAATATCTGTTCTACTAGGAAAACGTCTTGATTGAAAATCAATAAACATACTGTGCTTTGAATACTCAAGACCAAAGTTAACAGCGGAAGTAAAATTCATAAAATATGTTACGGAGAGATGAAAACTAGGAATTTTATCTTCATAAGCACTTCCTCTATTACCACCAAAAGTTGTATGGCCAATTCCAGCGTTAACAGAAAAAAATCTTCCATATCTATAAAATCTTTCATCTTCTAAGATTTGAGAAGATTCAACATCTTCTTGGAAGTCACTAAAAATACTGCCACCTATATTAAGGTCATCATCCATTTCATTCAGAAGTTCATCAGAAACTTGTGTTTGAGAATAAGTATTTAGGCTCCAAAATGAAGCAGAGCATAAAAATAAGAGTGCTATAACGCGCATAAAAAAATGTTAACGTAAACTTTTAGCTAAATCTAGACATAAACCTTCGGTTATTTTGACAAGCACAGCACCAAGCTTTTAAGATAATTTTTCATAAAAACTATTTAAATAAGCTTTAGCAGGAGTTCGCATGGCAAAAACAAAAAAAGCAAAACCAGCACCAGTAGTAGATCCATCACAAGTATTTGCTGAAAATCAAGAAAAATTAAAATTTTATGCAAAGTGGGCGATGATTCTTGTTGCTCTAGCACTTGTTGTTTCATTTTTAATTGGCTTCATGAACGATAGAAGTAATAAGAAATTGTCATTGGCAAATGAATCTGTAGGGAATTTTGAATCTACAGTATTAACAGAATTTAATGATGGAAAAATCACTGAAGTGGACTTTTTAAATAAAGCAACTGAAGTGGTAAAAGATTTAGATTCTTCTGCTCCTTTTTTATCAATTATGTCTTCGGTATTTGATAAGTTAAAAACTAAGCCTGAACTTAAAGATCAATTCTCAAGCTTCTTAAACTTACTTCAATCTAAGTCTAATCATTCATTATCTACTTATTATTATAATCTTTATTCTTCTGTTCATCACGAAGAGCATGGAAACTACGCTGAAGCAATTAAGTCTTTGAAAAAGAATTTTGATTCAGATGTGAAGTTAGAAGAAAAAACTTATCTAGATCTTGGAAGACTTTATCTTTTGAATAATCAAAAAGAAAAGGCAAAAACTAATTTTAACTACTTGATTAGTAAGTTCCCAAAGTCTCAAGAAGCTGATTTAGCTAAAATTTATGCCAATAAAAATGGCTTATCATTAGAGTAATTATGAAAATATGTTTGCTACTGAGTCTTTTGTTTTCTTGTGCGAATCTAGAAAAAAAAGCGAAGAAAATTTTTAACAAGCCAGAAAGAAAAAAGAATGTTTTCCAGCTTTCTTGGAATAAAAATCTAGATCCTGAATATGAATTAGGAAACTTACCTATTGGTGGAGTAACTCCTAAGCTGGGTGAAGAAAAACTCTATGTTGGAAATCTCGCTGGCGGTATGCATATTTTTGATTTTTCTGGAAAAGACATGGGATCATTTAGTGATTCTGAGCCAGTTTTAGGTAGGCCTTTAATTAAAGACAACATAATCTATTATGGTACAAGTGAAGGACATCTTGTTGCCAAGGATAAAACAAGTGGGAAGATTATTTTTAAAGAATTTCTTCAGTCTCCGGTTGAGTCTGATATTTCTTTTTTTGATGGAAAAATTTTAGCAAGACTAAGAAGTCATGTTTTAGTCGCTCTTGATGAAAAAACTGGGAAGGTAGTTTGGCATTACAAAAGATCCGTACCTTTCATGTCTACTCTAAATAGAGTATCTACTCCTTTAGCTCACAACTCTAATCTTATATTTGGGACGGCAGATGGTTATCTTGTAAGTGTCAAAGCAAGTGATGGTGGTCTCAATTGGGAGAGAAAGCTTTCTAAAAAGAAAAAGTTTGTAGACATTGATATGAATCCGGTTCTTATTGAGAATAAAATTTGGATTGGTTCTCTAGGTGGAAATTTCCATGTTATTGAACCTGACTCTGGAGCAACCTTAAAAGAACATAAATATATGGTGTCTGCAGAGCCAGTAAAGCACAATAAATCTGTTTTTGTATTTACTGATGCAGGAGAAGCTTTAATTTTTAATGCAGTAGATGGAACTTTAATTCAAAAGAGAAAAATCTTGGATCAAAGTTTTAGCTCAGCTAGAAAATGGAAAGAGCATTTCATAGTATCAACTTATTCAGGGAAGCTTTTGGCCATAGACCCAGAGTCTATGAAAATTGCTGATACATTTAATCTAGGACATAAGTTTTCTTCAGTTTTTGGACGTCTGGAGAGCAATAAGGACTTTCTAGCAGCTTATTCGTCTAGAAATCGCTTGTATGTGTTTAAGTAGCTTTAACTAAATGTAAGAATTTTTTTTCACTACTAGCATGTCAATAAACAAATTCAGGTTAATCCATATGAATATGCTTCTTTCTCATTTCATTGATGCATGGCCGTATTTCAGAACCATTTAAGTTTACGCCAAAAACTTGATCCTACTATATATAGTGTTAAAATCAAAAAAATGACATGAAAATGTTCTATATCTTGTGTTGACTAAAATTCATTGAGGCCGAATACTAATCTTATTCCTCGTTGTTAAAACTAGAGAATTTTAAAATCTTTTCGCTTAAAAAGGAGTTCAAGTGAAGTTTAAAAGAGTGTTTACCCGTGAAAATCTATCAGCTTATGAAGGTATTGAGTTCGAAAAGAGAACTTCAGAAGTAAGAAACCTTGATGGATCGACGTCATCAAGTATGGAAGTTATTGTTCCTAAGTTTTGGTCTCAAGTGGCTACAGATATTATAGCTCAGAAATATTTTAGAAAAACTGGTGTTCCACAAACAAATGAAAAAGGCGAAATCTTAAAAGACGAAAGTGGAAACGATATACTTGGCTCTGAAACTGATTCAAGGCAAGTTTTTAATAGGCTTGCTGGATGTTGGGCATCTTGGGGCAGACGGTATAATTACTTTGATTCAGAAAGTGATGCGGCAGCTTTTGAAGATGAAATTCGTTTTATGCTTTGTCACCAAATGGCAGCTCCTAATTCACCTCAATGGTTTAATACTGGTTTACATACAGCTTATGGAATAACGGGAAGTCCACAAGGGCACTTTTTTGTAGATCCAAGTACAGGTAAGGTAAATAAATCAACAAGTGCTTATGAGAGACCACAACCACACGCTTGTTTTATCCAATCTATTAATGATGATCTCGTAAATGAAGGCGGGATTATGGATCTTTGGACTAGGGAAGCAAGACTTTTTAAATATGGTTCAGGGACAGGAACGAATTTTTCTAATATTAGAGGAATAGGTGAGCCTTTATCTGGAGGAGGATTTTCTTCAGGGTTAATGTCTTTTTTAAAGATTGGTGATAGAGCAGCAGGTGCCATAAAATCTGGGGGAACAACAAGAAGAGCTGCAAAAATGGTTTGTCTTGATCTTGATCATCCAGATATTGAAGAATTTGTTATGTGGAAAGTGAAAGAAGAAAGAAAAGTTGCAGCACTTGTAACTGGTTCTAAGGTTTGTAAGGATTCACTTAAAGCAATCATGAGTGCTCTTGTTGATTCAGAATTAGTTGGTGAGTCACGCTATACAACAAAAGAAAACAAAGCACTTGGAAAAGCAATTAAAAAAGCTCAATTAAATTTTGTGCCAATGAACTATATAAGTAGATGTATTGATCTTGCAAAGCAAGGAATTACTGATATTGAGTTTGAAGTTTATGATACTGATTGGAATAGCGAGGCTTACGCAACGGTTGCGGGACAAAACTCTAATAACTCTGTTCGTGTACCAAATAGTTTTTTTAAAGCATTAGAAAATGATGCTGATTGGGAATTGAAATCAAGAACTGATGGCAAAGTAATGAAAAAGATCAAAGCAAAAGATCTTTGGGCAAAAATTAATGAATCTGCATGGCAATCTGCTGATCCAGGTTTACAATTTGATGATACCATCAATGAATGGCATACATGTCCAAAAGATGGAAGAATAAATGCTTCTAATCCTTGTTCTGAGTACATGTTTTTAGATGATACAGCTTGTAATCTTGCAAGTTTAAATCTTGTTAAATTTGTTGATCCTGTAACAAAAATGTTTGATGTGGATAAGTTTGTTCATGCTTGTGAGATATGGACGACAATATTAGAGATATCTGTATTAATGGCACAATTTCCTTCTAAGCAAATTGCACAACTAAGTTATAAGTATAGAACTCTAGGACTTGGTTTTGCTAATATTGGTGCTTTATTAATGAGACTTGGAATGCCGTATGATTCTGAAGAAGGTAGAGCAATGGCAGCCTGTATTACAGGTATCATGGGTGGTACAAGTTATAAAACCTCAGCAATGCTTGCCAAAGAACATGGAGCTTTCCCAGGATACGATTCTAATAAAGAAGACATGCTAAGAGTTATTAGAAACCATAGAAGAGCTGCTCACTCAGTGGATAATAGTGAATATGAAAATCTGACAGTTTGTCCAGTTGCTATTGATCAAGAAAAATCTGCCAAATATTTAAGCGATGCTGCGAAGAAAGCTTGGGATCAAGCTTTAGAGTTAGGAATGAAGCACGGGTTTAGGAATGCTCAGACAACAGTTCTAGCTCCTACAGGGACAATTGGGCTCGTAATGGATTGTGATACAACTGGAGTTGAGCCAGACTTTGCCTTGGTTAAATTTAAAAAATTAGCTGGCGGAGGGTACTTTAAAATTATAAATCAATCAGTCCCTGCTTCTCTTGAAAATCTAGGATATTCGACTGAACAAATTAAAGAGATTGAAGCATATGCTGTTGGTCGAGGAACTTTAAATGGATGTTCTACTATTAATCATGAAACTTTAAAAGCTAAAGGTTTTACTAAAAAATTAATTCAAAAAATAGAAAGTGCTCTTGCAGGTGCTTTTGATATTAGCTTTGTTTTCTCTAGATTTACTTTAGGTGATGAGTTTATCTTAAAAGATCTAAAACTCTCTGAAGAAAAACTAAATGATCCAATGGTGAATATTTTAAAAGAAATTGGTTTTAGTGATAAAGATATTGAAATAGCCAATGATTATGTATGTGGAACAATGACTGTCGAAGGTGCTCCACATATCAAAGATAAAGATCTTGCAGTTTTTGATTGTGCAAATAAATGTGGGAAGTACGGTAAGAGAGTTATTAGTTACCAAGGACATATTAGAATGATGGCCGCAACTCAGCCTTTCTTGTCTGGAGCTATTTCAAAAACAATTAATATGCCAAACGAAGCAACTGTTGATGATATCAATGATGCTTATACTTTATCTTGGAAATTAATGGTTAAGGCGAATGCAATTTATAGAGATGGTTCAAAATTATCTCAACCTTTAAATGCTCAGGCTTTTGATAATTTAGCAGTGGAGGATTACGATGAACTTTCTCAAACTGAAAAGATTACTAGTGTCGCTACTAAAATAGTTGAAAAAGTAATTTACAAGGAAGTTTCAAAAAGAAAAATTCTTCCTAACAGACGATCTGGTTATACTCAGAAAGCAAATGTAGGTGGGCACAAAGTTTATCTAAGGACTGGAGAGTATAATGAAGGTGATCTAGGAGAGATCTTTATAGATATGCATAAAGAAGGAGCTGCTTACAGATCTTTAATGAACTGTTTCTCTATAGCTATATCTCTTGGACTTCAATACGGAGTTCCATTAGAAGAGTTTGTTGAAGCTTTTACATTTACAAGATTTGAGCCAAATGGGGTAGTTATTGGCCATGATAATATAAAAATGTCGACATCTGTAATTGATTACGTTTTTAGAGACCTTGCTTGTAGATATTTAGGAAGACATGACCTTGTTCATGTTAAACCTGCTGATTTAAAAAATGATGCCATTCAAGGTGAAGATGAAAACCAAGAACCGCTTCTTCAAATGATTGAAGGCAGAGAAACAACTCAGCATGCAGATGGATCAGTTAGCGTGAAGACTAATAAAGTTTTTACCAAAGAAGCTGATTCGCAAATGTTAATGGAGCAAAAAAAGAGGCAAACAGCAAAACTTAAAGGATATGCTGGAGAACCTTGTACAGATTGTGGTGCTTTTACTCTTGTGAGAAATGGGTCTTGCTTAAAATGTGATAGTTGTGGTGGAACTACGGGATGTTCATAAAATAACGCAAAGAGTCTTCTTAAATAGTTTCTGTTGTTTTTGTTTTTGAAAAATGACAGAAACTATTAACATTTCTTAACAAAATTCTTGAGTCCTTTAGGATAGTATGTGTACTTAAAATAAATCATTTAAAGGATTTCATTAATGAAAAAAGTGCAGCTTCTTCTTGTTTTATTATTCACTTCATCTTTGAGTTTCTCGGCTACTGTTAAGGCCTACTTTAATCATAATCAAGATAAATCTTACGTTGATCCTTATAGAAAAATTGAAAAGCCTGGGGATAATTTAGAAGCGATTTTAATTAAGGCCATAGATAACGCTAAAAAAACAATTGATTTTGCTGTTCAAGAAATTAATCTTTCAAATCTTGCAAAGGCCTTAGTTAAAGCTAAAAAAAGAGGTGTTCTAGTAAGAGTTGTCTTAGAAGATCAGTATAATACAAACTTTGTGCGATATACGAAGGATGAACTTGCTAGAGTTAATGAACATTTGCGAAGCAAGATTGTTGAGCACCAAAAGTTTTTAGATAAAGATCGAAATGGTTACATTACTAAAAAAGAAATAGCCTCAAGAGATGCTTTGACTATTATTAAAAATGCAAAGATAGAAGTGAGAGATGATAGGTCTTCAAAATTTAGAGGATTAATGCATCATAAATTTGTTGTTATTGATAAAAAATATACTCTTGTTTCTTCTGCAAACTTCACAAGAAGTGGAGTTCACGGAGACTTTAATAAAGCAGAATCGATAGGAAATGCGAATGCGATGATTGCATTTTCTAGCAAGGATCTTTCTAGATATTTTTCAAATGAGTTTGGTTATATGTGGGAAGGGAAATTTAAAATAGCTAAACCTTTTAGAGAAGCTACTGATTTTATAGTGAAATCAGCTGAAGGTGATACATATGTAAGAACTCATTTTTCTCCTACAAATATAAAAAGATATGGAATGAAAAGTAGTGGTAATGGGCTTATTGCAAGAGTTCTCGCTAGGGCGAAGAAAAGTATCTTTGCAGATCTTTTTGTTTATAGCTCTCAACATATTGCAGACACTCTTCTTACTTTAAGAAAGAAGAAGCCTAAATTAAATATTGAATTTTTGGTCGATTTTCATTTTGCTAACAGATATTTCTCAGAAATGTTAGATATGTGGGGATTAAAAATGAGAAATCCAAGTACGTGCTTTTATGAATTTGATAACAATCCTTGGAGAGTACCTGAAAAGAAGTTGGGGATTCCATGGATGAATAAAGGTGATAAGCTTCATCATAAGTTCGCAGTTGTTGATGGAAAATATATAATTTTTGGATCTCATAATTGGTCAAAATCTGCGAACTCTTCAAATGATGAAACTTTATTAGTTATTGAAAATAAAAAACTAGCAAAGCAATTTAGCAAGGAACATGAAAGATTATTTAGCCAAGCGAACTTTGGGCCATCAGATTTTCTTTTAGATAAAATAGATAGAATAGACCAAGATTGCGGAGAGTAATTCATTGATTCATTGATTCGTTCTTAATATCATGTAGGAATGAAATTTCTCTTTATATTGATTTGCCTAAGTGCTAATTCTTTTTCGCAAGCAAGTTCTTATGGAAATGTGGATGGCACGATAAACGCAACTCGTTTTAGATTAAGTTTTTCACCTAATACAGCTACAATCGAGGATGCAAACCTTGCCAATAATTCTTTTATGATTAGAGATAATCAAGAAATTAGGCATATTTGGCTATTCAGTGCATCTTATGATTTTTCTAGACATGGTATCCTAGCTGATCCTCCATTAACAACCTTACCTGTAAAGCCACTTATTAAGGAAGTGCATTCTTTACGTTTAGGAGCTAGTAAAGTTTTTTCATCAAAGTTTATGCTAGGTTTAAAAGTACCATTTCACAGAGTGATGCTTGCAGAGAGAAATACAGGGCTAGATAAATTTAATTTTCATTTAGGTGATATTGAATTAATGGGGAAATATCAATTTTATAAAAAAAATAAAATAAACATCACTCTGAATCCCTTTATTGTATTACCTACAGGAAGTAATGAATATTTAACTAGTGATAAGTCAACATCAATAGGACTAGATGGGCTTTTTAGCTATCAGAAGAAAAATTCTAAACTGTATGCCTCTGCTGGATATGCTTTTAATCATGGAGCTAAACTTAACTTTAATTATAATTCCGGTCATGTTGATATTATCGATCATAAGTCTCAACTGCGTTTCGGAATTGGCTATGCTCATGACTTTTTAGATAAATTGGGAGTGAACGCTGAAATTTATGGAAGATATTCAACAACTTTTACGAAGTATAGAAATCCGATCCAGACCCAATTAAGTTTACGGTATGAATTGAAAAAAGGATTGCTAGGACTTTATGGAGGTTATCACTTTGAGGGTTTTAAGTTTAAAGAAAATGAGAAAGGATTCTTTTTAGGCCTGAAAACTCTTTACGGGAAAACATCAAAGTTTATTAGTGATGAAAGAAAAGCAGAAGTTAAAGACTTTCTTGAGCTTAGTTTAAATGTACAGTTTGATTCAGATAGTGATGTTATACAATCGATCTCTTATGAAAGGTTAAATGAGTTTTCTGATAAACTGATTAAGTATGCTGCTGATTTTAAGTCAGTGACTATTGAAGGACACACGGACTCTTTACATGATGAAAGTTATAATATGAACTTATCTAATAAGCGTGCAATTGCTATTAAGAACTATTTAGTTTCAAGAGGTGTTCATGCTTCAAAACTTCAAACTCTGGGGTTTGGTGAATCTAGACTTAAAACTTTAGGGAATACAGAAGAAGACCATGCTCAAAACAGACGTGTTGAAATGAAAGTTAATTTTGATGATTAAAGGCATAAATATGAAAAAATTTTTATTAGTAATATTTGTTTTATTAATGAGCTGTGAGGATCAACACCAACATCCAGAACTAGATAATCAGGTATGTGCGAACTCTCTAGTAACTGGGACAGGTTCTGGTATTGATAAAGAGAATGCAGCTCCAAGTTGTAAGTACATAAAAATGGTAAGTAATGTGAATATGAAATCAGGTAAAGCTTGGCTAGATATTGATGGGCCAGATGGTTCACTACCTGCTTTTATTGGATTTTGCGATATGGATTCAGATGGTGGTGGCTGGACTCTTGTTTCTAAAATAAAATATACAGTTAGAGGTCCTTCAAAAATAGAGATGACTGGAGATAAAAGTCTCATAGGATTAGCAAAAGATCCGATGTCAGGAGGAGAGTTTTCTTCTTTTTATACAGAGTTAGAAGAGTTTACTTCTCCAAGATATCCTAATTATTTCCCTATTGCTTTTAATGGAGATGCCTTACAAACCAATGTGGATAACGTGAAAGCAACTGCTCCTGGTGAGTGTTTTGCGATAATGAGTAGAGAGATAATCGAAGGATTGAGAGTTAATTGTAGTGCATCTTTAGGAAAGAATATTGAAGTATCGAGAGAAAACTCTATTATAAAACAAGATCAACTAATAGGAGAGAATCTTAAGAGCAAAAGTTATATTAAGTCATCAAAGTTTTTTAATCCTATACAACATAAATGTGAGTCACCTGTATCAACTTGTAATTCAAAAGATAAAAGTGGTTGTCATCCTGGACTGATTTCTACTGTTTATGAAAATTATGATTCAACGACTGGAAAAGTTTCAGGGTTAAAAACAAGTGATGATGGCTGGATGGAAGATTGCTCAAAAGAAAGAGCTAATGGATTAATGCGTGATTTATCAACTGCTCCGAAGGTAGGTGATACAATTTTACCAGCTGGTTGGATGAGCGGAGGTCTTTCAGGAAGTAACCCATCAGCTTTTTATGACTTATCAGAATCTGGAGATAAAAGTTCACACTCTTCATCTGGATCAGTTAATATGAAAGCTCAAAACGATAAGCTCTATTCTTATTGTTATAGATCTGGAGACTGTGGGTTTACACTAATCTATGTTAAGTAAATGGGATTTTTTATGAAAAAAATTTTAATAGCATTATTTTTCTTTCTTGTATCTTGTGGAGAGGGCGAGAAACAAAAAAACAACAAGTTAATTAATAAAATAGATGGAATCACAGCAGAAATACCTCCAAAAGAGTGTGCTGATTCTTTAATGGTTGGATCTTGGGATGAGATCTCAAGAGATGATGAAGAAATTCTTAATGTTGCTGAAGACTGCTATGCTGAAAATCGATATTGTAATTCTGAGATGAAATTTTTCTTTAAAAGTGATTCGAGTCTATTAGTAGATGTTATTTCTACAGATGATCAAAAGAATTGTTTAGAGCTTGGTCAACACAAATGTGATTATGTCCTAAGTAATGATGATCCTGATATATTTATTCTTTTTTGTGATGATTTAAAACTTGTTTACAGGAAAATTTTTAGGCCTTAATTTTTTTTAAATATTCAATTATTTTTTGAGCAGTACTTTTATTTACACTGAAAAGATCCCAAAATTCTTTAATTTCTAGTTTAGCAAGCTCTTCAATTTTACCATTATGTTTAGAAAGAATCTTTTGAATCGTAACTTTTCCAACTCCTGGGATTTTAGAAAGATCAGAGTGAATAAATTTCTTTTTCTCTTCTTTATGATGAAGTTTTCTTGAGAAACGATGTGCCTCATCTCTCATTTGGGTGAGGATTCTAAATAATTCTATATTTTTTTTAAGTGTATAGGGATTAGTTCGGCCTGGTATAAATAATCTCTCTTCTGATTTATTCATGAGATCATTTTTATATGTAGGGTGAAGTCGAGATTTAGCAATACCTACAACTGGAATATCAATTTTATGCTTTCTTAAAATTTTTTGAAAACTTTTCATTTGAAGTTTTCCTCCATCTACAACAAAAACATCTGGTAATAAAGTTTGCTTCAAGCGTCTCTCTAATACTTCCTCCATCATAGCAAAGTCATTGTTTCCTTCAGGTCTTTCTTTTAAATGGTATAATCTGTAATTTTTAGAATCTTTCTTTCCATCCTTAAATGTAATTTGTGAGGCAGTAGGAGATTGGCCTTGCCAGATAGCTACATCATAACATTCTAAATCTCTTGGCATCTCTTCAAGTTTAAGTAAATCTTGAAGTTTCTTTAAGCCTTTTAAGATATTTTGATAATTATCTTTTCTCATCCTTTGAGCATTTTCTGCGAAATCTTTAGTCGTTTTTTGAAGTTCATTAAACTTTCTTGGTACTTTTGCTGCAGTCAAATTATTAGTGAATTTATTAGAAAATAGCTCATTGAGTATTCTTAGATTCTTTTCGCTTAGATTTGAGTAGAAAAATTTAGGTAAATTAAATTTCTCAGAATAATAGGAAAGAATTACAGAAGGAAGTTCTTTTTGAAAATCTTCCTCATCTTGAAATGAATTAATAAAATTAAGATTTTTTGTACCTATTAAAAGAGAGTTTCTGATTTCATAAAAGCATAAATCTATTTCATCTTTATGATAAAAATAAGCAAATAAATCAATATCTTTTGGCCCTTTATTCAATTCGACTTGTTGCTTGTGTGAAGCTTCATCATGGATTTCTAAAGTGGAAATAGAATCTCGTAAAAGAATTGCATTTTCGAATTGTTCATTTTTTGAGTATTTATTCATCTTATCTTTTAATTCTTTTATAATATTTTTTCTTTTATTTGGAGATTCAAAAAAGCTTTGAGCTTTCGATATCGTTTCTTGATAGCTTTCAATAGAAATTTTTTGAACACAAGGTGCGTTACATTGGTTCATTTCAAAAATAAGACATGGAGTTTTTCTAGAGCGAAACTCTGTTAGCGAACAATCTCTTAACTTAAAGGTCTTAGTTAAGGCCTTCAGAGTAGATTTTAAATGTGTGCCTTCTGGGAAAGGACCAAAGTGCTTATAATTTTTCTTATTTTTTGGCTTTCTTGTGTATACAAGTTCTGGGAAATCTTCATTATAATTTATTTGAACGTATGGATAGGTTTTATCATCTCTTAAACGAATGTTGTATTTAGGGTTAAATTTTTTAATGAGATTATTTTCTAAGATTAAAGACTCTATTTCGGTACTTGTCATAATAAATTCAAATGATTGAATATTTCTAACTAACGCTTGGGTCTTAATATATTTTTGGGAGTTATCAAAATAAGTACTAACTCTATTTTTTAAATTCTTTGCTTTGCCTACGTAGATAACATCTTGATACTTATTCTTCATAAGATAACACCCAGCCGATTTGGGCAGGAGTTTAGCTTGTTTTAGTAAATCTTTTTTTAAAGTCATAATTATTCTTTAAATAGTCATTTAGAGCCTATTTTATAAGCAAACTTTACGAGATGCCATTAAAGAGCTATTATAGCTAAGTTTTATCTTATAATATTGAAGGCGGTTTGTGCATGGCAACAACAAAGAAAACAACGAAAAAAAAGAGAAAAAAGAAAAAATCAAGCGCCGAAGTTGCCAAAGATCTTTGGATTAAAGGTATAGCAAATTCAGATACAGATTCTAAAACATACTCTATCAAAAATAATTATGTTGTCGGTGAAATTATTGATCACAAAGTTTTTGGCCGTGGAGTTGTTAAGTGTTTAATTGGAAATGAAAAAATTGAAGTTGTATTTGAGGACCAAGTGAAAACCTTGGTCCAGAATAAATAATTTTTAGAATCCACCAAATGGCGAGTATGGAGAAGCTCCATAGCCTTGTCCCCATCTATTTCCATATGAATAAGCATCTCTTCCGATTGCTTGCTGTTGTCTTTGGTATTGATAAAAAGTTGCTTGTGGATTACTGAATCTTCCGTTTCTTCCACCTCTGCCAACTCCACCACCTCTATTAAATCCATTGGCACCGCCGTAACCATTAATTCCGCCATAGCCGTTACCGCCGTAACCGTTGATTCCGCCGTAACCGTTGATTCCGCCATAACCGTTGATTCCGCCGTAACCATTAATTCCACCGCCGAAGCCACCGCCATTGAAGCCACCGTAATTTCCACCACCAATAGCTCCACCAACTAGCCATCCTTGAACACCTGTTCCTGGATACCCGCCAAAGCCACCACCATATGGTAAATGTCCATTCGCGCCTGCTTGCCAACCTGGGAAGCCTGGTCTGTATTGGCCACCAACTTGCCATCCGTAATTATTATTTAAAAAACCTGGAGTTCCACCGAATCCAATATTTCCATGGAAGCCGCCACCGAATCCACCATAAGGATTATATCCGCCAAGCCCTTGAGCTCCTCCGAAATAACTTGGACCAAGGCCACCAAAACCTCCTCCAAAACCTGCATATTGTCCAAAGCTTGCTCCATTACATTTTGGAGATTTTGGAGTGACAAAGTCTCTTGCGAGCTCTCCATCTGCTAGTCTTTGAAGATTTTCATTATAAATATTTCCGTTTAAAGATGTAATGGAATCTGTGTAAGAACCATAAGCTGTAGGACAAGCTCTGGCGTATTCTTTGTGAGTTAAGTATCCAAAAACTGGACCAGCTAATGCACCAGCTAAACCAACAAGTGTTCTACCAAAACCAAACTTGTTTCTGCCTCCACCTCTTCTAGATCTACAATCAGGACAATCTCTATCGTATTCATCACGTAATCTTCTTCTTTCAGCTTCTTGATCAAAACAAGGTACTGAACCAGCTCGAGGATTAATACCAACTGAACATTGAATATCTCCACCGTTAGAAGTGATGATTCTACCAGGGTTTCCTTCGATAACTTGGTGAGTTCCGCCTACACATTGAGACATTGATCTATTTTTAAGACAGTCTCTAACATCCCAACCAAATAAACATTTAGAACATCTTTTACTCATTTTACTGATGTCATTTTTCTTATAATACTTCCTACATCTCCACTTACAGTGTCTATGACTTGTGTAGTAATTTCCTATCTGAACAGTACCGTGCCCACAGTCTCCTGGAATGATATTTCCATTAGCATCTTTTTTGTTCGGACAATCAATTGGATGCTCATAAACATCAGGGTTGCCACCTTTATGCTTCTTCCACGCTTCAACTGCTTTTAAATGATCTTGTTCTGAAATACAATAATCACTTAACTTTTGAGTTAATTTGATATCCCAACTCGCTCCATCTCCTGTACAGTGAGCATTTGTAAAACATGTTGTACCGTTTTGAGTTGAAGAATCGTAAGAAAGTTTTGCTCCTTTAGAATCACATTCATCTAGCCATGAAGCTAAGTGAGTTCCAGCATGTTGAGAAAAAACTTGAGTTGAAATTGCTAATAATAAAATTACGAACCTATGCATATTATCATCCTATGATATGTTAAAAGTCTCCGACTAATAGTATATCCCTAGTATAAGACAGTTTTATTTAATGGAAAAATTTTCAAACTAAAAAAAAACAAGTAAAAAGATAAGGTATGCAAAATTTGCCTCCTTCTTCGAAAAACTTTGATATTGGACTTATCCTTGAGTGGGGCTTTGTTCTTTTTGTTCTCATTTTCTTAATTTATGCAGCTAGAAAAATTATGAATGAGAAGACGAACTATCTAGAAGAAGCTCTTTGGTGTGATTTCTTCGATCTTCGCTTAGCCATTCCCAAGTGGTGGACTCAAGTAAATGAGGAAAGTGATTTCTTAGTATATCAAAGAACTGATACAAAATATGATTGGTATTGTGAAATAAAGAAAATCTCAAGTTCTCTGAGTTGTGATGAATACTTAAAAAAATATTTAAATGACAAAAAGGTTATCCTTGATAACTCGTATGATAGTTACGAGAAGACGGTTGTATCTGAAAATCTAATTTTGAATGGAGAAGTAAACAAACGAATCCAAGATTTTACTAGATATGAAGCAACCGCAACTATTGATAATCTAGAAAGGGCCTATATCGATATCATTGCTATAAAAATGAATGAAAAAGAAATTTACTTCTTTGAAAGCAAAAGTTCAGTGTTAAATGGTTGTGTGGAAGGGCCTTACTTTGAAGAATGCTTGAAAAATCTTAAAGTCTCTTAACTGAAAATTTTCTTAATCTTTCAACCATGAAATCAACAAGTTCTGAATCTGTAGCATAAACTTCTTCAATTTCATCTTTTCCTAATAAGAAATCTTTAATTCTCAAAGCAACATGATGAAGAGATTCAGTTAAATAAAGCCCAGAAATACTTTCACCACTAAAGCTTTTAATGATTTCTTTTTTAGCGTGATTATACATTTCAGTTTCAGTGATATCACCTGGAATCTCAGTTCCAAATTTATCTTGAACTTCTTCAATAGCTTGTTCTTTAATATCTTCTTCGGTTGAAAAACTTACGTTTAATTCTGTCGCAAGAGCATCGATAAGAAGTGCTCTATGATCAATTTGATATTCTATAATTCTTGCTTCTTGCAAATGATTTAAGCTATAACTAGCAAGAAGTTGCAATGTGTCAAAATCGGTTCTCATTTTTAACCTTTACTTTAAAATTGTATACATTTGAAGTCTATCTTAAAGCTCGTCAGTCCTACAACTTAAAAAGACTGGAATTTAAGAATTAATTTTTCTTTTTTCTAACATAAATAAAGTTTCTTTCTCCTAGTATAAATAAAATACCAAGAAAACTTCCTACTAAAACAAGAGAAATTAGCGCAAAGATAAGTAACTTCAAGATTATACTTTCAGAGAAAAACTCTACCTGAGGTTTTATCCATAATCCTAGAAAAAATATCAAAAAAGCTGTGAATATAAATTTAGCTAATTTTAGAGAAAAGATATCGCTTAGAGAAAACGCAATGTATTTTTTGAGGTAATAGATTTGAAGCGATAAATTGGCAATGACAGCACAACTTGCAGATAGTGCTAACGCAGAAAATCCCATTATATTAATTAATGAAAGAGCAATAGAGATATTTACAACAACTGATATTATAGAAGTTATTACTGGTATTTTTTCTTTATCGATAGCATAGAAGATTGGAACAGAGATTTTATATAGCCCATAAAATGGTAATGACAATGAATAAAAAAAGAGTGCCTTTGAGGCCATCATAGTGTCGTTT
Organism: Bacteriovoracaceae bacterium; assembly: GCA_020630335.1. Classification (GTDB taxonomy): domain Bacteria; phylum Bdellovibrionota; class Bacteriovoracia; order Bacteriovoracales; family Bacteriovoracaceae; genus JAHDHG01. The sequence continues at coordinate 22,536 of JAHDBN010000019.1, forward strand.
CTAGTAAATTTACCACGTTCAAAAACGATATTGATAATCCAATCTGAGTAAAGAAGAATAATGATTGTTATAGGAATAAGTAAGCTTAGAGTCAGAAAAACAGTTGAGATAAAAGTTTTTGATGCTTCATCTTTTTTATTACTTTTCCACGCATTAGAAAAATGTACTAGGTGAGAATTTCCTATGGAAACACTTAGCACACCATTTGGAAATTGAAATAACCTAAAGCCCCAGTTAAGCCAAGCCACTGCACCTGTACCAGCAGTTACAGCTAAAGCAGTATTGATAAGCATATTGACTTGATTAAAAGAGTAGCCAATAGTTCCTGGGCCCATTTTGTAAAGAATCCTTTTTACATTGGGACTTAAAAGTTTATTTGGAAATTTAAAGCTATAGCCATGTTTTCTAATAGTAGGAATTTGTAGAGCCAATTGAAGGAATCCACCAATTAAAATACCTATGGAAATTGAGATAATACTATGAATACCTTGATTCTCCAGAAAGTTTGCTAAAAAAAGAATGGAGCAGATAACACTCAAATTTAAAAACACTGGAGTTAATGCAGGTAGAAAGAAAATCTTATAAGTATTCAGAACTCCCATAAGAAGAGCAGCTAATGAGATGAGCATCAGAAATGGAGAGATGATCCTAACCATTAATACAGTGAGATTAAACTTTTCCATATCTTGATCAAAGCCAGGAGCGATAAATTTCACTAAAAATGGAGCAGTAAGAAAAATAATAATACTTAATATGCTTGTGATGATAAATAAGGCCCAAAAAGCCTGATTGAAAGTTTCTTGAGACTTATTTTTTATCTTTGACTCAGTGAATATAGGAACGAAGGCAGATGAGAAGGCTCCTTCTGCAAAGAGGTCTCTAAGCATATTAGGGATTCTGTAAGCAACATAAAAAGCATCCGTCAGTCCAGATGCTCCAAAAGTAGCTGCGATGAGTTGCTCTCTTACTAAACCTAGGATTCTACTGCAAAAGGTTGCTACAGCCATTCGGGCTGAGGTTAATAGTATTGAAAGTCGACTCTTTTCTTGACTATTGGCCACTATATTTCCATTATCTTTTGGTTATTAATATTAAATTAATTTTACGATAACCTCTAACTATTAAAAGGTGAAATTTTATGGAAAATGCCATTGGATTTATGAATTACAGTCCATTTATTGCTGTTGCTGGATTTGGCTTCGCGATGATGACTTATTTTTGGGTTGTTAAACAACCTGCAGGAAATGCAAAAATGATCGAAATTGCTGGTCTTATTGAATCAGGTTCGATGACGTTTTTAAGAAAAGAGTACACGTTACTTTTTATTTTCTTAGCTGTTGTTGCCGCTTTAATTTGGTCTTTTATTGGTCAAAATACAGCAGTTTGTTATTTAGTTGGGGCGGTTGCTTCAATGGTTTGTGGATTCATGGGAATGAAAGCCGCAACGAAATCAAACGTAAGAACTGCGCAAGCAGCTTCTGTTTCAGGTCAAGGGAAAGCATTATCAGTAGCTTTCTTTGGTGGTTCGGTAATGGGAATGACTGTTGCTTCTTTAGGTCTTCTAGGAGTTGTTGTAGCTTTTAGAATTTTTGGAGTTGAAGCATTAAACGGTTTTGCCATGGGTGCTTCATCTATCGCTCTTTTCGCTAGAGTTGGTGGTGGTATTTATACAAAGGCAGCTGATGTTGGTGCTGACTTAGTTGGTAAAGTTGAAGCTGGTATTCCTGAAGATGATCCTAGAAACCCTGCAACTATCGCAGATAACGTTGGTGATAATGTTGGTGATACAGCTGGAATGGGAGCAGATATTTTTGAATCTTATGCAGGTTCAATTATCGCTACTATGTTTATTGGTTCAACTATGACTACTGCTTTTAATTCAACAGATGCTTTAAGTTTATCTCAAATTAATAGCTCTGTTGTTTTACCGATTATTGTTGCAAGTATTGGTTTGATTGCTTCTTTTGTTGCGATCATGACAATGAATCTTTTAAAGAATTCAAACCCTGCTAGTGCACTTAGATGGACACCGGTTGTTGGAATTGTTGGACTTTTTGCTGGTTCTTGGTTTTTAGTTGATGCAATGGACTTTACACAATTCGCAAATCCAATGGGACCTTTTTACTCTATGGTTATTGGATCGTTGTCTGGTTTAGGTATCGGTTTTGCTACTGAATATTATACTGCTGGAGAGTTTGCTCCAGTTAAAAGAGTAGCTGAAGCTGGGAAGACTGGTCCTGCAACAAATATTATCGCTGGTATTGCTGTTGGAATGTATTCTTGTATTCTTCCAATCTTCATTATTGGTGCTGCAATTTATTATGCAAATGAGTTCTCAGGACTTTATGGAATTGGTATTGCCGCTGTTGGTATGCTTGCAACAACAGGGATTACTATGACTGTTGATGCTTACGGACCGATTTCAGATAATGCTGGTGGTATTGCTGAGATGAGTGAGCTTGGACCAGAAGTTAGAGCTATTACTGATGGATTAGATTCTATTGGAAATACAACTGCTGCTGTTGGGAAAGGTTTTGCTATTGGATCTGCAGCCTTAACTGCACTTGCAATGTTTTCTGCTTATTCAACAGCTGTTGGATTAGAGACAATCAATATTATGAATCCTAAAGTTGTTATCGGGCTTTTAATCGGTGGTGTTCTTCCATTTTATGTTGGAGCAAACACGATGAGTGCTGTTGGTAGAGCTGCTCAATCAATGGTGGAAGAAGTAAGAAGACAGTTTAGAGAAATTAAAGGAATTATGGATGGATCAGGAAAGCCTGATACTGAAAAATGTATTGCTATTGCAACTGATGCTGCTCTTAAGGAAATGATTGCTCCAGGTTTAGTTGCAGTTATTGCTCCACTTGCTATGGGATTCATTCTTGGTAAAGAAGCTCTTGGTGGAATGCTTGCAGGTGCAACTGTTACTGGTGTTTTACTCGCACTTTTCATGGCAAACGCTGGTGGTGCTTGGGATAATGCTAAGAAAGCAATTGAGCAAGGTCATATTAAAGGTGAATCAAAAGGTGGGGAAGCTCATAAGGCTGCAGTTACAGGTGATACTGTCGGTGATCCATTTAAAGATACATCAGGTCCTGCGATGAATATTTTAGTGAAGCTTATGAGTATTGTTTCGTTGGTTATTGCTCCGCTATTGTAAGTGCCAGGTACTTTAAATTAAAAATACTTACTTAAGGCCCTCAGATGAGGGCCTTTTTTATTTCTATGAGTTAAGCTTTATTCATCAAAGGATGATTTATGAAACCTAAAATTCTTGTTTGCGATGGGATGAGTTCTGATATTTTTAATAAACTAAAAAATAATGAGAATTTTGATGTTTATCCAGAAGCTAAAAATTCTCAAGAAGTGGTAGCTAAAGAAGCAGTTGAAGCAGATGCTCTAGTGATTCGTTCAGCGACGAAGCCAAACCAAGAATTTTTAGATAAGTGCAAAAACTTAAAATATATTATTAGAGCTGGAGAAGGTACTGATAATATCGATAAGGTTCACTGCAAAGAAATAGGAATTAAAGTTTCTAATACTCCAGGAGCTAATAATAACTCGGCAGCAGAACATGCGATAAGTCTAATGTTTACTCTTCTTAGAAAAACAGCTTGGGCGAATAGTTCAATGCAAGAAGGAAAATGGGAAAAATCAAAGTTTTCTGGAAATGAAATGACTAATAAGACCGTAGGGATTATTGGTTTTGGTCGGATAGGGCAATTAGTTGCTAAGCGTTTAACTGGCTTTGATCCTGAAATTCTTTATTTTGATCCTTATGCGAGTTCTCATTCTGTTAACTATGATAATATTACAAGAGTTGAAAACCTCGATGATATCTTTAAAAAATCAGATGTGATAACTGTCCATGTTCCTTTAATGGAAAAGACCAAAAACTTTATAACGAAGAATCATTTTGATTTGATGAACTCTAGTGCGATCTTTGTGAATGCAGCAAGAGGTGGAATTGTAAATGAGCAAGATCTTATCGATGCTCTTAAAGAAGGAAAAATGAAAGCTGCCGCTTTAGATGTTTTTTCTACTGAGCCTTTGAAAGAAAAGACAGAACTTCATAGTTTAGAAAACCTTGTATTAACTCCTCATTTAGGTGGAAGTACGGCGGAAGCTCAGTATAGAGTAGGTGAGATGGCCTATCATCAGTTAAAAGAGTTCTTTAATAATGGAAATCTTTTAAACGAGGTTCGAATCTGATCAGATTTAGTTTTTAACAAAGCTCTTTACTCAATTTTGATATTATTTACCTCCTTCTAAATGGTAAGCAGTTAGCTGCTATATTTTTGATAGGAGATACTATGAATTTTTTAAAGATATTCTTAATATTATGCATAACTTACTCATGTACAAGTGTGAAGTATCCAAGTAGTAGAGGGGTTGCACAAGAAGATAAAGCAAGTGAGGAGATTACTTCTAAGAAAACTTACTTCGCAGAGAGTAGAGATATTAAAGATCTTCATTTCTTGCTAGAAGAGTTTTTTATTTCCTCTAATAAAAAGAGTGTAAATGTAGGTGATTTTCACAAGTTTTTTATCTCTTTAGAAAAAAAAGAAAGAGAGATTATTTTAGAAGAACTTATAATGATAAAAAAGCTAGATAAGCTGGCAGATGAAAGAGTTGAGTTGCTCCAGGATTCCTCAGTTTATACAAATCTCAAGGCTACCAGGGCAGGAGATTTATATAATTTACTGGGATTAAGTCATTTTGCTTTAGAGAATAATTTATCTCCTTTCGATGTTCAGAGTAAAAAGAAACTATACATAAATCAAGATGCTTTGTATTTAGGCTATACACCTCTTCATTATAATTTAACTGTTAGTAAGTATCTTAAGGATATAGCAAAGTTAAAAAGAGAATTAGCTAATTTTTCCATTATAGTAAAAACATATAATGTACTGACAAACAAAAAGATTACAAATGTGAATTATAGTTATTGGGATCTTGTTCCATTTGAAAAAGAGAATGGGGAATTAAAGGTGGGCAACAAAGAATTAAAGGATTACTTCTTTGAACAAAATTCTTTTAAGATTACGGCAGATTCACAAAACTATGTATCGTCTTCGATTTCAATAATTCCAGAGTTACTTAAATATAAAGGAGAGAATGTATATAAAATTGGTCTATTACCTTCAGGGCTATCAGCTAAAAACATTGCTGAATTACAAAAATATGAGGAGAGTCCTGCTTTAGCAAAATTAGAAGAAACAATAAAAGAATATGAAAAAGTATCCTTAATTAACTTTTCAGATATTGATAAGAATATGGCATTCATAGTTGATGGCTCAGCTTCTGTTGATTACGTTCTGCCAGTGATAGTAAATGAACTGAAACTAATGTGTGAATTGATGCTACCAGAAAAATTACTGAGCATATATGGAATGGGATCTTCACGGAGCATCGTTTATCTTGAGAACGTGAAATCGAAAGAAAAGGATAAGGTACATGCTTCAATTAGGAAATTTAACGGATATCACGAAGGAGATGATCTAAGATACTCGTTAAGACAAGCACTAGAAAATTCTAAAGTTCAAGTTATTAATATTTTATCTGATGCAGAATTTGAAGACGATCCTACGTTCTTGTTAAATGAGTTGAAAGAGAAATTTTCAAAAAGATTAGAAACAGTACAAATTAACAATTTTATTTTCAATGGAAGCTCAAACATCTATACGGAGTTTATGAAAACAATGGGTGGAGTAGAGGGAGTGAGCAAGGTAAGTAAGGGGCTATCATCAGAGATGTCAGACAAAGTTCTTAAACAAGTAAAAGAGATGAGATCTGAAATGGAAAGATATAATAAGCGAAAAGCAGACTTGAAGAGGTATGGAGTAAGTTCTATCAAGGAACTACTTGAGAACATAGAAGAATCCGCTATTACCTTTAAAGGTACAGCAACTGGACACTTAATAAACACTTTATTGGATGATATCTATAAGGAAATAGAAATAATAAAAAGCAAGAAATAAGAAGAACTGAAGTCTTTAAAAGTTTACAAAGTTTTTGCTCAATGGAAGGTTATTGTCTAAAGATTATACACCTGCTAAGAAATCTACATTTACACTACTCTCAGATCGAAATAATCGTCTATAAACTTGGCACGCCTTGTGCATTATAAGTTTGCAGATAACTTAAAATGATTTCATAAGGAGAGAGTATGAAAAAAACAATTTTATTAGGAATGCTATTCACATTAGTAATTTCATGTGGAAGTAATGACAACAACAATGGACGAACAAATGTTAATAGTTCAACTATTTCACAGCGAGTTAGATCTTTAGAGAACTCACTTAGGTGTCAAGGAAGTAGTAGGAGAACTAATGTTGGATTTGTGGCAACTATTAGAAATAAAAATACGAGACCTGAACTTCACTTTTCTAGAAAGGTGAATAATGTAAGTCTATCAAATATGAATAGAGTTCAAGGTGTTTATATCGGAGCGACTCAATATAATGATATTGTAGTGGTAAAAGAATTATCAGCATCAAGTGCAGAAGTTTTAATAAGAATGTGTGCCGATAATACTTATGCTAGAGATATTACTAGATTTGAAGTCTTTCAATATAGTACTTCAAATGTAACTAGCTGTGATTATAATCAAATAACAGCATTAAATATGTTTGTTGTAACTAGATGGGGCCAAGAGCAAGAACCACTAATTACAACTTCGGCATGCGAAAGAGATTTTCAACAAGGATTTTAATAATAATTTCTGAGAAATCAGATATTATTCTCTCCCCCCTACAAAACTCCAAAGAGACTAGATCCTTTGGAGTTTTACTCTTTTAAAAGTTCTAAAATTTTTTGAGAATAATCTTCTAAATATTGAGTTCTTTTGATTTTATTTAACTCATTTGGATTTGACATGAATCCTGGTTCAAGAAGCAAACCTGGTCTTTTGGATAACGCAAGAATATAGAATAATCCTGGTTTCACTTTTCTATTTTTTATACCATGCTTTTTTAAAACAGGGGTTATAAGATTATTGAGTTTGAAAGCTAACCTTTTAGAGTCGTGATGAGTAAGTTTAATAGCGAGATCAATTAATATTTTATGCGTAATTGAAGTTTCTTTTTCTTCTAATCCTACATTTTCAATACTTTCTAATTTTTTTACAGCTTTATTTTTATGATTATCAAGATAAAAAATTTCAGAACCAGAAGCTGCTTTATCTTTTGAAGAATTAAAGTGTAACGAGAGGACTAAATCAGCTTTTACTTTATCGGCTTTAAGGGCCCTTTCTTCCAAGGAAACAAATTTATCACTATCTCTGGTTAAGAAAACTTTATGTTGAGATTGAAGCCTATTTTTAAGTATTTTTGCGAAGTGAAGAGTTAGATCTTTTTCAAAAATTTCTTTTTTATTTACTTTAGTTTTTGCTCCGACCTCATAACCTCCATGTCCAGGATCGATCAAAATAGTAAGTGAAAAACTATGAATGCTAAAAAATAAAAAAAAACTAAAGTGCTTCATTAACAAAAGAAATTTTAAAGTTTGGTAAGTAATAACTCAAGATTTGTTTATGATTAAATCCTCTCTTAGCTAATTCAAGAGCTCCCAATTGACATAAACCTACTCCATGGCCATTACCTTTGCCTTCAAATCTAACATGCTTTGCTTCTTTGGAGATACTATATCTATTTGATGGCAATATTTTTCTCCCTAGCTTCTTTCTAAGAAGAGCTTTATTTAAAGAAAATGTTTTTCCTGCTGAAAATAAATCAAACTTTTCTTTAAAGATATTTGAATCGAACAAATCAATTTTAGAAACAATGATTTTTCTTTTTAATGTCTTGGAGAAAAAACGAGAGAGTTTTTGAAGAGGGACTTTGTTGCTCCAAGATTTTTGAGCATAGTTATGGCAATAAGGGCATGTGATGCTCTCGTACTCGGGAATAGTTGTGCTCCATATATCAGAAGGAAGGAGTGTTTTCCCACCACATTTTGAATGATAAAAAATAGGTTTTAGTACTTTTGAATCTGGAAGTAATATTAACCCTTCTGTTTGTTTCGCTGCTTTTATAGAGTTCGATCTTTCATTTTCTAAACTTCCATGGACTTGATCTTTTTCAGAATTTTCTAAATGAAAATCTTGGCTTCTTGGATTTTTTTTTAATTTATGAAGAGCATAGGTCCTTGCAGCGATGGCCTGCGCTTTTAAAGCTTCTATATGCCAAGAAGGATTCATTTCTTTTGTTAAGATAAGTGCAATATATTTCTCGAATGGTAATTTTGTAATTAAATTGCAAAGAGAGCTGTTTTTATTTGAAGTAATTAGAAATTCGCCAGGATAAGAGTTTTTATTCCATTGAATTTTCCCATACTCACTTTGCAGAGAAACAAAAAGTTTTTCTTGCTTTAGAGCTAAACTTTTTTTAGCGCAATCAAATTTGAAAATTTTATTCCCGGAAAAAGAATCTGATTTTTTAGAATTTAAATAAGTTCTTTTTAAAGATTTTCCTGAAATAGAAATTTTTTTTTGATTTTTAGCTATTAAAATACTTACATCAGGAATATTGCTCCATAAGGATAAACTAAAGAAAACGCATAGCAATCTAAGGCAAATAATAGTTCCCTCCTTAGAACTATAATCATTAATAAATTGTAGGAAGATGACTTTGATCTTGTAAATAGATATAAGAGAGAGCTTTTTAGTTTTTAATATAAACTAGTGAAAAAATTTCCTATCCTTGATAAAAGCTTGATAAATGAAACTAATCTCCGAAAAGTTTAATAGGAGAGGGTTATGAAATCAGATTTAAGAAAAGAAGACTTTGTTGATTATTTTGGTAGTAAAGAAAAAATAAACAAACAAATTCATCAATGTAGGCATTGTGGATCTAAACTATTGCTGACTCATTTACCCGACTATGGAAAACTTTATGTTCAAGAAACATCTAGATGTTTAGATTGTGGAGAAGTACATAAAAAAAGACTACATATTCTAAATTAATTAAATTTTAACAAACTATTGACCATTAGCTGTATTGATAAAATTCATTATCTTCATTACTATTATTAAGCAAATCATTTCACTACAAAGGAAGGAAGATGAAGATTTTATTAATTTGTGTATTAACACTTTTTGCTTGTAACCCTGCAAACAACCAAGGAAGTAGTTCTAGTAGCAGTAGTGCAACGGGTACTATCTCTAAAGATGCAGTAAAAAAATTATTAATGGATAACCCTGATATTTTAACAGACGTTATTGAAGCTCACCCTGCAAAGATCTTAGATACATTTCAAGCTGCAGCAAAAAAAGCTCAACAAATACAAAAAGAAAAACAAAGATTAGAAAGTTTTAATAAACCTCTAGTTGCCAAGATGAGAAGTGATGAGCTTTATAGAGGCAATAAAGATGCTCCTTTGCAATTAGTTGAATATTCTGACTTTCAATGTTTTTACTGTTCAAAAGCTTATCAAACAGTAATGAGTCTTCTTGAAAAATATAAAGGAAAGATTAGTTTCGTTTATAAGCACCTTCCAGTTATTGGTAAATACTCTAAGAAGTGTTCAGAGTTTTATGAAGCAATTAGGTTACAAAGTGGAGAAAAAGCAATGGCTTTTCATGATGAGCTTTATAAGAATCAAAAAGCTATTAATTCTGGAGGAGAAAAGTTTCTAAAAGAAATGGCAGTTAAGGTTGGAGCAGATGTCGCGAAGATAGAAGCTGATATTAAAGCTGGTAAAGTTGCAGAAAGAATCAAGCAAGATACTGAAGAAGCAAGGAAATTTGGTTTTTCTGGTACTCCTGGGTTCTTGTTAAATGGTATTGCCGTTAAAGGTGCTTATCCGCTTGATCACTTTGAAGGAATTGTTGAAGAACTAAAGAAAAGAGGAAAAGTTAAACTTTAAAATAAGAGAACATTTTAATACACTATTTCATAGGGGCAACTTTTTGTTGCCCTTTTTATTTGCCAATTAAAAACAAATAAGATTTGATAAAGATAATTGATATATTTTAATTAATTCTTTCAATCAAGGAGATGATTATGAACAGAAAAGAACTAGTTGACGCAATTTTAAAAAACAAAGAACTTCAGCACTGGACGAAAAAAGAGTGTGAAACTTTTATTAATTGTATGACTGATACAATTAAATCTTCAGTAAAGAAAGGTGATGATGTTTCTTTATTTGGTTTTGGAACTTTCACTAAAATAAGAAGAGCTGCTAGAAATGGTGTAAATCCTTCTACTGGTGAAAAAATTAAAATCAAAGCAAGAACTTCTCCAAAATTCAAGCCTGCTAAAGGTTGGAAGGACATGTTCTAATTAGTACTAAATACTAATTTACTAAAGTAATTCGAAGGAGAGAATTTATTCTCTCCTTTTTTTATTGAATCCTTTTACTTTTATTCAGTATAATTAAGTTAGAAGGATAAATATGGATAAAGAGATAGAGCAAAACGAATTAATAAATGTACTCAAGAGTTTTGATGAAGGTGCATTAATAAATTTTGATTCAAATTTTCAAAAAAAACTTCTTCAAAAACTAACTAAAAAGTTTGCAGTTAAAAATATAAGAATTTCTATGATAGAAACTCTTCCTCTTGATGAAAACGAAATTCATAAAGTCATCGGTAAGGCTAAAGAAATACATCATATTGGAGTTCATCATAATAACGAAATAGTATGTTGCCTAGACGAGAGATCAGCTACAAATTTCTTAAATATTTGCTATGGCGTCAAAGAAGACAGTTTTTTTGATAAAAAGAAAACAAGTTCTTTAGAAGATTTTTTTATTCTAGATTTCATAAAAGAATTCTCTCAAAGTTTAGACTGTGATGACTTTTCCATTTTTAATGATACAAACTTCTATATTGCGAAGTTAGAGAATAGTTACTTCGAAGTATTTTTTCATTTTATTAAATTTAAACAAGAGATGTTAGCTTGAAGACTTATACTTTTGAAGGAAACTCTCTTGAAGAAGCTCTAAGTGCAGTAAAAAATCATTTAGGGCCAGAAGCCGTTATTTTAAAAACAAATAACTATTCAGGAATACAAGGAGCCTTGAAAAAAAATAAGTTTGAAGTTATTGCAAGAAAAGCTGAAAGTTTAATTGAAGATAAGAATGAACATTTTAATTTTGAAGAATATGAGACTCGTTTTAAGGATTTGGAAAAATTAGTAAATGAATTAAGCTTAGAGATAAAAGAATCCAAAGAAAAAAAATCTTCTATCTATAAAATAAGAAAAATATTAAAATCTTTTGATCTTTCAGAAGATTTAATTTCACATGTCCTAAAAAAAGCAAGCTTTGAATTGAATTCAGATGAACTTAAGAATGAAGAAGTCATTTATGAACTTGTTTTAAGAGAAATATCTAGAAGTATATTAGTGTCTCATTCTTGTTTTACTAAATTAGAAAATAAGTTTAAATCAGTTATAACCATACTCTGCTCTCCTCGTTCTTCTGGACAAAGTTCGATGACAAAAAAGTTAGCAAGCTTAAGTGAAAGTGCTGAAATCATTTGCTTTCGAAGTTGTGATGAACAAAATTTTAGTAATTCAATGTTAGAGCTGGATGTACATAATGTGCATACCCTTCATGATTTAATAGCGAAATTAAATCGTTTAACTCATAAGAATCGACATGTTTTTATAGACCTGAATACTAACAATTATCCAGAAGATCATACAAAAAAAATTATTCATTCTATAAAAAAGAATTTTAAGAGAGTAGAGGTCTTACTATCTTTGTCAGCTATTCACTCAGAATTGTATAATAAAAGAATTAGTCAGATTTATAAGGATATAGCGGATGGAGCAGTAGTATCTCATTTGGATCTATCTTTAAATCTTTCAGCCCTAGTGAATGTACAATTTTTTAATAAACTACCCTATAAGTTTTTTGGTACAGGGCCAGTTATCCCAAAAGATTTAGAAGAAGCTTCTAGGGAGAAAATTATATCCCATATATTAAGCTTATAAGTATTTTTTCATTATTCTTTAGACCGTAATTTTTTCTTCAAGAAACATAGGATTTTTAAAAAGATTATAATTACATCAATGACTACAAAACTTAGAAATCTAAAAGATTATAGAGATACCAAGAATCCTAGGGTGAAGCAAAAAATAATTGTGGAGTATGCTCCTTTAGTAAAGTTTATTGCTCAGAGAATAGCATCAAGGTTACCTTCTAATATAGAACTTGATGATCTTATTTCATGTGGTGTTATTGGTCTAATGGATGCAATAGAAAAATTCGATGCAACAAGACAAAATAAATTTAAAACGTATGCAGAGTTTAGAATTCGAGGATCGATATTAGATGAATTAAGGGCTCAGGATTGGATCCCAAGATCAGTGCGAGATAAAGCAAAAGTTCTTGATAGAGCTGCTGCCAAAATAGAAAACCAATATGGACGATCAGCAACAGAAGAAGAGATGTGCAAAGAGCTAAATTTAAGCATTGAAGAGTATCATCAAATGTTAAATCAAACACAGTCTGTATCAGTTTTAAATATTGATGATTCTAATCTTTTTAAAAAATGTGATAAGAAATCGATGCGAAACTTAACTGAAAATAGAAATGGAACGAATCCTTTTATTTCTATTAATGAGAAGGATTTGAGTGATAAGCTTAAAAATGGCATAAAACTCTTACCTGAGAAACAACGACTTGTTCTTTCTTTGTACTATTATGAAGACCTTAACCTTAAAGAGATCGGAAAAGTTCTTGGTGTTACAGAGTCACGAGTGTCGCAACTTCATACTCAAGCTATGATAAGATTAAGATCAAAACTAAAAAATAAGATTTCAGAAGAAGATCTTAGGGTCGCCTAAGGCCGAGCAAAAAACTCCCTTAAGTTCTTTCCAAATCGCTAACCCTGCGTCATTATTAAGATATAAGCATTTTATCAATTAATGAGGTTTAGAATGTTCGGTGATAAGTTTAAAGATTCTTTTAAAATATATTGGTTTCTTCATGTCATATTTGTTGCGATAGTTGTCTTCGCTTTTTTTCTTTTAATTCACTTTAAAAATCAATCATTAGAAAGAGCTGTGAAGATGTCTAATCTTCATAAAGATGTAAAAACGGTTGTAGAAACATCTCAACTTTTAAAAAGAAAAAATGTTTCGAATGAAGAATTAAATAATAACTTAGATCACCTTATTTCGATTAATAAAGAAGTCTTAGGTATGCAATCTTTGCTTGGAGAAGATGAACTTCATGAAAAAAGAGCAGAATTATTTGAAAGTTTTTCAGATAATCAAAGACCAGAATTTGATCTTTCTAAAAGTTGGTTTGATTATGTTGAAGCAAATAAGAGTTTTTTGAAATTTGTACAAGCAAATTATTGGAAGACATTGACTGGAATTAGTAAACGAATAGTAGCTAGAACAGATTCTCGTTTTGATTGGAATAGATTTCCTTTTGATGTTATTAAAAATAATAGTAAGGATTATCAACAGGTTTTAGATGTTACAAAAGCTTCAGCTTTAAAAGAAGAAAGTAAAGTTGAGATTGAAAATAACATTAAAGAATTATCCAAGAGATTAGAAATTGTAAAAAATGAATTAATTAAATCAAGACCTTATAGAGAGAATTATAATGAGTTCATGAGGCTTACAGAGAAATGGGTTCAAAGGTGGAATAAGTCATCGCAGAGAGTTCTCACTCCTAGGTTTGATTTTATGTCGGTTAAAGATTTTTTGACTTTAGCATTTGTCATCTTGCTTTCCTTAATACTGTTTTACGTACTTGGGAAAAAAGTATTTCTTTACAACAAAGGACTGGCTGAACAAGAAAGTATTGATCAGTTTAACAGACTTATTTTAAAAGATGATATTAAGTTTATCGAAGGTGGAAGCTTTGAGTATCAAAATACCATTAAGAGTCTAAGAGAATATCTTAAAAAGAAATTAAGCTTTTCTCGAATTTTTCAAAAGTCGGTACCTTTTCCTGCTTTGTTATTAGATGAGAAAATGAATCTTAAGTGGAAAAATGAACACTTTGATGAATTCTTAAATATAGATGATAATAATATTTTAAAAAAATTGGATGACTCTTTTGCGCAGAATATTTCTTCTATGATTCAAAATACTTTTGAGAGTAATCTTCCAAGTATTTACAAAGTTAAAAATAAAAAAGATCAATCATTTCAAATTTATATTACGCCAGTTGAAAGTTATAGTGTTAGATTTGTGATGATTTCTTTTACCTCTCTTGGTGAGGTGGAGGGATCTATTAGTATTCATGCAAGTTCTCTGCTGGAATCTCTTGATCATATTTTAGAAAACCTAGAAGATGAAAGTTTTAACCCTGAGGATCTATCTAATGAGTTTTCTAAAAAAGAAGTGAATCTTCTTTATGAAAAGCTTTTAGACTTTGTTTCATATCGAAATAATAAGAGTCTTCATCTACAAAAAAATGTTTCAAGTTTGAATTCAGATGTGGAAGTAATGAAAGAAGCTTTAGAAAAAATTAATAATTTGAATTCAGAATCTCTTGATATTTATAGTGGTCTTTCTTCTAAGTTTTTAGAGTTAAAAAATACTCTTACTGATTCAGTTGAAATGAATGAAACTCTTTACTTACATCAATTGCAGGGTAGTCAGCTAATTGAAGAGTTAGGAGAACTAATTTCATCACCTAGCCACTTAGAGAATGTAAATCTTTATCTCGAAAAATCATTAGAAGTTCAGAAGAAATTTGCAGAATATGAAGAGGAAGTTATTATTCTTCTTAAAAGTATTGTAGATTCTACTAAACAAATAGGTGGACATTTATCAGTTGTTTCAGAAAATATTCAAGAAGGATTAAATAAATCTTTAAATTAATCTTTTAAAGAAACATAGCGAACTTCATCACCGATTTCTAGTCCTAAGGTATCAGTCGTTAATTGATCAATGATGATTTCATTTTCATTTTGTAACTCGATATTACCTAATATAGAAAAAAACTTATGTTTTTCCAAATTAGAAATTATATAAGGAGTATCACTTTTTATACTTGATTTTGTTTTAACTATTTTAGCAACCTTACTTTTTTGAACAGTTCTTATTTTATTTACATTTGCACTTACAATCGGACCTGGCTCAAAAATTCCCACAAGATCTGAAATCTCAAATCCTTCTTGTTTTAAAATTCTAAGAGCAGGTTCCGTGTTTTCATGAACTTGTCCGACAACTTTTTGCGCTTCAGGAGGTAGTAACTCTTTAATAATTGGATATTCAGGAAGTAAGTCTTCAATAAAAGTTTTATCTTTCATTGTTAAAGAGTCAGCTTGAGTAAAAGGGATTTTAAAAAGTTTACTCCCCACTGCTTCCCAGAAAGGAGAATGTCCATTCTTATCTACTTTACCTCTCATCTCTGCAATGATTTCTTTTTCAAAAAGATTTAGATGATTGGCTATAAATTGGAATCTTGTTAAAGATAGAAACCGTCCATTTTGAGAGTTTCTATAAGCAGGGCTTAAGAAAAGACTGCAAATTTCAGCAGGTCCGCTAAAAATTTTATGAACATGCATCGCAGTAACAGTGTTTTCTATTGAAATAGTATCTGATTTTCTTTCTTGGCCTTCTAGTTTGTAAAAATAATAAGGATCAAATCCTCCTATTTTAGAAATAATTCCACTAATCCCAACTAACTTAGATTTAAAAAGATCTTCCATAACAAAGAGGTATTGCTCGCCTCCTGGCTTATTATTTTCAGCATAGTTAAAACTTCTTTCACTTTCAATTATTCGCCTTAACAGTACTTCTTCGTCTAAAGGAAGAGATGTTAAACCAAAGTTGGCATCTCTTAAGATGTCCATTAAGTCAGGAAGATCTTCTTTAGTAATTGGACGGATTATTAGCATAGTCTTCTAAAACTCCAATAAGGTCTTTTCTATAATTTCAACAACCTCATCTATATGATGATTTTCAATTGCTCCCATAGGAACAAGAAATCGAACTCTTGTAGGTAGCTGACCAGCAATAAAGCTTAAAACTCCATTTTTAAAAAGCTTAAAAGTAAAATCTTTAGATTTTTGCATATCACCTTTAAATAAAGTCATCGCAACCATTGCACCAATTCCCCAAGGGCCTTCAATTTTATCAGGATGTTTTTTGTGAAGATCGTTTAATTTTTGAGAAAAATAAGCATGTACTTTATTTATTTTTCCATCTTTGCCAAGATATCCATCATTCACAATAGTATTAATTACGTAATAACTTGCATTAATAGCAGTAGAAGATGAAGTAAAGGTCTGTGAAACAAGTCCTGGTCTTGGCTTATGATCCGCTTTGTATATAGTTGCACAGGTTTGAGAGTTTTTTCCTATGCAAACGAAATCTACATATTTATCTAACTCAAAATATTGAAAGGCAAAAAGTTTTTCAGTTCGGCCAAAGCTTTGTACTTCATCTATAATAATTGAAATATTGTGTTTCTTACATTCATTAAAAAGAGCTTCAAAAAATTCTTTATTTCCTAACCAAGATCCAGCTTCACCTTGAATGACTTCACATAAAATAGCAGCGTGCTTTCCTGGATGTCTGGAAATATGTCCAGCAAGAGCACACATCATTCTATCAATAGAGCCTTGATGATCTAATTCATCATAAAATGGTAAGTAATCAACACAAAATGCTTCAGGTAAACCATCTCTATATTTTGCTTTGTCTGTTACTCCTGCAACAGCAATAGTTCTACCATGGAAACATTTATTAAAAGCGAGAACTCTATCAGCGGGATGTTTTTTTTGAAAAGCCATCTTTAGAGCATTTTCATTAGCCATAACTCCACTAGAAGTTAGCATGACATGAGAAAGATCAGCTCCATATTTATTTGCTTGGGTGAGTATTAAATCAATGAGCTTCTCACTATCAATATTTTGTTGAAGATTACCCTGCATGACAGTGTTGCTAATTGCTCCATCTATTAAAGCTTCCATCAAACCAGGATGTGAGTGTCCTAAGTAGTGAACACCAATGCCGGTAATAAAGTCGTATTTTGTTGAACCATCTGCCAACTCTACAAAGGGGCCTTTTCCAAAGCCACTGCCTATGTAATCGTAAAATAGCTTACCACCTCTGTTTTGAGATAGCTTATTAATAAGTTTTTCATAACTTTCTTGGTCTTTTGCAGGCATTAAACCAGTTATTTTTTCTTGATGATTTAAAAGAGCATCCCTGATGAGTTTTTTGGCCTCTTTAATCTTTGGATCTTGGTAAAATTCATTAGCTATAGTCATAACACCTCTAAATAAAAAAAATTTAAAAACTTCTGTTAAATACGTCTGAACTTGGTTATAAATATAGCACCGAATTTTACATATAGATATGAAAATAGATAGGAGCTTTTCATGGCGCGAAAGAAAGTTGTAAAGAAGAAAAAAACGAAGAAAAAAGTTGCGAAAGTTGGTAGTCGAGCAAAGGCAACACCCATTGCTCCAAAAGAAACTTACCTAAATTCCGTTGAGCATTTTTCTGCTAAAAAAACTAATAAAAAAACAATTCTTGAGTGGTATAAAATTCTAACTTTAGGGCGAATGGTTGATAATAGAGCACCTAATTATTTAAAGCAGGCTCTTGGCTGGTCTTATCATGCTCCGTGCGCTGGACATGATGGTATACAACTAGCAATTGGACAAGCTTTTGATAAAAACACAGATCATATGTTTCCTTACTATCGAGATATGATGACAGCTCATTCAGCAGGCTTAACAGCTACAGAGCTAATTTTAAATGGTCTTTCGAAAGCAGACGATCTCGCAAGTGGTGGAAGACATATGTCCAATCATTTTGCTAAGCCTGAATGGAATATTCATAACGTTTCTAGTTGCACAGGAAATCATATTCTTCATGCTGTTGGTTGTGCTAGAGCAATGAAATATTATAAGCATAAAGGTGTTGCAATTAACTCTCAAGGAGAGAGTAGTTTAAGTGAAGGGTATTGTTACGAAGCTATTAATGGAGCGAGTAAAGAGAAACTTCCTGTAATTTTTGTTATTCAAGATAATGGCTATGGGATTTCAGTTCCCAAGTGCGATCAGACCGCTCATGAAAAGTATGCAGATAATTTTTCAGGATTTTTAAATTTAAAAATACTTCATTGTGATGGAACAGATATTTTTGATTCAATGAATGCGATGAAAACAGCAAGGGATCATGCTTTAAAATATTCTGAGCCTGTTATTGTTCATGCGATGTGTGTAAGAATGGGAAGTCATTCTAATTCTGATAAACATGAATTGTATCGCTCTCCTGAAGAGATAGCAGAAGCTGTAGCTCAAGACCCAATACCTCGTTTTGAAAAGGTTTTATTAAAAGAAAAAATTGCTAGTAAAAAAGATTTAGAAAAAATTCAAAAAGATTGTAAAGATCAATTAATGAAAGCTCATAAGGAAGCTGTGGCTGCACCTCATCCTACTCCAGAATCTATTTATGATTTTGTTATTCCTGAAAGTTATGAAGCAGATAAATTTGGTGATGGATCTCATGATGAAGATGGAGAGCCGATAAAGTTTATCGATGCTTTAAATACAACTCTTAAAGAAGAGTTTAGGCATAACCCAGATACTTTTATTTGGGGACAAGATATGGCCAATAAAGATAAAGGTGGAATTTTTAATGTCTCAAAAGGGATGCAAAAAGAGTTTGGAAAAGAAAGAGTCTTTAATGGACCAATTGCAGAAGATTTTATTCTAGGGACTGCCAATGGTGTGTCTCGGTTTGATGATAAAATCCGAGTTGTAGTAGAAGGAGCAGAGTTTGCTGATTACTTTTGGCCAGCAATGGAGCAACTTGTAGATTCAAGTCATGATTATTGGAGATCTAATGGAGCTTTTGCTCCTAATGTAACAGTTAGAATTGCTTCTGGTGGTTATATTGGCGGTGGGCTTTATCATTCTCAAAACATAGAAGGAACATTAACAACTTTCCCTGGTATTAGAGTAGTAGTTCCTGCTTTTGCTGACGATGCTGCAGGCTTGTTAAGAACATCAATGCGCTCCAGGGGAATGACAATGTTTCTTGAACCTAAGGCCTTGTACAATGCTAAGGATGCAATGAGTGTTGTCCCGGAAGGATTTGAAGTTCCCTTTGGTAAAGCACGGATTAGAAGGGAAGGGTCTGATTTAACAATTATTACTTACGGAAATACTGTTCATCATTGTTTAAAAGTTGCTGAAGAGTTATCAGGTGAACATGAAATAGAAGTTTTAGATTTAAGATCTCTTAGCCCTCTAGATGAAAATGCTATTATTGAAACAGTTAAAAAATGTAATAGGGTTTTAGTTGTTCATGAAGATAAAGTGTTTGCTGGCTTTGGTGGAGAGATAGTTGCATTGATTAATGAGAAATGTTTTGAATTTTTAGATGCACCTGTTTTAAGAGTTGGATCAACTTTTACTCCTGTAGGATTTAATAGGATTTTAGAAAAAGCGATTCTTCCTAATGTAGAAAGAGTAAAAGAGAAAGCTTTAAAGCTTCTGAAGTTCTAGTTTGTATTGCTGGGTACTAATTGTGTTTTCATATTTAAGATATAGAGTTTTCCCTCATTTAAATTCTTTAGAACTTGATCTTTTAGATTGCCAGCTGAAGTTTTAGCAATCTCTCTTCCTAAATGATTATTTAATAAATCCATCGTGCCATCGCTTCTTTTGTGATAATACTCCCTTCCATTTTGATTTAAGTCATAAAAAGTATAATGATCATTGCCAAACTCATGAATAGAAGAAAAAAGTTTTGCAAAATCTTCAGAAATATTTTTAGTCATTAATGCATTCCAGTACGCATGTCTAAAAGCATCGGCTCGGTTGTTTTTATATGATTTATTTTCACTTGGTATAAACTTGGCTTTTTTCTCTGCAATTCTTCCAAGATAGCAAGCATAAAATGTTAATAGGGGGTATGAATGATAAAATTGAATTTCCATGTTATTTAATCGATTGATTATTTTTTTATCAAATAGCCCCGAATTAAATAATGTTTTTACATGTGCCGGAACCCTTTCTTCTAATTTTTTGATTTTATCAGGAGACATTAACTCAATAGAACAAGAACTAGAGCAAGAATTTAAAAGTTGATTTGGATTTATTTCTACTAGACATTGCATATTTTCACTAAAGACAGAAATGAGTATTTCGTGATGCTCATCAGTTAGTTTTGTGAGCTTATCTTTTGAGTAATATTGAGAAAAGATACTTGATGAAAAAAGTAAAAGAACAATGAAAAGTTTAGATAAATTCACTTTTATTAATCGGATATTAAGCCAGATTCTTTATTACTTGAGTTTCCTATTTAGGTGATTGTCATCATTGTCTTTTATCATAGACTTGTTCTATTCCTTAATGTTTTTTTAATGTGCTCCTCTCCCCACCGCCTAGTATTCATCTCACATTCTCCTCTTCTCCAA
>JAHDBN010000020.1:0-18665 GCA_020630335.1 Bacteriovoracaceae bacterium
AAAATCCAGTCTTCACTCCGATGATTAGATTTTTTTATAAAAACGTTTTATGGGAGACAGGAGCAAATCTCAAAGGAGATTATTTCTTAACTCTCATGGTCCACTTTTAAGGAGATATTATGAAAAAATTATTATTAGCATTACTACTCACTTCTACTTCTTTGTTTGCTGAGGAAATAAAAGTTCATGTTCCCGGGATGGTTTGTCAGATGTGTGTTCAAGGAATGCAAAAACAATTCAAATCTGCTGTTATAGATGTTGAAAAAGATGTTTTAGTAGACTTAGATAAAAAAATTGTAACAGTTAAGACAAAAGAAGTTTTAACTGATGAAGATATTAAAAAAAGAGTACAAAATGCTGGGTACAATGCTAAAAAAATTATTAGAGTAGCAAAGATCGAAACCTTAAAACCTAAAAAACTAGAAGTTCCAAAAAAAGAAATTAAAATAAAGAAATAACATGAATAGAGTTTTAAACTTTTTTTCATTATTTGGATCTTTGAGCACACTACTTTGTTGCGCTCTACCAGTAACACTTGTGACTCTTGGTATGGGTGCAACATTTGCAAGTTTAACAGCAACTTTTCCTCAAATTATCTGGTTAACAGAGAGAAAGGAAATGCTCTTTGTATTAACAGGACTTTTACTAATACTTTCATATTATTTGATGAAACAAGCAGAGAAAAGATCATGTCCGATTGATCCAGTAAAACGTGATACATGCCAAAAATCTAAAGGAATCTCTTTATATATTTTTTGGATATCAGTAGTCGCTTATATAACTGGACTAGCATTTTCTTATATAATACCAAGGATAATTTATGGATAACCCAAGTCATTCAGATCAAATAAAAAGAATTAATAGAATTATCGGACAACTTGAAGGAGTTAAGAGGATGATAGAGTCAGGAGAATACTGTCCAAAGATTCTTATCCAAACAAAAGCCGTAAATTCAGCAATTCGATCCCTTGAGACAAATCTTCTTGAGAAGCATATAAATCACTGCGTGAAAAATGCTTATAAGACCGGTAAAGGTGAGAAAGAGAAAACCGAAGAATTGATTAAGATATTTAAAACAAGAATTAAATAACTCATTCATCAAAAGTCACCAGATCAAAACATGGATAAAATAACTAATTGTAAATTAATCCACAAAAAACTCACCGTTCTCTCAAGAACTCTTTAATTCGTCCCTCTCTTTTTGACGTGAAAAAAACTTTTCGTTATTCTGATCTAATGAATAAAAACAAAAAATACAAAGAATGGAAAGAGTTCTTAAAAGACGATGAAGACTATGACTGGCAATTTATTATCAGAGTTTTATCGTATAAACTAAAAAGAACTCGAACTGAAATCCACAAGCACAAAAGATTTATCGGCTTTTCAAAGGTTTGCACAGAAATCAAAGAAGTCGAGATCCTTCTCAATCGAGTAAATAAAGATAACTACTTTAATAACGAATTGAAGGATTTTGAAAAAAAGTACGGCAAGGTCAAAAATAAGTTTATCCAACAAGAGGATGGAAGCTATAGATCTGAAACAAACTGGGACAAAATCCCTAAAGAGAAACGAGGACCAGCAAAACGTGTATATAAAAATTTATTAAAAAAAGCAGATAAGAAATCAGAAGAAGATTTAAACAAGGCCTTTTCTCTATTATCGAAAAATATAAGGAAATGGTGGGATTGATTTCAGGAAGCTTTTTTATACTGTAACTTTACACTTTGACCTAGGGCCCCTAAGACTCTAAACATAACATCCAAAGAAATTCCTTCAGATTTTTTCTTTAAAATATTGGTAATCCTTGCCCTAGAGGTTCCTGCAATTTTTGCTAAATCTGAAATAGTTACATCAGACTTTTCAAAGCAACTTACAATTTTATCATTCACTGAATATCTTATTTCCCACTCTATTGCATCAGCGGGAGTTAAACCCAAAGATTCAGCTAAATCAAAAGCATTCTTATCAAACTTTCTTTTTTTCATTCAAGATCTCCCTTAATCTCTGTTCCCCAATCTCTATTTCTTTTTTGGGAGTTTTCTGAGATTTCTTTTTAAAAGTGTGAAAAATAATGATTTCGTCTTTAATTCTAAGGCAATAAAAGGTTCTATAGATAGAGTCTTTGTCTTTTACTCTGAGCTCAAAACAAGATCTACCTAAAATAGACATTGCTCTTGACTCGGGCAAAGTGAGCAAATCACCTTTTTGCAGCCTAAAGATTAAATAACCAAAATCAGTTTTAACTTGCTTGGAATATTTTCTAATTTCTTTTTTAGCTGTTGAATCCCAAGTTATTTTCTTCACCAAAAGAAGTGTACCATATTCGATACACCTATGCAATAACACAAGAAAAAATGATATACCCTCAAATTAAATAGGTTCGAGATGAAAATACAGATTGAAAAACAGACACTCAAGATGTGCACAAACGTGTGCACAAATTTTCCATAATTCTCCAGAAGATCCCATAGTTTTCCATAGTCTATTTTTAAGAATTTTAATGCTAATCGTTAGTTTAAAGACTTTTTAATCAATAATACTCAGTACTTATCAACTCCAAAAAAATGCAGATAGTCTGTTTGCCATGCAGAAGGTCGTGGGTTTGAACCCCATCACTCGCTCCAATAATTCTTTAATTTTAATCACTTAAACATACTTTTAAAATTTACGGCATGCTCTACCAATCTAAAACACGTCCTACCTACCCATTATAATTTTCACCTGAGCAAAAATGCAGAACAGTCACTCAAAGAGACTTTTATCAGGGAGTGAGCTTAACTTTTAGAAGTAGTATACCTAGAAACAAAAAAATTCAAATATATAATCATCCCTACATAAGTAAGTATAAGTGTTGGTACGTTCGTATTAAAACCTATGTTGAAATCAGGAATACCAAACCATTGCCTGAAGGAAGTTGTAGCAATACTTAGCATAAATAAAATCCCAAATACAAACAGCCCAATAATATATTTTTTATTTTTAGATGTACGTTTAATTCCATTGGCCGCATCTTTCTTGAAAAAATATATTAAAGCTAAAATACAAAAAACAGATTCGATGCCTATGGCAAGAAAAACATTTGTAGCGTATAGTCCAAGTCCAATCATTTGACTCTCTTCACCAAAGAAATGATGAGGATGACCTGAGAAAAAATCCAAAATAAAATGTCCTATAACTAGAAAAGTTCCTAGCAAAGCTACCTTCGTACTTTTTGATAAAATTTTTCCTATGATAAAAATAAAAATCAACCAAAAAACTTGAGGAACAAGATCATGACTAAAAAGCATGTTAACACTCATATTACTCAAAGTGGCATTAAAAACATCCGCTGGTTCAGTTTTTTCAAGACCAAAATAATGAAATACAAACCATAAAAGGTCTTGTAATTGAGAAGCAATTAAAAAATAAAGTAAAGTCCCTTTAGGATATTTTTGATGTGCAATTAAAGCCGTTGCATAATGACCTGCAAGCATAATGATTTCCTTTCACGTATATTAAGTTTAAATTGAAATTAATTTTATTAATTATTAAATTCATTTAACAAAGTTTTTGCAGCTAAAATTCCTAACTCATTAGCCGCTAATGGACTTGCCCCTGTTATTAGTTTCCTATCAAGACAGGTCGAATCATCTGATTTTTTATTAACAATAGAAACTCCTAAATCAGAGAGTCTTTCACATAATTTCCAAGGCATATGACCTGGCAAGTATCCAATCATGGGGGTTTGTTTATCAACAGAATCAGGAAAAACTGTCATCTGATAGCCAGAGTAAATAAATTTTTCGTCATTTAGCATTGTTGATAATAATGAACCCGGACCATGACACAAAGTAATCGTAAATAAATTGTTGTTGTGTGCCCAGTGTAAAACTTTCCCTACATTCTTATCCTCAGGGATACCAAGCATTGCTCCATGTCCGCCCGGTATAAAGATCGCGGCATATGAATTTTCTTTTCCAGTAAGATCCTTAGTAAAATCTACTAAACTTCCCGGGGTTTTAAATTGAGCTTCATACTCTTTATAAAAATCAATTACATGCCTGTCTTCATTTGGCATTGCCCACATTTCAAAAACCACAGGGTTTCCGTTAGGTGTTACTATCTCAAAGTCAAATCCAGCTTCTTTTAAATGCAACATCGGTAAAATAGTTTCAACTGGATGGTTTCCTGTTGAAAAATATTTTCCATTCTTCATTTTCATGTTTTTTTGCTCTGTGCAAATAACTAGCACCTTAGATTTTGAACCTTGATATTTTGGATATGATATTTTTTTATAATCGGTTTTAGATGGAACTGCCAACTTCAAAGCAACTTTAGATGGGCCATATGAACCATCATCTTCTAGCTTTGGTGCTAATCCTAAAATTTTTTTAAGCATAATATTTTCCTTTTTTAGTATCTAATGTATACTCTCTTACACTTAGATACTAACAATAGAGATCACTTAAACAAGTACGAACTAATTTGTAAGTAAGTATTGTTTTGGAAACTAATAGGCCTATGAATGACAAATAAAGCAGCCAAAAATAAAGATTTTGATATCCTCGACTCTCCACTTATTAATGCTATCAATGTAATTGAAGGAAAATGGAAGATTATTATTCTTTATAAACTTTACGATCAAACATTGCGATTTGGAGAACTAAAAAAATCCATTCCTAAAATTACACAAAAAATGCTTACTCAAAAATTACGTGAACTAGAAGTTGATGGTCTTATTACTCGTTTAGCATACAATGAAATCCCTCCAAGAGTTGAATATAACCTTACTGACCATGCAAGAGATCTTGGCCCTATTCTATGTCAATTAGGTGATTGGGGAAGCAACTTAAAAGAAAATAAATCAAAAGAGATAAGAAAAGATTTATAATTACAAAACATGGTCTACCGATGGTCTACAAAGAACCGAAACATACCGAACAAAACCGAACAATCCAGAAACTGCTATGAGTCATAAGCTTTTGAAATCATTAAGAAAATACTATGATTTTAAGATGTTACGAACACACTAAAAAAGTGTGCGTTCTGCTTGCCATGCAGAAGGTCGTGGGTTTGAACCCCATCGCTCGCTCCAAAACTGAATGATTCTAGACACTTAGAAAGCACAAACCGACCAATTGACCGTCTGCCAATAAAGCAGACTATCTTTTACTCTTACACAAGGGATATCAAACGCTTAAGATTCGATTTCATGAAATTACTCAAGAAATGTGCACAAGATGTGCACAAAAATATATTTTTCTAATGAGCTTTTCTCAATTTGTGCACATTTCGGTGCACATTATTTTATTACATATTAAAAGTTTTTAATAATATGAATATTGACAGCAGAAATAGTTTGTATTCCCTAGGATTTGTTATGCAGCTAAATCAAGTTCACTATCAAAAAGCAATAATCCACTTTTTGAAAAGACAAAATGATGCTACCTTGTTCTTTAAAATTAAATAATTAATATCTGCTATTTTGCTTTCAATGAATCTATTTTTTTAATATCTTGATTAAACTCTTAGTATTTTCTCCATTGGTTTACCTTTCGCTAGTTCATCGATGAGTTTATCGAGATATCGAATTTCTTTTACTACAGGGTCCTTGATCTCTTGAATTTTAACTCCACAAATACTACCAGTAATTTTATGTCTAGCATCGTTTAAAGAAGGAGCTTTTTTGAAGAAATTTTCGAAATCAGTTCCATTTGAAATAACTTCAGCAAGTTCCTTTTTGCTAAAACCAGTAAGCCAAAAAATTATTTTATCTACATCGTTTTTTTTTCGCCCTTTCTTTTCTGCTTTTTTTACATAATGAGGGTAAACACTGGCGAAAGTCATTCTATGCATTTGTTCATTACTCACTTTCAATTCTTTCTTCCTATATAGATTAAGCCTATTTTTAAAAAAGCCATTTTGTAGGCACATTGCTATAACTAATATAGTAACATGATGATAGACAAATTAAAAAAAATTGTATTTAAATTCAAAAATGTTTTTTTGTTGACTACAACGTTCGGTTAATTGCTATTAAATTTGATAATTTCAAATAGTTCGATACAATTTAAACTTAAAAAGGAATCTCGAAATGAAATATTTATCATTGTTTATCTTCTTATTTTCATGTGGCTCGGTAAAGCATTATACGCCAAGTAATAATATCGCTAATCCAGCACATATTAAAATTGATGGGCAACTTTCTAATAGCAAAACAGGCTTATTTAAAAGTTATTCAACAATACTGCATATCGGATACAAGGACTTGAATCTATACGAACTTTGTTCAAGTGATAAAAATGCTTATAAATATTTAGGAATCATTAATACCAAAGGAAACGAAACTAGTGCTAGTTACCCTGCAGAAGCAGGAGAAAAAAGACTCTATTTCTTTTCCTTTTACAGAGATAAAAAAACGTTAAATGGACATTACAAAAACGTCGATAGCATTAAAGCAAGATTGCAATATATATTAAAGCCTAACCATCATTATGACTTTGTCTTCAATGATTCTGAAAAGGGATTGATTGACTTCAAAGTATATGAAAAGTCTCCAACTGGTGATAAAAAAGAGATACCTCAAGTTGATATTTATAAGGAGAAATGTGAATCATAATTTATTCAAAAATGTTTTATTAGCTACGATGTTTTTTTCCTGCTCTCTTCTAAAAAAAGATGTAAAGACAGAAGACTGGTTACAAACCAAAAGAGTAAAATCTTCAAAATTTAAAACTAATAATAATATCGAAAATACTTTTAAAACAATCTATTTAAATACTAAAAGATGCTACGATCAAACTACCAGCAAGACATCAGTCAGCACCTCAGGTGGAGGCACAACTCACCATACATATACAACAAATATATTAGTGAATAAAAATTCTTTTAAGAAAATTGAATCTCGATTTAGAATGCATACAAGTATGCATGATTACAAAATGCCTGTTCTAGTTATAGAACTTTCTGCAACAACGCCAAACTCTACTGAAGTAACCACATATTATTCGCAAGATATAATTGGTAAAATTGCAAAAAAATGGGTTGATGAGAATAGCTCCGCATGTCCTGAACATTTCAATTGGTATTAATTGTACTCACTTATCGAATGTTTGCCAGTAAACTTCTATGGGTTTATATATCGCAAACCATTTCTCTACAAAAACATCTATATTTTTAAAGTCTCGTTTAATATTTTCACCTAATCTTCCAACTTTTTTCTCAAATCCTTTTTTAGTAAAAGATCGTTTAATCTTATAGTCAGAAGCGTTTAAGTTTAGAATTGGTGGTCCTCTAAAGTCATCACACCTTAATCTCATTTTGTTTTTACTATTAGGCGGTATAGCAAAAGGTATGCCGGAAATTTCTTTCAACTCATTAATTAAGCTCACTCCAGGGTTTAACTTGAAAATATTCAAATAAACCTGAATCCATCTATCTCCACGATTTATATATATTTCCAAAATTTGAATGAAGCCTTTACTCAACCTTGCCATCTCATAAGAAAAACCATTATGACTATCCCTTCCACTCCATGAAGTTGAAAAAGGAGAACTGACAAACCTTTTCTTTTCAAGCTCGAGCAGACCTTTTGATAAAAAAACATTATTTCTTATATTAGCAAGTTCAGAATCACTTACTTTATAAATTATTGACATTGAGCCTACCTTTTTAGCAAGTATAAACCTATATAAAGATCTCGAAAAGCCAATTACTAACAAGAAACTTATTTTGAGAGAACCAAATAATTCCGTCCAGCAACATATACAACAACGGGATAAATTAAAATCAATGGCAATAAAAATAAAAACTTTACTGGCCAGCCTATGCCCATATAAGAAGTATGTAATTTCTTTGCCTCGCTAATTTTGTCTTTAGACACTAGATCAAAACTTCCGCTTTCATCAACTCCTTGAAATTCAAGTTGAACTCCAAGGTCTCTCAAATCCATCTCAGTTGTAGTATGAAATATATAAACGGAAAGTAATAGGAGACAACATGAAATTGACGTACTTAATAAGTAGAACCTAAAGAATCCATGCTTCTTTTTAACAAAACAAAATGGCAGTAATATTGATAAACCTATTAATACTAAACCCAATACCTTCATACCTAAAATCATACAACCCAATCAACTTAAAAACATTTCATAAATGTCATAAAAGAAAACAAAACTATTAATATTTTTGAAATCCAATATTCACTAGGCTTAATATACTCTTGAATATTCTCTTCAAATCTACTTTGAATCATTAAGCATAATATAGCTATTGAAACAGAGTAGGAATAAGCTCCACCGAATCTCTGAGGACAAGAAAATCCAACTCGAGGACTTCCAAGTATAATTGCTATTAAAGGGAGTACTAACAAGATAGCAGTTGTAACTCTTTCCCATTTTTTTAGACCTTTCTTAAATTCATCTGAAAGATTATCTATATTTTTATCTTTATTCCATCTAAATGCACTTAAATCCATTTTATATAAAAAAATAAATACAACTGATTTTATTGAAATTATTAAAAGTAATATACGAATACTACCTGGCTGACCTAATTTCCCATTAAAGTACATTTCAGCGACATACGTTAATGCTATTAGAGAAAAAATTATAAAAAAGTAATACTTACGTTTCATCGCTATAATAAATTATGCCTTTTATTTTTTAAAAAGATTCCACTACATAAAAACCCACAAGCTGATTAATTTCAGCTCGTGGGCACATATTACAAATCAGACTTTACTTTAAGCCTTGCATTTCCCATCGGCACAAGATCTCTTCTCACCTTTGCAGCTCCCGCATTTATTCTCGCAACAAGACTTATCAGCCTTGCATTGCCCACTAGAACAAACTGAAGCTTTTGAGCTACAGCAAGACTTACTTAAGCTTGAGCATGAAAAAGCTAGAAAGAAAGATCCCATTAATAACGTATATTTAAATAATTTCATATTTTCTCCAAGTTAATTTTTTTTAAAATAGTAAGTAATTGAAAACTAACTTAAGAGAATTGGAGGTCTTAACAATTCATCGCTGTAAGGACGAGTTTTTTCTGATGGCTGAAGAAAAAAAATATTATTGTAATCTAAATAGATAAAAACAATGTAATTGGATAAAACATAAAATGAGCTACAGCAAAAGCAACAGTTTCTCTGACAATCATGCTCTTGTTTTTCTTCACCTTCTTTCTCGTGATTTGAGCTGTGGTGATTATGACAATCCATTGATTCTTGCTTTGTCTCTATACTCTCCTTCACTGAGCAACACACTGAAGCCTCAACAGGCGCCAAGACAAAAAGGGTTGCAATGAAAAGTGTAAAGTACTTCATTCACATATTATT
This sequence comes from Bacteriovoracaceae bacterium, assembly GCA_020630335.1. Lineage (GTDB taxonomy): Bacteria > Bdellovibrionota > Bacteriovoracia > Bacteriovoracales > Bacteriovoracaceae > JAHDHG01. The sequence continues at coordinate 9,316 of JAHDBN010000020.1, forward strand.
CTATCAGATTATGCAAAAAACTCCACAAAGCATCAGATCAAAATAAGACCTTAAAGCAAGCTAATTGTTAATTAATCCACTTAAAGCACACCATTTTCTTTCAAGTACTCTTGAATTCGTTATCATCTCTTTTTGACGTGAAAAAGACTTTTCGTTATTCTGGACGGTTACTAAACTTAAAAGAAATTTTGAGGCGATGTTGGCTTTAGCGTGCGCTTATTTGTGCTTGAAGCTATAATGCAGGGCCGTAAAAGTTCAACAGCCCCTAATTTAATTAATATTATACATATTTTAACAGATTATTCTATTGAGTCTTCTAAAGCTATGTTAGTGTTTTTTATTTAGATCACTGTTAAGCTCGAAGATGCTATTTATTCTTCGGCCATGAATATTTGTCTTACTCTTTCATTACTTAATAGATGTAATCAGAAATCTTTACCGTGCTAAACCCGAGAACATCATGCCTTGTCGAGTTCTAATATTCACTTGCCAAGATAAACCTCTTTTCGATGACCTATCTTTATCACATGCACAATAACCTGCTTTCTCTTAAGCTCATACACTACCCTAAAATTACCAACCCGAAGCTTCTTTAATCCTTTTAAATTTCTTTGAAGAGGTGCTCCAAACTTCACTGGATCAACCATCAATTTATCTTCAATAGCTCGCCTGATTAATGTTTGATTCTCTTTTGAAATTTTTTTAAGATCTTTTTTTATTGATTTCTTATACTTGATTTTCCACATTAACTATTTCCAAACTTCCTCGTGATCAAGCAACTCTTCGCCTTCTCTTTCACTGGCGATATTAGAAAAATATAAATCTTCTTCAACCTCAAGAGCACTCTTGGTTAACTCCAGAACCACTGCACTAAGAGAAGGTGCCTCTTTCAGTTCTTTAAGTTTTTCAAGTTCATCGTACATGGATTCATCCACAGTAAGATTGATTCTTTTTTTTGCAGTTGGCATTTTTCTCCCCCTTTATAGTGTTACACTATAGTAACACTTATGAGCGCTTAAATCAATGAAAATTACCAGAAATGAAAACAAGGTTTCAAATCAAACAGGTTCGAGATAAAAATACAGATTGAAAAACAGACACTCAAGATGTGCACAAACGTGTGCACAAATTTTCCATAATTCTCCAGAAGATCCCATAGTTTTCCATAGTCTATTTTTAAGAATTTTAATGCTAATCGTTAGTTTAAAGACTTTTTAATCAATAATACTCAGTACTTATCAACTCCAAAAAAATGCAGATAGTCTGTTTGCCATGCAGAAGGTCGTGGGTTTGAACCCCATCACTCGCTCCACTATGAAAAATCAATAAATTCAAACACTTAGGCCTAAAAAATGGCAATTCAATTCACTATATTTTTACTAAAAAATTGAAATGTGTCCTACGGATTAGGTCTTTTTATTTTTCTTAGCAATAAACTATCAATTGCTAAATCTTTTGAAATAACACTCTTTCCTGTCTCGAGGATTGAAATAATATAATTGATTATCTAGATTTAAACCTATCAAGAAGACATCCCCACTCTCAAAGTTTGTTTTATAGAGTACTGCGTCTCTATTTACTAAGATTCCTTTTTCTTTAAATGAATTCATATCCCAGCCATAAAATGAAAATATTTCTCTCAGCAAAAGGATGCTACCTGAAGCAAGATTCTGATATCGATCAATCTTGCCTCCTGCTGGCCTAATAATTTCAATCTCATGATCTAAGAATCTATTTAGATTAACTTGTACGCTCGTTGGACATGAAGAGTTGTTCATTTCTTTTAAATTAAACTTTCCTGCTAGATCAAATAGGTTCAAGGTCCATTTATTTTTAAAGGCACTACCCGTATCTCCTTCTCTTATGCCTTGGAGGTATTGGGGCAACTCATTGTTTTTAAAATAATGAAGAGATTTATATATTTCATGCTCTCCCTTGTTAGACCCTGCCATTCTCAATAGACTCCGAATTATGTTTCTAGTGAAAAATGAATTATCGTGACCATGATATTTTCTCCCAATCCAATAAATCACTTCATGCAAGGCCATCATTTCCTTCTGTCTGTTATCCAAAAGCGAGAAAAGATAGTCATCGACATAAATTTTTCCATTCTTAAACATTGCAACTTGCTTAATCTTGCAGCCTTCTGGAATAAGAAATTCATAGAGGGCATCTTTTATCTCCGGAATTTTTTTAACACTTGTCCATTCTGAATAGTCAAAATACTTCTTTACGCCTTTTTTAATTCTATTTTTCAGTAGTAGTAATTCTTTCTTCCCAACTCCATTCCATGCAACAGCAATCTTGCCATGCTTATGTCTATATAAAATAAAATCATCTATTGCTTGAATAACAATCTGGTCCAATCTTCGATTGTCTTCATATAAAGGAACAACTTGAGGCAAATGTGAGGCTTTACCTGCAAAGCCAACACCGTAATAATCGAGAGTCATTGGTTCTCTCCAATCACAAAAAATTCCATCTCCTCCATTTCCAACTCCCCCACCCGTATCTGAATAAAGGTGAGTAGAAAGCAGTACTAATAGAAAGAAGAGAATTTTTTTACTCATGATTTTGTTCCTGGCACTAACTGTATATTTAGATGATAGACCTCTTCTCCTTCATCGAGATCATAGCTTGAACTTGCTTCTTTTCGAAAAATACTTATCATTTTTTTCAACCTGGGTAAATCCTCTTTGTTCAATACGATCGTATCACTTGTATAGTGTCTATTTTGCACTTCTATCTCATTAATCATTTTTCTTGAATAATCTAAGATCTTTTTATGGTATTCAATAATATCTTCAGAATATATTTCCGAAGATGTTTCATAATAATCTACAGATTGGATCAATTTACCATGATGTTGTTTCAAAAGCCCCACCTCCAATAAGGTTTTTATTATTTCTTGAATATTGCTCTCTGAAAGATTTAAAAGCACCCTTTTTTTTATCCATTCCAAGTCAAGCTCAAAATCTTTAAGCTTAACCAACTCTCTTATCAAGAAATACTTAGGATCTGCTATTAACTTAAATTTGCTTTCACTTATTTGAGTTTGAGTATTTTTCGGCTTCACACTCGAAATAACTTTATCAAGAGCAGTTTTGACCAACTCTCTGTCTTTATGCCTAATTTGTTCAACTAATGCCTCAAAGTAAATTCTTTCTCTCTGGTTATGCTCAAGCGTATCAGATATTGCTTTTACTGTTTTTGATGAAGGAACTTTCCTTCCTTTCATTATGTTAGTGATAGCAGAAGTATGACTAAGCCCTATTAGTTTTGAAAACTTAGAGAGATTCCAATTTTTATGAGTCCTTAACTTAATCTGATGCCAATCAATTAAATAGTCACAATGACTTCTGTAATCAAAAACAGATAGATTTTCCATTATTTCATTTTACAGGAAGAAAAAAAAGACTTGAGGGTGCCTTTAATAAATACATACCTTGTCTATATATTGTACATTCTACCGTGTCTCTTTTTAATAGTTCCATTCATACTCCATTGTGTGATATAAGCAATTCCCCAAAGCTTTAAACTCTACTTGCTCACATCTGTTTTCACCCTCAATGGATAAAATCTATGTGAAATAGTAAATATTTCCTTAGAGGGCTTATTTGCTACAGTTACGAGCTAATTAACTTTTTATTGACACACATAATATCCACGCAATCGGTATGAAGAATTCGAGATTGCAGCAGCAGTGTTATGATTTAATGCCTGCTCAAGCTCTTCTGCTTTTTCGCTAACAAAATTTCCTGCCATTTCATCTTCTCTGTTGATTTTGATAGAGACTTCAGTAATTATTTCGTTGTCATTAGTCACACGAGAACTCAATCTTCTATACCATCGCAAAGAACCTTCATTTTCAGCAATATCAATTGTTAATCCTCCATCAATTAACTCTGGAAATGAATAATATGCAATACCATCATTTCTATCGGTATCTGTAATTAATATTGAATCCAAAAAAACATTTACAACATGATAATTGAAATCTATCAATTTGTGATTGTAGCCATTTTTCGAAGCATCAACTTGAATGCATGTAGCATCATCTTTCATTTTTTTTATCATACTTAGCGTAGCAGGCTTCGAAATTGAATATTTATAGTGAACCTTTCTAGTTAATTCATCTGCCTCTGGAAGTCCGACAGCTTGAACCAATGAACTCGTTAAGACCATTAGGGTAGCAATTATCTTTTTCATTTTTTCTCCTTCATTTGAACCTAGCAGGCTCTAGTTAATATTCATTCAGCTTCATATTCCGAACTTTACGTAAAACTACCACGTGTTATCTGTAAGTAGCTTTAACTTGGTAAAATTTTCTTTTTCCACATAGAAAAGGGAAATGTATAATTTTCTGAATAAATACTAAATCTTCCTGTCTTTCTCGATAAGTTTAAAAAACTTTCTTGGGAAGAAAGCTACTTTGCGCAGATAAAAACTCAAAACGCACATACACCTTTATACCGCTCGAGCTTTATTCTATCTAGCAGCTCTTTGATTAAAATTTTGTATAAATAAATAGTTTCTCTGCAGGCTTAGCGCTTCCCCTCCTCCCCCCGAACTTAGACATTAACATTCTCAAGAGGGAGCTCAAGTCAAAACATTTATTGTGGAAACAGGAGTAGCCCTACCAAACATAATTTCTTCTTATCTAGCAAGGCTTGCGATGAGTTTTTGCGCTGCTTCGGATTCTTATAAAATCTTTAGTACAGTCCTTAAATTTGCGTTAGTCATTAATACAGATAATTTCGGTAAAGCGCCTATAAGCTAAATCTCCATGGTAGATTCCGAGAAGCTTTCCCTTTTTATTAATTCTCACCATTTGCCCTGAAAATCCAATTCCAAGTGGTGCATCATACTGAAGCATTCGATCAAACCCTTGCTTTGAACAAAAATAACTTGCTACTTTTCGTGCTTTTCTGTTGTTGCGTCTTGAGTATGCATAATAATAATTCCCTGCTTTTATACCATCAAAGGTAATAATATACAGCTCGGCTTCATCATGCATATAATTGTCAGCCGCAAACTCTATAGTGCTTCCGTTCAGCAAAGCCCTTGGATCTTTGAATATCTTTATCTCTCCTGAGAAAGCAGAAAGGCTGTTTAAGATAAATAATTTGATCAACATTTTTTTCATTTCTTCTCCTTTGTTTGAATCTAGTAGACTCTAGTTAATATTTATTCAATTCAACATTCCGAACTTTACGTCAAGCTACCACTGATTATCTGTAAATAGCTCTAGCTTGGTAAATTTTCCTTTTTCCACATGGAAAACGCTCTTAAAAAATTTTCAACCTTCCCTAACATTTTTTTATTCAGGTAGAGATCATTACAAAAAAAATGCTATATAAATCAAAATGTCCCCAAGGAGGAAAGATTATGAGTACAAACTTATCATTTATTTTAATCGTATTAAGTCTAAAGATGTATGGTGCTGACTGCACTGGAGAAACACAGTTTTCTTGTACCGCAAGACAATCGTGGCATCATATGGATTCCCAAAAGCTTCCTACTACTGCTTATATCAAAGCTTCACTGGCCAATGATTTTTTTAATTTAAAGCTTAAAGATAAAAGAATCATTTCGCTGGAAACCAAAGGTGCCTCTGACTACTACTTTGACTCTATAGATCAAGTCGTTTACTTTGTAGGAAATATTATTTCAAATATCGATACATCTGATCTTGCAAGGCAAGCCCCTTTTACTTACAACTCATATCTTTTGAAATACGACTTGAAAAATGATCATAAAACAGTTCGTTTCTGGAAAAATATTGAGCACTCATCTCCAATTATAACTCTAAAAAATAACAAAGTTTATGTTTGGGATAAGTCTTACTCCGCCAAAATAAGAGCTGAAGGTGATCATACATTCAGAGCAATTGTATGGAATTTAGATTTAGACTTTATCTCAGAAGAAAAATGGGTTCCGAAAAATTCAAATTTTGATTACTTTCTTAAAATTTATCGCCCTATAGGCGAAGAGAAAAGTGTAAAAGCATCTCATGTCTTACTATCATATCGCTCATTTCAACAAATAGTAAACGAGAAGATCCTATTAGAGAAATAAGTAGCGTCAGCTGCTGCTACATAATTATGCAAAAAAAATTACAAGAACCTCAAGCTTTAAATCCGAGCTTGAGATTTTTTAGTGTCGAAAAAAACTAGAAGCTGTTAATCCTCTATGTTAAATGAACTAAGTGATCTTAAATACTCGTCAATACTAATTTTTCTTCATCATCTTCGATAAATAATCTAACACAAATATTTTCTAAAACCACAGGTAGTTTTAGCTCTGCAATAGACTCTAATATCTCACTATCATTTATAATTAAATCACCGTAGAAATTCTTAGGTGTGGTCTTTAGGGTATTAGAAACCGACAATTCATAGTGTTCTCCCCAAATTTCTCTAAAGTCTAACTGATAGGCTTCAACGTTTTTGACTAGAAATGACCACTTGGGACAATCAAAAGCATTCGCAAGGCTACTAATAGATAAAATAGAAAGTAACAAGATTTTCTGCATCATTTGCTCTCCTTTGTTTACTCTGCTGCAAGTATAATTATTTCTTTAATTTATAGTTAGCAAGTTGCTTCGAAAGTGAAAACAGGTTTTTCCTGAATGTATAATTATTTCAAAAATAATCTTACTCCTAACAGGCAAAAAGACCTCCTTTGCGCTCGTATAATTCTATGACACGCAATGTTTATAAAACATTCATAGTTCTCTTATTTTTTTGTTTTTGAAATACATTGGATTTGCTATGAGGAATAAACAATTCAATTTAGGGAGAAGATTTATGAAGAAAATATTATTAACTTTTATAATACTTACTAGTGCTCTAGCTCATTCGACTGAGTTATATGTAGTAAAAAATAATAGGCTAGTAAAAACTGATAGAGGCCTATACCACCTTGTGCTTGATGCAATCAACTCTGAAGGAGAAGGCCTATGCTACAAAGACGAGGCTGATGACTTAGTCGATGAACTTCATTACGCTCTAGAAGATAGCGACTATGAGGTAGAAGGAAAACGTGGTGTCGTTGGAATTTCTGATGAAATCGAATTTGAAGTTCTCGATGACTCTTCTGCTGATATCTTGATTCATGCATACTTAGATGATTATAGTCGAGAAATGACTATATCTCCATGTGAGTAAAAAAAATTAGAAAAACAATAAAAAGGAAACATTATGAAATACTTAATCTTATTACTAATATCAATCACTTCATTCTCTTACTCTGGGATTCAAATCAAGACTGAAGACTACAGTGGAGAAGAAGAATATACCGTCACTCAAACATCTGGGCATGATGCCTATATTTTTGATTCAGAAAATGCTGATTTTAAATCTGCTTGCTACCTGGGAACAAGTAAAGACGCCGTCAAAACATTAGAATCAATAATGGCTAATACTGGAATAGAATTTGATAAAAAAGGAAAAATTATTCCTCTTGCAGATGAAGACGGTTATGAGCTTCCTGCTTCGGCAAAAATCCAAGTCAAAAAATCTATCGTTTATTTTGATCTTGATTATCAATACCCTGATCAAATAGGTCACGATTATTCTTTAAAATTATCAAAATGTAAATCAGATGAAGATTTTGAGAATTATGTAGGTACATATGTCTTAAAAGGCAATAGCGATGTTAAGCTAGCAATTACGAAAAAACGAGTTAGAGCTGCAACTCTTTTTGAGCCGGCCCAATATTCATTTTTTATTAACACTATTAGCGCTGATGACTATAATCCAATGCCATACTTCGATAATAAAAAGCTGAAGAAATCTCAAAAGGGCTCATTCAGAACGACTTTTGAAGAAGAATGTGACGACCCGGGATGCACTTATATTTCAGATGGTGAAATTTTTGTTACGACATCTAAAAAAGGAAATGAATACCTAGTGCTCGACTATTATGCAAATACCCATAATGAAGAAACAGATGAGTGGGAAGACTCGGCAGAAAGAAAAGTATTCTTCAAGTTAGATTAATAAAGCACATTCCTCTGGAAAACTAGCGGTCGACCTCAATACAAAATCGGCCGCTTAGCATAATTCTTATCAAGTATTTATTCTTTAGCCCTATAGACTAATTTATAAAACTCAGTCACTACGGTTTCTTGATTCAAATCAGAAATTTTCCAATCTTCTAAAAAAGGAGTGAAGAATTGTACGTGAGCTTGTTGCCAATGCTCCAAAGATAAATCTCCCTCGCCTTCAGCAATTGCGATTCTTTCTGGGACTTGATCAAATCGATGAAATTCAACTTCCATTGTCTTTACTATACACTTTGCTTCTCTAGCAGAGTTTAGAATAATCCAATAATTCCCAACCTTAGGTAATTCTTCCCCAGACAGTTTGTAATCTTTAACCAATCCGCTTCCTGCTCTTTTCTTCCCTGATAGGTGCAAGGCAAGTAATTCATCCGCTATTTCATCATTTCCCGCAATACCTGCTTCGATAACAGGACGACCCTCAGGTTTTTCTATTAGTGTCTCAATATATGAACTCCAAAATCTTAACTGATCTTTTGAAAGATGATCCATGCTCTACCCGCCAATCTTTTGTGTTTGCTTCGTGATCTCCTGGATTAATAGCAGCTAAGAAGCTTTATCACTAACATATCGATCTCTTCTTTTTTGAATTTTTTTCAGCTCTTTGCTCATCTGTACTCCATTAGGAAATAAAATACTTGAAGGGTGAAGCCCAAGGGCAATAGCCAGCTTAGTGGCACCATGGACACCAAGAGATCTTTTATCATTCTCAACGCTTGATATAAAAGTAGCTTTAACATCAGATAGTTCTGCAAGATCTTGCTGTGTCATTCCTAGGGTGAGTCGTCTCGCTCGTACAATTTTCCCTGTAGTTACTTTCTCACTAATTAAAGAATCTATGAAAGTTAATGCCTCTACCTTAATCATTCTATCTCCTTACAAATTGTAATTATGATCTGGTGAAATTTTAATTATCTTAATATCTATATGGCCCTTAAAGACTTTATAAATAATTCTCCCTGAAGCAGAAAAAGATGAAGCCCTCTCACCTTTCCTATCTTTATCAAGAGGATGGTCATCCCAATAGCCACAACTGGCAATATACTCAGGACCAAAATTTCTCATCTCAGTGACCCAAGTTCTTATGACAAGTAGTTCCTCTTTAGAAATAACTCCTGACTTCACAAGTCTAGAGAATTCTTTTTCACATTTACGGGTCAATTCAACATTAAACATATACCACCAAACTTAACTAAAAGTATAACATATCTTTTTAGTTAACTCCAGCAATAATCAAAGTGCTCTGATCGAAAATTTAAGAAAAGATGTCCTACACATGTCCTAC
>JAHDBN010000020.1:18765-36153 GCA_020630335.1 Bacteriovoracaceae bacterium
ATGTCCTACACATGTCCTACGGCCGTCCAGAAACCTCCGAAAAATACCATAAAATCCCGAAGTCATTTTAAGACTTAAGGCATTAAAATTATTGGGTTTTCACCCTGTTTTTAGCTACTTACAAAAAAGTGTGAATCTGATTGCCATGCAGAAGGTCGTGGGTTTGAACCCCATCACTCGCTCCAAGTGAAGCATTGTGCGAAATCCGTCCTCAAAGTGCCAATATAGTTTCATATCAGATGCCCTGTTTTTACAAATATAATCGTTTCTTCTTCGACATAGGGATCATGTGTTGATAAATGCGGACTTCTTAACCAGGTGTATTTGGGATACTTTCCATATTCATCTTGGAAGACTCCACTTAAAACTAAAATTTCTTCACCGCCATAATGAGAGTGAGGTATAAATTTTTCACTTCTAGGCCATTTAACTAAAGCTGTTCCCGATGATTCGAAACTGTGTAAAGACATAACTTTTAAGCCACCATGCCCTCTTGCCCATTCTTTTTTATTAGTATTAATAATAACTTTTTCCAAATCCTTTTCATCGAATTGATTCAGTTTTACAAAAAGTAAACAGCCATCTTTGCTAAATGGAGAATGAGAACTTCCTGGAGGATTTCTTAAGTATGTGCCCTGAGGGTAATTGCCATTTTCATCAGAAAAGGTTCCCTCTAATACAAATATCTCTTCCCCCTTAGGGTGTATATGTTTAGAAAAAACTGCACCAGGTTCGTAACGAACTATAGAAGTTACATGACCGGTTTCTTCGTGTTCTCGTTCTAATTGAATTCTATGAACTTTAGAGGCAGGTGATTTAATCCAATCTTCAGCATTAAATGGTAAGACTATCTTTTCATTAAAATTCATATTTATTGCTTTAAACATAAGAACCCTTCATCTTTCAATTATAATCAGGACGATTGTTTATCGTCCTGAAAGTTATAGAATAAAATGAAATCAAGTTAATTTCGACCTGCCATTACTCCACCATCAACATTGAATATTTCACCAGTTACCCAACTTGATTTATCAGAAAGTAAAAACTCGATTGAGTTTGCTATATCTTTTGCCTGGCCTATTCTACCAATAGGATGAAAGCCGTTAAAACCTTGCAATGCTTCTTTGACTTCACTTTTAGGTATAAAATTTTCATAAACTGGTGTTTCTACAACAGCTGGAGCAACAGCATTAACTCGTATACCATGCTCGGCTAACTCCATCGCTAAATGCTGAGTTAAAGAATGAAGACCAGCTTTTTGCATAGAATAAGCTGAAGAAGGTGTTGCTTTAACGGCCTGAGAAGCCCACATTGATCCGATATTTACCACTGAGCCTTTTGTAGAATTTTCAATCATTTTTTGTACTGTTTTCTGAGTAATAAAAAACAAGCTTTTATTCAAATCTACATACTGATCATAATCTTCGTAAGTATGATCTATAAATGCTTTTGGTGAAAATGTTCCTGCAGCGTTGATAAGATAATCAAAAGAGTGAGAATCAAGCTCTTTTAATAAACTCTCAACTTCTTCTTTTTTATAAAGATCAGTTTTTATAAAGTTGAGAGAATTTTCATTTGGATCTTTCCTTCCCACAACTGTAACGTTGGCCCCTTGCTCTGATAACAAAAGTGCTGTTTCTTTACCAATACCACTAGTTCCCCCTACAATTAATGCTTTTTTACCTTTAAAACTCATTTCTACTCCCTTTCGAACTACCTATCAATAGATAGCTATTGTTAATAAATTTTTTTAGCCTAAAACATCATTCACTAAATCTTTGCAAGATTTAAGATATTTAAATTTTTTATCTACCCTATCAATCAGTAATGCACCTTCAAAAGAAGAAATCAAAATATTTGATAATGACTTAGTTTTTAATCTCGAATTTAATTCATTATTCTTTTTAGCAATATCTAAAATATCATTAATCCACTCAGTGACCCGAAGAAAGAAATTATTTACTTCCTTTTGTGATTGCTCAGTTAGGTTATTGTTATTTGCGGCGAGCATCCCACATAAGCATAATAAATCTTTTTTCTTCGTATCTTCAAATAACTCGATAAGTTTCAGGAGTTTTTCTCTTGAAGATAAATTATCTTGCTTCAATCTATCTAAGATTTTAAAAAAGCTGTTATTGTATTCAATCGCTATAGCAACTAGCAAATCGTCTTTCTTGGGAAAGTGATAGTGTACACTAGAGCTCTTAATATTAACTATTTCTGCCAAAGTCCTAAAGCTAAACGAATCAATTCCATTCTTTTGAATCATTCTCTTTGCTGCGTTCATAAGGTCTATTTTAACATTCACTTAACAAATCTACCAGTAGATAGGCAAGTTGTCAAGCTTGCTAAAAAAGAGATTCAAATCGATTAAGAATTTCTCTTACAACATTATTGTGCCACTTTTTTTTACCTGTCTTAGTTGGTACTTTCATATCTGTTAAAAGCTCAGCAATTTTTCGATAGCTCAAACCTCGTCTCCTCATATCAATCATAATTTTGATTGCCTTGTGCTCTTCACGCGACTTTCTCCTTTTATACCTTTTTCTATTTTTCCCAAATCGATTCTTGAAAACTTCATTGCCTCCTCTACTTCTAAGCTTTACGCCATGCTTAATCAGCCTATCCCTAATAGTAGTTTTTGAGGACGAAAATTGAGTGGCAATTTCTCTTAAGGATAGGCTTTCAGAGCAATATTTTTGAATGAGGACATCTTTGGGAATTTCAACTTTCCCGATATAAGTGTTTGTATTTATTGAGATTTCTGGAATGAGGACGGATTTCGCACAATGCTTTGTTTGGCGCTCCAGCGAATTTCAATTTTTAAACTTTAATTTCTAACTACTTTAAATCATTAGAGGAAAACTAACGTGTAGAATATATACATCTTAAGAATATTTCACAATGTTTCAGAGTATTTCAGTGTTTGTGCTTAAAAATGCTGAATTTGGGCTAAAGTGCTTCCTTCAATGTTCATCAATCTCTAGGGACAAGGAAGCACTTTTTTTGCTTAGTGTTATGATCATTAACTGAGCTAAAATCGTATTTTATACCTAGGTGTTCAGAAGCAGTTTAAAGAAAAATTTTGAGAGAGATAATTTTGAAATTTTTGAGGCTTGTTCAGATGACATATCTTTCTTGAACTTGATAATTTCAGCCACTTATTTCATTGAAAAAAGTGGCCATGAATTATGTAATTTTTAAATTGTTGAGGACTAACCTATCAAGTGATTTATATGAATTCAGTGCAAGATTATATTTTTAATTTTCACAAACGAGAGTTAAATCAACAATATAAGGGCCAACTAGAATACTAGGACTCTTGAAATCTAAATACTTGAAAGGCTCTTCTTTGTTTGAAACTTGAATTTCAACAGACTCTTGTTCATCAGAAATAAAGTATTATGAAGTTTATCGATGGAACTAAAATTTATATTCAAGCAATCATTGATAACTTTTCAAGATACATTGTAGCTCATCAAGTATTTACCGAAGTGTCCGGAGAAAACACTAAAGAGCTTATATCAAAAGCTACGAAAAACAAGTCCGTTCAAGAATTAATATCTGATGCCGGCGTTGAAAATATCAATAAAGATGTTCAAGAGTTTTCAATTACAAACAATATCCATCAGATAATTGCTCAAATAGATATTGAGCAATCAAACTCGATGATAGAAGCATTTTTTAGATCACTAAAAAACAACTAACTTAACTGCAGACCATTAAGAACGATTGAGAAAGCGAGAGAGCTTATTGATTTTTATGTTTCTGAGCATAACCACTCAATTCCTCATGCTGGAATTAAATATTGTATTCCTGCTGAGATATATAATGGATCAAGCATTGATGAAGAACATCAAAAATTAAAGGCCCTGCATCATAAAAAACTCAAAGAAAGAATAAAAAAAATAGAAATATTAAAGCATGTAATACTTGTCCGGCAGTGGCCTAATAGTTAATTACCTGCCAGTAGCGAGAAATTACTAGGAGTCCGAATATTCATAGTTTGAAAAGGCTAAATGTTCTCGGGTTTAGCACTGATAAATAGAAAACTACAAAAAAAAAAGAAAAATTTACAGGAATCTAAAGCTTAAAACCAAGCTTTAGATTCCTATTACTAAAAATCACAACTAGTAGCTGTCAATCCTCGCTTAGTTTTCGCAATTAAAGATTTCCTTAAACAGATCATTGGCATCAAAAGGATTACTCCCAATAAAATCTGATTTAATAATTCTCATTGGTAGTACCAATGAGGAATTTTCATAGAATCTTTCTTGAGAAATCTCAGCAGAAACTAAGCTACCATTATTAAGTCCAACTAACTTACCTTCCTCATTAAATATCATAGAACCATATTGCTTTGGTGTTAAATAATCGATATTTGAAATATGTGCCGTTGAGAGATATGTTCTACCTAGGCTCCCTCCTAGTTCCAAAAATTTCTCTTCTTTAATTGACATGAATATTTTTTGTAATCTCTCAATATCTTCTGTTGTGTAATTTAATCCATTCGTTAAATAAGGTGAATGAAATAAGGCGTTAAAAACTCGTCCAAACACATATCCATCATGCTCAGGTGCTATTTTCTTTCTTTTAATTAACTCTTTATCAGAATCAAATAAGGTCACAGGAGACCAAATAATAGATCCTGCCATCATTGGTTTAAAAGATGTTTGCACACAAGGTGTCTTCTTATCTGATAGAAATTTAATGATCACATAGTTTCTATTATACTTAGACATTTCAGAGAGATCTTCCTTACTTAACGATCTGATAGTATTCAGGTCAAATGAGAAGACATCACCTACTCCCCCACCTAGGACCATAAAGGTGTCTTTTCTCGGATGCGAAAAGTGCCCAGTCTGCACATATGAGCTCTTCGCGTTATTCGTCTTAATCTCATACAAATCTGTCTTCTTTAATGTCTTGAAACCAATTACACTATTAAGGCACCGTCCTTTTACTATAGCATGTCCTTTATTAGAAACATAAACAGCTTGGCAGCTATTATCTCTCCTTGCATGCACAGGTTTAAATAAAGCTTTTTTGATTTTATTAAAGTTTAGTTTACTCAGACTAGCATGAGGAGCCTTAAACGAATGAAACCCTGGATCCGCGTAACTAGTGCTTAATAGAGTGAAAAAAGTAATAAGTAATAATAGTTTCATCAATTTTCCTTTTGGAGACCTTCTAGTGTAAAGGTTGGGTTAGTGAAGCAATATATAAATTTTTATTTTCTAAATTCTACTAGTACCTGCTAATCTTTAATTTCTCTCAATCCCTTGAGGAATTTTTTATTATTTTTTATATCTAATTTCAAAGCTCATCATTCCATCAAACTGAACCCAGTCAGTACCAAAGCTTTGTATTTCATCGTATTTTGAGTAAATTTTTGCAACACCTACTTTTAAGTAACTATCTTCTTTTTCATAGGTTGAACGAACTTCTACGCCTGCAACTTCGTCCTTCCAGCTACCCATTCTTGGTGCGTAAAGCTTTGAGTTAATTTTTATGCTACCATCTCGTGTTAAACGAATACCAACCCTAGAATCTCGACTTGTATAGTCACAACCAATACTCAAACTTGTAACATTCTCAGCAGTGTCAGTTTTCTTTAAGTCTAAAAACTTGCCAAGAGTTGAATAGAGTTCGTCGACTACAATATTCTGAGTTTTAGCGCTAACATTGTACGCAGTATCCCTTAGATCATATCTATATATATCCGCGCTTGTAATTTGAATAAATGGAGGACATTTTTCGAAAGCAAAAGTCGAAGTTGTTAGTAGTACTAAAAATAAAATTTTCATCATCTTTCCTTTTGAGCAGTGCTCTTCAAAGTAGTAGTATTATACGTTCATAGAGGCATAGTTAACTTTTCAAACTCTCCCCTGGATTTATAAGATTATATTTACGGATTACTTGGTTATTCTTGATATCTCGTCTACAACACATACCTGTCCATTGCTATACGCAGGCTCGTGTAATTTCACTAGATAAGCCTCACTTTCCTTATCCGGTTCATGGAAAAATATTTCAACCTTGTAATGTTTTTGATGAGATCCTGCTTTTTGATCAAGCTTAGTCACCTCCATCTCTTCTAATGAATACTCTCTAAATGCTACCAGAGTAAGATTTCCTATGATAGGATATGCTACACTATCGCAATAATTAGGGCTTGCTTGAACCGGAATAGACATCAAGAAAGAAATTATAGATATTTTAAAAATATTCATTTTTACCTCCAAGTAAAAAAATAGTGACAGTATAAATAATAGCTACAAAGAAATAATTTAGAAATGGCTTGCTTTAAGAAATCGCGGCAGATCCGCCACACAGCAAGAATCAGTGTGAAAACCTCTCGTAGTATAAAACTTCACCTAACTCAAATTACTACCCATTATTATCTACACCAACTTTTGATAATAATTTTACAACTTTAAATAATCTAGCTAGAAACTACATTTCAAATTCACAGGAGATTTCCATTGATCAAAATAATTTTATTTTTTCTAATAACTTTTTTCAATACTAAGGCCGAGAGTAATTCGCCCGACTTCCTCATCAGAGAAAAAGTGTACGTACAAACAACAACTGATACTGATAATGACGGAGTGCTTGATAAAGTCTACCTCACAATTCAAAGACCTAGCACTGAAGACAAAAAGCTCCCGACTCTTTTATCTATGTCACCCTACTCTTTAGGAGGAAATAGTACAACTTCTCATAATGTAGACGTTGATATTTTACCTCAAGATGAGAAAAACTCTTTCTTGTTTTCATCGATTAATACTAGCGCCAAATTAAATTTACATAAATCCAAAAATATTTATCTAGAAGAACAGGCGCTAGATGATACTAGATACATCAAGATCAAAGCTCACAGTCTAGGCACAGGATATTCAACAGGCTGCCCAACTGTAGGAGATTATTCAGAGGCCTTAGCAGGCAAAGCAATTATTGATTGGCTTAACTCCAGAGCAAAAGCTTATTACTCGACAAATGGAAAAGAAGCATTTGCCACTTGGGCAAATGGAGAAGTTGGCATGACTGGAGTTTCATACAATGGAACTTTACCTATAATGATTGCAGCAACTGGAGTTAAGGAGCTGAAAGCAATAGTACCAGTAGCTTCTATTAGTAATTGGTATAATTACTACAGGGCCAATGGCTTAGTCGTGGGGCCCGGAGGATATATTGGCGAAGATGCTGATGAACTAGGTTACTACATAGTAAGAAAAAATGCTTGCAAAACTCAACTCAAATCCATAGCCAACAATATGGCTCGCAAAACTGGTGACTATACAAAATTTTGGCAAAAAAGAAACTTTCTTCCTCTAGCTAAAAATATCAAATCAGCAGTTTTTATCATCCACGGACAAAATGATTGGAACGTTAAACAAAAACATGCAATAGAACTGTGGGAGTCATTGGAAGGTGTTACTGACAGAAGAATGTTCTTGCACAGAGGTGGACATAGATCAACAGGAAGTCACCAAGTCCCTCAAAAGGTTTCAGCTTGGTTCAACTATTACCTTCATGGAGAAAAGAATGAATTTTACCAGAAAGAAATTGTAGAAGTAGAGTTAAGAGATGGAACACTTATCAAGCAAAATGAATGGCCCCATGAAGAATCAAAAAGTAAAAGGTTCTACTTTTCAAAAGAAGGCAAACTTACAAACAATATGCAAGCAGCATCAAGTTCAATTATTAAAGATATTGGCAGTAAGAACAAACTAGTTAATCTATCAAAATTTTCTTTTGATCAGCAAGACTCTAGACTGATCTTCACGACTCAAAACCTAGAAGGAGAAATTTTACTTTCAGGGACACCTAAAATTAACTTAGATCTCGCCATACTCAATAGAAAAGCAGCTAATGTATCAGTAGCCATAATTGAATACTTTGCTGACGGCACGAAAAAAATAGTCACCAGAGGTTGGGCTGATCCTCAGAACTACAGAGATCTTACCCAAGGTGAGAAATTACTTCCAGGACAAGATTACCAAATAGAGTTCAATTTAGAGCCTAAGCAATATCTTTTTTCTACAGGTAGTAAGATTGGAGTAATGTTAGCTTCCACTGATTATAATTATACAATTCGCCCTACTCCGGGAACTCAAATAAAATTCAACTTGAACAAGAATAGTTTTATTTCCTTGGATCTTGTGCAAAAAGATTTCAGCTACTAGAAATAAAAAAGGGTACAAGATAAACTTGCACCCTTGGAAAACTAAAAGATTATTAATTAATCTAAGAAATGAATTCTAGCTGTAACACCTGGATTTAGAGCTTCTACCATTCTTTTCGACATGCTTGACCCACTATAACCTTCCTTAGAGCTAGAACGTGTTCCAACTCTTAAACCTAACTCTATATTTGAAGTCACTTGATACAAACAAGAGATATTCGTCTCACTATAACCATTCAATGCATTCCCAGCACTATCTTTTTTATTAGATATCATACTCCTATACTCGCCTTCTATAGCAACAGGAACATTTCTAAAGCAATATTTTCCCCTTGCTACAAAATGCCCGCTAACTGCAGTCTTTTTAGTAATTCCAGCATTGAAAGCTGCCGAGAAATAACTTCTACCAGTTTCATCAAGCTCCATTACAAACTTAGGCCCAGCATAAAATCCTGATGGTAATGACCATTCTTCACCCTCTGTATGCTCTAAATCTTTCTTTTGAATATAAGCAATCTGCCCAACGATCGCTCCTCCTCCATCTTTATCTCTTGGTATAACTTGATAACCTAAGCCAATTGCAACTTTAGTTTCATGCTCGTTACTTTCAAATGCGGGGAGATCTGATCCAAAATTCATTTTAATTAAAGACTCAGCATCAAACTTTAACTTTGAATTACTTGAAAAGACATCATTTAAATTAAAATCAAGAACCCTTGCGCTCAATCCACTTTCAGCACTGGCATCCAGTCTTAAAATATCAAAGCGTCTCAAAGTTTGTGAAAGTGCCATATTAGAAAGACTTAATAAGCAAGAAAGCAATAGTAATTTTTTCATAGAATAATCCTTTTGGTTAAAAATAATCTCTTAAAAATGAGAACTTTTTAATTAGACCATGTTTTTCTTTTTCATACTGCCCAATGCCCCCAAAATTACATGATCGTTTATTTTCCAGACAGCATGTTGCGTCTTAACAAATGTGCGAAAGACGCTTGTATTCGTATAAAAATTCGTCACTGTGTAATTTGAGGTAAAGTCAGGCTATGCAACAGGGCTAAGTGTTACAATCAAGGAGGTATGAACAATGCTAATTATTTTCATGAATTAAAATTTTTTCTACTGTATTTCATACTCTTAGTCTCTAGGAGTGTTCTCCCAAACGACTTCCTATTTGATGACACTTTCTCGTTATCTGAAATTGAATTAATTTACAATATTCAAGCCTTGGAAGAGCAGAAATCTTTTTATCACACTTCTAAAGCGAGCATTCTCCCAGAGGAA
Organism: Bacteriovoracaceae bacterium; assembly: GCA_020630335.1. Taxonomy (GTDB): domain Bacteria; phylum Bdellovibrionota; class Bacteriovoracia; order Bacteriovoracales; family Bacteriovoracaceae; genus JAHDHG01. The sequence continues at coordinate 28,235 of JAHDBN010000020.1, forward strand.
AAACGAAAAACAATGCGCAATAAAGGCAAGCTACCTGGAATTATGAAAATCAAAGTTCATGATCAAATCTACAGCTTCTCCATTCAAATCCAAACAAGAGGGAATTTTCGTTTTGAAAACTGTAAATATCCTCCCTTAAGAATTACAATCCTAGATAAAGCAAAAAATGATTTCTTCAAACACAACAAGAAACTAAAGCTAGTCAGAGAGTGTAACTATGTAAAAAGTAAACCCTTGAATAGCGATCCCCGTCTAGTTCACAACGAATTCCTAGCATATCAATTATACCAGAAACAAGTCCCATATCATTTCAAAACAAAATTTTTCAGCTTAAAAGGAATAGATTCAAAGGGCAATACCAGCCTGAACTACAACAGCCATGCTTTTTTCATTGAATCAGTCAAATCTTTTGAAAGAAGAAATGAAGGCTTCAAGAGATTCAACAAGAAAACTTACAAAGAAATACTACAAAAACATCATGCGTTGCAAGTAAATGAAGAGCAATTAATAAAAAGTATTCAGTTTAATAAATGTATTAAAAACTACGACCAAAAACTATCTTACTATTATCATAACCGAAACTTCATCGAGCCCAGCAAGTTTACATTTCACAATATAAAGTATTTCGTAAATACCAAAAACCAAAAACCTGAGCTTTACCCAATAAGTTATGACTTTGATAGGTCGGGCTGGGTAAGCAACAACAGCTATCTTCCTGAATGCCACGACCTAGTTGACTTTAAATCTTTCGAAAGATTGTTAAAAACCTCTTATCTCTAGATATGTTCTCCATGTTTTAAATAAATCTTTCAAAATCCAACTAGCCTTGTGGGAGATCTAACCCTGATTTTCTTGCGGCTCAAGCGTCCTCTTTCTTTTTAGAAATTTAGAAATTCCATCCTTGCTATCTTTATGATTAAAAACAGATTTGTACCCTCCCCTCTCTAGCTCTAAGAGTTTAAATTCTTCATGAAAACTATTTAAAACTTTTTTCGCTTCAAAAATAGCATTATGACTTTTTGCGCTAATTTTCTTAGCGATACCCAAAGTACTCAATATCAATTCTTCCTTTGATGGATAAACTTCAATACATAGATTATTTTTTTTTGCTTCACTTGCATTTAATTTTTTTGAAGTATAGATCATTTCCTTTGTTTTTTGTAGGCCTATGTATTGAGGGAGACGAACGCAACCTCCAAAGCCCGGAATAATTCCCAAATCTATCTCTGGAAGTCCAAACAAAGCATTCTCCGAAGCGTAAATTAAATCACAACTCAAAGCTATTTCTAATCCTCCTCCAAAAGCAATACCATTAACAGCAGCAATAACGGGGAAAGGCAATGACTTAATTAAGGTTGTAGTTCTTTGTGCTAATGAAGATAGTTCACCAACCTCTGTTGAATTCATTTTGGAGAGCTCCAAAATATCCCCTCCTGCGCAAAATGCCTTCTTCCCTGCTCCCGTAATGATCATGCAGTCAAATTCACCTGAATTTTCATGAGTACTTATGAGCAACTCAATAAACTCATGAAAGCCTTCTGTATTTATGCAATTTAATTTATGCATCTTACTTAAAGTGATAAATAATGTTCTTTCTATTTTTTTATAATCTATGTAGCTCATAACTTATGAATCCCAAATTGCCCCAAAAGAAGGTATTCCTCTTCTTTCAAGTTCATAATTAATATGAAATGTTGTTTTTTTATTTGAAATAACAATAACTGCCTCAGCATCAAACTCTCTATATGCCTTGTAAGCCAGTTCTAATAAATTCGGTTTTCCATTTTCAGTCGTATCCCAAATTATTGCTTCTGGTTGAGCATGCTTGATTTCATTTACAAGCTCTTCTCCATAAGTTTTAATTGGAGATCTTGTAGACCAAACCAGTCTACTCGGAACTTTCTGATCTAATAAGTGTGGTATACATGGCCCAATTCCGCTTCCCGTAGCAACCCAAATTACTTTTTTAAAGCATAACTCTATATTGCCAACTCCAGCAGTTGGAATTCCTTTTACCCACACCTGCTTAGGCTTCTCTTGAATTAAACTACCAGTCCAATCTCCAGCTCTAGAAATTGTTAATCGAAAACCTTCTTTCCCAGGCTCTGGTATATTGGCAAATGAGTGCCACTCAAACAATGGGTTTAAACTTAAATCCGTGGAAGATCCAGCAAATGGAGTCACTCCATAATCAAAGTTAACAAGCGCTACGTGATTAGAGGGAGTCTCTATATTTAGAGAGACTTTTTTTAATCGAAACCAAGGAAGAAGTATAATGAAAGAAAGATATGATAAAATATAAAAAGATGAATTTTTTAAAAGATCTATATTTTGAAAGCTAGATATTTTGATTACTTGTATCCAGCAAATCAAAACAACAGACCACAAGCCAAAACGAGCAACTATTTCAAAAATATTATGATAAGGATGCCTAAACCTAGGAAGAGAAGTAGTCATCATTGCTAGTAAAATCATCGAACTTAATAAATTTATCCAGGAAATACTTTGGGGAAGGTTATAAAGATCAGGGCCATTATAAAAAACTAACCCCGTGTAAATAAAAAACCAAAATGCTCCCGATAAGAATGAGCCAATATGTATACCACCAAAATGATAGACCTTCCCGCAACTCCACCTAAACCACAATGGCCATGACTTAGGAACACTTGTCGCAACTTTAAAAAGAAAATTTATAAACCATTGTTGTCTAACAAAAGCTCCTATTAAAAAATTTATCAAAGCAGCGTTTAAAAGAAACTGTAGCTTTGATTTCTCTTGTAAGTATTCTAGGTTCTGAAATAAAATTAAAGCGTTAACAAATACTACCCCAAAAGCTAATCTGAAATAAGGCCTACACATTGGATGCTTTAATAACTGAAAAAACATATCTTTTTTTGATGGCAGCATATCACTAACTTCATATTTCTGGCGCTTAAGACTTTCAACAAAAATAAAATTTAATAAGTAATTCATTCTAATTCCTCTAATTGCTTAACTGCTTTTTGTGTCAATATTCTTTTATCAATTTTTCCTCTAGAAGTTTTTGGAAATGAATCTAAAGATAAAATTAACTTAGGATCACAGTAATAAGGTAAAAGTTCTTTTAAGAGTTTTCTTGATCTTTCAATGTCAACATCAAGAGGTCGAACAAAAGATACAAGAGTTTCGCTGTTTATTTTTAATGTAACTGATTGCTTACAGCTCTCTACTGATTCCAAGGCACGTGATATTGAATCTAATTCTATTCTGAAGCCCTTAATCTTGACTTGATCATCAGTTCTGCCGAAATGCTCTAATTCACCTTCCTCAGTCCACCTTCCCAGATCTCTTGTTCTGAACATGTAATGCCCTTCTCCCAAAAAAGGATCTGGCTTAAATCTTTCATCTGTTAGCAACTCATTTTTTAAATATCCATTACTCACACAAAAACCTCCTGCCCACATCTCACCAATCTCCCCTATCGGAAGAGGGGTTAAATTGTCATCTAAAATATAAACTGTATTGTTAGGAGTTGGGCTACCAATAGTTAATCTTTTCTCAATCGGGCTATAAGCTTTAACAGTATTCACAATTGTTGTTTCTGTCGGGCCACAAGAATTATGAAAGTTACAAAACTCTGACCATCGATCAGCCAAGAACCTAGGGCAGGGCTCACCTGCCACAGCAACAACTTTAACATTTTTGCATTTTTCAGCGTCAAGACTCCCCAGTATGCTAGGGGTAGCAATAACAATATCTACTTTTTCTACCGTCTTCTGAATACTTTTATCTCTAATGACTAGAGTCGCTCCATTCACAAGTGCTCCCAATGTTTCCCAAGCACACATATCAAAAGAAATATTTAAAATTTGAGATACTTTCTTCCCTGGTGCCATTCCTAAGTTTCCCGGACGAGTCATTAATATATTTATTAAGTTCTTATGCGTGACCTTGACTCCATTAGGAGCCCCCGTTGTTCCTGATGTAAAAAGAACAAAACAATTATCATTACTCCCAAGAGTCAAAGGAGTAGTATTACTCTCAGTATAAAAATCACTATTTATAAATACTTCATCTATAGCGATTACTTTTACTCCATCAATTTCAGGGATTTTTGCCTTTAAATGCGATAGCGTTAAAATTACCTTAATTTCAGATAAAGAAATTATATACTCAAGCTGAGTGCGAGGTGTAATTCTCGCGTCCTGAGGAATATATGTTGCATTTGCTTTAAGACTTGCAAAAATAGCAATCACCATTTCAATTGATCTCTCTAGAAATATACCTACATGATCACCTGACTTAACCCCGTGGTGTCTTAACAACTGGGATAATAAGAAGGATTTTTTATCTAAAACTCCATAAGTAATCGCTTTACCCTTATGTTCTGCAGCTAAAGCATTTGATTGTTTTTTTGCCCAGTACTCAAAAGCATGGTGAATTTTCTCATACGGTAAATTGACTTTTTCACCGACTCCATATTCCTCAAACAATACTTGATCTCTTAATGAAAGATTTTTTAATTTAGAAGAGTCTAGCTTCTTATCTTGCGTCTTAAGTTCTAGATTTAGGCTCACATGCCCTCCTTTCCTATATTTGAGTAATTCTTCCTACTCATTTCCTTAAAGATATCTTATTGACTTGTTTACTGTTCTCAAACATTAAACTATAAAACTTTATGTTCGATTTTTTCGAACACCAAGGGAGGCATTAAATGAATTCAAAATTAATTATGCATACAGAAAAACTGATGTACTTCTTTGAAGTTGCAAACTCTGGTAGCTTTCAGGCATGTTCACGAAGATTAGGACTCACGGCCTCGACTTTATCTTACAACGTCACAAGTCTTGAGAAAGTCTTGAACAAATCTTTGTTTCAAAGAAGTAAATCGGGAATTACACTAACAAAGGAAGGGACATTGCTCTGGAATTTCTGTCAGCAGTACTTTAAAGAACTAGAAAAAATCGAAAACAATATCACCAACTCTAAGTTTGCAGATATCATAAATCTACGAGTCGGAACATTTCAGTCAATTGCCCTTTATTTCTTTCCTCTCTTACTAGACAGCCTAAAGACTGCACCTAATATCTCTGTTAATCTAACTACAGATAGGAGTTCTGATATTCTTGAATTATTAGTGAGAAAAAAAATTGATTTAGCTCTAACCGTTGAGACATTCAAGCAATCAGATCTCATTAGACATGAAATATACAAAGATGAATATGCCTTATATGCAAGCAAAAAGTTTAAAGAAAGAAAATTTTCCAAAGAAAACATTCGGAACTATTCAATCATTTATATCCCGGATGCTATTGATCAAAACAAAATAACTCTCCGAGAGCATTTACGAAGAAAAAATTTAACCTTTAAAGAAGAATTTGAGCTTGATTCATTTGAAGTATGTGCAGAATTTGTCTCTAGAGGAATGGGAATAGGAGTACTCCCTACAAAAGTTGCAAATCGTTTTAAATCTCAAATAAAACCAATAAGAATAAATAAGGAAAAAACAACTTATTTTGGTTCACATCGTTTCTTTCTCTCCTATAGAAAAGATTTAGACTTGCCCAACAAACTCATAATGAAAATCATTAAACTCGCAGATAATGCTGCTAAAAAAATGAATAGAGCTTAGACTGAAACCGCTAAGCCCTAATAAGGCTAAGATTTTTGATAGGATTATTGATTAATCCAAAGGGTCGTAAATATATCTACCTGATTAAACTTCATCTTTACCACAAAGGCTTACTCTAATCTAGAAGCTATCAATAGCAATGAGGTTCTTGTTATCCAGATTTAATATCGCGATTTCGCTCTTGTACACCAATCAAGCATCATATATCATCCATTCACTAAAAGGAGCATGAGCATGAAATACTTAATTGCTATTCTCATTACAGCAATTACCATTCTCGCATATTTTTCAGCAACAGGTATACAAGGAGTGCAGCCAGAAGAGGTTGGCTTTCTAGAAACTCCACAAGAGCTAGCTGATTGCAACACTGACAAGGATAATTGTATTTCAAGTAACGCTATTACTGAATATCACTCAATGAGGCCTTGGAAATCAAGTAACTCTTCGAGCAATCCTTTAGAACAAATAGCCAGAATAATCGCTAAAGATTCTCAGGCGAAAATTATCATCCAAAAAGAAAATTATCTCTATGCCCAATACACTTCAAAATTCTTTCAATTTATTGATGATGTAGAATTTTTATTAACTAAAAATGAAATAATTCATTTCCGTTCAGCATCTCGCATTGGAAAAAAAGACTTAGGAATAAATAGACAGCGATTAGAAAAGATTCGAAGTTCTTTTCTTTCGGATCAGAAAATACAATAAAACTCATTAATCAAAAGGCTTATGTGAAAGTAGCAATAATACAATTAGAGATCATTTGGAAAGATAAAACAAAAAATCTTGCAAGAGCAAAGGACTTTATAAAAAAAGCTAGTTCTCAAAAGTGTGATTTAATAATCTTCCCAGAGATGTTCAATACTGGCTTCTCTATGGATGCAAATGAAATAGCAGAAAAAATAGATGGAGAAACTCTCTTTAATTTAAAGGCTTATGCTCTAGAGTACAAAATCAATATTATTGCAGGCATGGCTATTTCTGAGAAGCCACTTAATAGAAATACAGCCATTTACATTAATAAAAGTGGAGAGATTTCAGCTCAGTATACAAAAAACTATCCATTTTCTTTCATGAAAGAAGACAAGAGTTATCAATCAAGTAATGATCAAGCACTATTTAAGATTGAAGATATAAGTGCCAGTTTTTTTATTTGTTATGATTTAAGATTCCCTGAATTATTCAGAAAAATTGCCAAGAATGTGGATATTGTTTTTGTCATCGCAAACTGGCCAGAGACTAGGCAAATGCATTGGCATTCACTTTTAAAGGCAAGAGCCATTGAAAATCAATGCTTCATTGTAGGTGTTAATAGAATAGGAAGAGATGCTAATGGTTTATCTTATGCCGGCGGATCTAGTATAATCAGTCCTTGGGGAGAAGAAATAATTAGAGGAAAAGCAAGCGAAGAGTACTTAACAAGTGAAATCAACACTTCAGAGACACAAGCAATAAGAAGTAAATTCCCTTTTTTAAATGATATTAAATTCTAATGATTACAGACTTCTTTATAAGAATCTTCTATTCCTAATCTAAGCCCCTCGTAAATTTGATCAGCTTCATCTTGATTAAGAATCAAAGGGGGGGCTAATAACATATGATCACCCTTGCTATACTCCACGGTCCCACGAGCACCATAAGTAACTAAGCCATGCTTGAACGCATTTTTTTCAACAACCTTATTAAACATCACCTCTGGATTAATAGCTTTCTTTGTTTTCTGATCTGCCACAAATTCTATTCCTAGAAATAATCCCTCACCTCTAACATCTCCAACACAAGGTATCTCCTTTAAGGCCTCCAACTTCTTTTTTAGATAACTACCAATATTTCTCGCATTTTTAACGAGCCCATGTTTTTTGATATACTCTAAATTTGCATTTCCCACAGCTGCAGCTAGAGGGATGCAAGAATATGTTTGTCCAGAGAAGAAAGGTTTCCCTGATTTTTTTAACACCTCATAAACCTGGTCTTTTGCAAGTACTGCACCTAAAGGAAAATACCCAGAACTTATTCCTTTGGCGCAACAAAGAATATCTGCATAATTTCCAAAATGATCCATCCCAAAGTTCAAACCTGTCCTTCCAAGACCAGTCATCACCTCATCACTAATAAGAAGAATGTCATGCTTTTTACAAATCTCACTAATTCTTTTGAAATAATTCTCTGTAGGCCCAGCCGCTCCCAATGCTGCACCAACAAAAGGCTCTGCAATAAAACAGAAAATATCAGAGTTTTCTTCAACTGTTTTTTCAAACTCCTTAATCAAGATATCTTCGTAATCTTTAGAACTTTGCCCCTCTTCTTT
>JAHDBN010000020.1:36253-38943 GCA_020630335.1 Bacteriovoracaceae bacterium
GTAGGATGAACTGCTAATTTTTTAGATTGTTCATAAAGCACCTTGGAAATTTCTTCAACCCCATGCCCTATATGTGTCACGGCTGCCGTACAACCACAAACGTCAATATATTTATTCCCTTTCTTATCAAATAGATAAACACCAACTCCTTTTTCCACCAAAGGGTATTCTTTTTCATAATTCGAGCAAACAAGTTGAGAATTAATGATGTGTTTCATGCATATGGCCTTTTAAGTTGAACTGCCATCATAGCAAAAATTCATCAAGACAACAAAAAGACTAAACAAGATCAATTAAAAAGACATTAAGAAAATACAAAAAAATGATCATGAAAAAAGGCCCTAGAGCGCAAGAAATCTTTTCTTCAATTTTTTAGATATAACTCTTTCTACTTTTTCCTCACACTCATCAGAAACACAATACTTTTCCTGATTCACCTCAATAATATGATCAACTAAATAATCGGGCACCAACTTAGCGTTATCGATCTTTCTAATTCTATTTTTTTCTTTTTTAGTAAGTAACCTTGATAAATCAGTCTTAAGAAGTTCTTTGTCGTTAATAAAATATGTAAATTTCAAACTATCTCTAAATAAAAACTCTCCCTGAACATCTCTCAAAAGCACTGTAATGTTTTTATCTAAATGCCTATTCACCACTTCTTCGTAAATAAGATGATCTTTTTCAAGATTATCACCAAGTAAAAAAACTTTATCACCTTTCACATATCGATTTTCCAAGACTTCTTCGACTTTATTAATTTTATGCTCTTCTTTTGAATCACCGAAATCTCTCTGATAAACAGCATTAAAGCTAAGTCCATGCTTCTCCAGCCAATCTTCCCCATCATAAATCTCATCGTAAGAAGCACTTATATAATAAAATTCAGCATCATGTTTCAAACTTAGAACCTTGTAAATCTCTTTAAGTCCTTCATAAGGCTTTGCTCTTTTAAAGATAATTCGCCCATAAGCTTTTAAATAATTCATGCCATGCGACTGCTTAATAGTTTCATCTATATCAGAGATAACTATAATTTTAGCAAAACAAAAATTAATACATAAAGATAAGAATATTAAAACTTTCATAGCTTCCTTTAATCGAGCAAAAATTATAAATGTTTTTCTATATACCTAGAGAAAGAATTATTCATATTTAAAAAACGCATATAGAGATTAACTCTTTTGATATTTTTCTCCTCAGCATTTGGATGTAGTTCTTGCCCTCCAAAAACATTTCCATATTTATCTTCAATGCATTCATCTTTATCTGGATGACAAGGAACTCCATCTAGTCCAACTTGATAAGCAAGCTTAATATGAGAATTTATAGAATTTGTTAGCTGATTTGACTTTACAGGGTTCTTGGAAATTAATGCTACTTCCGTGTTATAGTATTCTGATAGTTTATCTAGATTATAACTACCAATGATTGAGTAAATACCATCAATACTAGCAGATTTTGCATGAATAGCATCACCAAAATCAGACCCACAATATTTCCCCTGAAATTCATAAAGTTTAATTTTATTACTTATTGGCCCAAGCTCCATTAGGGTTTTTCTGTACTTGAAATATCCAGCATACGCTTCATTATTATCTGTAGAGCTCAATGAATTTGTATGAATAATAACTTTCACTCCTTCGTAAAGTTTATTATTCAGAATTTCTAACAACGCTTTGGTAGGTACAAAATACGCATTCTCGATTACAATTTCCTTGGTTGCTTTTTGGGCTATTTCAACCAATCGACGACTCATCCTAGAGTGATAATTTCCACCTTCATCTAAATGGTCTCCTATAAATTCAACAGTTGGATCATCCTCTTCTTGCTCTATAACTCTTTGATAAAATTTTTCATCAATGTTTAACTTTTGAACCATGGGTGAAATTTTCTTTTGATGCTTATCAAGAATTTTCTTACCAACCATCTTCATCATCAACAAACACTTCTTCAATGAAGTTGTTTTATATTTTAAAACACACTGGCTCATCGTACCCAAGCCAGTACGAATATTCGGAATCGTTGATGCGGGATTATTCCAAAATTTTAAAAAATGCTCTTCAGATGCCTTGGCAGCTTGTCCATTTGTAAAAACATCTCTATCCACATAATTTTTTTTATCTATTGAATAATAAGCGTCTTGTATATTTCTCCCCCCTGTCACCATATACTCTCCATCAACAATAAAGAGCTTATCGTGCAATCGATGCTCTAAAGTTTTTATTGGATCAAGCTCTACTACTTTACGAAACATAAATTTCTTATTGAGCACATCATTATAGTATTTAAATTGAATCCCATATTCTGACATTAAATAATAAACAACTTCAGCAGGAGTACTCTTGAAAAACTTTCCAAACCTATCAATCAAAATTCTAATATCAGGAGTTTCTCCATTTTCTCTAATCTCTTCAGCTTTTTCTCTGAAAAGCACTAAAGATGTGTAAGCTGCAAAATCATGATGAAATATATATTTTGAACTATAAATTTTCTTTTTAGCGCTTTTGAGTAAAGAATATCGTATTGAAATAGCTTCTACAGGATCATCTATTATTCTATAAATGCTTGAAAAAGAACTCAGGCTGAATAGGAATAAAAATACACAAAACTTCATAAATACACTCCGAGAAGTGCACAATAGCTCTAATTCAGACTTTTTCCTAGGTAGCATTTACTTATTACATACA
>JAHDBN010000020.1:39043-41266 GCA_020630335.1 Bacteriovoracaceae bacterium
AGCATTTACTTATTACATACATGCATACTTTTTTTTGCGCTATCTCAAGATCAATAAGGGGTATTCTTATATTTCTCTAGGAGACTGCAACACTTTGCTTTTAGCAAACCAAAAAGAAACACCAGCTACAAACGCTAAAGTATGATTTTTCTCATGCAATGGAGACAAGCGATTAGCCGAGTTAGAATAATTAGCATACGAAAGGCCAGTAAACACACTCCATCCTCTAGTTAGACCGATAATAGCAAAGCTTGAAGCATTAACTCCAAAAATCCCAGTTTTTGACTTGTAAAAACTTCGCTGAGAGTTAACAAATTCACTTTGAACATCATAAAAAAACGCTTGATGCTTATTGGTAGAAAATGTGACACCTATTGAATTTCTCAAAGTAACCTTTTGACTTAGCTTTGCCCAAGAATAGAGCTGAGGATTAAAAACGAAACCTCTGCCTCTCGTATCTTTAAAATCAGAGCTCAAAGCAAAACGAGTATTCAAACTAAAAGATAGAGAGCATTTTTCTCTCTTATCTTTTGCTATGAAGTGATAAATAAACCCTGGTCCTATTTCAAAGAAAAATTCTTTTTCATTCATTCCCTTTCTTACCGGGGTATCATCTTCATTAAATGGCAGATTAACACCAGAGGAGATATTTATTTCAAATTTATTAGAATCCAAGAAAAGCCCTCTCAGTCCACCTTCTTCATCCGCTCTAAGATATTTTCCTCGATAAACAAATAAAGGTACAGGCAAAATTAAAGATCGCTGTTTAGATGATCCAGGATAATATGCAAAATTTGCATAACCTACTCCAACACCTAACTCCCAGACAGGCATTGCTTTTTTATTCAAGCGATATACCTGGGCCATGCTCATTTGCATGCATAGTAATAACAAATACTTCATTTGATTATTGTACCCTATTTTATAAATACAAGTTTCATGAGAAATCTATAATTGAAAATAAAGTCATTAGCGACAACGCTTAGTTTTTCAACATCCCCTTACATTAAGCTCTATAGTAAGGAAATGTTAAATCTGCTCATTGTCATAAAATAAATTACATGGAATAAGTAAATAGATTTAGGTAAGGGAGAAAACTATGAAACTCATCATTATTTTATTCTACTCATTTTGGGCGCTACCAAGCTGCCCGCTTAAAACGCCCAGCCTAGATCATCTACAAGAGAAAGCTTTAGAAATAAAGGCCATGATTCCTCAAGTAGCATTATGTGAAGAGAATATTTCTATAAAATCAAACTTAGAAACTCTGTCAGGTTCTCTTGCAGGCCTAGCAAGTACAGTAAAGACTAAAAATGATGAAAAGATAGACAAAAATATTATTTCAATGATTCTTCAAGAACAAAAGCCCCTCGTCAGTAATTCCATAAATTCTATTAAAAATTTAATTAATATTTTTCAAAATCAAAATGTTAATGATGCCTGCTCGAATAACTTTCATTCAAGCAACTTTTTTTTGAATATTATATCAATCTTTAATGAAATTTCTCCAATGGTTCTTGCTTCATCTCCTACTTTAGCCCCTTATGCTGATGGAGTTAAACTTGTAGGGCAACTTGCTGAAGATATCGCAGCTTCTAGCTTTAACAGAAAGCAACAATTTGCGATGCATAAAGTTGAGAATAGAAAAACATTTATCCAGTCAAGTTGCTTGCTTTATGATCTAGGAGTTAATATTTATGAAATAGAAAGATCTCTAGAAAATGATTATGAATATTTTGATAAAAAAGTAAAAAACCTCTCGCAAAGATCAAACGATTTATTTGTTAAAATCCTTAACAATCCCATTGTAGAGAAATTAGTTAAAAATGAGATACAACAAATAAACAGCGACATTAGAGAAGATTTAAAAAAAGTGATAGAAGAAAACAACACAAGCGCGGATGATGATCCTGAATGCGAAGAAGAAGAAGGCGAAGAGGGAGCAGAAGAGCTTGGGGAAAAAAAATGCAAAGACTCTTTGTTTGGAAAAGATGGCAAGTTTTCAAAGTTAAAAAAAGATAAAGGCGAAACTGACGAACTCACTTGCAAGCTTATTAACAAATACATGTCTAATATTACCCATCATCAAAACTCTCGAATATCAAGACTTAAAACTTATCTAGAGCATTATCAAACCAAATTTCTCCAGGAAGAAAATGAATTAGCATCAATTAGAACTGAAATGTTAATAGATGAGCTTTTAGAATATCAAAAAGAAATAAC
>JAHDBN010000005.1:0-78366 GCA_020630335.1 Bacteriovoracaceae bacterium
CTTCGAACCAATTGGTCGGGAGTTCGAATCTCTCACGCCGCGCCATTTTTTGAAACTCCATAGGAAATTATTACTTCAATAAATATTGAGTAAGTATTTTTCCATAAATAATGAACTTAGAATGTAATCTTCAGGTGAATTACCTTTTTCCTCTTGAGGTATATTACCATTGAAATATTTAAGCCAAAAATCATAATTCTTAGTAAAATCCATATTTTTTAAACTCGGCTGTGAAACTCCTAAAGCATTAAAGATCAGATAGATTAATTCAGAACAATATATTTCTTCACTTCCCCACTTGAATTGAGAATCGTATTTTTTACCTAATAGTGGTATTAGAACTTTCTTTATCGATTTTCCTGACAGCTCTTGATTAATATGCCTTAAAACTAATAGTTCTGACCCTTTAGTTGATTTGGAAGAAAGTTCTTTAAAGCTTACTAATCTAACTGTTTCAAAAGCTTCAGCTACTAAAATTGGATTTATTGATATTACTATTCCTATATGAGAATAATTTGAATCTTCTTCTGTTTCGATTGCTTTACAGGCATAGCAATTTAAAGATTGTAGTAGGAGATCTCCAACCTTCAATTCTACTCCATAGAGAAAGCTCGAATAAAAAAAAATCATGAGGAGGTTTTTCATTTACCCCTATTAATATTTCAATAACATCTAAAACTCAAATGAATAATAAATTTTCTTGTGTAAATGGATTTAGGGGGCATCTGAGTTCGTAAAGTACCTTCTAGGCTCCAAGAATTTAGCAAGGTTTCCTGTGAAAAGCATAGTAGGTGAAAAATCTTATTGAGTTTTTCGAACTCAGAGTAGATCTAATTTTGAAGAACGAGATCACTCTGAAAGGAATCAGTATCTATACTCTCTTTTTTGGTATCAAATATGCATAGTATTCAATAGAAAATTAAATCAAAGAACGAATGGTGATTAGATTGCTTATTGTATGTCAGTAAACTTTTCAACTGTTTAAATTATTGTCACTTTTCGATCTTTTTTGTTTTCATAAACTGTTTGAGTATAAAATCGAGAGGATTGATGTTAGCAAACTTAGACCTCCCAGGGTCAAATCTTCAATATTTAACAATAGCTATAAGCTCTATTACGAGTTTGTTGTTATGTTTGGGACTTTTTAATTCTAAGAAAGAAATTCCGGGGCATAAGAGTTTAGTACTTTTTTTATTTGCAATGGCAATCGCAAATGGTTTTCGAATTATAAGTTGGGTTGAGGGGCATGTAATCATCATTACTATCAGTTACATGGCATTTATTTTTGTTCCAATTTTTCTCGTCATCTTCCTAGAAGAGGCATTACGTCAAATGCTTCATCCTCTTGTAAAAATTATCCTCTTGATTACTTGTATTAGCTTACTTTTGACACTGCTTTTTAGTGATTATTCATCAAATAGAATTTGGAAATTTATTTATATCATCTATTTACAATATTCAGCAATATTGATTATGTCTTTATCCTTTAGAGGTATAAGGAAAACAGAATGTAATAATGAGAGATCCGTTTATACAAGTGTTTTTTTTACAGGAATTCTATGTGTTGTGTTTGTTGGGATTGATTTGTTAAGTGTTTATATTCAAGGGATTAATTTGAGGTTAAGTGCTGTTGGCGTACTGGCCTTGAATTATTTTTTGGCTTCTATTCTTCTTTCAAGTGGAAGTTACAAGTTTCGCAAGCATATTAGGGTTCTGGCAATGATGATTGTTAGTAGTTTTATTATATCAGTTTTTTTAGTTATTGGTTTTTTTGATAAAATGAACTTAGACCTTATAAGTGAAATTGCTCTTGTTATTCTTTCTTGTGAAATACCTTTGTATATAGTTGATAAGCTTTTTGGAATAACTGCATCTACTACGGGGAGTGATACTCTAAAAAGATTAAATAAACTGAATATGAATTCAATTAAAAGTTTACTCCAAGGGATTTCTAATTGGGATGAAGTTAAAAGGTTTCATCTTCTTAGTAATGAATACCTTAAAGAAAAAGATCTTGAATTCATTTTTAGAGAACAGGAATTAATAGATTATGAAAATATCGTATTGACCAAAAAGATAATTAGTAGAAAGTTTAAGAATGAAACTAGCAACTTAATTAAAGGTTTAAATCATGTATTGCTGCTAACGGATTGTGATTACCTTATTGTTTTACCAAGTAGTAGAGAAGTTTTAGTAGCTTCCTTTTCTAATATGATGAATAAGCAATACTTTAAGGATATTGTTCTTTTTATTAAAAGAGAGATCGTTTCTTTAAACTCAAGATCTCAAGAGGTTCAGTATGAATAACCTAAAATCTAAGCTCCAGAGATTGGCTATTAAAATCAGTCATATGTCTTTTACTCTACCTATCGGTTCTTTGAAATATAGAGTTGTTGAATGTCCGGGATTATGGGCTACAGATGCTTATTTAAAAAAATTAACCAATGATCTAGTAGAAGTTGCGAGGAATTGCCAAGGAGAGAAGGAAATCCCTCTTTATGGAGTATTAAAAGGGGAAAGAGAAGATTTGTCCAAGCGACTTATAACAATTGCCTATAATAGAAAAACTGGAAAACCAGTCGGGTTTTCCGCACAAATATACTTAGATCTTAAAGATTATGCTTTCTCTCAAAGAGTACTTCATCTTGGGCTTATTTATGTTGATAAAACTGCACAAGGTAAAAACGTATCTTACCTCCTTGCTGTTTTCCCAAATATTTTAATTCTACTGAAAAATATATTCCGAGATATATGGGTTTCAAATGTTTCACAAGTTCCAGCTGTTTGTGGCTTAGTTGCGCAGAATTATTACAATGTTTACCCGAATGTCGATGGAACAAGACAAACATTTCATCATAGAAAAATTGGAGAGTTGATTTTTGAAAATCATAAAAGTGCTTTTGGAGTTGGAGAAGATGCTTCTTATGATTCGAAACGACAAGTTATATCTAATGCTTATACCGGCGGGTCAGATAATTTAAAAAAATCTTTTAATGATTCGCCTAAACATCGAGATCCTAGAATTAATAAGATGTGTTCTGATGAATTAAACTATGAAAGAGGAGATGATTTCTTACAGCTTGGTGTTTTATCTGCTAAAGCTATAAGTGATCTTTACAAAAAAAAACTAAAGGCCTCCAAGGCCTTAACTATAACATTCTCTTTGATTGTTATTACAGTATGGGCGGTTTTTATTCCTCTCATTCGTTGGGTCTTAGAAAAACCAAGAAAAGAAAAAATTAATAGAGATTTAAAAACAAAAGTAGTGTGGTAATGAAATTTAATTATGATGAATTTATAACTCGTAATATTGGATTTGTATCCAAGAAGGAACAGAATCTAATTAAAGAGGCAAGGGTTTTTGTTGCCGGAGCAGGTGGAATGGGGGGAGCTGCGATTGCTTGTCTCGCTAGAATGGGTGTTGAGAATTTTATCATTGCTGATTTAGACGAGTTTGAAGTTTCCAATCTTAATAGACAGATCTTTGCAAATCTTAATACAGTTGGAAAAGACAAGGCTCTTCAGACTAAAGAAGCCTTATTAAATATAAATCCTAATGTTCAAATAGAGCTTCATGATCATAGTTGGGTTGAGAAGTTAGAAGAGATTCTAACTCGAATAGATGTTGTTGTTAATGGATGTGATGACACTAGAGCGACGTTAATACTTATGAGAATGGCTGCGAAGTTTAAAGTTACTGTGATTGATGCTTTTGCTTCAACTCTTCCAAGTGTTTATAGTATTCAACCTAATGACAAAAGACCTGAGGAGATAATGAATTATCCTTCTATTGGTAGAGCAATTGAAACGTTGTCAGATGAAGAACTAGATTTATGTGCCAAAAGGGAAATTGAATATGTCATGATTCATTCATCTACAGCGAAACATGTAATCTTGGATATTGCAGCTGAAATGGTTAGTGGGAAAAGATCCCGGATTTCTTTTGCTCCAATGGTTTGGATGACAGGATGTTTAATGGCATTTGAAGTGACAAAAGTTATTTTAGGAAAAGAAAAACTTGCAAGCGCTAGGGGAGTTTTTATCAATCCATGGTCATTTAAGATTGAAAAACCCATTAATTCAATCTTTGCTTTCTTTAAAGGGATTGCTGTGAGAACTTTCTTAAACAGATTAATGAAGGATTAACTATGTATATTAAAGAAAAACCATCATTTAATGACTTCTTTAATGTTACAAAGAATGTCTATGGAGATAATTCCAGCTATGTGTCTTTGTTTAAAGATGATTTGAAACGTTTCTTATCATTAAAAAACCCTCTTTTTAATAAATATGGTAGAGGAACTTACTTTGTTGCTTTTAAGGATAATATACCTGTAGGAAGAATTAGTGCTCATATTCATGATAAATCAAATGAAGTACATAATGAAAAAGTAGGATACTTTGGATACTTTGAATCAATTAATGATCTAGATGTTGCAAAAGCACTTTTGAATCATGCAGAAGAATGGCTTAGAGAAAAAGGTATAAATAAAATTAAAGGAAATTTTAATCTTACGGCCATGCAACAAATAGGAGTCATGACTTCTGGGTTTGAAAACTATCATTATACCGATCAGGTTTATGGATCAAAGCATTTACCTTTAATGTTAGAAGAAAATGGTTATTCGAAAATTTTCCCAATGAGTACTTTTGAACTTGAACTTTCAGGTTTTGATGAGACACAACTTCTTAAAGAAAAAGTTCAATCAGTCTTAAATAATAATGATTATGAGTTTGTTACTTTAAAGAAAAAAAAGATAAAAGCTCAGATGGATTTAGTAAGACATGTTCTGAATGATGGATTTCAAGATAACCCTATGTTTGTTTCTTTAACTAATGAAGAGTTTGAATTTCAAGCAAAGGATATGATGTGGATTATTGATGAGAAAATTTCTTCTCTAGTCACTTATAAAGGAAAACCTGTGGGGACAGTAGTTTGTATCCCAGATCTGAATGACTTTCTTAAAAGTACAAAGTCACAATTTAGCTTGGGAACAATTTTCAAGTTCATAAGGCATAAGTTTAAGCGAGATAAAGCTGTTATTATTTTTTACTCTGTTACTAAAGATTTTCATGGGCAGGGAATTAACCCCGCCATGCTTTACCAAGTTATTACTGTTTTGAAACTAAGAGGATATAAGAAATTAGGTTTTACCTGGATTGCAGATGTTAATAAGTCGAGCTTGCGTCAGATGGAAAAGTTGGGAGCTAAGAAGCTCCATGGACTTCATTTATACGAGAAGGTTTTATCATGATCAATCAGTATGAATTTAAATCAATTATCCAAAGAGTAAGTTTGTCTCCAACAGCTCATAATACTCAGCCTTTTAGGTGGGGTCTTAATAATAACATTATAAAAATGACTATTGATTCAAAAAGAAAACTGCCGATTGCCGATCCTAGTGATCATGATCTTTGGATCTCTGCAGGATGTATAGGGCTTGGGCTAAAAATAGAACTTAACGACAGGGGGCTGAAGGTTTCAGATATAAAAATAGAAGAAGATGGCATCACTTATGTCGTTAGTGAAGAGTCAGAATTAAATCACGAAATGAGAGATTTGAGTGCCTCGGTAGAGAAGCGCTATTGTCACCGAGATATTTATAAAAAAAAGACGAGCTTTGATAAGAATGATTTAAGTGTTTTAGATTCTAAAAACTCTTCTTTTATCAAAGACTCTAAAGTTATTAAAAAGATTGCCAAGGCTCATGACAAATCTACTTACTTCTTTTTGAAGAAAGAAGAGTATTTTAAAGAACTGTGTATGTGGCTAAGACTAAGGCAAAAATCTGAAAATTATCATTGGGATGGTATAAATCTTTGCTCCATGGGATTTAATTTTTTAGAAAAATTTTTCGCAAAATATGTTATGTCACCCAAAGTATTTTCTTTTCTTAAAATGATATCTTTAGGAGAAGTGATAACTGCAGAAGCTTCAAAGGTTGCAACATCATCCGGTCTCATGGCCATTCATATAGATACTGAAGCTTCAAACTTAGAGGCTGGAGAGGTTTTTTATAAGAAATGGTTAGAGATGACTGCTTTAGGTTATACGGGAAGTCCATTATCGACTCTAATTGATCATCCTAAATATAATAAAAAATGTCGAGAGTGGTTTAATATTCCTAGCAACCATAAACTCATAAACATATTAAAAGTTGGGCCAACTGATCTTTTAAATCAACCTAAAAGATGTCGGCTTCCCATTGAAAAGATAATAGAGGATTAAATGAAAAAACTTTTTTTGCTTGTATTGTTAATTTTTTTAGGAACCTCTTGTTTGAAAGGAAAACCGGAGTTTGTAAGTAGTAATATAGATAGAGCTACAACAGATGAACAAAAAGGTGCAATTTATTTTTTACAAAGTGATTTTGGTGCTTTGAGACAGCACGGAATGAAATCAAATATTTTGCCTTTTAAAATAGCTAATGCAGCGATTCTCATGATGAAAGGACATGATCCAGATAAAGAGAATAGCAGGCGTGCATTGAATAGAATGTATCGAAGTTATGGTCTTTTGGTAGATGCCAATGTCGCTAATTTACCTTTGGGTACCACTATGAAAAAAAGTGAGTATCTTGGATTATTTAAAGGGAAGTTAAGTAGTGCTAGATCAAAACATGTTCCTCGGTTGGAAACAGAAGGAAGTGGGTTTTCTTGCGTTGCTTGTCATGGGGGCTTAAGTTACGATCCTACAGGTAAGCCCTTAGTGAATAAAGTTTATCTTGGAGTGCCTAATACCTCACTTAATATTGAAAAGTATACGAATGATGTCTATAAAGGATTTCTTAAAATCGTTGACAAAAAAAAGGAGTTTCTCTCTTATTTAAAAAAAGTTTTTCCTGAGATGTCTAAAAGAGAATATCGAACAGTCAAAATGATTTTTAAAAAAGAAATCGTAAAAAAAGTTTTATCTTTAAAGAAAAATCTCGATAGGCAATCTCCTGCTTCCAATGGAGGTGCTGGTTTAACAAATGGTGTTGCGGCCCTGAAATTTCAATTAGGATTAATTTCTAATAAACATAATGAAGAAAATGAGACAGGCTTTACATCAATTCCAGCGATTTTTGATAGAAATTTTAGATCTAGTTTATTATATGATGGGCTTTATGAACCTTTGGTTTTTGTGGATAACAAAGATTTAGCAAACTCTACTGAGCATATTGACCAATTAGCCAGAATAACAACATTTTTTACTGTCCCATCTTCTGCTAATAAAATATCAGTTGCTCAACATCATTTCGATAAAAGTAAAAAAATTTTTCAATACTTAAAGACCGCTAAAAGACCTAAATTCCCAGGAAGAATAGATTATAATATTGCGAAGCATGGTGAGAAAATATTTTTAAACAAATGTAGCTCTTGTCATGGGGTGTATTCAAGTCTTGATAATAACTTAACTCCCAAACTTGTTTCTTTTCCAAATAAATTTGTAGAATACTCTGAAATTGGAACAGATGCTTCCCGCTTAGATGTTATTGATAATCAACTCGTTGAAACGATCAATGACTCTCTTATGGGGAAGTACCTAAATGCTGTAAAAAGAGATGGTTATATTGCTCCTATTTTAACGAATTTATGGATTACAGCACCTTATCTTCACAATGGATCCGTTCCTACTTTATGGGGAATGATGAATCCGGATCAAAGGCCCAAAAAGTTTTTAGTCGGAGGTCATGCACTTGATATGAATAAGGTAGGTGTTTTATCCACTGTATCTAATGTAGATAAATCGAGTACTTATAAAAATAACTATATTCCGTGGGCATCTCCTGAAATGTACAATACGGAATTAGAAGGACGATCTAATAAGGGGCATGAAAAACCATTTGATCTAATGACTAGAAAAGAAAAATTAGATTTAATTGAGTATTTAAAAACAATCTGATAGCGATGCTTTAAACAATCACTATTTCTTTCTTAAAGAACTAAATAGTACAATATCACCAAACCAACCCAAGAAGAATCCAGCGATCATAAGATAGGATATTTTTCCTAACCCATTAAAATCAGAGAATAGAAAAATCATAGCGATCATGCTCATGATGATCAGAGAGACAAAAGAAGCCTCTTGTATGCTTTTTGATTCGAGATCTCCGCAATGATGAATCAATACATCCCCTGAAAGTCCAATGAGAATAGAAAGAACTATACTTGTGGCGAAATATATTCCTATATCATTTATTAATAGTAGTGAGAGTAAAACGAAAGGCCCCCAAAGAGAGCACAATAATACTAACAATTTATAATTTATCTTTCTTTGAAATAATATTAATAAAAGAAAGACAGAGATTAATACAAGAGAGAACTTAAAGCTTGAAACTAAAGTTTTTAATACTCTGATACCGAATTCACTATAAGAAATTAAAACACTAATTAAGTGACATTTTTTTTGACAAACTTTATCAACATGTTTCTTGAGTGAAGATATGTCATTTATATCTGATGAGTCCGAATAGATTAATGCTCTTTCTTTGGAAGATATGGGAGATATCCAGCGTGCAGATGAAGAATGATTATTCATTGCTTTCTTCATTGCTTCTTTATGTTTCCCTTCTAAATTTTTAGTTAAGTAATCTTTTACTTCATCAAAACTTTCATAATGCTTAATAAAAGAAAAATTATCCTGGATTTGATTTAGGAGCCTGTGTCGTTCGCTTTGATCGATCTTTTTATCAAAAACTAAAGAGATTTCTGCTAACCAATCTCGTGAATCATTCAAGTACTGAGCGGATTCATAAAGTATATGATCTTTGTTAAATAATCTTTCAGGAGAATCTTCAATACGAAGGTTTATCTTTGAAAGAGATAAAAAAATAAAAGGGCTGCATACAATTATAATGGCAATGGTTTTAGGAAATTTAAAGTTGGATATCCTTTGTATAAAAGAAGTAAACCTTAGATCTGAAACTATATGTTTTCTAAATCTCAAAATTATTTTAGGCATAATCAAAAATGATACCACCCATTCTATTATTGCTGCTATTGCACAAATAATACCGAACCTTCTTATTGCTCCAAGATCTGAAACAGCTAAAGAGCCAAAACCAATAGCCGTGGTTAGACTTGTCATAAAACTTGGAAAGATTTTGGCCTTAAAAGCATTAATATAATCATTTTCATAGTGCTCTAGTTTATAAATATAGAAGATAAGATCCTGAATCGTGGCCATTAAAAGCATTAAAGGAATTGCAGAGGTCAGCAGGTCAATAGGAACATGGAAAAGACTCATGATACCGTAAACTGGAATTAAGCTTAGCATATAACTTATAATCAAAAAAACTAACCAATAAAGAGAGATACCAAAAAAGTAAAAGACTAATAAAAAGATGGGGAATATAAATAGGTTGAGTACATTCATCTTCTTATAACCCTGCTTTAAAAAATACTTATAACTTCCACCTCCGACCCAATAGGTTTCTAAGTTATCTATTTGATTTTTCAGAGAATTTTCAATACTTTTTTTTATTTTAGAAAATGATTTTTCATTGAAACTCCCGAAGATATCTTCATCTTTTTTATCAAGAGGTCTCAAGTAAAAACTTACAAAGATATCATCTAGTTTTTTATTCGTAAGTAAATGACCAGATGGAGAGTTGGCTATTAATTGTAACTGATTGCTTATTTCGGAATTAGAATTTTCAATTGTACAATCAGGGATTAAAATGGGATGAACTTTTAAATCTTTTCCTTCTTTCTTAGCCATTTTTAAGCCATAACTAGAATAGATTCGAGTAAACTCATAGCTTTTTACTTGAATAGAGTTTATCCAATCAAGAATTAAGCAATGCTCTTGAAAACTAAATTTATCTTTTTTTCTAAGAATAACTGAAACTTGATCTTTTTCGTCATAATTTTTTTCTAACTCATGTAGAGCATTATAAGTTTTAAAATCAGCATCTATTAGATCACTAATATCAATTAATTGTCTTAGCTCTTTTAACTGAAGAAAAGAAGCAAGAAGTATGAAGAAATATACAGTGAAAAATACTTTGTAGTGAGAGATAGATAAATTAAAGAGTTTAATTAATAAGCTCTTTAATTTATCTAAAAAATTATTCACAAGTTAAAATAAAACTGAACTTAATGTAGCACCCATAATTGTTCCTCCCCATATTTGGGATAGAATTCTAGCTGAGTTTCGAACACCTTTTTCGTCTTTTGCATCTGGAAAGTATTTTGTATAAAAAGAATAATTCCATGCATTTGGATTTCCATAATCATAATTTCTATAAAATCTGCCAGTTATAGGGTCTTTTAGTTCTTTATCATCAGATTTAGATAATATTTTTCTAACATTAGGAACATTAAATCCAGTGGCTAAGAAGTTTTTAAAATCACTTGGAGGAGACTCAAATAAGTCTTTAAATTTTACTTGTACAGTTTCTCCTTGAATAATTGTACTAGAAACTTTTTGTCCATCCATTAAATCATCAAGGTTATCAAATCCATTACCAATAATACGATTAAAAGGCATGAAGCTTCTTACATCAAATAAAGGAAAGCTTTGAAACTCTTGTTTTGAATCGCTAGCTTTTATAAACTCCCACGCTTGCTTGGAGTAGTCTAAAGCACAATCGAGATCATCATACGCACTCTTAGTATAACTTAATATTTCATCCTTACTAACATCTGAAATTAAATCTCTTCTTTTATAAAGGTCTTTAAACTTAGATTTTTTTGTAATTCTTTCAATTCTCTTCTTAGCAATCATAGCTCCTTCATTATCAAGTACTGCATGGAAACCATAACTACCGGCAATTGAGCTGATGGCCCTTAAAAGACCTTTCCACGAATAAGCTAGAGAATACTTTGTAGCAGACAAACTTAGCTTTATTGAAGCAGATAATGATTTAGCAACACCTTTATCAATTGCAACAAATCTATCTTGATCGTCAATGATGTTCATCTGTGAATTAAAAAGCAACTTATTATCAAAATAAAATGGTTCGGATTCGGCTAATATCGCAAGTTTTTCAATTCTGTCTGAGTATAATTGAAGAGCTGGTGTTAATTCATTTTTCACATATAAAAAAAGCTCTTTCTCTGTCTTGATATTAGGAACAACAACCTTATTTTTTTTATCTATAAAATAAGGAATAACTGTATAATCAAAGCCAGCTTTCCATTGACCATCAGGATTGAATGAATTAATTCCTGCATTTGTAGCTCTGAGCATTGCAACTAATTGTGAATGTACAAATGCTCCGTTCTCAGATTTTTCAATCAAACCCCTTACTCTAGTAATCATACCTCTTAAAGGTTTTAAGGAAACGAGTTGAGCGGCAACCCACTTTGCTTGAGTAGATAAAGAATCATATTTTTCT
This sequence comes from Bacteriovoracaceae bacterium, assembly GCA_020630335.1. Classification (GTDB taxonomy): domain Bacteria; phylum Bdellovibrionota; class Bacteriovoracia; order Bacteriovoracales; family Bacteriovoracaceae; genus JAHDHG01. The sequence goes on from JAHDBN010000005.1 coordinate 11,328, forward strand.
TCATATTCTTCTATTAGTTCTGCAAGCTCTACGTGAGTTTTAACAGCTAATATTGCTTTGTTAAGTTCTTGCGTATCATTAGAAAAAACTTTTGAATAAATAAGCCTATCAGAATTAGCAAGCCTTCTCGTTTTTTTGTGACTAGATTGTTTTTCTTGATTACCGATCTCTTTATGTTTAGGCTGACAACCCAAAAACAAAAGACCTGAAATAATAAGCTTTAAAAAATTCATTATTAATCCTCCTGAAAAAATGATTCTAAATTATTAGTATTGTTATCAAATAAAATTTTAACAGTTTTCATCCAATTATGAATAGGATTTATAAAAGGAAAAAGTTTGCTTAAAAGAGTTAACCTTATAAATAAAATCTAGATAAATGATAATGAAAGTGTCGAAATTTTATCTCCAGTGGAGCATTCGGCCCTAACTACATAGCTATTAATAATTTCCTTGAGTTCTTCAATCAGTCTTTCTTTATCCTTAGAAGAAATTGAGAAGTTATTTAGATAAAATAGCTTGCTTTTATTATTGAAGTCTAACTTTGCATGTCTCAAGCTAGTTTTCAGGGAGTCAAGATAGAGATTTTGAAAGAGCTCGGATGATTGTCCAGAATAGAAAGAGTGTTTTCTGTCTAGAAGATACTTATTTGATTTCATGCTAATGATTTTGTGATCTAGTAATCTTCTTAATGCTTTTGATACAAATATTTGTGAAAATTGAGTTCGTTGACAAATTTCTTCGATGTCCGCACCCATCTCATCACCAAGCGCACATAGAACATGTATATCTTTAATAGAGTTAATTGGAATATTTTTTTTATTTGAAGAATTAAGTATTTGTGTTTCAAGAGATTTTATCCGTTCTTGTAACTTTGATGTTTTCTTCCATGACATTGGTCTTGTATCTGCTTCTTCCAGATAAACTAATGTTTTAAAGTAGCTTTTTAATTCGTGTGAAAGAGTTAAAGCTCTTGAAAATTTATTCAAAGAAGTGTTAGAAATTCTTTTTCTCCCTGAAATAATGTCATGTATATGGCCTTTTGATTTAAATCCTGTTTTTTTTCTAAAAACATCTAAAGAGAAATTAGAATTATATTCTTTTTTTAGAACTAAATAAGATTGGAGAAATCCTCGATAATTCGAGGATTTCAATAATATTTGAATTTGGCTTTCTATAAGCGGAAGCTGCATTTAATTACTTCCACCAAAAGAAGGATAAGGGCCAACTAGAGTTTCTTTTTCACAGGTAAATGAAATGTTGTTATCTTCTGAGATAAAATAATACTCACTTGATGCATTCATATCTGTGGAGACAATTTCTCCCATTTCAAAGGTAGTTACTATGAAATCATCTATCTTAGGTAAGCCCATATTTAATACTTTGATTCCAGCTGAAACGTTTTTAGGATTAGTAATCCCCGAAATATCATCAAGTGATACAATTTCTTTGTTTTCATTGTAAAAAACAATAGAGTAGACCCTAAAATCATTAACGGAATCATCTGATAAACAAACAAGTCCTTCAAGATTAGGAGGGGAAGCCAAAAGATAATTTGAGCTAATTAATGTTAAAAATAAAATTAGAATTTTCATAAATCTCCTTTCGTTGAAATTTCTAAAGCTAAGCTAGCAATGAGTTTGAAAGCAAGCAAAATTTTTACATCAAAATCGTTCGCTCTAGAGAACGTAAGCTTTATAGCTATTCAAAGAAAGTGAGTCAATTCGATTGAAGAATTAATGCGAAGAGTTACTTCCTGTCATCATCCTTGGCATGAAACTTGCTCTTGTAAGTTCAAAACAATAAATCACGGACTTTATAGATTTATTTTGGGGCCAGAATGGCCGTTATGAAGAAATTTGTAGGGCCAAATAGTCATTAAATAAGGAGAGATGATGAAAATTTTAGGAATAGTATTAGTGTTACTTTATTCTTCTTTAATATTTGCTCAAAGAGGGGGAGCAGCTTGGAGAGAGGAGTTTATAGGAAAGATTAAATTTGAACTCACCGATGATCCTGAGTTTGCAACACTTAAATCAACAGTTCTAAGTTTAGAAGATGATTTAACTGTAAAAGATAAGCAACTTAAAGTTAATAAAAAGAAGTTAAAAGCAGCGAAAGAAGTAATTGCGAGTAATAAACCTAAAATTGATAAAAACAAAACACTCATACAAGAAAACAAAGCACTTATTACTTCATTGATTGAAAAAAATAAAGCGAACCAAGTAAAGCTTGTTACTGTTAAAGATAAATTGAAGAAAAAAAATCTTAAAGTGAAAAAGCTATCAGATGAACTAGTGCCTTTAAAAGAAAAACAAGCATTGAAGAAAAAGAAGTTTTTAAGAACTAAAAAGCAATGCATGACAGGTAAGATCCCTAAAGAGGAATGCGATAAAACTCTTCCCGCCTTAGAACAAGAGCTTAGTAAGATTAGTGATAAAATTGGAGCTAAAGAAACTGTTTTGTCAGAAGAGAAAAAAATACAATCAGATCTATCAGAAAAAAAAGAGAACCTTTCAAGTTCAATTGCTAAAAATAAAGAAAAAACAAAGAAGAAGAAAACTCAAAATGAGAGTTTAGTTGCTCAAAATATTAAATTAAAAAAAGGTCTTGATCAGGCGAAGTTAGAACTTTCTGAATTGAAAAAAACAGTGTTGAGATTAGAAAAAAGAGTTGCTAGTCTTAAAAATCAAATTCAATCAAGAAAAGTGGAGCTTAAAAGTTACAAACAACAATTGATTACTAAAATTCTTAGATTAAACAAAAAAGGAGCTGAGATTGGTCGTAAAGATGGACGATTTGATGGAAGAAATGAAGCTACAAGAGTAGGGATTGCATATGGTCAAAAAGATGGCTTAGAACAAGGTTATATCACCGGTGAGCAGTTGGGTATCGCAAGAGAAGAGCAGTTAGGATTAGAAGATGGGAGCTTAGAAGGGAGTAAGCAAGGAAATAAAGATGGAAGTCACAAAGGAGAGATAGAAGGAACAATTGCAGGAAATGTAGCTGTGGCGATTGTAGAAGCAAGCAAAAAAGCAAAGGTAGACGCGACAGGATCAAATGCAAGTGCTAGAGGAGCGGCTTTGGGAAGAGATGCTGGAAAAAAAGAAGCGATTGAAGATGGGCAAACAATTGGTAGTAAGCAAGGAATTCAAAAATCTATAAAGAAGAATGAAGAGAAAGTTTTAAAAAATACAACGATTAACGGTACTTTTGCGGGGGCATTCTCTGGAGAAATTCCTGATTTACCTGCAGGTTTTAGAGGACCAAGTTTTAGACCAAAGGGGCAAGCAAGAAAACCTATTTTGAGAAAAGCAAGAAGAGCAGGATATGTTCACACTTATAAAAAATCTTCCAGAAGAGCGTATAATAAAAATATTGAAAGAGAGTATTCAATAAATTTCGATCAAGCATTTAGCAGTGCTAAAGCTGAAGCGATGAGCGTTTTTTATCAAGTAGCTTATGACAATTCTTATAAAAATGCTTTCGATTCTTCGTATAAGCAAAGTTTTGATTCAAGCTATGCATCTTTATTCAGACAATTTGAAAATCAATTTTTAGCAAGACCTAATAGGGTAGCTCCTGAATTTAAAAAACAATTTAATGAAACATATCTTGAAGTATTTGAAGAGTTAGCTGGAGAGATCTTGAAAGCTGCTTTTGATAAAGCTAAAGCTGAAGTTTATGATTCAATGATTAGTTCAGAAATTCAGAAAAATGAAAATAAAAGTTTTCAAGAAACTGAGAATGTTTACGCTTCTAATCCTGTTTTGAAGTATGAAAAGAGCACTTATTATGACGGAGGGATAAATAATGTTGGTAAAGCTGATGATGTTTACCAGCCAGGTGAAGAAGTTATTCAAAACGTTATTATTAAAAATTTTGGAGGTAAAACAGCTCAGAATGTTATGCTGAAAATGAATGGTGAGATTTCAAAGATTTCTATACCAGCAAAATCAATAGTAACGATTAAAGGTGCTTCTAAAACTAAAATTTCAAAGCTGAAAAGCATTGGAGAAATAGAGAAAGTTCAAACAGAGCTTTCATTAGATCTCTCTAGTAATAACTCTATAGTTAGCAAGCATTTTGAAAATGCTTCAAGTGGACTCATCGCAATGGAGCAGACAAACTTAATGATTCAAAATCCGTTAAAGATTTCGACTCCTCAGGTAGAATCAGCATTAAAAACTGGAGCAAATAATTTAATTCTTAAAGTTTCTAATATTTCTAGTAAACCATATTCTGGTGATTTAGAGCTTAGTGTAGATGGAATTCATAATTTTAAAAAAAATATAAAACTATCTGTAAGTAATTTGAGTGGAGAGAAGGTTCTTAATATTGGCTCTTTAGTGATAGATAAATCAGAGGGCCTTAAGAGTATGAGTTTGAATGCAAAGATTCTTAAAAACAATGTTCTTTTAGGAATGAGTGAAAAATCTAGCTCAAAGCTTGTACATATTCCTTTTACTGCGAGTGATTCGAATATTGTCGTTGCAGTTTCTCCTAGTACGCAATCTGATCTTGCCTTAGATGTTATTTCAGAACTTGGAGGGTTATCTGAAGTTAGTGTTTTAGATACTGAGTATGCTCCAAACTCTAAGTTTTTAAGTAAACCTCTTAGTAATAAGGCCATTATTTTATTAGGTGCTAATGATAAAATGAGACAAATTGTAAAAACATCTGAAAATGTGAGTCTCATTAGTGTTTCTCAAAATTTAGAAAGCGTAAAACAATCTATTCTTCCTGAAGCAGTTAAAATCATAGCTGGAGTAGATAGTATGTTAATTGGTCAGTCGATGAAAAATACTCCTGTAGTTGTAGTAAGTTCTGAGCTTTATGAACTTAAAAAGAAACTTTTGTCATCGAAAATTTATAACTTACCTAAGACGAGTATTATATCTCAGATAGAAAAAGTGAGAAGTGATGAAGAGAAGGTAATGGAATTGTTTAATAATCAACAAATCATTGAAGTTATTCACTTGAGTAGTATGCTGAAAACTATGAGTAAGAAAGAAAAGAAAAAAGTTTTTGATAAACCAGAGAAATATTCAAAGCTTTCTGTTTTTTCTTTCAATACATCAACTCAGAACAAAACAGTATTAGCTTTTGGGTATAATGCAGAAAAATTATTTAATGCCATTAGAGATAATGATGATTTGAGAAGTGTTGTGAATTCTGATTTAATGAAAACATTGACAGGGAAAGGATTGTTTAAGAAGAGTAAACTTAAATTTCTTGGCGAGCTAGGGAAAAAACTAAAAACGATTGATGTAAATTTATTTGAAAAAGTAAAAGAAGGACGTCCTCTTTGGATGCAAAGTGCAAGTGCGAATATTTAATTAAAAGCATGAAGAGAGTAATATTTTGTTTATTACTCTCTTCATGCTTTAGAAATCCTTCACCCGAGGTTGCTTTATTAGACACATTTTCTTGTAAAGAAAATCTTGAGAAAATTAAATTAGAAACGAATGAATCCTTTCCACTATGTCCCGATAAATTAGACAAAAGAAAATATCACGCACAGCTTACTCTTAGGTACTTAAATAAATTTCTTTCAAGACGAATATTTATAAAAGCTTTCAATGTTTTTGATGCTACAGGTGTTTTGAAGGTTAAAAAACTTGAAGAATCATTAAGTGAAATTCAAAACAGCAAAATTAAAATTATCCTCCTGCCAATTGGCATTAGGCTTAAACACTTATCACCTGAGAAGAAAAAGATTCTTAATAGTTTATTGAAGAATAAGAAAATCATAGTCGCTTCAGGACAAATCGGTAATGGGATTAATAAGGATGATCTTTTGTGGCCTCAAGTTGAAGCTAAAAGAAAAAATGTTACTTTAGTTAGCTATCAAAGAATTAAAGGTGTTATTCCAGAAACCATTCTTCATAAGAATTTAATTGAAAAGTATCATCTACATCGGGAAGGCGAAGACTTATCTGGTAGTTCACAGGCAGTTCTAAATGAATATCTTTCATTGGAGTAGATAAGTAAGCTTGCAGTATGAGTCATTATAACTGTGTGAATTTATCCACAACTTTTTCTTCAAAATAATTCACATTCATTCCAGCATCGATAACTATCTCGCTTGCATTTATTCCACTAGAAGCATGAGAGAGTAAAAAAGTAATTGTGTTAGCAACTTCTTGAGTTTTTAAATTTTCTTTTCTTAAAGTCAGTTCTTCACAATATAAATAGTTTTCTAAATATTTAGGAATCCCTGCAGAGGCAGAAGTTTTAAGAGGGCCAGCAGCGATAGAGTTAAAACGAATCCTTGAGAAATGAGAAAACGATTTAGCAAGAAAATCAACATTGGCCTTAAGCATTGCCTTTATAGGCCCCATGAAGCCATAGTTAGTCGCTCGTAAATTACTAATCGAAACAGTAACGATAGATGCATCATTTACAAAGCAATGTTTTAAAAGATTAGACATTTCAATTAAAGAGTAAGCACTAATTCTTGTTGCTTCACTGAAGTCTTCAAAATTAGTTTCATGAAAATGAGGTGTAGAAAAACGAGCAAAAGCGATAGAATGAAGCATGCCGTTAAGTTTAATGTCTTTTAAAGATTCAGCAAGCTTCTTAATAGAAGAAGAATTAGAAACATCACATAGATAACAATGAGAATCAGGGAAATGTTTTTTTATAAAACTTTGTTGTTCTTCATTTTGAACAGAGAAATATAAAGTAGAACCTAACTCAAGAAGAGTTTTTGCTGTAAAGTAAGCGACAGATTTCTTGTTACTTACACCTGTAATCAGGAAGGATTTTTTTGAAAGATTTAAAAAACTCATGATTCTTTTTCAATAAGAGCACAAGAAAAACTGATAGTTAAAATCGTTGTATCATCTTTCGTGATCTTTCCTTTTAAATGAAAGGCATGGCCTAAAGACTCTGTAATTTCGACAGAAATCTTGGCTTGTTCATTGGGCTTCAGCATATTTTTAAACTTGGTATTTTGAATTCTTGTAACTATAGGAGTTTGATTCCCTGAATTACCCATTAATAATGCGCCACTTTGAAAAACTGCTTCACAAAGTAAAACCCCTGGAACAATAGGATTACCAGGAAAATGGCCCTTAAAGACATCCATTTCTGACGAGAAGAGTGTACTTGTAATAATTGAACTCTCGGTTTGATCTATAATGTCTTTTACGAATAAAAATGGCTCTCTATGAGGAATCAGTTCTTTAATTTTATCCATTTACAGTCCACCTGTAATCTCAATAGTCGCACCAGTGATGTAACTAGACTCTTTAGAAGCTAAGAATAAAACAGTATTGGCAACTTCTTGGCTAGATCCAAATCTTTTCATAGGAACTTGTTTTTTATATTCACTAACCTGAGCTTCAGGTAAATCATCAATCAATTCCGTTTCAATAAAGCCTGGTGCGATGTTGTTGATAGTAATCCCTCTTTTAGCAACTTCTTTACTAAGAGATTTTGAAAAAGCAATTTGCCCTGCTTTAGAAGCTGAGTAATTACACTGTCCTGGAAGTCCTAATACTCCAGCGACTGAACTCATATTAATAATCCGGCCGTATCTATTTTTTAACATTGCCGCAGTAGCGAACTTCGTCATGTTAAAAGTTCCCTTTAAATTTGTATGAAGCACAGAGTCCCATTGCTCTTCTTTCATCATCAATAAAAGTCCATCTCGCCTGATACCTGAATTATTAACTAGAACATGAATAGAAGTATCTGAATATTTTTTAAAAAATTCCTCACAAGCATGATAATCAGAAACATCAACACTTTCTATAGTTAATCTATCAGATAGTTCTCCTAAGTCGTTTTTAAAAGCATTCGCTTTTTCGTGATTAGATTTATACAAAGCAATAACTTTTGCTCCTGCATTTAAAAAATGTTTTGAAATTTCTCTTCCTATTCCTCTTGTTCCACCAGTTACGATACAAACTTGATCTGAGAAATCATATTTAATATTAGAGTCTTGCATGTGTTTCACCTTGTTGTTGTTTATAAAGATAAGATTCAATTTCATTGGCCTGAATCACGCCATAATTAGCAGCACCTAACCAGCCAGACATAATTATCCCAACAGATCCAGCATGAAACAACCCATGAATTTCTTTATGAAGATTCATGCTAACGTCTAGGCCTTCAAACTTTGTTCCAAAGGAGGTTCCTTTAGGATGATGCGTATATCTCTTAACAGTGAGTGGAGTAGCTGCATCGACATAAGCAATTTTAGATTTTATATCAGGAAGCAGGGTTTCTAAATGATCAAGAGTCTCATCAATCATTTTCTTTTTTTCTAATTCGTATTCTTCTTTTGAAAGTGCTGCCCAGTCTTCAAAGCGAGCATTAGTACTTGAAACAATAGATGTTTTAGGTACTTCATCTTGAGGCCGTATTTCAGGATAATAAATAGAATATGTCCGACTTGTAATATTCATATCTAATAAAAGATCAGTATCAAAATGATCAGCCGTACTTGTAAAAACTAATTCACCTATATGTGGGATAGAAGCCTCCGGCTTTAAGGCCATATAAACCTGACAACTACTTGTATTTAATCTAATCGCTTCATTTTTATTCAAAAAGTCATTAGAAAAATGCTTAGTATCACAAAGAGTATTAATGGTCGTTTTTATATTCGCATTACTAAGAACTGACTTCGCATAGATGGTATCACCCATAAGCTTTACACCCTTAGCTTGTTTATTTTCAATAATAATTTCCTCTACTGGAGCATTCATTTTTATATCAACACCATTTTCTAAAAGCTCATCACGCATCATTTTTATTAAACGATCAGTTCCTCCTTCAAAAGTGTAAACACCCTTGCTCATGAAATTTGAAAAAACAATTCCATAAGTGATGGCAGGGTCATCTAAGGTAGATCCATTCGCATAACAAATAGGCTCCATTAAAAATCTCATGACATCATTTCTATCAGGGAAGAATTTTTGAAATAACTCTCTATTAGTCATTGATTGATTATCATAAAAATTCATTTGTGAAAGAAACTCAAAAAACTCATGAACTTTTTTTTCATCAAGATTAAAATTATGAACAAGTTTATTGATATAATCTTCTTTGGTGAAATCTGTTTGTATTTGATATTGAGGATTTAGAAACCTAACGTCTTTAACTTGTATTATTGAATCAGCAATTTCTTTATTCCAATATTTCCTACAAGTTTTTTTCATACCAATAGGAAAGCCATGAAGAGAGACATCAAAGATATACTTTTTTCTTTCCCTGAAAAACCAAGTCGCAAACCCACCGAGCTTATTATGCGCTTCAAGTAAAAGGACACTGTAGTTATCTTTAGCGAGTTTATTAGCCGCAGTTAAGCCACCAAGCCCGCTGCCAATAATTATAACATCATAGTTTTTATTTATTTTGTCTGATCGTTTATATAACATATTTTTTCCAGTAGACTGGCGTGTATCATAAAATGAATACAAAACCTTAGCAAGGATATAGAAAAGAAATGGACTTGAAATTAGCTAAGACGCAATTCTCGGCACATGTGAAGAGCTTGCAGAATCAAATTACTGAGCAATTAAAGATATTTGATCCTTCTCTTGAGCTCACTGAAGATATCTGGGAAAGAAAAGATTTTGAGAAAAACCCTGGTGGTGGAGGAATTACTAGATATTTTGAAGGTGAACTTTTTGAAAGTGCAGGAGTGAATACTTCTGAGATTTTTGGAAAAATAGATCCTAAATTTTCAAGTCAATTAAGCGGAGAAGGTGAGGAGCTTTGGGCGGCCGGAGTTTCCTTAATTATTCATCCACGAAACCCTAGAGTACCGACTGTACATGCAAACTTTAGAATGATTCAGCATGGATCAAAGCATTGGTTTGGCGGAGGTGCTGATTTAACCCCTTTTTATCCTCATACTGAAGATTTCAAGCATTTTCATGGAGTATGGAAAAAAGCTTGTGCTCCATATAATTGCTACGAAGCAATGAAAGATACATGCGATAAGTATTTTGTGAATAAGCATAGAGACAATGAAATGAGAGGAGTGGGGGGCATTTTTTTTGATCATTTAAGTAATGAGTTGGAAAGTGATTTCAAACAAGTTCAAAACATGTCAAATCATTTTATTGATTCTTATTTCCCAATCGTAAAAAAGCGTATGCATGAAAATTTTTCTAAAGAAGATGAAGAATTTATGCTTCATAGAAGAAGTCGGTATGTTGAGTTTAATCTTATTCACGATAGAGGTACACTTTTTGGGCTTAAAACTAACGGAAGAATAAAGTCTATTTTTGTTTCTTTACCAAGAAGATGTTCCTTTCATTATGATTATAATTCTAAGTTAAATTCCGCTCATAAAGAGATGAATTCTTACTATTCACCTCAAGAATGGTAATTAAATTTAGTTTATCTTTTTTTACATTTTCTATCTTGTGTAGAGTGAACTGTTTATGTAAGCTTTGTTTAAGTAAACTTTTTGTTAACTAATTTAACAATAACTAATTTCAAAGGAGAAACGTATGAAATTACTTTCATTAATTTTTGTTGCTTTACTTTCTCTTCAAGTATCTGCTCATGACTTAAGTAAAACTTTTAGTCTTGGTGCTAGTTACGGTCTTCCATTCCCAGTTGGTCAAACTGTGTTGAGAGATTCTCTTGAAGATAAATTTAGCTTAAATGGTAGACTAAGATACCATTTCAACTCGAAGCTTGGTGCCCAACTTTCTTACTCTCATCAAGAATTCCTTGCACAAGGAACTGATCTTTATGCTGGTAAGCAAAGAGTAGCTACTATTGATGGTTTATTATCTTTAGTTCCTAACACAAGTAAGTGGCATAACTACCTGACTGTTGGTGTTGGTGTTGCTAATCCTGTATTTGGCGCTTATGACGAGTGGAACCTTCACGGGAAAGCTGGTCTTGGAATTGAGTATTTTATCACTCATTTCTTAAGTGCTGGAATCAATCTTGATTATCACTACACTAAGCTTGATGAAGATAAAGCTGGTGTAAAAGAACTTCACGTATTTAACCCACAAATCGGATTAAACTATACTTTTGGTGCTGCTCCAGCTGTTGCTGCTGCTGTTCCTGCTGTAGTTAATGCTATGGCTGATAGTGATAATGATGGTGTTAAAGATGGTTCTGATAAGTGTCCTAACACTCCAGCTGGTGAAACTGTAAATGCTGATGGTTGTTCTGCTTCTCAAGTAGATAGCGATAATGATGGTGTTTATGATTCACTTGATAAGTGTCCAGGAACTGAAGCTGGTGCAACTGTAAACTCTGCAGGTTGTAAGGCTGATGAAGCTGTTGAGATTACTCTTAACATTAACTTTGCTACAAATTCTTCTGCTATTGAGTCTCAATATCACAATGAATTAGGTAGAGTTGCTGACTTCCTTAAAACTTACCCAGATACTAGAGCTGAAATCGAAGGTCACACTGACTCAAGAGGTTCTAGAAGCTATAACATCTCTCTTTCTCAAAGAAGAGCTGACGCTGTTAAGTCTTACCTTGTAAATAATCACGGTGTTGATGCATCTAGATTATCTTCTGCAGGTTACGGACCAGACAGACCAGTTGCTGATAACGCAACTTCAGCTGGTAGAAGAGAAAACAGAAGAGTTATGGCAACTTTTAGATCTAAGTAATTAGTTCTTTAGAATTGTTTATATATTCGGAAAGGCCCACTCAAAGAGTGGGCTTTTTTTATGCTCTTTTTCGAGAATTTCTATTAGATCGATTACCAAAAGATCTTTCAGACCTATTGCCATTTCTTTCAGACCTATTGCCATATGATCTTTCAGATCTGTTACCATTTCTTTCTGATCGATTGCCATATGATCTTTCAGATCTATTTCCGTCTCTATCAGATCTAGAGTATCTATCATTACTTCTGCTATTTCCTCGATCCCTGTCTCTTCCACCTCGGCCACCTCTTCGTCTATCACCACCACGACCACCGCCGTTTCCACCACGTCTAGAATTAAAACGTCTTTCTCGACGACCACCACCACCACCACTATTATCGGCTTTGGCCTCGATGTCTCCAAGATTATTATAAGTTCTTAAAACCTCATTAAATTTCCAGCTAAACATAAGCTTAAGAAGATCTTCACTTGAAAGATCAGAAAATGAAGCAGAGAAGTTTTCAAATGCTTTATCTATTTTAAAAGTTTCACCTTTTTCTTGTAGGACTTCTTTGAGTCTCGCCATATTAGCGATTTCTTTATCTACAATTTTTCCTTTAAGTTCTTCTATCCTTGGTAGTCGTCCTAGTTCAATTTTCTGACTAGTATCTCGCTCTATTCTTTTTATAGCGAACGCACTCTTAGGCCCCACAATAGTATAAGCCTTTCCTTCAGATCCAGCTCTTCCAGTTCTTCCAATTCTATGCACATAAGATTCATTATTCTGTGGAAGTCCATAATTAAAAACATGAGTAAGGTGATTGACATCAATACCTCTGGCAGCAACGTCTGTACAAACCATAAGTGTTGCTTTTTTCTCTTTGAACTTTCTCATCGAGTAATCTCTTTCATTTTGTCCCATGTCTCCATTAAGAACTTCTACTCGATATCCTCTTTTCTTTAAGTCATCTCCGACTTCTTTTGTTTCAATTTTAGTTTTACAAAAAACAATCGCATAAATATTTTCTTCAAGATCAATTAATCTAGCGAGTGCTTCTGTTTTATATTTATTTTTTACAATGAAGTATTTTTGATCAATCTGAGCGTTATGAGTATTCTGGTTCTTTGTTTTAACAAGATCATACTCATTAAATGAATGTCCTATAAGGTTTAAAATAGATTTAGACATTGTCGCTGAGAACATAATGAGTTGTCTTGAAACATCAAAAACATCTAGAATAGTTTTTACGTCTTCTAGAAATCCCATGTTAAGCATTTCATCTGCTTCATCTAGAACACAATACTTAGCATGATCTAAGATGAGTTTATTTTTTTTAATAAGATCCCAAACTCTACCAGGAGTACCAACTACAATTTGAGGGCCAGCTCTAAGTGCTTTGAATTGCTTCTCATAAGAACTTCCACCGTAAATACAAGTAGAAGTAATATCAGTATATTTAGTAAACTTTTTAATTTCTGATTCAACTTGAGTTGCAAGTTCTCTAGTAGGAGCTAGAATAAGTACTTGGACAAAAGAAGAGTCCTGATCAATCTTGTCTAAAAGTGGAAGACTAAACGCTGCAGTTTTTCCAGTACCAGTTTTTGCTTGGCCAATAAAATCCTTAGTGGTTGTTTTTAATAATGGTATGGCTTTTTCTTGTATTTCTGTAGGCGTTTCATAGCCCATCTCTGTAACTGCTTGGAGAACATCCATATTATCAATTAATGAACTAAACTTTACTTCTTTCACGTTTTACCTTCTGATTTGAGTTAAATGAGATATACCTTATTTAGTAAACAAGAGATACTTATAAATAATATAGTTTGAATGTGTGAAGATTTTACTTCATAGCTGATATTATTCACGATAGCGTAAATAAAAAATCCATAGTGTAAGTAGATCTTAGTTTTTAATTAAGCTAGATATAATCAAGTAAAATCAATAGCTTACTGGGGTTATTTTGATTACAACTTGAAATGCGATGCGTTAAAGAGAGGCAAGGAGCTAGCCTTACATAAATGACGTTTGTTATAAACATTTACTTTTTAATTTTGGAGATAACGAATGAAATCATTACTAGTGGCCTTTTTCTTTTCTGTAACTTTTAGTTCTCAAGCTCAAGAACTTGTAGCTTTGAGCTTTGAAGATTCAATATCAGTTTGTTCTTCTAGTATGGATGCAGAAAGTGGTGGTCAGGGTGATCTTGGAATTACAGTGAGCTTTACCTTAGAAAAATATATTCCTTGTGTCTCTGATGCTTTAATGAAAGCAAACTCAAATGTTGAGCCTCAGAAATTACAACCTTTGCTTACTAACTTACTTACTGAAATTCTTTCAGAAAAATATGCTTACGCAACAGTAATGTTAAATGCTGGGACATCGGAAAGTAGAATAGACTCTAGCTTTGGCTTATCTAAAAAGGGTCAGATTCAATTAGTAAATAAGAGTGCTTTTTTTGGTCAAGGATCAATTGTTAAAATGCCTCTTCAAAGAGTTATTGCTTTTAGAGTAGAACTTTAAAAACTCACAAATTTAATTTTTAAGTAAAAATTCACGATATTTAGATGTATTCATGCTTTCTGTAGGAATCGATTGGCTTTGAGTTGAATTTTGCCCTTGAAATAAAGTATATATTGGTATATACTTTATTTGTGAGAATAACACACTTAGCAGAAATATTAAAAAAAGAACGTGTCCACTACATGATCGTGGGTGGTTATAAAGAGTTATTGCTTTTAGAGTAGAACTTTAAAAACTCACAAATTTAATTTTTAAGTAAAAATTCACGATATTTAGATGTATTCATGCTTTCTGTAGGAATCGATTGGCTTTGAGTTGAATTTTGCCCTTGAAATAAAGTATATATTGGTATATACTTTATTTGTGAGAATAACACACTTAGCAGAAATATTAAAAAAAGAACGTGTCCACTACATGATCGTGGGTGGTTATGCAGTAAATTTTCATGGATATTCAAGAAATACTGTAGATATAGATCTAGTTATCAAGTTTAATCTCTCAAGCTTAAAGAAAGTTGAAAAACTATTAAATGAAATGGGAATGGAGTCGAAGTTACCTATTGATGCCGTTTCAATTTTTAAGTTTAGAGAAGAATATATTAAGAATCGAAATCTTATTGCGTGGAACTTTTATAATAAAAATGATCCATTTGATCAGATAGACATACTTATCAATCATGACTTTAGTGATTTTAAATCAGAGAACTTCAAGGTAGGGGATAGTATTATTAGAGTTATTTCAAAGGAAGACCTCATAAAAATGAAAAAAGCGTCTGCTAGACCTAAAGATTTAATTGATATAAAAGAGCTCACTAAATGAAAGATGCAACAAAACAAATCCAGTGGCTGGAATCAATGAGAGATTTAAATAGCAAGATCAAAAAAGTAAAAAAATCAAAGTTAATTACAATGAAAATAGATCCGGATCTATTAGATGCTTTTCGTTTGAAATGCGAACTAGAAAAAAGGCCTTACACAACGAAGATAAAAGAGTTAATAAAAGAGTATTTAAAAAATATTTAAGAATGTAAAAACCGCTCAGCCAGCATAGAAGCTTGGCACCCTGACCCAGCAGCCGAAATCGCTTGTCTAAAAATAGGATCTTGAACATCTCCACAAGCAAAAATACCAGCAATATTAGTTTCACCACCATTTTTAGTAGAAATAAAGCCATGGTCATCAAGATCAATTTGCTTTTCTAAAAATGCAGTATTAGGTCTGTGTCCAATGGCATAAAAAAGTCCATCAGTTTGTCTTGTTGATACTTCATTTGATTTATTATTAATAACTTTTATTCCCGTTACTCCGGAATCATCAAAAAGAATTTCTTGGACTTCTGTATTCCATAAGAATTCTATTTTTTCATTATCCATTGCTCTTTTTTGCATTGGTTTACTTGCTCTAAGTGTATCTTTTCTAACGCACATATAAACTTTCGAAGCAAACTTCGCAATAAAAGTAGCATCTTCCATTGCAGTATCACCTCCACCTACAATATGAACAACCTTATCTCTATAAAAGAATCCATCACAAGTGGCACAAGTACTTACACCTTTACCAGTTAATTCTTTTTCATTAGCTAATCCAAGAAACTTTGCACTCGCACCAGTAGAAATAATTAACGTTTCAGATTGAAACTCTTCATCATCACAATAAAATTTAAAAGGCCTTGAAGTTGTATCAACTCTTGTTACATGTTTTTGAATATATTCAGCTCCAAAGCGAGCAGCTTGTTTTTTGATATTGTTTATAAGATCTGGTCCCATGACACCTTCTGGGAATCCAGGAAAATTTTCAACATCAGTGGTAAGAGTTAATTGACCACCAGGTTCATGTCCTTCAAATACAATGGGAGCAAGATCAGCTCTAGCTGAATAAAGTGCAGCAGTCAGACCAGCAGGCCCGGTTCCAATAATAGCAACCTTGTGAACAGTCATAAATTTTCCTTAAATAGTGAATTAGTTTTTGGTTTCTTCCGTGTCTTCAGTTTCTTCTTCAACGCCCAATCTTTTTTTGATAGCAACAGGACGATCATCTTGATCAGGATTAAGTTGATAAAAAGCATCTACTGAAACAAGTTCGTCTGTTTTTTCTACTTTTTGAGTTAACCTATATTCCTTACCTGTAAGAGTGCATTCGTATTTATAAGTTCTTTGTTCTCTTTTTCTTTTTGACATGGCGAGTTAATCCTCTTTTGTATTATTTTATTGTTTAAATTTATAGCACGCATTAAAATTAAATGTATAGAGTAAAAGGATGTATTCTATGGGTAAGTTATTAATATTATGTCTCTCATTTTCAATTTTAAGTTTCGCGCTTCCTATTGATTCTCAGTTAACTATTAAGATTTTAGAAACGACTAAATCGGGGAAAACAATCTTTTTGAATAGAGGATCAGCTGATGGCCTGAATGTAGGAGATCACGCCAAACTCTTTGTCACAGAAGCCATTGTCGCTAGGGCAGTTCTTATCAAAAATAATACTCAAACTTCTATTTGGTCTGTTTATAGAATGGTAAATCCTGATCTCGTTATCAACGATGCTGTTTTAAAACTTAAAATTACACCAGAGGTTAAGCTATCAAAAAATCCTTATAGTATGCTTGCTAGAGAATCAATTACTGGATTGAATGTGTTAAGTGGATCAGGGGATGATTACTCTGTTTACTCTGATCTTTTAGATGATAGAGATTATTCTAAAACAGTAGGCGAGGAAATAGTAAGTAAAGATGCCATCAGAAGTCCTAGATTAGAAAGAAATTTCAAAAAAAGATTTTTAGAGATTTGGTCTCATATAGGGTTTCATTATTTCACATCAGAAGTGAGCTCAGGAGATAATTTTTCAGGAACAGAATTTTTTAGCCGAATAAGTGGAGGACTAGAAATATATATAGGACGATGGTTTTCATTGGCTCCACAATTTACTTATATGCAAGATTCGGTTTTAACTTTTGATGGTTCTGTAACAGATAGTATTCTTTATGAATATGGAGGAGCATTAAATATTTATCCATTCACTAGCCCTCATGATGCTTACAAGCTTATTCCTTATCTTCA
The DNA here is from genome assembly GCA_020630335.1 of Bacteriovoracaceae bacterium. Classification (GTDB taxonomy): domain Bacteria; phylum Bdellovibrionota; class Bacteriovoracia; order Bacteriovoracales; family Bacteriovoracaceae; genus JAHDHG01. Next base: position 28,491 of record JAHDBN010000005.1, read on the forward strand.
CGGGGGAGCTGCAATAGGAAGTATTGTTGATAGTCTCGCTCCAGGTACTTTAGGAGGAGCAACCTCAACAAGTAGTACAACAACAGATGCGAGTGGGACAAGTTTTGCTTATTTTGCTGGCTTGGGACTTAAGTATCATTTTAAATCTAAACTAGGCGTAAGGATGTTACTTGATGTTTATAGAAGACTTGATACGTTTTCAGATTTACCAGCAAGTGTTGGGATGGCTGAATGGGAAAGAGCGAGAATAGGCCCTAGAATTTCATTTGGTTTTTCTTATCGGTTCTAAAGTCAAATTAGCATGATAAGGAATTTGTTTTTTTCTAAAAATTTGCGCTACTAAATCAGCTGCCATTTTTCTAAATGTTGTATACTTTCCTCCAATAAGAACATACATGTTTTCTTGAGGGATAAAAATTTGATGGTTCCTACTTACTGCTCCTGGTGCTTGATTTTCACTAAGGCCTTTACTAATCACTAAAGGCCTTACTCCAGCAGTAGAATTGAGAATAGCATTTGTAATATCCTGTCCTGGGAAGTAGCGATTGAAATGATGAATTAAATATTTTTTTTCCTCTTCAGATATTTTCATATCAAAAAAATCTTGATTAGGAGATAACTTTAACTCAGTTGTGCCGAGTAATATAAAATCATCATGAGGAATAATAAAGATAACTCTATTTTTTTCTTGTATAACGATAGGATGTGGGCAATTTATTTTTTTTGGATCAAGTTTTAAGTGAGATCCTTTCGAAGGAAGAATTTTAGGTTTCCATGGTATAGATAAGTTCTTCAGCACTTGATCTGTAAATGGGCCAGTACAAAAAATAAGTTCTTCACAAGTAATGATTTCATTATTTGATAAAGTTATTTTTAAATGCTTTTCTCTGGAAATAGAGATAACCTCAGTTTCTTCTTTCACAGAAGTATTTTTTAAAGACAAAACATCTTTGATGTTTTTAAGGCCAAAATCTTTATCATCAAGAATAACATCATAATATGTAATTGCTCCTAAAAGATCTTTTGATTCTAATTCTGGAGATTTCTTGAGAAGCTCATCCTTAGAAAGCTTACCTGATGGAGAATTTTGAAAATAAGATAAAGCATCGTAAAGTTTTACTCCACAAAATAGTTTTAATAAAGAATGTGGAGAGTTTTTGTAAACAGGGATGAAGAATTCCTTTTCTTTTACAAGATGAGGAGCATTGTTTTTCCAAGTATTTTTTTCTTTAAGAGCTTCACTTACTAATGAGAATTCTAAGTGTTCTAAATATCTAATACCTCCATGTAGCATTTTAGAGCTAATAGAAGAAGTTTGAGATAAGAATTTTTTCTTATCTACTAATAAAACTTTTTTTCCATGAAGAGCTAGATCTCTAAAAACTCCTGCTCCAGTAATACCTCCGCCAACTATAAGGTATTCAAAATGTTTTATCTTATCCATGCAAGAGTTCCAGAAACGAGTACTTTAATTTTATTTTTTGAGTAATGGTTTAAATGTTGAGTTGTTATTCCAATAATAGCATCTGCTTTTTCTCTAATTGCTTTTAATTTCAAACTTTCAAGTAATAAAGATTCTTCTGTCTTTAAATCTAAGTCTTGATTATCTTCTAAATAAGATTCTACAGAAATCAGTTTTCCTAGTTTTTTTATCTTAATGCCATCTATATGATCACTAGTAGATGTTAGAATTTCTTTTTGTTTGAAATCCTCATTATCTTCCTTGCTAAGACTCCCATAATCCATGGAATCATATTCACTTGGAAAAACATCTTCACTTAATCCATACAGATAAGTTGCTCCTAGTCTCTTTACAAGATGGATGATTTGAATTCCAATAAGCTCTGGAATTCTAGGAATGAAAAGCTCTTTTCTATCTAATGATCTTTTTAAAAATTCCTCATTCATTAAATCCTCTAATGCCATATCCATAAGAATTTTCTTAATATCTTCAAGATATTCATTTCCAAGTCCATAAACTTTCAAACTATAACTAGGGCTTGCTTGAATAGGAATATTTCTTGGAATTTTGGCGTTTAAAGGCTCATTTATATCACTGATGGGTTGAATCGTTGTTTCTATTTCTTTATCAATTTCTTGAATAGTCGTAGCTTCTTTTTCTAAATCTATAAATTCTTGATCTGCTTGAAAATCATGGATCTCTGATAAAAGAGTAGGTGAGTCCTGGATTTTTGTTCTACCAGCCTCTAATTCTTCTTCAAGAGTTAAAGCTTCTTGCTCATGATTTGTATCAAATATATCAGTGACTTCATCAGCTTGAATTTCTTCTTCGGTGTTGGACTCATCAAAAAGATCAGTAGCTGACTCAAAGTCTATATCGTCATGTTCAAAATCGGCAAGATCACCAATTTTAGTAATATCTTTTTTAGTATTATCACTCACACTTTATTATAACAAAGATGCTAGGGAGTGCTAGTGCCTGTATACCTTAGCGCACTTGTAGAGAATTACTTACCATGACATTGCTTAAACTTTTTACCTGAACCACAAGGGCATGGATCATTTCTCCCAACTTTAACCTTATCACGCTTATAAGGAGTTCTAGCAGCTTCAGCTTGAGCAACGGCTTGTTTATGAGCATCAAGCTTTGCTTTAAGCTCTGCTTCATGTTGCCTCTTCATCTCTTCAACTTCTTCTTTGGTGTAAAGTCTTACAGTAAAAAGAGTATCAGTTACAGCACGTTTTATTGTCTCTTTCATATTTCCAAAAAGAACAAATGCTTCTTTTTTATATTCAATCTTTGGATCTTTTTGTCCGTAAGCTCTTAAATTTATCCCTTCTTTTAAATGATCCATGGATAATAAATGATCTTTCCAATGTGAATCAAAGTTAGAAAGAAGTATTTCTCTAATTGCAATACGGACTTGATCCTCATCGTATTCTGAGAATTTTTTGTCTAAAACATCTTTAGCGATAGAGTGAAAATATCTTCCAAGGTCATCGTTAAATTTATCTGCACACTCATTTGCATTAAAAGAATAATCATGATGAAAAGCAGCTTTAAAAGAAGCATTAATCTCATCCCAAGGCCAATCGATAAGAGGAATTTTCTTATCTGGCATGAACTGAAGGGCAAGATAATCGCAGTTATCTTCTAGAAAGCTTTGAACAAGTTCAGTATTACCATCATCATTAAGAATTTCTTTTCTTAAACGATAAATCACCATTCTTTGCTCATTCATAACATTATCGTATTCTAATAAATGTTTTCTAATATCAAAGTTATGAGTCTCAACTCTTTTTTGAGCTTTAGCGATCGCATTTGAAATCATTTTATGCTCAATTGGCTCATCATCATTCATTCCAAAACGACTCATAATTGTTTTGATTCTATCTGAACCAAAAATTCGCATCAAATCATCTTCAAGAGATAAAAAGAATTTCGACCGACCAGCATCTCCTTGTCGACCAGATCGACCTCTTAGTTGATTATCAATTCTTCTTGATTCATGTCTTTCGGTACCGATAATAAAAAGTCCACCAATACTTTTGGTTTCATCGGTCAGCTTAATATCTGTCCCTCTACCTGCCATATTTGTTGCAATCGTTACTGAGCCTCTTTGGCCAGCATTAGCAACGATAGTCGCTTCTCTTTCGTGTTGTTTTGCATTTAAAATTTCGTGTTTAACACCTAACTTAGTTAGATAAGTTGAAAGAATTTCAGAACTCTCAATTGAAATGGTACCAACTAAAACAGGTTGTCCTTTATCATGAGCTTCCTTGATTGTTTGAGCAACATTTCTGTATTTTGCATCTTTTGTAACGAAAACAGAATCAGCCTCATCTTTTCTAATTAAAGGAAGGTTGGTCGGAATAACAACAACATCTAAAGTATAGATTTTATGAAACTCTTCTGCCTCTGTATCAGCAGTACCAGTCATCCCAGCTAGTTTTTTATAAAGTCTAAAATAGTTTTGAAAAGTAATCGAGGCAAGTGTTTGATTCTCTTTTTTGATCTTTACACCTTCTTTTGCTTCAACCGCTTGATGTAATCCATCTGACCATCTTGATCCATGCTTCAAACGTCCCGTGAACTCATCAACAATAATAACCTTACCATCGTTAATGACATAGTTTACATCTTTAACAAATAAGTTATGGGCCTTAAGAGCTTGATTTACATGGTGAAGCACTTCAACATGCTTAACATCATATAAATTATCAATTTTTAATAAAGATTGAACTTGATTAATCCCTTCCTCAATTAAAACGACACTATGAGATTTTTCATCAACTGTGTAATGTGTATCTTTTTGAAGCTTGGGAATAATTTTATCAATTTTGTAGTAAAGCTCTGTTTCTCCCTCACTAGGCCCAGAGATTAAAAGAGGAGTTCTTGCTTCATCAATTAAAATTGAATCGACCTCATCGACAATGCAAAAGTTATGATCACGCTGAACGTAATGATCAAGATCAAACTTCATATTGTCTCTTAGATAATCAAAAGCAAATTCGTTATTCGTTCCATAAGTAATATCTGCTTGATAAGCAGCTTTTCTATCCTCATCACTCATGTCATGAACAATGCAACCAACACTTAATCCTAACCACTGATAGAGCTCTCCCATTTCTTCAGCATCTCTGCTGGCAAGATAATCATTAACAGTAATTAAGTGAGTTCCTTTTCCTGATAAAGCATTTAGATACATCGGAAGAGTTGCAGTTAGAGTTTTACCTTCCCCCGTTTTCATCTCTGCAATCTTTCCTTGATGAAGAGTGATACCTCCATATATTTGCACATCATAGGGACGCATGCCTAGAACTCTTACCGCAGCTTCTCTGGCAACAGCAAAAGCTTCGGGTAGAATGTCATCTAAACTTGTACCATTAGATATTTTATCTCTAAAAACCTGAGTTTGTGATTGAAGCTCTTGATCAGACATTGCTTGATAAGTCGCTTCTAAGGAATTGATCTTATCCAAGATCGGTTTCATAAGTTTTATGTCTCGGTCTTGCTTTGTTCCGAATACTTTTTTGATTACGTTTAACATATAAGCTCCTGAAACTTTCAGTTCTAATTTGTAGTTAATAAACCCTTAAATTTTAATCTTTTATTGTTCGATTAGGAAGTAATAGGGATCAACTGGGATACCATTTATTCTAACCTCATAATGTAGGTGAGGGCCAGTAGAATGACCTGTACTACCAACTCTTGCGATTGTTTGACCTTTAGAGACAGCTTCTCCAGATCTAACTAAAAGTTTTTGAGAATGAGCATAAGTTGTTTGGATGCCATACCCATGATCCACCTGAACGACCTTACCCATAGCTGATTTATAACCCGAATAAACCACTATTCCATCTGCTGCAGCTAAGATAGGTGCTCCATAAGATGCTCCAATATCAAGTCCTGCGTGTAACTTATATCTACCAGTTACAGGATTTTTTCTTTTGCCATAAAAAGATGTAATCCAGCCTATGGTAGGAAAAAGCGTAGGAAGAGCATGAAAAATCATTTTCCTATCACTATAAAGTTTAGTTAGCTTGGATAGTTGTTCTTTTAGCTCAGTTGATTTGTTCTGGAATTGATCTAAGTGTGCATCAAATTTTTGATAATCAGCATCTGCTCGCTCAAGACTTTCCGTTGGCCTTAGTGGAGCGGCGATAGTTGTTTTTAATTCATCAATTTCTTTTTCAGTATAATAAGGCTTGGTTAAAATTGTTTTATCAAGGTTGGCAAAGCTCTTGAGTCTTTTCTCAAAGTTAGTGATTGTTTTTAAATTTTTATTAATCTTTTTAATTTTATCTCTATATCTTTTTAACTTGGTTCTAAGTGTTTTGTTTTCACTTTCTAAATAATCATTAGAGACAACAGTTGAGAAAAGATTTAAATAATGAATTGCTCCTGAAAGTGCTACGAACGATCCCAAAAGAGTTGAGATAAGAAGAACCTTAGAAGTATTTGCACTAAAAGAATAGTGCTTTTCTTTAAGGCTTCCTTCTTTATCTTTACTCTTTAATGTGATCGAAAATGGTTTCATTTAATTAAAAAAATCTAGCTCTTAAGTTCTCATCTAGTGCTTGAAGAAAATCTTCTGTTACTAAATAATGACTCTCATTTAATTCTTTACCGTGTATACAAAGAGCAAGGTCTTTTGTCATTTTTCCTGATTCAACTGTTTTCACACATACATCTTCAAGGGTATGACAAAAATCAATGAGCTTTTGATTTCCATCTAATTTACCTCTAAATGCTAGCCCTCTAGTCCAAGCAAAGATTGAAGCTATTGGATTTGTTGAAGTTTTCTCACCAGCTTGGTGTCTTCGGTAATGACGCGTAACGGTACCATGAGCTGCTTCCGCTTCCATTGTTTTTCCATCTGGAGTTACTAAAGTTGAAGTCATAAGTCCCAAGGATCCAAAACCTTGAGCAACTGTATCTGATTGAACATCGCCATCATAATTTTTACAGGCCCAAACAAATCCACCATCCCATTTAAGAGCGGCGGCAACCATATCATCAATTAGTCTATGCTCATAAGTTAATCCAAGAGTTTCAAACTTTCCTTTATACTCTTTGTCATAAACTTCTTGGAAGATATCTTTAAATCTTCCGTCATATTTTTTTAGAATGGTATTCTTAGTTGATAAGTATAAAGGCCACTTTTTTGATAGTGCTTGGTTAAAGCACGATCTTGCGAATCCGTAAATGGATTCATCAGTGTTATACATCGCCATTCCAACTCCACCATCACCAGTGAATTCAAATACTTCATGAGTTTGAGCTTCACCGTTTTCTGGATGAAAAGTCATTGTTAGCTTTCCTTTACCTTTAATAACTACATCTGTTGCTTTGTATTGATCACCAAATGCGTGTCTTCCAATACAAATTGGTCTAGTCCAGTTAGTTACTAATCTTGGAACATTTTCACAGACTATAGGCTCTCTAAAAACAGTTCCGCCTAGAATGTTTCTGATTGTTCCGTTAGGAGATCTCCACATTTTTTTTAGCTTAAACTCTTCAACCCTTGCTTCATCAGGAGTAATAGTTGCACACTTAATTCCAACCCCATGTTCTTTAATTGCATTAGCTGCATCTATAGTAATTTGATCATCAGTCTCATCTCTTGATTCCATACCAAGATCAAAGTATTTAATATCCAAATCTAAGTAAGGAAAGATCAATTTATCTTTAATAAATTTCCAAATAATTCTAGTCATCTCATCGCCGTCTAGCTCAACGACAGGGTTATCAACTTTGATTTTTTCCATGTGTTTTTCCTTTAATTTTAAGTATTTGAAGTGCTAGGAGTTTAACATAGAGCGAAAGGATCGAAAAGAGAGGAGCTCTAATTCTTTGAATAATCATTATTTGTTGTATCTGGAAGATTTCACTCGACCTGAAGGGCTAATGTTTAAAATCTAGAGCTCGTTTGTAAAAAGTACTTAATAAGCCTGAAGAGCCTACTGAAGAGAGTAAAATAGTTCATACACTATAAATTAGGAGAATAGTGAAGCAATTTCTATTAACAGCACTCTTTGTTTTTTGCTCTTTAGAAGCGCAAGCAAATATTGCTTGCCCCGATTCTTTTCAAAAAACAATGCATTTAGAATTGAGATTTGAAGTTGAAAAAGATGGAATTGATAGCTTTCATTATGATTTAACCTTCTTTACTTCTCTAGATCAGGAGGAGTACACAATATGCATTCATAAGAAGCATAAAAAAAATAATGAAGAAATAAAAGAATCCATACTTGAGTTTTCATTTACTGAATTAGCAGAATTAAATAAAGAGATGAAAGTAATTATTTCATCACCGGTGAAAATAAGAGGCAAGTATCCAGGTTTAGTTTTTCTAGATCGAAAAAGCACAGATTCAAATAATTTCTTTGGTATAAGCTATCCTAAAGAGGTGAAGCTTTTTGGAAGCAAGTGGGGATGGATCCCGGTGATTATTGATAATCAAGAAGTTTTATCTTTCAAAACCCTTGATGGTGATGAGTATCATACTTTTTCAAAACTAGAGATTTTTAGCGAAAATATGCTTTATAAGAGTAAAATGGGCTATAAGAGGGTTCCGTTAGGCATTAAGAATTATGTAGTGAAATTTTAGACATGTTTTGTAAAAAATACTGAAAAACAATTATCAAGAGATTTAGGACATAGAATATTAATTATGCGATTTCTAATAATAGCACTTTTTTTCTCTTTAAGCGGGATTTCAAATCCTGACTTTGCTCCTAAAAGCTTTCAATTTCAAGAGGGAAAAAAAGCAGTTTTTATAGATATAATAAAAACTGAGAGTGAATGGAAGTTTACCAAGAAAAAAATAAAAATTAAAACGAGGGTTATATTTGAAGTCTCAGAAAGTGGATATCCACTATTTGACCTAGTTCCTGAAGATATACAGAAAGTTGTATTAAATAACGAAGAAGTATCCCAAGAGCTTATCTTGCTTCCAGGTGGACAAGATCCAATGAGAGTGCTGAGTGAAGAGGTTGATAATGGTGATGGACTATTTCATGAATTAGAAGTTCACCATGTTATTAAAATGGGGGAAGCTAACCCAGAATTTAAGGTTTCAAGAGATAAGGTTAATTTCTTTTTTAAATTTTGTGATGGAAAAGGGAAGAGGCAATTATTGGAGCGTTATATACCTAGTAATCTTCAGTTTGATCAATACCCTTTAACTCTAAATATTATTTTTGATAAAAGCTACAGCGCGCAACAAGTCATTGCTAATGGAGAGGTTATCAAAATCAATGATCATGATTATCTTATTAAGTACCCTGAGTTTTATAATTCAGCGGCTCCATTTTTTCATACACTTTCTAATAAAGAAAAACTTCACACTCTTAATTATAAAGGAGTAGAGGTTCAGTACTATTATTCTAAAATAAATAAAATTCTTGAGATTAAAAAAGAAAAATTTTTTCTTAATTCGATCAAAGAGATTATTGATGAATTGTTTTTTGATTATGGTAGTTTAAAACATGAGAAGCTTATTATTTATCTTGGGGAGAAGTTTTCAGGAATAGAACATTTTGGAGCAACTAGAACTTCTAGGTATTCTTTAGGCCATGAACTTTTTCATATGTATTTTGGTAGAGGAGTTATGCCAGCAGATGGGCGATCGGCTTGGATTGATGAAGGCCTAGCGAGATGGAGAGATGGAGCTGATTGGAAAACCTGGATTAAAGATCTTTTTAGAACAAAACCTTATAAGAACTATGTAGAGCTTCCTAGTGATTTTACGGGGCTAGGACAACAATCAGAGTATTTAAGAAGAACGTGGAACCCTGTAACTATGCTTGATCCTTATCATCAAGGAGCGTTGTTTTTTGGACATGTTGATAGTTTGATGAATGGAACATTTAAAGATTTCTTAAGAGTTTTTCATAAGGATTTTTTTGGAAAACTTTATACTCAAGAGATATTCTTTTCAGAGTTGTATGAGTTTATTTGTGATGAAAAAAAGAATGAGGAAATTAGAAAATTAGTAAAAAGTTATTTTTAAAGGCCCCGATAAAATCAGGGCCTAGAAAAATTACTGAATAGTTATAACGTAATACTCATAAACCTTTGTTGATTTAGCTGAGTCAGGAAATCTTTTCTGATCTCCTCTTTCGTATTTAAAATATTTCTTAGGGACTTTAATTATATAGTTTCCATCTTCGAGTTTCTTGTTAAAATTTAACGCTACATAATCATTTTTCTTATCATAAGTAGCTTTCACTTTTAATCTTGAGTAAGTTTGAGGTGCATCTATTGCAGGTTTTGTTATATAAACATAAGCCATGCTTTCTAGAACTGACTTATTAATTATATCAGTTAAAGAAAATTTCATTTGGAAATCACCTGATTTATTTTTCTTGATTTTTTTTGAAAATAAAGAAATTTCAAGAACTTTTGCCTTACTCTTTAACGAGTTTGGAACATTTATTCTACCAGTTCCAAGTAGGCCCTTCATTTTAGGGTTTTTAGCACTTACATTATCAGCTCCCTTAAGAAGCTTTGCTAGAACCTCAGTATTAGTGAGTTCAGGGTTTTGAGACCAAATAAGTGCAGCAACACCAGCGGCAGCAGGAGAAGCCATACTTGTCCCACTCATATCACCATAGCCACCTCTTAATACTGTTGAATAAATTGGATGACCTGGAGCTGAAATATCAATTCCTTCTCCGTAGTTTGAAAAATACGCTTTAGTATCAACTTTATTTTTTTCAAAATCAGAATCAAGAGCAGCAACTAATACAACTTCTTCGATCTCAGCTCTTGGAGGATCTTTTTTTCCACCATTTCCAGCAGAGTTAAATACTAGCATTCCTTCTTTTTTAAGAAGTTTTACGACGTCTCTATAAATCTTATCATTAACAAACCCATCAATATTATAAGATGTGTTAATGATTTGAGCCCCATTGTTAAGTGCATACAGATAAGATTCAGCGATCATTTCTGAGGTCCATCTTTTTGAACCACCATACCATCTAATAGGCATAATCTTTACACCAGGAGCAATCCCAGCACCACCTATACCATTATTTATAGTTGCACCAATAATACCAGCAACGTGAGTACCATGAGATCCACCATCTGGATTATTATCTCCATCACTAAAGTCCCATCCATTTACATCGTCAATAAATCCATTCTCATCATCATCTTTTCCGTTATTTGGGATTTCTTTTTTATTAAACCAAATAGCATCTTTTAAATCTTTATGCTTGAGACTTACTCCATCATCAGTAACAGCTACGATGATTTCTGCTTTTCCAAAAGATTTATTTTTCCATGCATTAAATGTTTGAATAATTTCATGATGATCCTGTTTTTCTAATTCTGGATCATCTTGTTCTATGGCCAAAGAAGAAGATGTAATTGCTTCTCTAGGATCTCCAATATAATGATAGTTTGGCCCAATAATCATCCCAGGGTCACTATCAGCGAAATTTTTAAAGTTTTGGTACTCTTGATTTGAAACACCTTTAACTTTAATCATTGAATACTTATTTTTACCCTTGAAAAAAGTCTTAACTCTAGATCTTGATCTAGCTTTAAATCCTTTTCGGATATTTTTAATACAATTAGATTTACAGATAACTAATAATTCACCAGGAATAAGTTTTTGCTGAAGTTTCCTTCCTTGAAAAGTTTGAGCATGCCCAAGTGACATGATAAAAAATAAGAATGCTATGATTTGGTTCATCTATCCTCCGTGAGATTGGTGCCAATTAAGTATCTACTATTAGAGGGGAAGATGACTAAGAAAGTCAAGAATAAGTGTGCAATTATTGGTGATGGGATAGCTGCAAACATTTTATGTTTTTATTTGAAAAAAATCTGTCCAGAACTAACTCTTAGTCAATTTTTTGAAGATTCTTTCTATCCGAACAGTTCTATTCGAAGTACGGCCATTGTTGCTAGTAGGAACGCTCAGGCAATGAGTACATTGGGAGATTATTTAGTTAGAAGCTTTGAAGAAGTTAAAAATTTTCTGATTTTCAACGAATCTTTGTTTAGAGATTCTATAGAATGGGTATTGCATCGTGAAATTGGCAATGGTGATAACTTTTTTAAACGCTTTCCTGAAACTAAAGAATCTAAATTGGGATTTGAATATCAAGAACAAGCAATAATGTTTTATCCTGAGAGATTTCTAGAATCATTACAGACAAGTCATCAAGCAACAAGAGTCGTGAAGTTAATTAAAAGTTATGATGATTTAAGTGAATTTGATTATATTTTTGATTGCACGTCTCATTATAAAAAGTTTTTAAACAAAGAAGAGACTTATAAAACGGTAAGTGGTTCATACTTTTTATCTGAAGCTGATTTTGATAAGTCTTTTTCGATTAGTTATTTTCATAACAACATTATTTATCGAAAGAAAACAAAGGAGCTTATTATTGGTAGTACGTCAGGAGAATCAGAATTTTATGTGGATGATTTTATTTCTTTAAAGAAAATTTACAATAGATGCAAGGAGGTCTTGGAACTTCCTCGAATGGAATCTTTTCGATTGATTTCAGCAAAAAGACAAAAATACTCTAAAAGGTTGCCACACTGGGGGAGAGTAAGTGATGGCCTGTTCACAAATGGTGGGTACTATAAAAATGGGTATCAGTTTGCTTTTTTAGCAGCAAAGGAACTCTCAGATGAGTTAAGACTCATCTTGGATAAGGATAGAATTGAAAGCTAATCAAAGAGAAGCTTATTTAAATGTTTATAAAGGAAGTCTATTAGAGTTTTTAGTGGCAGGAGAGTTTGCGAGAAGATTTGGTATTTATTCTGATTTTATTAGAAGTCTAAGTAGTGATTTATTGAATCAGCTAAAGGCTTATGAGTTAGCAATTAGAAATAGTGATAAGAAACTTTTGGATGCCTTAGGGAAATTTTCAAAAAGTATTGCTGATCATATTCTTTTAGAATTACAGCTAGGAAAACTTAATAAAGTCATTTTAACAGCTCATGAAAAAAATCACTCTGAAGCAGACTTTTTATTAGTGACTGAAACAAAAACTCTGCCTATTTCGCTGAAACTTTGTAAGAAGTCTTCTTTCGTGAATACAAAAAGTGCTGGAGCAAGATCTTTTTTTTCAAATTACTTTAAAAATGAAGAATCACAATCAAGGTTTAATCAATTAATAGATCTAGAATTTGAAAAGTTTGCGAGAAAAATGCATGAAGAATATGATTTGAAATATAATCAAGGTTTTAAAAATTGGCCTTTAGATTTAGAAGAATTGCCAGGTCAATTGGTAGGGAGATCAAGAGAAATTTATTTGTCTTATCTACATAAGATTGGCACGCATCTTTATAACGAGTTCTCATTGTTAAAAACTGATTATGACTCATTGATAGGCTTTGGAAGTGAGGATATTCTACAAGTGATTTGTCTTCATAAAGGTACAGAGACTTATGAGTTTGAAGATCTTTATATTCACAAGCGAGAAAAACAAAAATGGGTTTTAGAAGATTTAAATACTCACTCCGCGAGCTTTCACTTACATTCTAAAAAACGAACACTTCAAATACGTTGTAAACCAATGAATAAATTTACGGTGCCGAGCTTTAAGATTAATTGTGCTGTTAAATATTTTTAAGCGGCTTGAGAATAAGAATTTTGTTGAGCGTGAATAATTCTGGCAACTTTTTCAGCTTCATCAACAAAATAAAAATTCATTTTACTACCATCAAAAAAGTTTAAAAGAATATTAGCAAAGGGTGCATTCTGCTCAGAAACAATAACCTCTTTTATATCAGTTACTTTAATAATTTTATTGATGAACAAGAGTTTGAAATTAACAGTGATATAGTTTTCATAGATATGAACCTTGTGTTGAAGGTCGTATTGTAAAAAAAGGCTAAGAAGCAAAAGGATCGCAGAGCCTAGAAAAAAGCACATGTTTCCAATAGAAGGGTCATTAGGGAAAATACTTTTAAATAAAAAACATTGCATGACGAAAATACCAAAGATGAAAGGAATAACTTTAAAAAAGTGATCCAGATGTCTTTGTCTCGTAATCACATGTATTGGTTTCGTCATATAAAGCTTGTCGGAATATGAATTAAAACCTTGAGAGCATGAGCACTTATCTCGACTAAAAGAGTTTTAAGTAGAAATAGAAGTAAAGCATCTGGTCGGTTTCAAGATAATTTGATAGATTTTACCATATAATTTTATTAAGGAGTTACACGTGCCAATCACATCAAAGAATAGCTTTAATGTTAAAAGTTCTTTTTCGGTAGATGGAAAAGACTATTCATTTTTTAGTTTAAAAAAACTTGCTGAAAAAGATGGTTTCAAAGATATTTCATCTCTACCTTTTACTCTAAAAGTGTTACTAGAAAATCTTTTAAGAAATGAAGATGGAGAAACATCAACAGCTAGTGATGTTACAGCTATGGCAAATTGGTTAGATAATAGAAAATCAAATACTGAGATTTCTTATTATCCTGCCAGAGTTTTGATGCAAGATTTCACAGGTGTCCCTGCAGTTGTTGATTTGGCAGCAATGAGAGATGCGATGAAAAACCTTGGTGGTGATCCTCAAAAGATTAACCCACAAGTTCCAGTGGACTTAGTTATTGATCATTCTGTTGCCGTAGATGCTTTTGGAGATGCCAATTCATTTGATGCGAATGTAAAGCTTGAATTTGAAAGAAATAATGAAAGATATGAATTTTTAAAGTGGGGACAAAATTCTTTTGAAAACTTTAATGTTGTTCCTCCAGGTACGGGTATTTGTCACCAAGTAAATCTTGAAAATTTAGGGAAAGTTGTTTTCTCTAGAAAAGATGGTGATGAAACACTTGCTTATTGCGATACACTTGTTGGTACTGATTCTCATACAACGATGATTAACGGCCTTGCAATTCTTGGTTGGGGAGTTGGAGGTATTGAAGCGGAAGCGGCAATGTTAGGCCAAGCTGTTACTATGCTTATTCCTGAAGTTATCGGCTTTAAGGTTACTGGTAAGCTTCCAGAAGGAGCAACGGCAACTGATTTAGTTTTAAAAGTTGTTGAAATGCTAAGAGCAAAAGGTGTTGTAGGAAAATTTGTAGAGTTCTTTGGTGATGGGCTTGATAACTTAAGTCTTGCCGATAGAGCAACACTTGCTAACATGGCACCAGAGTATGGAGCTACGTGTGGATTTTTCCCAGTAGATGATGAAACTCTTAACTACCTTAGATTTTCAGGTAGATCAGAAGAGCAAGTAAAATTAGTAGAAGCTTATTGTAAAGAACAAGGATTATGGAGAGATGACGCTGGCAAGGCTCCATCTTTTACAGATACACTTGAGTTAGATATTTCTACAGTTATCCCTGCTATTTCAGGGCCTAAAAGACCTCAAGATAGAATCGATTTAGATAAAGCTGCTTCAGCTTTTAATAATGAGTTAGTGAAAAACTTTAAAGTTGATGACTCTGATAAGAGCATGGAAGTTGCTGATGAAAACTTTGAGATTAATCAAGGAGATGTAACTATTGCTGCGATTACTTCTTGTACAAATACTTCTAATCCATCAGTCATGCTAGCAGCAGGTCTTGTGGCCAAGAAAGCTCACGAGCTCGGATTAAAAGTAAAGCCATGGGTGAAGACTTCACTTGCACCTGGCTCTCAAGTTGTTTCAGACTATCTAGAAAGTTCTGGGCTTCAGACTTACTTAGATAATCTTGGGTTTAACTTAGTTGGCTATGGATGTACGACTTGTATTGGGAATTCAGGCCCTTTACAAGAAAATATTTCTAAATCTATTAATGAGGGAGACTTGGTTGTAACTTCAGTCTTATCTGGAAATAGAAACTTTGAAGGAAGAATTAGTCAGGATATTAAAGCTAACTATCTTGCTTCTCCTCCTTTAGTAGTTGCTTATGCAATTGCTGGTTCTATGAAAATTAATATCACCGAAGACCCAATTGACTCAGATGCAAACGGTAAGCCTGTTTATTTAAAAGATATTTGGCCAACTAATGAAGAAGTTTCAAATGTTTTAAGAGAATCGATTTCTACAGAAATGTTTGTGAATAGATATAAAGATGTTTTTAAGGGAACTGAAGATTGGCAAGCCATTCCAGTTGATAAGGGAGAGCTTTTTCAATGGAATAATCAAAGTACTTATATTCAAAACCCTCCATTCTTTGCAGGTATGACAAAAGATGTAGAAGGTGTTTCTGATATTGAAGGTGCTAAAATCTTAGCACTGCTTGCTGATAGTACAACGACTGATCATATTTCTCCAGCGGGTGCAATTAAGTTTGATTCACCAGCAGGGAAGTATTTGCAAAATAATAAAATTGAAATCAAAAATTTTAATTCTTATGGGTCAAGGCGTGGAAATCATGAAGTTATGATGCGAGGAACCTTTGCTAATATTAGAATTAAAAATGAAATGCTTGATGGTGTAGAAGGTGGTTTTACTAAATACATTCCAAACGGTGAGCAGATGGCCATCTATGATGCGGCAATGAAGTATATTGATGATGGAACACCATTAGTTGTTATTGCTGGGAAAGAATATGGGACAGGGTCATCAAGAGATTGGGCCGCAAAAGGAACAAGACTTTTGGGTGTGAGTGCTGTCGTTGCTGAGAGTTTTGAGAGAATTCATAGATCAAATTTAATTGGAATGGGAGTTTTACCATTGCAATTTCCTGAAGGAGTGAGTAGAGCAAGTCTAGAATTAGATGGAAGTGAGACTATAAATATTTCTGGAATTAAAGGAAATACGACTCCTAAGTCTAAAATTAAGATGGAGATTATTAAGTCTGATGGAGAACGTATTAGTATTGATCTTGTTAGTAGAATTGATACAAGTAATGAGATGCAATACTTTCTTAACGGTGGGATTCTTCATTATGTTTTAAGGAATTTAAATAATTAATATGAATGATGAATTAAAACAGGCGATTAAGTATTTAAAAAAAGCTGTAAAACACTCAACATCCTTAGATGAGTTTAGGCATTTAGATCCTTCTTTAATTGGAGCAGAGGAAAGAGAGTTCTTCGAGCAACAAATGATGATTGTACAAAGAGCGATTAGAAATGGAGAGCTAAGTAAAGAAGAGTTCTCTCAATATGTTGGTTTTTAATGATTATTAAAATCTTTGGTTCTAAAAATGAAGGCAAGACAACAATTGCTCAATATTTAGAGAAGGTTTTAAGCGAACAAGGCATACAAGTCATTAACGAGGACAAAGATGTACGTGAGTTAAGTCTTGAGCAAAGATTATCTATTCTCGGAAATTCTGATGATCCTATGAAATGTACTATCAAAACAATTCCTTTGAAATTGGAGACGAGGCCAAAGTACGCAAGTGACTTTGATAATCAAAAATGATCTCTTTTCTTTATTTACTTGTCGTTGGAATTATTGTGTTTATTATTGTGAAGCACTTTACGTCTGTTGAGAAAAATATTAATGAGTATGATTTTGATAGATTGGTTGAGGATAAGAAGAGATCGCTAAGAGGAGAATCTACCAGAGTTGATCAACTCATAAACTCAAAAAAGAAGAAAACAACCGATCCGTATTTAGAAAAAATTTTCAAAGATCTCGAATGGGGTGGGGGAGATATTTTAGATAAAGAGCTTTCTAGAGATTTAAGTTCATTTTTGGAATGTGACGTCAAATTCGTTAAAGTTCAAAATATTATTCATGAAATCATTCATCAGTCTAAAAATAAAAATGATTTTTTAAGTAAGTTATCTTTTGAAGCTTTTAAAACTTCTTTTATCCAGGCCAATATTTTTAGAGTTAAAAATCTTTCTTCGCAACTTTTTAACTCACTATATTTGCTAAGTCTTGGGAAGGTTGATGAAGTATTTACCAAGTTTGATGGTAGTCTTGCATCCTTGAGAATAAAAGTGAATAAACAAGAACAGGCTCAGTTAAAGCATCTAAATATTAAGGATGTTTTACAAAAAATGATGTCTTTTCAGAAATCAATAGAGCGATTGGTTTTGTTAAATGAGGAAAAAGTTGAGACTCTCGCGAGGAAAGCACAAGGGAGCAAGGAAGAATATAGAAAAGTTTTAAAAACTTATCATCCAGATCGTATGGATCTTCATATCATACCCAAGAAGTATCATGAGAAATTTTTAAAAATCTATTCTGAACAGTTTTCTCAAATAAAATCCAAGCTTGATTAATCCATGCAAGATAAAACATCTAAAGCATAAAGCACTTCAAACTCATCTGATCTTTCAAATTTAGGATCTAATGACTTGTTTCTATAATGAGTGTTTTTACTTACACACTTTTTTAGACTTGATGATGGAGTGTAATGTATAGGCTTTTGTAAATTATTCATATAAATAGGGTTTTGGTTCGAATCGATTTTAGAATATTTTTTATTATCACTTTTTGTTACAAAATGAGGCGTAATCCCTTGTATATGATTTGTATTCTTGGATGGCCCAAAGAATACGCCAGAGTTTACACGTACACCCATATATTTTAGTTGTGAGGTAGGAAAAATTTCAGAAATCTCTTTATAGGCCTGGATAGATCCTTTTCCATAACTTTTTTTCCCAATGCTAATTGCTCTGCCATGATCAACAAGTGTTTGAGTTAGAAGCTCTGAAGCACTGGCTGAACCTTCATCTATAAGGATAGTCATTTTTTCATCTATCACTGAAATGGTTTCTGTTTCATAGGTAGATCCTTTAATAAACTTTCCATCCTTTAGATCTTTTGTAAAAGTAACAACTTGTCCTTCATCCAAAAATAAATCAGCAATATTTTTTGCAAGCTCTAATGATCCCCCTCCATTTCCTCTTAAATCTAAAATGATTCCTTCAACCTCACCTTGAGTTTTAGCAGTAAGGTACTCCTTAATGATTTTAAAATGTGCCATTGGATCCATGAAATCTGCAAGCTTCAAGTAGAGAGTGTTTTGATCTTGAAAATAGTGTGCATCTAAATTTTTCTTATATTCATTTGTTAGTCTGAAGACAATAGAGAAGGTATGAGTTCTAAACCCCATTTTTCTTTTAATGATCATTGAAGTTATTGAGCCAGGAGTTTTTTCTAATAATGAAAGAGATTTTTTATGATCGATATTTTTTAAGTACTTCCCGTTAATATTTATCACTTGATCCATTGATCTCAAACCTTTTTTATAAGCACTTGAGTGATGTAGGATATCAGAGATAATATATTGATCTTTATTGTTTTTAGTTAAGCTAAAACCTGGAAATTTAACTACTCTTTTTTGGGGAGTAACTTCTTTGGACTTTAGTACTTTAGAAAGAGCATAATTATTAATTTGTAAGTAAGAATTATCTCCAAACTTTGAAACTAGATAAGAGTTATAAATTCTAAGACTAATTGAAGCTTCTTTGTCTTTATCTAGTTTATATTGAGATTTAATTTGATTTAATAACTCATGAAATTTTAAGGTTAATGTATTATCTTTTAAATACTTACTCCATGATCTTTGTATAAGCTTGTAATTTCTTTGAGTAAACTGAACATAAGATTTAAGATCTAATGATTTAATATAGTTGTCATCAATATAGTAAAGTCTAAAGTCATCATTGATAGCTTCATATGTTTTTAGAAATGGCAGTTCAGACGTTTTCAATTGAGTATTAGGTAATAATAAAGAAGTCTTGGGAAGAGACACAAAAAGAAACTGAATGGCCTGAACACAGTGAATGGATTCCTTTTTGTTCTCATAACACTTATTTGTGAAGATATCTTCTTTAAGTGAATTAAAATTAAGGTTGGTGAGTTCAGCAACAGAATTAGAATGAGCAAGAGAACTTAGAAATAATAAAGTAAGAAGAATATTTTTAGTCATCCTTGTAAATAACATCTAGTTAGTTCTGGCGCAGTGTCTGAAGTCAAAAAACTTCTTACATCTCTTAAGTTATTAGAATTATTAGAAAAAATTTAACTGATGGAGTAATTTTTACAGATTCGTGAAGTGAATAAGAAGCTTAGAGTAACGTTCTTCAAGCTTCTTATTCCAAAACGTTTTGGTTTGATGTTTTTTAAAAAGTATGGCTTCTCATGCAAGTATTATTACATGAGCCGAAGAATCCAGTAGGACAAGGTTTTACTATTGTACAATAGGCTCTCTTTGGTTGACACCCTGTAGCCAGATTGCAGACGACGGCAGCGACTCCTCCATTCTTAGGTATACACCCACCAGTACATTTCAAAGATCCTAAAGAAGCACTTCCATCTTCATTGATAACTCGGTAATCTTGTTCTGATACTCTTCTCTCTTGACCATCATTTCCTCGTTCAATATAAGTTCTGATACTTCCAACTTCTACTGCTCGACCTTCTTCATAAGCTTTAGCAAGTCTATCGTTTGAGAAAACTTGAATCGATGTAATTCCAGCGAATAGGACCATCATAAGCAATTTGTTTGTTTTCATAAATTTTTCCTTTTTTAGTGTTTTTAAATCAAAACGAGAAACTGTTCATTTCTATAATTAATTAGATATCAGCGAAAAACTTCGACCGCAATCACCAGAACATGCTGGAAGACCAATCCCACTCCAAACATCACCACAGTGAATCGGCGTACACTGTCCGCTTACTTCCTTGCATCCAGTAATGTCCCCACAAGTTGGGCCAGAGTGCTTAACGCAATATCCTTTGCATTTCATAGAACCAAATGATGTCACTGCACCATCTGGAGATACAACTTCATAGTTTTGATGAGAAACCTCTAAGGTTCTATTTTGAGAATCTCTTTCCATGTAAGATTGTTTAGGACCGATCTCTCTAGCTCTTCCTTCTTTAATTGCTTTAACTAAGTCATCCGGACTCATAGTGCTTTGTGCAAAATTCAAATTAGCGAACAAACATAATAAAACTAAAATACTTCTTTTCATAAAATTCCTTTTTTTGGGTTGTTAATTACAGCATCAGAGTAAAACATCAGTTCCATTTACTTTGATATACTTAGCAATGATGTGATGAATAAATGTTAGTTTTTTGAAAGTTAAATTGCGAGCGAGTAGGAAATAAACTGCGGCATTGTTTGCCACAGTTTTAGTAAGTTTCTGATTGTGCAAAAAATAAAAATTTTGTTCAGGAAAAAGATAGAGTCTAAAACTTAGAATTTAAACTTTAGACTCTTTTGTTTTCAAATTAAAATAAACTAGAAATTGTTAATCTTTATAATGAATGAGACATTAAGGAGAAGCTTCTACCGCAATCACCTGAACATGCTGGAAGACCAATCCCACTCCAAACATCACCACAGTGAATCGGCGTACACTGTCCACTTACTTCCTTGCATCCAGTAATGTCCCCACAGGTTGGGCCAGAGTGCTTAGTACAATATCCTTTGCATTTCATAGAACCAAATGATGTCACTGAACCATCTGGAGATACAACTTCATAGTTTTGATGAGAAACCTCTAAAGTTCTATTTTGAGAATCTCTTTCCATGTAAGATTGCTTAGGACCGATCTCTCTAGCTCTTCCTTCTTTAATTGCTCTAACTAAATCATCTGGGCTCATAGTGCTTTGCGCGAAATTTAAATTAGAGAATAAACATAACAAAATTAAAATACTTCTTTTCATAAAATTCTTCTCCTTCCTTGGTTGTTAAAAACTACAGCATCAGAGTAAAGACAAACTAGCTTTCCTTGCTCTGATATGCTCAGTAATAATTTGATGAATATAAAAATGCTAGCTAGCAAAAAACTAAATTGCGAGTGTATATCAAATAAACTGCGGCATTGTTTGCCACAGTTTTGCTAAATTTCCCACCTTTCAAAGATTAAGGAATTCCGCATGAAGTTATGATAGGTACAAGCTCTTTTTTCTAAAGGTTCATTAAACTTTTCCATTGTAATTAATTCTGAACTAGGGCCATCTTGAAAATAAGATTGAAGTTTTAAATTAATACAAAGATGTTTAGGTATTTTGCTGGGCCAATGTTCTACTCCTAAAAGGGCCATGCAAAGTTCAGTTCTCGATCTCTTATACTCAAGTTTTTGAGTTGGAGCAGCTTGTTTTTCTTTATCAATAAGAAAATTTAAAGTTTGTTTAATATTTTTTGAAAAAGCGTCAACAAAGCTCGTCATGACGTGTTGATTGATAGGTTTTGCGCGCATGATGTCTGTTTTAATTTTAGTATAAGAATTACTACCACTGATTTCAAAAATTAAATCTTTAAATCTATCGGCAGCAAGAAGTTGTGCTGTCGCATTTCTTTGTTTGGGGATTTCATTTTTAATTTTATCAATAAGGACGGTTCGTACAAGCATGTTTAATCGGCTTTGAATGACAACTGTTCCAAACTCAAGGTTACCGATAACATAAATCTCACTAACAGCGTCAGAGGCATTTGATGAATCATTGAGTAAAGCATTATCGATCAATTTATTAATTTCTTTTAGATCACTTTGAAGATCTACATACAGTTTTCTAAATGCACCATTCTTTAACAGTTCAGGTTTATTAATCTCTATGAAATGTATGATTTTTTCTAAAGATGTTTTTGCAGAGACTTTATAAGAATTAGAAGTTTCATCATACGAGCTTGAAAGAACTTGGATCGCATCAGGTTGAAGAACTACTGAGAACTCATCGTTTACTCTTTTGGTCGCTAAATCAATCCATTTTTGTAATTGATTAGAGAGCAATGGAGAATAGGTTGGCACATAAGGTCCATTTGGCCATTGAGAGAAGGGATCAAAAATAGAGAAGTTGACAAATCCACCAAAGCCGTTAGAAGGGACCTCTGATCTTTCTAAACCTAGCAAATAATATGGAGCATAATTGAAGTCGTAAATATCACTCAAGGGATTTGTACCAGCTCCATTTGTTGTTGGTTGGCTATATGGACTAGCGCTCCCTGTAATAGTAGAGATTGTTTTTTTTATAATATCATATTTTTCTTGCTCACTAACAGCTTTATTGAATAAAGCTTTATTTTCTTCAATAAGAGCGTGAAACTCAAGAGATGAAACTAGCAAGGATCTTTGTCGTTGAATAACATTTTTTTGTCTATTAGCATCAGCGGAGGTTGAAGCCTTCGTACCAGAACGCACGTTGTTGAGCCAGTCGAGTAGAGATGGAATTTCAATCTCTAAAAGTTTAATAGAGTTCAAAAGATCTGTATGGATATCAGCATGTCGCAAGTCTCTTCTGAAATCAAGAAAACTTTCAGCATCATTCATCGTGCACCATTTTGAATTTAAAGATTGTAACGCACACTTATATCCTTCAAGAGCAATTGAGCCCTGTGAAATTTTTTTAATTTTCTTAGCATACTTATATTGTCTGGCTTTTTCTGCTACAGAACCAAGAAAATCAGATCCAGCTGCTATACCAAAAGAGAGTAATGGGTTGGCAATAGTTGCAGCACTTGCGATTGAACCTGCTATGGAAAAAGCAGAAGAGAGTACTGCAGGGTTTTCTTGAGTGCACGCTTGGTTTTGAGTTATTTGATACAACATCGTATCTGTACTTTTCATAATTTGAGAAAATAATTTTTCTTTTTTAGGAGCAAAATGTTTATTCTTCGAATATTGCCTACTCAATACATTAAATCTTTCTAGCTGAATATTACTTATATAACTTGAAAGGTTATCTCTTTGAATGAGATCAGTTGTTTGGTTGAGTTTGGAGAAGAGTAATTGTTCATTCTCATTTAACTTAGAGATTTCGAATTCTTCATTATTAAGTTGATTTATTTCGTTTACTCTTGTCACAAGATTATTTAATTGCGAGATTGCCCCTGCAACGCTTTGGCAGTTTGGATCTTTTGAAATTGTATCGATGACTTTGATAAGTGATTGTGCATCTTCCAAAACGGATCTTGTCCAATCACCTTGTTCATTACATGTCGAGCTGAAAATATTAAGAAGGTGTTCACCAGGAATCTCTTGAGCATTTAAATTAATAAAGAGAAAAAAAACGATTAGATAAGTTTTCATAGAAGATAATAAACTATTTAATATAATACTTTGCAATGAAAACTTATATAAAAAGCGTTGCAATTATGCCGCAGATTTTTATGAAGAGCACAAGTGTTCTGCTTGACGGAAAACAGGATAAAAATATACTCTCAGCAATAAAAGCAACTCTGTGTGTTAGTACTACAAGATATTCTATAAAAGAGGAGAGAAGATGCAATGTGAGAATTTTTTATATATGTTCTTGTTGATTTTTTTATTATCATGTTCTTCTCTTGTCAATTCTAATTACTCTTTGATTCAAGCGAAATTAAAAAATTTTGAAAGACTCCATCTTGGTAAAGAAAGCAAAGGCAGTAAAACTTGGGTGAGGCATTACGTTGTTGAAAAAAATAAAAAGTTTTTTCCTATGAAAATTGTCTGTCTCGGGAATTGTCATCCTTACCCGTGTGGAAAGAAAAAAGATAATGAAATAAGACTTCAATGTAAACCAACAAAAGAATGCAGTAGAGAGTTTTATCAGATTGAAGAAAAAATACAGACAACTCGAGAAGCTTATAGTTGGTTGGAGTCAGTAAAGTAAAAATAACGTTAATTTGATAATGATCAATTGCTAACTATTAATAAGGAGAAATTATGAAAAAAGTATTAACGTTGATGATCTTACTCTCAGGATTTAGTTTTGCAAGTCCATCGCTGAGTCCCCAAGAATTAGAACGAGCTATTGAAGAAGGTCGTGCAATAAAAATTGGTCCTCAGAAAGACCATCTTGAGCATGATGCGGAAGGCAGAACTGTTAAAGTTTCTAGTCAAGATTACCGCATCACATCTCCTGATGGAAGTTCTATTACGAATGGTTCACTTACTTGTTCGGGGATATGCAGGGGAGCTCTTTGGACAGGTATGGTGTGTGGAAATACAGAAAATTGTGAACCAAGAAGGGCTTATTGTACAAAAGGCAAGTGCCCTGGTCCTGCTAATGGTCCTGGCGCATGTATTCCGGAGTGCAACAGAGCATTTACAACGAAGTAAGATTGTTGTTTTTTCGATTCTTTTTAAAGTTTACATTCATACTTTAGCAAATAGTATGAATGTAAATTTCTTTTATTAATAAAAATCAATTAAAAAGGAAAATCGATCTTTTTATACAAGTGACACATATAACCATCTGGTTTCTTCTCTAGATAATCTTGATGATATTCTTCGGCTTTATAAAAAGTGCTCGCTTTTAATAGAACGGTCGCGATAGGTTTGTTGAAAATGTTATGAATAGCTAATTGTTTTAAGAAGTTCTCTCCTTCAATTTTTTGTTCATCATTTAGATAAAAAATAGCTGATTTGTATTGATGTCCAATATCATTATGTTGACCATCAATTTGAGTTGGGTCATGAATTTGAAAAAAGTATTTGAGTATTTCTTGAAAACTTAGCTCATTGGAATCAAACGAGATCTCAATGGCCTCAAAGTGACCATTGTTTATGGTGCAGACTTCTTCGTAAGTAGGATTTTTGGTAGTACCACCAATATATCCAACCTGAGTGTTGATGACTCCTGAGAGATTTTTGAAAAGTTTTTCTACCCCCCAGAAACATCCACATGCTAGTATTGCTCTATTCATTATCATTAAAAAGTTTCAAAAATTCTGAATAACCTTCTTCTTCTAATTTTTCTTTGGGAATAAAACGCATGGCCGCTGAGTTCATACAATATCTTTTATTCGTAGGGGCTGGGCCATCATCAAAAACGTGGCCTAAATGAGAATCAGCAATCTTGGATCTAACTTCAGTTCGCACTCTTAAGAAAAGAGAACGATCTGTTTTTAACTCAAGTGAGTCTTCATTTAAAGGCTTGAAAAAAGAGGGCCATCCCGTTCCTGATTTGTATTTATGTTGAGAAGAAAACAAGGCTTCGCCACTAACTATATCAACATAAATCCCTTCTTCTTGATTATCCCAATATTCGTTTTTAAAAGGTTTCTCAGTCCCATCTTTTTGAGTAACTTTATATTGAATCGCACTCAGCTTAGCTTTTAATTCTTGATCACTTGGTTTTTTAAAATCGGTCATTATGAACTCCAAAAAAAAAAGGATCTCCGAAGAGATCCTTATAAAATATCATAATTTTAAGTTTTTGGTCTAGAGTTTAAAAGCTAGATTTAAGCTAGCTGATTTTGCTGAAAATCTTGATGCCCAACCACCATTTTCTATTTCATAACCCATAGTTGCTGTCATAGGAGCGTTGAATGGATTTTCTATTGTAAGAGTTGCCCCGTAAGTATCGTATTTTTCATCTCCAACATATTCAGCATCTTGTGCCCAATCGTCAGTTTCTAAAGCATAACTTAGATCAAAAGTAATTTTATCTGTAATTGCAGTACTTAAGCTAGATTCAACTGTTAAGATCTCACCTCGAAGTGCTGAGTTTGATACTCTTTGCTCGTCGTATCTTCCAATTTCAAATCCACCTTTTAGAGTGAACATTCCCATCTTAAATGTCCCCTTAAGTCCACCACCATAGATATATCTAAGGCTAGTTACTCCATCTGGAGATGCTCCCCAACCTGTAGTGAAGGCGTTTAATGTATCGTAATCTCTCACTTGAAATTCAAGAGGGATTTCAAATGAAACATTCTTAGATGCAATAAATTGATTTGTGATGGCTGCTGAATATCTTGTATGATCTGCTTCTTTTGTCGACATATTAGCAAAGTTAGGAGCTGGAATATTTCTGAAGTCAGGATAGTAGTTTGAAGAGTTGTTATATCTAATAACTTTCGCTTCTCCTGAGAGCTTATATTGAGGATCAATTAAAATACTCGCAAAAATATCTGCTTGAATCTTAGTATTTGTGTTATCTCTTTTATAAGCTTCTTCAGCGTTATCACCATTTCGATCTCTCATTCTAATAGTATAACCTGTATTATAACTAGCATCTAAGTTCATTCCATAACTTAAGTTACCTTTCTGAGTCGCCAAAGATAGTTTATTACCAATACTACCAGACTTTAAAGTATCAGACTCAGGAAGATCTCCTCCCAAGAAGAAAGCAGCACTTGCTTTTGGAGTTGTCGTTACATTAAAGCCAGCGAACTTTCCAACGTTAAACTTTTTATCCATAGATATTTCATTTAAAAATATATTCTGATCAGGAATTTCAGTACCTCTAGAGAAAAAAGACCAAACTCCATGCACATTTGTTTTAAAAGTCGACTTAACACTTACATTTAGTGGGTTAACTTTTGGTGCTGTTGTTGGTGCTTCAAGTTTTCCTTCAACTACATTTGGGTCAGTCGAAGCAAATGTAAAACTTGCTAAAAACAAAGTAAATAATACAACGATATTCATAATTTCTCCCTCTAGAAACTCTAGTGTTTTCCAAACACATTGATTTAAACAGGATAAATTTAGCTAAAAGATTATGCTCTGCCAATAAGTGCATATTGGGACTACATGGTTTTTTTTAGACTTAAGTACTTGAAATTATGTTGTCAAAAAAAATAAATGCTAAGAATTTCTATCAGGTCTATTATTGAGCTGAAGTATCTTCGATTTTTTCTTCGATTTTAGATTTTTCTTCTTTTTTCTTTTTTACTAACTCTTCATCTTCAGAGACTTCTTCAGATGCTTCATCAATTAATTCTGAAAGATCATCTTCAGACACACTGGCAGCACCGCCACCACCTCCGCCAGAGGCCCAAATATTTAAAGAGCAGATAAGTGCAAGCATTAAAATTGATTTAATCATATGTATTCTCCTAAATATGTATTCGAAATCTAACTTATTATTGTTACATTTTAAATAGATGTCTCAGAAAATGCTACTATCTATTGTTTATCCCGTTAAATCTTTAAAACAAGACAAATTAGTCAACAAATGTCTCAAAAACTACAATTTTGATGATGTAGAGCAAATTATTGTTACTAGCGATAAAGAAGATCTAGAAAAAGTTTTCGCTGAAAACGTAACAATTATTATTAAGGGAACGAATTCTAGAGCAATACGACTAAATCATGGGATAAAAAATGCTCGGGGCGATATGATTTTATTACATCACCCAAGAAGTCTTATAGAAAGAAAAGGTATAGAAGAGCTGTTAATGAAATCTAACGAGCTCGTTTGGGGAGCTTTTACTCATGCTTTCGATACATTAGGTTTTCTATATAAATTCACATCTTTTTACTCTAATAAGATAAGAGGTGATATGAGAAAAGTTTATTATCTCGATCATTGTATCTTTGCTAAGAAAAGAGTTTTAGAAGAGATTGGTTATGTGCCCGAGTTAGATATTTTTGAAGATACGGCCTTATGTGAAAAACTTAAAAAAATTGGTTCGGGTGAAAGACTTCATGCCATCTCAACTACTGAAGCGATTAGGTTTGAAAAAAATGGTTTTTTCAGGCAAGCATTTTTAAATATGAAGCTTAAGTTTCAATATAGAAGAGGAAAGGATCATCAAATGCTTAATAAAGAGTATGAGGAAAACTTGGAGCTGAATTCAGAATATGAGTAAATGCTTAATAGTTTTTTCAAAATATTATGATGATGTTTCTTCTAAGACTCGTTTAAGAGCTTCAATGAATTCCAAAATAGTTGATGAGTTTAACAGAAATTGTTTTGAGGTAATAAAAGAAAAAACTGTTATGTATGATACGCTTTGGTCTATTCAATCCAAAGGAAGTACCAAACATGTCGATTATAAAAATCTCAATGTTTATTTTCAAAAAAAACACAACTTAGGAGACATTATCGTTGAGTCACTTTTAGTCTTAAGAGATCAATATGAAAGAATTGGAATTTTAGGAACAGATACACCACATCTTGATGAATCAATCTTTGAAAATGATTTTGAATATTATTTATCTAAAAGTGATGATGGAGGGTTTTATTACTTCGGATTTCCTTCAAGTATAGATTTAAGTATTTTTTCTAATATTCGATATTCCACTGGATTTACAAGTGATGATCTCGCTAGCAGATTAGAGAGTGCTGGAGTAAACCTTAAATATGGAGAAGACTTATTTGATATTGATATTGAAAAAGATTTGTATCGATTAAAAGAATTCTATGAAGGGAAAAAGATAAATCTTGAATCAGAGAAAAAACTAGTCAGTTTTCTTGAGGGGAAAATTTGAAAAGAGTTGTGATTATTCCAGTTTATAACGAAGAAAAGAGTCTTCCTTTTGTTTTAAAGGACTTATTGAAACTTAAACTCGATGAAATCATTGTTGTTGATAATGCTTCAAGTGATGAGAGTAAAAAGATTATTCTTGAACATCATGTAAGTTATCTTTACGAATCTAGGGCCGGATACGGAAGTGCGTGTTTAAAAGGCCTTGATTATGTATATTCTAAATATCAAGAAGATATTAGTATCGGGTTTATAGATGGAGATTATTCTGATCATCCAGAAGATTTGTTAAAACTTTTTTCTAAAATTGATGATGGATATGACTTTGTTCTTGGATCTCGTTTACTAGGAAAGAGTGAGAAGGGAGCACTTCTCATTCATGCCAAATTAGGTAATAAGTTTGCCTGCTTTGTCATGAGCTTACTTTACCCTCGTGGTTATAAGTTTAGTGACTTAGGGCCAATGAGAGTCATTAAGAAATCTAAACTTTTGAAACTAGGTATGGTTGATACAAACTTTGGCTGGACAATAGAAATGCAGCTTAAGGCATTAAGAGATAAATTAAAAATTTCAGAGCTACCAGCTAGTTATAAAAAAAGAATAGGGCAATCAAAGATTTCAGGAACTTTAGTTGGCTCTTTGAAAGCATCCATTAAAATACTATATTCTCTTTATCTTTATTCTAGAAAATAAATAAAATATAAAAACCCCGTGAGTCAGAAGTGAAATAAGAAGCTCTAGGTTTTGATATTCAAAGTTTATATACCCTAAAAAAGGAGTGAGGGAATAAAGAACTAAATACTTATCTTTTGCTAGATAAGCAGGAATAAATAACCAAATACCATACCAAGGATTATAGACATGAGCACAGAAAAAGAGCAGAGCAAATATAAATGCAATGGCTTGGTTAAATCCGAGTTTATTATTTTTGTATTGAAGTAATGTGAAGATATAGAATAAAGCAAAGATGAGTCTTGCTATGTTTTTACTTGTTTGATGGCTTAGATTAAAGTGTAGAAAATACTCATAGAGCCCAGCATTCCATTTCCAGTTTTTGATAAAAGATAAACTTCCAGCATCTTGTGTTTGTAAGACAGGAATGAAGTAAAAGAACACAGCTGATAAAAGTACTAGCCATAAAATTATTTTCATTGCTTGAGCTTTGTTTCTGAGCCATAAAAAGGGAATTATTAAACCACTAAGTAATTTAGTGAAAAAAGATGCGAGAAATGAAGCAAAGCCCTGGTTTTTAGATAACAGAAAGTAAGCAAATAGAAATGCTGCAAGCAAATCAATATGCACTGATTGAACAAACTCTTTTAATAACATCATTGAGAGCAAAGATAATTGAAAATAATCGATATGCTTTTTCATTAAAAAATGCATAAGAGCCATTGAGAGCAAAAGAAAGAGAAACTGATTAATGACGAGCATGTATTGATAAGAGAAGGAGGAAAAAGTTCTCCAAAATAATAAGGCCAGGGGCGGATAAATAGTTGTGAGTTTATTATAGGCAATAAGAGATCTCTCAGGGTAGTTAATAAAATCCAAGCTTGAATGAACAGGTGGCTTTAGGTAAGGGTTTTCTAAGTGAGAGAGAACTTTTCCTTCCCAAAAATATCGATACTGATCGTTTTCTAAAAGTGGAGAAGATCCAAGAAGGAGCAAGCCAGAGATAAAAAATGATATGAGGAAATTTTTAGGAGTAATGTGTTTTTTTGAATAATAAAAAAATAACGAGAAACTTAAGCATACTAAAACATAAGCCAAGCTGGATTTTTCTAAATGGTCTAAAGCTCTTAAGATAATAGAAAATAAAGGTAATAATATTAGAATCACGAAAGTTATTCTAATAAAATAGGCCTAAAAGTAAAACTCTTAGGCCCATTTTGGGGAAGGGCAAGAGGAATCACCATTATGGCGATTCCTTTAAGGGGTCCCTATATATTGTTTTTATGAGTCACAAGTTCTTCCTTTTTCATGGTGGTGATCTCGCTCATTCCCTATATTTAGTTTAAAGTAAAACAAGAGATTATTTGGTTTATGATTCAGATTTTTTTCTTCTCTTTAGTAAAATTGGGTACTTACAAATATTTTAAAAAAATAAGAGGGAATGAAAATGCCACAAAAAATAGTCAATTTTCTTAATGAAGGAATAAGTAGTCTTAGAAGCTCGTATTTCTCAAAAGTATTAAGATCTTCCTTGATATAAGTTAATGCTTGATAAATCTCTTTATGATAAATTTTTCAGTATAAATTGATTTAGAGTAATTTGAAGGGGAATTATTAAGCTTGAATTCAACCAAAAAACATAGTAATTGCTTACCCACTTTTAAAAACCTTTTGAGATTTTCTCTGCTCTCTTACTTATGATACTTACTTCATGGAGCGCGATCAATAATGACAACTAAAAGGATCCCTGAGAAAATTTTCATCAAAATCTATTAGTATTGTTGCTAAGCATGAAGGATTAGGAGTTCTATTAAGTCTAACCCCTGTTATAATTGAAATTCCATCATCAATACTAAATGGAGTCGAAGACTGAACAGAAGCTATACTGGGCCAGCCCAAAGAAGATAAAATAGCATTTATTTCATTTAGATAGTCTATCCCATTGATAAAACCTGTGATTGAATTACTTACTATAACAGGAGAATTAAACGGATAGTAGATTCCTTGCACAGTAATTCCTAGCGCAGTTTCATCATGATAATACAGACCAAATGGGCATGTAATAGAGGTGTATGATATATCTAAGTCACAGAAGAGTTCTTTTATATCAGTAATTTCTTCTAAATCATTTCCATCATCACTAGGGTCTTCTAAGTCACCAATGGGAGCTTCGACTATATTTTCTATGATGCCGGCATCTGTCATTATTTCACATGCCAGAAATAAATCAGCTTGTTCTCCTACGGAGATGGTTCCAATGTTCCACAATCCTGTTGTTGGATTGAAAGTTCCTGAAAAAGTAGAATGAGAAATATAGTCAGAACCAGCTGGACACAAATCAGACATAAAAACATTTGTATTTTCACTTGGACCAAGATTACTGACCTCTAAATGATACATTATTTGATCTCCTAGCTCTGCTTCACATGGGTCTACTGAACAATCTCCATCTCCAATAATTGTGTCTAAACTCTTAGAGGTAATTAGATCAGATAGTTTTTCAGTAGAAGTTTTATTTTCTTCTCCATCAAACAAGTGAGCATTTTCATTATTACAAGATGTAATGAATAAAGTTAATATAAGAGTAAATAATTTTTTCATCTAGTTCCCCTTATCGATATTGTATGCAAACTCTAGTAAGTGGTAATCTTTTTACATTACTCTTCTTATCGTCAACTCACTTTCTATCTTTAATATTTATTACTACAGCGCGATTTTGTCGTATGAAGTTTACACAGGGAATTTGACGGTCACAGCGCATCAATTATCAATAATCAATAGTTTAACTATCAATTATTGGGAGGATGCAAAAGGTGATTATTATGATTTCAATCTTATTTTTTCATCAAGAAATAAGAATCCTTAGGGGCTAGTATTTAACAAAAGTATTAAGATCTTCCTTGATATAAGTTAATGCTTGATAAATCTCTTTATGATAAATTTTTCAGTATAAAGTGATTTAGAGTAATTTGAAGGGGAATGATTAAGCTTGAATTCAATGAAAAAACATAAAGTACTTATAACTGGAGCTAATGGATTTATAGCTAGCCACCTTGTAGAGAAGTTACAAGAAAGTAATAGCTTTGAAGTTTTTCTGACATCACGATCTTCGTTGAAACGCAGAAACTTTCCGCCTAAGAATTTCATTCAAGCAGACATAAGCAGTAAGGAAGATATTAGTAAAATCTTAGAGGGGATCGAAGAGATTGATACCGTAGTTCATCTTGCAGGAAGGACAGGATTGTCTAATATTAAAAAGAAGTTCCAAAAAATAAATGTAGATGGAACACAAAATATTGTTGAGATAGCTCAGAAACTTAGTTGCAAAAATTTTATATTCATCTCAAGTCCAAGTGTTTATTTGAGTTCTCAAAATAAAAAAGAAATAAAAGAAGATGATATACCTGCTCGATTTTTAACACATTATGCTGAGTCGAAATTTAATGCGGAACAATTTTTAATGCTAAACAATTCTTTGAACTTTCAAAAGATGATTATATTGAGACCAGGTACGGTGTTCGGACCAGGCAATTTAGTTTTACTAAATACTATAAAAAATTTAATAAAAAAAAGAACATTACTAGTTTTAAAGAAACCTGAAGCGAGTACGAGTGTAACTGGAATACAAAATATGGTTTATGCTATTTTAGTTTCCATTAAGTCCAACCTGAAAGGGAACCATGTGTTTAATATCGCAAATAAAGAAGAAGTTCAGATGAGTGGATTATTTAGAAGAATTTTAGAGAGAAGGAAAGTGCCGTTTAAAGAAGTATATCTTCCATTTGCTTTATTATTTTATCCCTTAAAGGTTTTGTCGTGGGTGAAAAGTTTTTTGAGAATAGATGATGAATCTGTACTGCATCCCTATATTGCATGCAACTTAGGAAGAGATAAGACGCTTTCTATAGCGAAAGCGTCTAAAGAATTAGGGTATGAGCCTTCTTTTACACTTGAGAGTGAATTTGAAGTGTTTTTAGAGTGGTTAGATAAAAGGATTGATTCCAATGAGCTTTCTTAACTCTTGCTTGAAGTGGGGAACGAGGTTGCAAGCAAAAAAGTTTGAATCTAGTTGTCGGAATATTGAAGAGGTTTTTAAAAAGAATTGGGAAAAGACAATCTCTACTCTCATTTTTGATGATTCCTATTGGGGCAAGAAAGGTTATTCAAGAAAGTCGAAATTAGAAGATTTTCCCATTTCAAATTATGAGCAGTACGAAAAAGTTATTCAAGAAAGTATGAGAACTGGAATAAGCAAGCTTAATAATGAAAAAATTCTTTTTGCGGCAATGACTTCAGGAACAAATGGAACAATGAAGCCGTTTTTAATTACTAATAAATATAAGAAGCAATATCAATTAGTTACTGGACCGACTGTTCATTATCTCACTAAAAAATATGATATAGGAAAAGGGAAGTTTTTGTATTTAATTAGTTTAAGCTCTGCTAGTTTTATAAAAGCAAACGTACGAACTGGGACTATTGGTAATTTTACATATAAAACATTACCTTTTTATTTAAAGTTTTTTTACTCTATACCATTTCATGTTTTTACTTCAAAAGAGAAGTTTAAAAAGTATGCTTATCACTACGCTGTTGCCGCAGACATGTCAGCGATATTTTCTGTAACCCCACCTATAGCAATTAATTTTTTATCTCAAGTTTTTACTCACTTATCTGAAATAATAGATGATTTATTAGATGAGAACTTTATTAAGAAATCTGGGATAGCGCTTTCAAAAGAAAGACGCATATTCCTTAAGGAGTTAAAATCTAGCAATAACATTCAAGGGATTGATTTATGGCCTAAACTTCTAACCATGACAACATGGACTACATCTGTGTGCAAACTTTCTTTACCGAAACTAAAATCTTTATTAAATGAAAAGGTAAAAGTTGTGGATGGGATTTATTCAGCAACGGAAGGGTGGGTAACGGTCCAAAATAATTTGGATCAAGAAGGATGTACTTACCATCCAGGAGGAACTCTTTTGGAATTCATACCCGAAGGAGAAGAACTTATCGCTGGAAACATCATAAAACCTTGGGAGTTGGAAGAAGGGAAATGTTATGAGATTTTATTTACTAATGTAATGGGCCTTGTTCGTTACCGAATCGGAGACGTCGTAAAGTGCAATGGTTTTTTTGCCAGAAGCCCAATCTTAGTTTTTTCACATAAAACATCGGCTAGTATTTCATTGGGTATTATTCGCTTAAGTGAAGGTGAATTAATAGAAGCTACACTAGGCTTTGTGAAGAAATTTCAAGACATAAGTTATTTTTTTTCCTTCTCTCAGGATGGATTATCTCTAGGGATTTATTTTTATTGCAAAGATGATAACTATGATAGTAACGATTTAAATAACACATTACTTGAAATTGAAGAAAAGTTGCAAGAAATAAGCTTAGATTATAAAAAGGAAAGAGCAAATGGTACAATTAAGCCTTTGCAGTTTTATAGATTAAAAATTGAAGAAAAGTATTTCGTTACAGACGAAACGGGACAAAGAAAACCTCGCTTGATTATTAATGAGAGAATAGAAATCTAAACTAAAGATGAAAAGATCTAATAGAAATATATTAATTTATCTAGATATTATTAATGTGCTTTATAACTCTGCACTGATAATTCTTTGCTTGTATTTAGCTTGGAGCTTAGGAACAATAATAAACTCACCATTTTGGTCTATCATAGTATCTTTATATGTCTTTTTGATAAGTTTTCTTATTATTCCTCTCGTTATCTATTATATGTTACCTAAGTTAGAGGAGGGGAAATACTCTTTGAAAGAGAAAAATGTACTTGTTTGGACTTTGAAGTTTTATATCAAAAAGCCTCTCTCTTTACCTTTGATTTCTGAGTTTTTCTCTACCTTTCATTTTGTACAATTTTTTATGCTAAAGATGTTTAGAACTAAAGTTTCTAATTCATTTCAGATCGCAGCAAATGCATTTATTTGCGATCCTGAGATGGTAGAGCTTGGAGAAGATGTAACAATTGGGGGATTTGCAACGCTTGTGTCCCATGCCATTGTTGGAGAAACGCTAATTCTAAGAAAAATCAGAATAGGCGATAATGTCATGTTAGGTGGGGGAATTAATCTAAATTTTGGTACAACGATAGGGAAAAATACTAAGACAGCACAATTGGTTGAAATTTCAAATGATGCAGTTATTGGTGAGAATTGCATCATTGAAAAATCTGCAACAATTGGGACAAAATGCATTGTGGGAAATAATGTAAGGATTGGAGAAAAAGCCTGTATTATGCGAGGAGTACGTGTTCCTGATAATGCAATTATTCCTGCGGGTACGTTAGTGACTGAAGGATACTTTGGAAAGCAATAAAAATATTTGTTGCATATCTTGAGCTTTGAAGTCAGTTATGTTCATCAAGTACTAGCGAATCCCTCTTATCGAAAAGACTCTTTAATAGCTTGATCGTTTCTAATCTAGTATTTTAAGATATTAACAAAAGCTAATGACGAAAATTATGTATTTTCTTATGCTCTAGTGTCTAGGGTAGATTTTTACAACAAGAGTGCTTTTTCAAGGATATTATGATCAATAAAGAACAGATGCAAAAGAATTTGAAAGAAAATATTCTTATGCTTCGAAAATTTAAAGGAATTAATTCTGAAGTGGCTCGTGAAGCAAGACTTGAATGTTTGAATTCTTTGGGAGTAGATACGAGTACTTTTGAGAGATCATCTTTGAGTAGCGAGGCAGTGTCTTCTAATATTGAATCGTTTATTGGAACTTATAATATTCCTACAGGAGTTGTAGGGCCTATCGCTTTGAAGCACGAAGGCGGTACGGTTGAAAATATTTTTACATTAGTGGGGACAACAGAAGGTGCTCTTGTCGCAAGTATGAACAGAGGTTCTGCGATCCTTAGGGCCTCTGGTGGTTTCCAAGCAATTGTTCAAAAACAAAGAATGCTGAGGGCTCCTATTTTTCAATTTGAAAACTTGTATGAAGCGAATTATTTTTCGACTTGGATTCAAGAAAAGATTGAAGAATTAAGAGTTTATCTAAAGAAATATTCCAAACATTCTAATCTTATTGAGATTAAAACAAACTTGATGGGGAAAAATGTAGACTCTAAATTTTACTACACCACAGGAGATGCATCTGGACAAAACATGACAACGATTTGTACCTGGCATGCTTGTTTGTGGATAGAAAAAGAGTTCTTTAAATCTGCAAATTTTAAGATCAAAGATTTTGTACTAGAAGGCAATGGGGCATCAGATAAAAAAATCTCTTATGCTTCTATACAAGGAGGGCGTGGAGTTGATGTTGTTGCTGAATGCTTTTTATCTCATGAAATTCTAGAGAAAAAATTAAAAGTGTCAGCAAAAGATCTTTTGAAGTGGTTTAATATTTCATATCAATTAACGACTTTTGATGGAATGTTAGGAAATAATGTCAATGTAGCAAATGCAATTGCTGCAATGTTTGTTACCGCTGGACAAGATTTAGCATGTCTTGTTGAATCATCAGTAGGATTTTTACAATTAGAACCACATGAAAAAGGGATATATTTCAGCTTAAAATTACCTAAGTTGGTTATTGGTACAGTTGGTGGGGGGACTGGCTTGCCTCAGGCGAAAGCTGTGCTTCAAATGATGGATTGTTATGGGCCTGGTAAGGTTGAAAGATTTGCGAAACTGATAGCCGGTTTTGCCCTAGGCCTAGAAATTTCTACGATCTCAGCCATGGTTTCAGGGCAATTCGCAATAGCTCATGAGAGACTTGGTCGCAACAAGCCCGTTGATTATTTAGATATAAAAAAACTAGATACTTCTTTTTTTCAGAATAATAAAATTATTCAAAAGAATGAAAAAATAACGTTTATTGAAAACCTTACCGAATGCAATGGCATCGTTATGGAGCTCTCATCTAAAAACACACCAAAGGCAATTGGTTTTAGTCATTGGGAAATTTTCTCTGAAGGTAAGAAAGAAAATGCTATTTTAAAAAACAAAGCAACAAGTAGGGAAACTTTAAATTGCATGTATTTAATGACGGGTATGATTGATCCGAAGCTAGCAAAGTATTTTATGATGTATCAAGAGAGTAGTGAGTTTATTGGTTGTCATTCACGAGAACTTGCTCTTTGTGAATTTTTCAAAAAAAATAAGACTGTTTCTGTCCCTAGAGTTTATGGTACATATTTAAATGAGGACTCTGAAACATATTTTATCTTGATGCAATACTTGAATACATCTGAAATGAAAGTGATGAACTCAGAAAATGATGTTCATTTGTGGGATGACGGCCTTATTACAAAAGCCATCACTCAAGTAACGAAACTTCATAAAGATTTAAACGAGTTCGATATCGAAAAATTTGAAACATCGAAAAGTAAAGAAACTCTTTTTGAATTTAGTGAATATTCAATTGAAATCTTAAGAGATCAGTATGAGAAGAGATATCCAGGATTAGAAGATTTATTCAATAAAAGTTTAAACTATCTTAAGAACAATTCTAATAAAGAAAATACTCTTTTCAAGGTTTGTATACATAATGACTTTAACCCTCGTAATATTGCGTATTCCAATGATGAGAAGTTTTACTTTTATGATTGGGAGTTAGCGACTAGCGGATTGCCTCACAGAGATATCCTTGAGCTCTATCTTTTCTGTCTGCATTCTCCTAATCTTAAAATGTCTTTTGATGAGATCAGTGAACTCCATAGGAAGCTTTGGTCGGATAAGGAT
Organism: Bacteriovoracaceae bacterium; assembly: GCA_020630335.1. Classification (GTDB taxonomy): domain Bacteria; phylum Bdellovibrionota; class Bacteriovoracia; order Bacteriovoracales; family Bacteriovoracaceae; genus JAHDHG01. The sequence continues at coordinate 66,372 of JAHDBN010000005.1, forward strand.
ATTCTGCCAGCTCAATGGCGAGAAGGGTATAAGGAAGTCTTAAGTGATTTTATCGTTTCGAGATTAGTCTTCTATTTACTAGGACATCAGTTAAGGCATTATAGTTTTCTTGACCAGTTAGTTCGTAATGTTATCAATTTTAATCAGAAAGAAAGGATTTTATGAATAAAGTATTCTTTGATCCTTACTTGCCACTTATTTTAGCAAATGTTTTGCATATGTTTATTGTCAAATATGATGTCTGGCCAATGCTTAAAATTCCGATTCATGAAAAAACATTTGGGAAAAACAAAACTTTGCGTGGTTTTTTATTTGTGGGAGTGTTCACAAGTTTGTTTTATACGATGTTTTCTTTATATGATTCAAGTCTTCAAGATAAAATGTTAACAGGTTTTTTATTAGGCTTGAGTTTTGTGTTTTTTGAATTGCCGAATTCATTTATGAAAAGAAAAATGGGTATTGCTCCAGGGGAGAAGGCGACTAAAAATAAGTTTTTCTTTAATTTTATAGATAAAGCAGATTCAGCTCTAGGTGTTTCTTTAATGTATTGCTATCTTAAAGGGCTAGGCTTTTCGACTTTTGTCATATTGTTTTTTGGGGCCCTTATGACTCATTTTATTTTTTCTACAATTCTTTTTAGGTTGAGAATCAAGGAGAGTGTTTAATGAGTTTTTCTTATATTGGTGAATCCGCTGCTCCTTTGAATGAAATTGGAGGAAAGGCCTTTAATCTTAATCTATTAAAAAAAGAAAAAATTAATATTCCTGCAGGAATGATCTTGCATGCAGAGAACTATTATAGTTATTTAGAGACAAAAGAAATTTCCAAAGAGCTAAGTCAAGAAATTAAGAGATTTATTGATTCACTTGAGTGTACTCATGTCATGGTAAGAAGTTCTGCCGTGGGAGAAGATGGGAAAGATTTCTCTTTTGCAGGTTTATTAGAATCTTTTATTACTAAAAAGCAGTTAGAGGAAGTTTTAAAAAACATTATTTTATGCTGGAAATCTATAGAAAATCAAAGAGTTACTACCTATAACGAACAAAATAAACAAGCATTAGGTGGGGTAGCAGTTGTTATTCAGAGAATGATTGAACCTGAGTTTGCTGGTGTTTATTTTACTCAGTCACCGATTGATGAAAACTCTTGTTTAGTCGAATATGTTCAAGGCCATGCAGAGAAACTAGTTCAGGGTGAAGTTGATCCTGAAAGTATTTCTTTTCCTAAAGATGAAATACCTGAAAGAGATGATTTGCCTTTGGCGGAATTAATTAAAATAACCCAAAAAATTTTAACCATCTATAATGATGAAGAACAAGATATAGAATGGGTATATGATGGTAAGAATTACCACATTGTCCAGTCGCGGCCAATTACAACGATTAAAACAAAGACACAATGGTCTAACACGAATGTTAATGAGAACTATCCCGAAAAGTTATCACCACTGCTATATTCAATTGCAAGGCGATCTTATTATCATTATTTTAAGAACTTATCTTTAAAGTTAGGTATTCTCAAAAAAACTCAGCAGTTTGATCAATATTTTTATAATATAATAGGAATTTGGGGACATAAAATGTTTTATAATATGTCTTCTATTCATAATGTTATTGATTTAGCTCCAGTAAAATCAATTTTTAAATCAAGTTTTGATGACTTTGTTGGCTACCAAAACTCCAAGAAAAAAGTAAAAGTTAAAAATTGGTGGAAACTAGGATTACTTCTGTTTAATGTATTCACCCACTTACTTCTTTTGCCTAGAAAAGTGAAGTTTATTGAGAATCTAGTAGATGCTTATGCATCTAAAGAAGTGTCAGCTAGTAAGAATAAACACTCGGGCTTGTTTCATGAATTTCTTAATATACGTTTTAATTTATGGGAGAATGCTTCATTTGCAGATTTATTTGCAATGTTATTTCATGGTTTTCTAGGAAAAATCTGTAAAGAAATTGATGAAGATAAAGCACAAGGTTATCAAAATGGATTAATCCAAGCGATACCTGATTTAGTATCTAATAAACCAATTTTAAAAGTCTGGAATATTTCTGAAGAGATAAAGAAAGAATCTCTTGTTTCATGGTTTAATGAAAATGAAGCAGATCTTATTTGGAAAGAACTAAGGCATAAAAATAACAAAATATTTATTTTGATAAATGATTACTTAAATGAAATTGGTTTTCGATGTTCTGGAGAATTGACGTTCTTTTTAGACAATTATCTTGAGAGGCCTGAGAGCTTTATTGAGATGCTAAAACTTTACTTGCAAAATGAACAAAGAAATCCGAAAGAAATATTCAAGAAGAACCATGAAGCACAAAAGGTATTATCCAAAGAAATTTCACAGAAAACAAAAGAGGTTTTCAAGAATCCCGTTAAAGCTTTTTGTTATAATTTAATATTAAAAGCTACTATAAAGCTAACTATGTATTCAATTTCTTGTCGAGAAAGAGTTCGTCTCAAGCAAGCAAAGTTATATCATCATTTCAAATCAGTACTTCTGAAAATCAGTGAAGAGTTATTTGTGAATAATCTGGGATTAGAGTCTCATGATATTTTCTATTTAGAGTATGATGAAATCTCTCGAATACTTGCAGGAGAGGATATGTCCAAGGACTACATTAGAGATCTTGTGTCTTTACGTAAGAAGAGATTAGAGAAGTCTGAAGATATAGAGTTTGATAATTTTTATACATTTGATCATGGATTAGAACTTCAAACTTATTCAAGTGAACCACAAGGATCAAAGGATGGTAGTTTAGTAGGGTTGCCAGCTTGTGCAGGAGTAATTAAAGCTCCAGTAAAAGTTCTGAAAAGTATTCATGAGATAGAAAAGTTAGAACAAGGAGATATACTTGTAACCTCTCAAACTGATCCCGGATGGGTGTATGCATTCCCATTAATCTCAGGGTTGATAGTTGAACGTGGTGGAATGTTATCTCATGGTGCTATTGTTGCTCGAGAGTTCGGAATTCCTGCTGTAGTAGGAATCAAGAAAGTAACAGAACTATTAGAAGATGGTCAGATAGTAGAGATTGATGGAACTAATGGAGTAGTTAGGTGCTAAAAGGAGCAATTGAGTATTTCCTTCAAAGGTTTACGCTGTTTCCTTGGTTTTTCTTACCCTTGTATTTTATCTTTTTAATTTTTCAGGAGTTTAAGGATCCGGCTCTATACTTTGTACTTTTAATTTTCTTTTTGTTTTTTCGTATTTTAGATGATTATTTTTGTCGTTATGTCGATCGAGTTCGAAAAACTGACTTTCTTCCAATGCTAGAAAAAATTCGCATAGTGATTATTTATCTAGGCGTTCTTACTTTTACTTGTTTTTACTTTAAACTAGGGTTAAGTTCTGCCTTAATGTTGTTTGGCTTCGTGGCTGTTTCTTTCCTGCTATATCTAGTAAGTGAGAAAACAATACTAGTAGAATTTATTTCGTTATTAAAATATCCATTCATTACATACATAATTGAGATGGAAGTACTAAGAGATATAAGCTATGCTCCATTGCTTATTTTCTTTTCAATGCTAATACCTGAAATTTTAGAAAAAAATAAAAAGTTATCCTCTTGTAAAGCTCAAGTTTTACAATGTTTTTTATTATTAGTGGTGGCGGGAGCAAGATATGCAAAAGGTTTATAAAATGAATTTACAAGAAAGCTTTCAGAAATTATCTAATTCTTCAAAGTATAAATTTGAAGAAATTTGTTGTTATCTCTGTGGCTCAAAAGAAGCAACATTTTTACTAATGGGCGAAGAAGATCTTACGGGTAAAGAAGGAGAATTTCATTATGTTACTTGTGACAAGTGTGGACTTACTTATCAAAACCCTCGAGTAAGTATGGATGACATTAAATATTTTTATGATTCTGAATACATTGCACATCGAAAGAAGAAAAATTGGGGTTTTTTAACTCCCTTATATGAAAATGCGATGAATAAGCATGATAGGGAAAAAGAAAAAATCGTGAGTCGTTTCGTAGAGATAAGTGAAGAAACAAAAGTTTTAGATGTAGGGTGTGCTGTTGGTACTTTCTTACTTCACTTAAAAGATAAGTTTAATTGCTCGATTTCTGGAGTAGACTTTAAAGAAGATCTTGAATATCCAAGGTTCTCAGAAATAGATTTTCATTGTGGACTTTTTTATGAACAAGAAAAACTTGAAAAAGATTCTTTCGATTTGATTACGATGTGGCATTTTTTAGAACATTGCTATGACCCCACTGAATCTATAAAGAAAGCAGCAGAATTAATAAAAGATGAGGGGAGGGTTGTAATAGAGGTACCAAGACTAGACTCTTTGAGTTATAAAATGTTTAAAAGAAAGTGGCCAGGTGTGCAGGCTCCTCAGCACACAGTACTTTTTGATAAAGAACATCTTGTTGAGATGCTTGAGAAAAATGGCTTAGAAGTGGAAGAGTATCTGCCCTATGGAGCATTCCCGTCTTATTTTTATTTGTTTGCAGGATCTTATTTTAAAATATTAGGGAAAGGGTTAAATTTAGATAAAATCATTGTTCCTTATTTCTTTTTCCAACTTCTTTTGTGGCCAATATTGTTGTTTGAAAAGAAATTGAATTTAGCAATGCAAACAGTTGTTTGCAAAAAGCAACTATGAAACTTGGTAGACCTCGTTTTAAATTAGAAAAGAAAATAATAGTAGCTTACTTGAGAGCTACTTTCACTTTTATCTTATTATCAATAAATGCGGTGTTAGCCGTTTTTTTATTTATTTTATCTTTTGGGTTTTTATCGCGTTTTATTTATCGTTATGTTTCGCCTTTTTTTTGCTCGTTAATTTTGTTTGGTTTAGGAGTAAAGTTGAAAATTCCCAAAGAAGAAGAATATCCCAAAGAAAAAGTCCTCTATGTTTTTAATCATAATTCCTATTTGGATATATTTGTGATCTTAGCTTTAAGAATTCCAGGGACTCAATATATTATTAGTAAGGCAACTAATAACGTAATTCCTTTATTTTTAGCAAACCTTGCTCATAAAGCACATTTTATTCCTACCAGAAGATTTAGAAAAGAAAGGCAACATTTCTTTCAAAAACTTTTGCAAGATTTTAAAGCAAGTAAGTATAGCTTAATTGCTTCACCTGAAGGAACTCATCGTTTTCAGCACTATATAGCTCCTTTTAATAAAGGTATTTTTGAGCTGGGCATGAATTCTAAAGTCAATATTCTTCCATTGTTTTTTAATGTGAAGAAAGAAAATAATCCATTTGAGGGGTTTATTTTTCAATCAGGTGAATTTATTGTTGAGACTATGCCGATGATACGAACAGAAGACTGGAATGAGTCTAATTTAGATGAGAAAATTGCAGAGGTTAGGAGCGTTTTTACTAGGAAATTTAACTTGGAGCATGGAGAAGGTATTATATGATTAAGAGTCTTCTAGTTATTGTGAAAAATATTGTTTTTGAGAGAAAGAAGATTTCAATAACTAGCTCTTCAAGATCACGGTTTATTGTATGGCCTTGGCATTTAGATCTTAACTTTCATGTTAATAATGCTAAATATTTAAATTATTGTAATCAAGCAAGATTAGAGTTTTTCTCTGAATTTAGTGTTTTGTCTCTTCTGCTAAAAAAGAAAGCGCTGCCAGTTATCGTCAAAAATGAAATATTATATAAAAAGTCATTAAAGCTTTTTAATGTTTTTTACGTAAAAACAAAGATTGAAAAAATAGAAAAAAAAGAAATAGTTGTAGAACATGTAATTTTTCATAAAGAGAAAAAGATGTCGACTTGTTATACGCATATTTTCGTAAAAGGAATTGATGATTTAGAGGATGAGTTAAAAAAGATTGAGAGCAAGAAATGAAAAAAAATAATGCTTCAGCTCTTCAGTTATTACCTCTTCCCTTGTTTTTAGGGGGGATTCATTTTTTGACTTTGAAATCTGGATGGTTTTTGTATTCTTGTGGTCAAATTGCTGGAGGAGTCTTTTACGCTCAGTGTTTTATTCTAATGCATGAATTTGGTCATCGATCTTTTTTTAAATCACAGAAGGCTAACTTAATGGGTGGCTATCTTGCATCTTTTTTTGTATTCATTCCTTTTTATAATTGGCGTAAAATTCATGATTTACATCATAGATGGGTAGGTTATAGAGATAAAGATCCTACTACTGAAAAAACGTTTTATGAGCGTTTAAGTTCAAAGCAGATTAAAATCATAAACTTTTCGTGGAAGTTTTTTATTCCTGTTTTTACAATAGGGTATCGATTTGGAATTTACTGGAAGTTAGAAAAATTGAAGAGATTTTTAACGAAGACTGAATATGAAAGATGTGTAAAAGAAATGCTCTTGTATTCGGGACTCTATATTGCTTTACTTTTTCTTTTTAAAAAAGTTTGCTTATTGCTTCTACCTGCGTTGATGCTAAGTTTTGCCTTTACAGAAATTCTGAGTCTGAGCCAACATTCTCATATTCAGATGAAGCACTCTGGAAACGCTGAAGTAGAGCCACTTCGATTTGTTGATCAAGCGGAGTATTCAAGAAGTTTGATTTTTCCAAAATGGTTTTCAAAGTATTGGATTTTTAACTTTAATTATCATGAAGCTCATCATGCTTATCCTGGGCTACCATGCTATTTACTTAGTGAAATCAAGGTCAAATCAACTAATAGCTATAAGTTTTTCCCCTGGGTGCGAAAAGTGAAATCATTAGATGGAGTGAATTTTATTTTCAAATCATCAGAAAATAGGGATGGTTTTTAAGAAGTTTTCAAAATCTTTTTGCGCATTCACCTCTGAGATAACATGAGGGACTTTATTTTGACCTACTGATTTTTTAGTTTTCAAGAACTCCAAAAACGTTTTTTCTGGAACTAGGCGAATTGTTTCAGTCTTTAGTATCCCTGCTTCGCTCCATTTTTTATAGAATGGATTTCTAGATTTTGAGTAATGATTGATAGATTCTATCAACTCATCGGATGTGATTTCTGTCTGGCTCTGAGTGGATAGATACCAATGATATTGAGCATATCCATCTATAACTTTAGGTAATATGACATAATCTAGAAAGCAATTGGAATATTTTTGATTTAAGTCATTAAATATGAGTTCCAAGGTATTATAATCCATGTGTTCATTCACAAGATTTATATTTTGCTTAGATCTTCCCGCAAAAATTACTCGAAATGGAGTCTTGGATATTATTTTTACATTATCTCCAATTAAGAAACTAACCATTCCTCCGATTGCCGTGATTAGTAAACTATAAGTTTTTCCTATTTCCACATCATCCACCCAATATCTCTTTGAATGATTTACTTTACTGTCTTTGAACTCTAGAAACTCAAAAAATATATTAGCTCCTACATTTAGCAGCATCGGCTTTCTCGTAAATGGATTTTCTAAATCCCAAGTATCTTGGAAGGCCATTAAACCTTCTGTGGCGGGATATGTTTCCTGCAAGTACAATTTATTAGTTGAACCAAAAAGTGAGGAGAATTTCTTCTCATATTTCTCAAATGAACATCCTCCATAGATAAAGAGTTTTAACTCTGGGTGAGCAGCAGAGAATACTTGCTTCTTTTCTTCTTTGTATAGCTCAAGGAGGTTATTGACCCAAGGAGGTGTACCTATCAGCACATTAATTTTATGACTATCGATATCAGAGACAATTTTTTTAATTTTTTCCTGCCAAGGAGAAGTTGTTGCAATCTCTTTAGAGGGATACTTAGATTTCATTAGAAAATGAGGTACTGTGGAATTTAGTAAATAACCAATATAAGTATAATAATGATTATTCATTTTTTTTAAAGTAGCAGCGCCGTAGAGCTGAAAGATTTTTCCTTTGAATAGATCATATTGTTTCGTTTCATAGATGAAGAGATATGCAGAGTAAATACCAGATAAAATATAAGAAATAATTTGTTGGCGATAAACAGGGATTTTCTTTTCTCCGCTCGTTGTGCCACTTGAGATACAAAAGTATTTTAATCTGCCTGGCCAAAGAATATTAGGTTTTTGTGAACCCTCTAAAAGAGGAAGTACTTCTTTTTCATATTTTTCATAGGTGTATATAGGGGTTTTTCTTTGAAATTCTCTGATTGTGTCATCTCTGTTCAGATCTTTTTCTTTGCCCCATTGTGTGCGCGATAATTTTTTTATGATTTTTCTTAAAACTTTTTCTTGAGATTTCTTAGGAGTTGTTCTTATTTTTTGAAATTTACGATGAATAAAGTATGCTAAGAATGAATGCATTTTTTTACAATATTGCTTTTACGTTATTTAATCAGATTTTTTCTTAACTCTTTTGCAGCCGCAACTCTTTGCTTGGCATTTTCATAACGCCTTTCTTCTTCTTCTGTTTCTAAGTCAAGTCGAGGTACCTCTGTAGGCTTCCCATTACTATCAAGAGCAACAAAAGTTAGAAATGCTCTTGTCGTTGTCTTTATTTCATTAAAATAAGGGTTTTCACTTTGAACTTTTACACCAACAACAATGCTTGATTTTCCAACGTAATTCACAGAGGCCTTAATTAAAACATGTTCTCCAACTTTAATAGGGGAGATGAAATGAATTTCATCAACATGAACCGTAACGACAGGTTTGTTACAATGTTTTGCAGCACACATTGCCGCTGCTATATCAATCCAACTCATAACGGTACCACCAAAAATTGTATTTTGAGGATTGGTATGATGGGGCATGACCATTTCACGCATTTCGATAACAGAATCTGAGACTTTTTTATTTTTCATATCTAGAATTATAACAAGGGAGTTTACAAGAATCCAATAAGGATTCGGTTTCTTTTATTTTAATCTTAAGGAAAGGTTTATTTCCAAATATCAAGTGAAACACCATCTATATCTGTTCTAACAGGTATTGTGACGGTTTTTTTGTCTCTTTTAAAACTAATGCTACTTGGTATTGGAGTATCCAACGCTTTTAATATAGTAGGGTAAACATCAACTGTTCGAGGAAATCTTTTTAAATCCTTGAAGAATTGTCTCGCTTTTTGCTCATCTAGAATTTTACTAGAGATTAAGAGAGGTACTCTTATATGATCCTTTCGTAATGCACCATGGACCCCAGCTTGCATTTCATCCCATGGCTCATAACCAACCTTTGCATCAATAAAAATGTCTCCACCTCGTTTTGAATCGAGTAGTTGAACAATTTGTTGAATGGAGTCAGGGTAGTTTGAATCTTTTGTGATAATGGCCCATTGTTCTAAACTTAATGTTTGTTTGTTTTTAATAGCTTTTAATAATTCTTGGTCTTTGCTTTGATGAAAAAGAGGATCTTTCCCCTCAAGTACTTGATAGGATGCTTTAGTTTTATCAGAGTTCATCGTGATTTGACTTACTCCTTCCTGATTAAGAATCATGTATTGCGAGGGGTTTATTTGAAAATAGACGTTTTCTGTTGATTGTAGTTTCGTTATTTTTTTTATTAAAGGAAGAAAGAATTGTGAATATCTCATACCTTTAAAACTTGGTAGATCACTTAATTTCTTTTTCCATTGTGGATCATTCTTAAGATAAAGTTGCATATTAGCGTTACCTGAAATTGAAGAAAATCCATCATGATCAATAAGTTCTTTTTTCATTTTTCGATTAAACTTGTTAGAAAATCTCTTCTCAGAGTCTCTAATTTTTAATGATAATGATTCGGAAATTTGATCGACTAAACGATGGTGATGTTTAATAACATTTTCTACTGGATCTACTCCGTGATCCGATGAAATAATTAAGGAAACATTATGTTCACCTATCATTTCTAAATATTCTCTAATCCACCCAACCATAAAGTCTAACTCGATGATTGCATTTTTATATTTTTCTCCAACTCCATATTTGTGAGCAATAGAGTCAGGAGCATGAAGAGACATAAAACTAAATTTGGGAAGTTGATTTAAAGATTTTCGTCCACGAAAAATTATTTTTTCAAAGCTTGAGGCCATTAAATGAAACCCGACATGTAATGGATTCATTTTTTTACCTAGCCGTTTTTTTACGTTGAAAAAAGATCGCTCAGCAGCTCCCTGAAATCTTTTCTTGCCAGAGGTTTTAGATAAAAAACTATTGATTGTTTTGTAATCAGTTTTGTATATTTTACTTTCAGCATCATCTAGTTTTAACTTTTCACATAGAGCAGTTATAGAAGTAATGCTTGCATGAGGTTTTATATATGAGCCATCAGCTTTCCAACCTCGTCTGAAAATAAATCCAGTTTGACTAAACGTTTGATCTTTTTCAAAAACTTCATAAATAGTAGGAAACTCTTTGCTAACCTCATTGTTAATTTTAAGTAAATCACTTCCTGCAAAAATTCGATATTTTTTTGTTTCTCTATTAAATAATCTTATTCCAGTAAGATTAGACTTCTGAGGGTAAAGCCCCATGATAAATGGTGCGTACCCAGGACCAGTAGTAGAAGGCCAGACAGATGTAGCGGGTGTATAAATTCCTTTGTAACCATTAGGATCTTTATTTTCAAGCATTTGAGAAAAATGAGGCAGAGACCCTTTATCTAATAAATCCTTGAAAATTGTTTCATTTACTCCATCAAGTAAAAGAAAAATGACTTTATGATCACTTTCAGATGAAGCGAGATTTCTTTGATTCTTTTTTGATTCTTGATGCAATAAAGAGATAGAGAAAAAAATAAAAAAGCTGAAAAGTGTTTTCATCGGTTATATATCGGTGCTTTTGGCAAGATTCTTTAGAGTTATTTGAAAGCTATTTATAGGTAATACTTTTTGGTGCTAAGCATCTTTATTTATAACTTCGTGCCAAAATTAAAGAATGATAAATTTAAAAAATAAATTTTTTGTCTTTCTATTTTTTTGTTTTTCTGGGCTAGGACAAGCAAAGATCTACTCAGGTAGTTTTATAAAAAAAATCCCAGAAGCTAAGAAATCTTATTCAGTAATTTCATATAATATTAAATATGGGAATAAGTTAGATCAAATCATCGATTATTTTGAAAAAAGAAAGAACTTAAAAAATGAGATTGATTTTATTTTACTTCAAGAAGTTATGGGTGATGTGAAATCCGAAGAAAATCAAGCTAGGAGGATGGCGAAGAGATTAAACCTTGCTTACTTTTATGTCCCATCAACTATTAAAAAAGATAAAAATCAAAACTTTGGAGTAGCTATTCTTTCAAGATACCCTGCAAGGAATTTCTCATCTTTTCTTCTCCCACATCAAGGAATAGGAGAGTCATATTTTAAGGAAGTTTTGCAAGTAAACTTTAGCCTTGGTCATCAAGAGTTGTCTTTAACAAATACTCATAACCATCCACGATTATTTAACTATCAAAGATTTGATCAAGCGGAGAAGATTTTTGAAGAGAGTGAGCGTTATCATAACGCAATTATTGCAGGTGATTTCAATACTTTTTCTAAGAAAAATAGAAAAGACATTATCGAGCGTGGAAAAGACTTTGGATTTATTGATGCGCAAAAAGATAAAGAGTGGACATTTAAAAATTATGTGTTTTTTAAAATGCGTTTAGATTTAATGTTTTCAAAAGGTATTAATATTCATGAATCGGCAGTTTTTCGTCATATTAAATTAAGTGATCATCGGCCCTTGTACATGAAGTTTTCGATTCAATAAATAGAGGATAAGTTTATGAAGTTTCTAATAGTCTTGTTTTTAATATCATGTGCCAGTGATTCTCGGTATAAAGGCAACAAAATTCATATAGGTGAAGGCGCTAATTACAGGACTCAAGCAGTTAGCGAGACTAGAGAAATTATGACAGATAGTGTTCTTCAAAAAGAATTGAAGTTCATTACAAATCTAAACGATGTTTTAATTGAGTATGACAGAAGCGAAAAAGAATGTTTGCCAGGGATTGATTATTATAATGTTTCAGCTCTTTATGCCATCGAAGGTAAAGAAGGTGAAGTCCTCTCAAAGGTTTGTAAAATTGAATTAAGTCACGGCAGTTGCAAAGGACAAGGTGCTGTAGAGGAAACTAAAATTATCTCTAAAAAAGATTGTGTAGATTTTAATTAAT